>JAZKBZ010000192.1:0-18654 GCA_040388315.1 Pseudomonadota bacterium | reverse complement strand
TCAACACCTCACTCTGGCACGTCGATGCCGTCCGGGGGCGTCCACCCCATCACCCACCACAGACGTTCCGCATGGCAGCTGCTAGGAAGCAACAGTCCATTCGGGGAATAGCTATGGCCGTCTGTTGTTTCTGCGAACAGACAATCACCAGCAGTGACGTCGGCGCGGTATCCATCGCTCTGACCGCGCTGTGGATTAAGCGAAACCCGCCGAGCCAGGAACTGTACGCTCACGCGGCCTGCTTGGGGACGAAGTTCGCTCCTGCGCTGGGTTCATCCGTTCCGTTCGACGCAGAGGCGTTCAGCGACTAGCGGAGGCAACTTCCGCAAACCACCCTTCACAGACGATTGGAAGGTCTGCTGTCGGCCCGGCAGGGTCATGTCTGTTTGGGCGACAGGATGATCGACTGCTCTCGCCCCGTTGCGGACGTTCATTGGCGACAGCATCCTCTCGTTCGGAGGACGCCATGATCCGAACTGCCACTTGCGCCTGCGGGCAGCTTTCCCTTCGCTGCGAAGGTGAACCCGCCAAGGTTTCCCTGTGCCACTGCCCCGCCTGCCAGAAGCGAACCGGTAGCACCTATGGTTTGGCGGCGTTCTTTGCGCGTGGAGACGTTCAACGGACCGGCACTATGCAGACCTTCACCCGACCTTCTGACAGCGGATATGACGTCGCCTTCCACTTTTGCCCGACGTGCGGCTCCACGGTTTTCTGGGAGCCGGGTCGGAAGCCCGACATCGTAGCAGTGGCGGTGGGTTCGTTCGCTGATCCCGCCTTCCCGCCGCCATCGCAGGCGGTCCACGAGGAGCACCGTCATCCCTGGGTCGTCATCTCGAACTGACAGAACGTCCGCTCCCCACCCCTTGGCGACACGATCCGCTTGCGGCGGGCGCCGGCAGGCGGGTGTTGGGGTCCACTTGCGGGCGGCGGCCCCCTACCGCGTCTGGCCCCCGTCCACCGGCACCACGGCGCCGGTGACGAAGCTGGCGAGCGGGCTCATCAGGAAGGCGGCGACGGCGCCGATCTCGGCGGGCGTGCCAAAGCGCTGCAGGGGCACCTCGCGGTCGATCCAGCGTTTCCAGGCCGCGGCGCGGGGGCCGTTGGCGCGGTTTTCCCAGTCGCCGCCCGGGAAGACGATGTTGCCCGGCGCGATGGCGTTGACCCGCACGCCGCTGGCGCCGGCGATGCGGGCCAGTTCCTTGGTGAGGTGGTTCATGGCCGCCTTGGAGGTGCCGTAGGTGAGCGGGGTGCCCAGGGCGCCGAGGCCGGCGATGGAGCTGATCAGCAGCACCGAGCCCTCGCCGCGCGGCGTCATCCGCCGCAGGGCCGCCCGCGAGAGGCGCCAGGCGGAGTCCAGGTTCTGGCTGAAGCCCGCGTCCCAGGTCTCGTCGTCCACCTCGAAGCCGGGGGGACAGGGGTGCAGGCCGACATTGGCCACGGCGCCGAAGATCGGGCCGAATTCGTCCTCGGCGCGGGCCACGGCGGCCTCGATCACCGCGGTGTCGCGCATGTCGCCGGAGATGGCGATCAGGCGGTCCTCGCCGTGGATCGCCGCCAGGCGGGCGCGCGTCGCCTCCAGCTCGTCGGCGCCGCGGGCGGTGATCACCAGCCGGGCGCCGTCGGCCAGGCAAGCCTCGACAATCCCCAGACCGATGCCGCGGCTGCCGCCGGCGATGAAGATGACCTTGCCCTCCAGTCCGAGATTCATGTCGCGGGGTTCCTTGTTGTTCGCCAGTCCGATGGGGTCTTAGGCCCGTTTCGGCACGGGGCCCAATAGTGGCTCGCGGCGGCTGTCCGACCAGGATCGCCGTGATCTTCAGCCAGAACCTGTGGACTTGGCGAGACATGACTGCGCTGCGTCAGGCCGCGCCGGCTACCTCGACGGCAATTGCGACATGATCGTCGGGGCGTCGAAATAGTCGCGCCAGTAGGTGATGACGCCGTCGCGAACCTCGTAGACGCCGGTTACCGGCAGCTCGACCCACTTGTCGCCAAACAGGTGGCGGTCCAGCCGCTCCAGGAACACGACGGGCCCCGAGACGGCCTCCCGCAGAATCCTGAACTCGTTCTCCGAGGTCGGCCCGAAGAAGGGTTCCAGCACCGCGCGGATTCCCGCCGGTCCGCGCACTGCGCCGATCGGCGGCGGGTTCGTGTACTCGCAGTTGGCGGAGACGAGCTTCAGGGCGTCGTCGTAGTTCAAGGGCTCCATGAGCTTCATGGACCGCCGAACAATTTCGACGGGGGACGGGGATTCTGCGGGCATGAGGGTCTCCTGCGGTCTGGTGTCCAACGATAGTCAGGACCTGCCGCAGGCGGCGCAATTACCTCGCGGGTTATGGCTGGCTTCCGGCCGCGGCGCCGCGGAACAGGGCTTCGGTCTCCGCGTCGGCCGGGAACAGGGTTTCGAGCCTCAGCTCGTCGGCGGTGACGTCCTGGGCGGCGCCGAAGGTCGCGATTACCGCGAACATTGAGATCTTCAAGTCTTTGATCTGCATGTTGAACGGCATCACCGGCAGCAGCGCGGTGTCGGCGGCCGACCACAGGACAGCGGGATCCTGAAGCGGTGCGAGCTCATCCAGCACCGCCTTCATCTCCTGGCCGCCCAGGGCCTCGGCCTCCCGCTGGGCGCGCCGCCACATCAAGGGCCCCACCGCCGGCCAGTTGGTGACGAAGGGGCGAATGCCAAGCGGATGGAAGAAGAGCCGCATCAGGTTGCGCTGTTCGCCGCCGACCCGGGTCCAGATATCCTCGCCCAGCATGGCGCCCAGAAGGTCAAAGGGCTTGTTCGACAGCGCGACGTTCCAGGCCCGGTCGAGGGCGATGGCCGGGAACGGCTCATGGGCCTTGAGCATCATGCGCACGGCGCTCATCACCAGAGCCATCTGGGGGTCGTCCAGGGCGCGGGTCCGGAAGATCGGGGCGAATCCCGCCGCGGTCAGCCAGACGTTGCGGTCGCGGAGCGGAACCTCCAGCGTCTCGCTCAACTGCAGGATCATATTGCGGCTGGGGTTGGCCCGCCCGGACTCCAGGAAGCTGACATGGCGCTGCGAGACTCCGGAGGTCAGCGCCAGGTCCAGTTGCGACAGCCGGCGCTTCTGACGCCATTCCCGCAACAGGCGGGGAAAGCCCGCCGCCGCCTCGGGACGTGTTTCCGGGATCGAAACGGACACTCTCGCCCTCGCCATTCCCGCCCATCTGTCGCGGAACCTGCGATGCGGTTCAATGACCTGACAGGTAATTGACCGCCGGCGGCCGATCGCGCGACGGTTTCAGAGGCATGAGGAGGTCGCGATGTCCGGGTTCTGGCGCGGGTGGTTCGTCGTCTGGTGTCTCTCGATCGGCGCCTTCGGGGCGGTGCTGTCCGGCGGGGCGTTCGAAGCCACCAGCGGTCCGGTCCGTTTCGTGCTGTCGAACCTGCGCGGCCCGAGCGAGGCGCTGTTTGATCCCCCCCTGCGGTTCAGTCTCGCCGTGATGGGCGCGGTCTCGATCGGCTGGGCGGTGACGCTCTTCGGCGTCATCGGCGCGGCCATTGATCTGGGAGACAAGGGCCGCCCGCTCTGGAACGCGATTTCCGCCGGCATGGTCAGCTGGTTCGTGATCGACAGCACCCTGTCGGTCGCCACGGGGTTCGGGCTGAATGTCGCGCCCAACCTGGCCCTGGCGGGGATGTATGTTGTCGGCGTCCTCGGAAGCGGCGCCTTGAAGACGTCAGGGTGATCAGCGCGCTCCTGCCGCCACTCCACGCAGCTGCCCCTGCACCTTCTCCCGCGGGGGAAGAAGGTCGACATCACCGCGCCCGCTATCGAGGCCCCCGCCTCAGCGCGGGGCCATGCGGATGGCGCCGTCGAGGCGGACGTCCTCGCCGTTGAAGTAGCCGTTGGTGATCATGGTCTCGGCCAGCTGGGCGTATTCCTCCGGCTGTCCCAGGCGCTTGGGGAACGGGACCTGGGCGGCCAGGCCGGCCTTCACCGCCTCGCTGGCCCGCTGCAGCAGGGGGGTGTCGAAGATGCCGGGCAGGATGGTGTTGACCCGGATGGCCTCGCTGGCGAGGTCGCGGGCGATGGTGAGCGTCATGCCGACGATGCCGGCCTTGGACGCGGTATAGGCCGCCTGGCCGATCTGGCCGTCCTCGGCGGCGACGGAGGCGGTGTTGACGATGGCGCCGCGGTCGCCGTCGGGCAGGACGTCCAGGGTCAGCATCCCGGCCGCCGACTTGGTGATGCAGCGGAAGGTCCCGATCAGGTTGATCTGGACGATGCGCTCGAAGTTCTCCAGCGGGTATTCCTTGATCGCCCCGGTCTCGCGGTCGCGGGAGACGGTCTTCACCGAGCCGCCGACCCCGGCGCAGTTCACCAGGATGCGCTCCTGGCCGATGGCGTCCCGCGCCTTGGCGAAGGCGGCGTCCACCTCCTCGCTGGAGGTGACATTGACCTTGCAGAACACCCCGCCGAGCTCCTTGGCGAGCGCCTCGCCCAGCTCCTCGTTGAGGTCGAAGAGGGCCACCTTGACCCCGTGGCCGGCCAGGCGCCGCGCGGTGGCCGCGCCCAGGCCCGAGGCGCCGCCGGTGATGACGGCGGAAATGCTGGAGTCGAGATTCATGGGAATTGCCTCACCTAAGATGCGGAACGATTTGGGCTTCCTTCTCCCCTTGCGGGAGAAGGAAACGATGGGATCGGGGGCGGTCGGCGGGTCATCTCACCGCGCCAGCAGGCGGGCGGGGATGTCGATGGGCATGTCGAGGAGTTGCTGGGCCTTGCCCTTGGCGAGCGGGTCAAGGCGCAGGCTGGAGAACTGGCCGCCGCCCAGCGCCTGGATGCAGTGCAGGTTGAGCGCCCGGAGGCCCGGCAGGTCGTAGCCGATCACCTGGGGCGCCTTGGCCCCCTCGAACTCGTGGGCGAAGAAGGCCTTCACCGCCTGGGGGGAGAGCGCCTTGCGGATCCAGGGCAGGTATTCGGGCCGGCGCGCGATGACCCCGATGTTGAAGGCGTCGCCCTTGTCGCCGGACCGGGCCCAGGCGAGGTCGATCAGGGGGACCTGGATCACCGCCTCGTCGGCGGGGGGCGCGGGGACCTGCGGGCGGGTGACCATGGAGGGGTCGAAGGGCCTGGCCGGGGGCGGCGCCTCGACGGTGAAGGTTCTTTCGCCCACCGACACGACCGCCGGGACCTCGGTGCGGGGCAGCAGGATGGAATAGACCCGCGCCACCGGGGTGATGGTCGGCGCGCCGCCGAACCAGCCGGTGGAACCGACGCTCATGGAGGTGGTGGGCGAGGCGAACTCGCGGGCCAGCAGGCCGAGCGCCTCGGCGCTTTCGTGCTCGGCGCCGACCCGGGCGACGACCTCGCGGACGGCCAGGGCCTCGGGACGGGCCTGGGCGCCGTAGGAGGACTCCGCCCCCAAGAGCTCGATGCGGCTGTCGCGCAGGGGCGGCAGGTTGCGGTCGCGCAGCATGTCGCCGAGCCGTTCCAGCAGGGCCTCGGCCTGGCGCTGGGCCTTGCGGCCGGCGTCGCGGCCCACCACCGGCATGGCGCCGATGAAGCGGTAGCCGTCCTCGAAGGTGATGCAGACCTTGTAGGCGCCGCTGGCGGGATAGCCCTTGGCGCCGGTGACGCGGACGCGGTCGGGGCCCACGGCCTCCACCTTCACCTGGGTGAAGTCGCAGACCACGTCGGGCAGGGCGTAGCCCTGGGGATCGCCCACCTCGTAGAGGATCTGCTCGGCCACGGCGGCCGGCGAGACCAGGCCGCCGGTGCCCGGCGGCTTGGTGACCACGAAGCTGCCGTCGGCCTGGCACTCGATCACCGGATAGCCGATGTGGGCCCAGTCGGGGACCTGCTCCCAGTCGGTGAACAGGCCGCCGGTGGCCTGGGCGCCGCACTCGATGACGTGGCCGGCCAGGGAGCCGGCCGAGAGCATGTCGTGGTCGTCGTCGGTCCAGCCGAACTCGTGCATCAGGGGACCGAGCGCGAGCGCGCTGTCCACCACCCGGCCGGTGATCACCATGTCGGCCCCGGCGGCCAGGGCCTCGGCGATGGGGCGGCCGCCGAAATAGGCGTTGGCGGTGAAGACGCGTTTCGGATCCGGGAAGGCCGCGTCCGTGAACATCTCGGTGAGGCCGCGGGCGGACAGGTCGCCCAGCCGGTCCATCAGGTCGTCGCCCTCGACGACGGCGATCTTGAAGGACAGGCCCGCGGCGGCGGCCAGCTCCTCCATGCGCGCGCGGCAGGCCTGGGGATTGAGGCCGCCGGCATTGGTGACGATCTTCACCCCCTGGGCCTTGAGCTCCTGGAGATTGTCCTTCCAGACCCACTCGGTGAAGTCGCGGGCGAAGCCCTGGTCGGGGCGGGCGGCCTTGAGCTGGCCCAGGGCCGACATGGTGGCCTCGGCCAGGTAGTCGAGGATCATGTAGTCGAGCTTGCCGCCCTTGAGCAGCTGGGGCGCGGCCACCGAGGAGTCCCCCAGGAAACCACCGGCCCCGCCGATTCTGACCACCTTGCCCATGACCGGCGCCTCCCAACGCGAATGTCCGGGCGACAGCTAGTCCCCTGCCGTAAGGGGCGCCAAGGGGCTTGGGGTCCCCACATGACGCCTGGCAGCTAACCCACGGCTTGCGCCTCGTCCAGCGCCGCCTCCATCGCGATCAACAGCTTCGCCGCGTCGATGGGCTTGCCCACCAGCCCATCCATGCCGGCCTGCATGTAGGACGCCAGATGATGGGCCATCACATTGGCGGTCAGGGCGAGGATGGGGGTCCGTGCGCCACCCCGCCCGGCCTCTTCCTCGCGAATGACGCGGGTCGCGGTCAGCCCGTCCATGACCGGCATCTGGGCGTCCATGAGGATCAGGTCCCACTTGGCCATCCGCCAGGCTTTCACGGCTTCCTCGCCGTCATTGACGACGACGGGATTGAGGCCCGCCTGCTGAAGGATCGTCTGGATGACGATCTGGTTCACGGGATTGTCTTCCGCGACAAGGATGCGGAGCGCGCCAGGATCGCCAAAGTCCGCCTCATTCGCCGCCGCCTCCTGCGTGCCGGACCGCTGGCCTTCCGATCGAGCCAAGGGGAGTCTGGCGGTGAAGGTCGAGCCCACCCCTTCCTCGCTCTCGACGGTGATGTCACCCCCCATAAGGCGCGCGAGTTCGCGGGAAATCGCCAGGCCCAGGCCCGTGCCCCCGAACCTCCGGGTTATCGAGGGATCGGCCTGGGTGAATTTCTGAAACAGTTCGCCGATCTTGCCCGCCGATATCCCTATACCCGTGTCGCGGACGGCGATCCGCAGGTCACCATCGAGGTGCGATACGGCGAGCGCGACCTGCCCCTCGGTCGTGAACTTCAAGGCGTTTGAGGCCAGGTTGTTGACGATCTGGCGGACGCGCGTCGGGTCCCCCTTGAAGATCCCCTCGGCCTCCGGCGCGACCTCCAGGGTCACGGCGACGTCCTTCTCGGCGGCCATGGCCAGGAGGTTGGCGAAGGCCGAACGGGCGATCTCGGCGAGATCGACCTCCCCCTCCTCGATGGTCAGCTTTCCGGCCTCGATCTTGGAGATGTCCAACAGGTCGTTGAGCAGGCTCAGCAGCATCTCGCCCGACTGCAGGATGACCTTCACCTGCCCATGCTGCCGCTCGGTCAGGTCCTCCTTCGCCAGCACCTGTCCCATGCCCAGTATGCCGTTTAGCGGGGTTCGGATCTCGTGGCTCATGGTGGCCAGGAAGGTCGACTTGGCCAGGTTGGCGGCCTCGGCGTCTTCCTTGGCCTGCAACAGGGTCTGCTCGGCGGCCTTGCGGGCGGTGATGTTCTGCAGGGCGCCGATCAGGCGCTGGGGGCGGCCATCCGGGTCGGTGATCAGCCTGCTGGCGCTGGTGACCCAGACTTCCCTGTCGTCGGCACGGATCACCCTGTACTCGGGGCGGTAGGGCGCGCCTTCCTCGATGTGGCGCCGCCGCCCCTCCTCGACGTCGGGACGATCGCGCGGGTCGATGACCTGATAGATGTCCCGGTAGAGCTCCTTGTAGGTCTTTGGCTCGGTGAAAAAAGTGTCCTCGGCCCCGGCCTTGATCAGTTCACGCCGGACATAGTCCATCTCGTAGACATGGACATCGGCGATCTCCAGGGCGAGCTCCAGCCGCTGCTCCGAGCGTCTGGTTCGTTCGAGCGCGGCCTGCACCTCGACGAGCGCCGCCGCCTCTGCCTGTTCCCGAGCCCGTTCGCTGGCCTCCAGATAGGCGGCCACGGAGAGGTCGATGTCGAGCAAGACCGACTTGATCAGAGCCCCGATGGAGGTCTCGGTCGATCCGGCGTCGGCCGGGCGCGGCGCGCCCTCACCGACGATGGCCTTGACGAGATGCTGGAGCACCGTCGCGTATCCGCCAATGTACCAACACGGGTTCAGCCCGATCCGGGCATGGGCCTCGCCGACCCGTCGCGCGCCGCCCGCATAGTCCTCGTCGAACCGGGCGTTGAAGATGCTCTCCCAGTGAGTCCGCTGGCGGTTCTTGACGCTCGAGAGCGCCGCAGCGTCCGGAAAGAATTTCGCGGTCTCCGGGAAGGCGAGGATCTGCTCATAGAGGGCGTCCAGGGCGTCCGGAATAGCCTCCCGCATCAGGGGGCGGAGCCCTTGCAGCGCCGCGACGTCGTCGGGCCCGAGCCTTATGAAGTCCAGGCGTTGGCTCATGTTGAAATGCGATGGCATGCCGCTCGTCGTCGCCCCCCGGCGTTCGTCCCGACGTACGACCAGGCTCCAGGGAGGTTAATCAGACCTGAACCGCCGCCGCCGGATCGCCGGATTATGTCGGGTCCGCGACATATGGTCACCACGGTCTGGCGGTCGCGCGCCCGGTTCGGCCCGTTGGAGTTGCGCCACCAGGGTCCGCATCGGAGGCGGGTGGCGAGAGCCTCATGGAGCGGCCCCCTGGCGTGAGACAGGAAAATAGGGACGGGCCGCCCGCCCGGCCGGGGCCCGAGGTCAGAGCAGATCCGAGGCGGCGGGTTCCTGGCCCAGCGCGATCTTGCCGGCGATCTGGGCGGTGCGGTCCCAGTCGAACATCACGTGGCCGCGCATCATCTGCAGGTCCCGCAGGTGCCGCTGCAGCGGGGCGTTGAGGAATCCCGAGCTGGCCCCGGCCGCCGCGGCCAGGCTGTTCACCGCCTGGTTGGCCAGCCGCACGATGTCGGCCGAGGCCAGGCGCAGGGCCAGCAGGGTCTCCAGCGGGATCTGGTGGCCAAGCGGCCCGTCGCGCTCCAGCTGACGCAGGGCGTCCTCCCACACCAGGCGGGCCGCGCGCACCGTGGCGATGGCCTCCCCCAGCCGCAGATGGGTGATGGGCAGCTCGCCCTGTTTCGCGCCGCTATAGGCCTGCAGCTTGATCTTCATCCGGTCGGTGAAGGCGCGCAGGGCCCCCTCCGCCGCGCCCAGGGCCGGGGTCGCGGCCACCAGGCCCAGGGTCGCCGACATCGGATAGTTGACGGTGGTCCCGGGGTGGATCGCCTCGCCGGGCGACGGGGCGAACTTCAGCAGCAGGGCCGGGACCGTCCGGTGCTCCGGCACGAACAGGTCCTTGGCCACGATGGTGTTGCTGCCGGTGGCCGCCATGCCCGCGGTGCGCCAGACGTCCTCCACGGTCACCTCGGCGAGCGGCAGGACGCAGAAGCGCGGCCCCATGGCGCCGGCCTCGACGCAATTGACGATCACCCAGTCGGCGTGATTGACGCCGGTGGCCCACTCCCAGCGGCCGCCGATCCGATACCCGCCCTCGACCTTCTCCGCCTGACCGGTGGGCGCCAGCGGGGCCGGGGCCAGCGGGACCGCGCCGCCGGCGAACAGCTCGGCCTGCAGCTCCGGGCTGAACTTGCAGAGGATCCAGGCGTGCAGGGCGAGGAAGGACAGGGTCCAGGCGCTGGAGGCGCAGCCCTGGGCCAGGCGCCGCGACACGTCCATGAAGAGCGAGAAGCCGGCCCCCTCCCCGCCCACGGCGGGCGGGGTCAGGAGGCTGAAGAACCCCGCCGCCGACACTTCGTCCAGGGTCGCGTCGGGCAGGCGGCGAAGCGCCTCGGCCGCCTGCGCTCGGTCGGCCAGCCGCACGGAAAGATCGTCGGCCCAGGCGGCCCAGTCGCGGCCCGGCGCGGCGGCATCGGTCATCTCGCGGCCTCCCGTTTCCTGCATGAGGGGCTTTAGAACCCTCGCGCGTCCAGCCAGCCGGTGACGGCGGCGACGGCGGTCGGCAGCAGGTCGGGACGCTCGATGTAGTAGTGGTCGGCGCCCTGGATATCGACATAGGTCTTGTCGGCGCAGGCCAGCGCCTCGAACAGGCGGCGCGCATGGCTGGGCGTGCAGGCCAGGTCGGCGGTGTTGTTGATGGTCAGGGTGGGGCAGCTGATCCTGGCGGCGTTCTTGACGCCGTTGGCCCGGCTCTCGTCATAGCTCCATTGCGACAGCCACGACCGCAGGGTGGTGAAGCGGCCCAGCCCCACCGGCCCGTCATTGGCGATCCGCGGCTCGCCCAGATAGCAGGTGTGGGGCCGGCGGTCCGACGGGTCCTGGGTGGGATCGGTCCAGCGGACGTCGCACATGGTGCCGTAGACCACGAAGGGCCGCTCCATGTCGGGATCGCCCGCGGCCTTCAGCTGCGCCAGGGTCTTTCGCGCATTTGCGGTGATCCTGCGGTTGCGCGCGATCTGGGCGGCGCGGAACCGGGCCACGAACTCAGGCGCGTAGGGCGGCTGGTTGGGGCAGTCGGGGTCGTAGATGTTGAGCTCGCGGTCCCGCTCGAAGGGGCGGGCCTCGTCCAGGATCGAGGGGTCGATCCACTCGGTCATGGTGACCGAGCGGCTGATATGGGCGGCCAGCAGCAGGACGCCGTCGGCGGGTTGCAGTCCGGCGCCCACCAGGTCCACGGGATCGCCGGCCGGGGTGTCGGTGATGGTCGGGTGCTCGGCCTGATCCTGGTAGAACAGCGACAGCGAGCCGCCGCCCGACCAGCCGCCCAGCACCACCTTCTCGTAGCCAAACCGGGTCTTCAGGTCGGCGACGCAGGCGCCTAGGTCCAGGACGCACTTCTCCAGGATCAGGGCGGTGTCGTTCCCCCGGTAGCGGGTGTTGCAATAGATGACGTGCCGCCCGGCCCGGGCCAGGGCCGTCACCAGCGGCAGGAACGACCCGCCGCCGATCGGGTGGCTGAACAGGATGGCGGTCTTGGACTCGCCCGTCTCCGGCCGGATGCGCATGCACTCGACGAAGACCTGGCCCTCGGGCCCGCCATAGGTCTCCTTCAGCCGGCTCTTCTCGGCATAGGCATAGCCATAGGGCTCGCGCACGATCTTCATGAGGGCCTCCCACGGCCGTTGCTCCGGCCTCTATTTCTGATTAGAAAGTCAGAAATCCTGACTGGGGAGTCAAGTCCATGCTGGAGGCCGTGGCCGCGCCGCCGACCCGCAAGGGACCGCAGACGGCCGGCCGCATCCGCGAGGCCGCCCTGGAGCTGTTCTCCCGCCTGGGCTTCGAGCGGGTGACGATGGGCGAGATCGCCGCGGCGGCCGGCGTCTCCCAGGCGACCCTGCACTACCACTTCGACGACAAGGCCTGCCTGTGGCGCGCCGCCATGCTGCAGCTGAGCGCGGTGATCGCCGAGGAGGAGCGGCTGCTGGAGGCGATGGCCGACGCCCCGCCCGAGGTCCAGCTGCGAATGGCCATGAAGCTGTTCCTGCGCATCAGCTGGAAGCACCCGGCGCTGGGCAGGATCGTCGCGCTGGAGGGCATGGCCGGCGGCGAGCGGCTGGCCTGGCTAGACGCCCATCTGACCGGCCCGCGCAACCGGCGGCTGGCGGAGATCGCCCAGGCCGCCATCGACAGCGGCGCGCTGAAACCCTTCCCGGCCCCGATGCTGGTGATCACCCTGCAGGCGGCCAGCGCCGGGGTGATCAACCTGGCCCCCATGATGCGCGTCAGCTTCGGCATGGACCCCTCGGCCCCCGAGGCGCGTCAGGCCCACGAACAGTTGATCCTGGACGCCATCCTTGGCGGCCTGCTCACCCACCCGACGACCCCATAGAAAACGACCGAGGAAACCCATGGGACAGCAACCGACCGGCATCCATCACCTGGCCTTCATGGCCGGGGACATCAAGAAACACATCGACTTCTTCTCGCAGGTGATGGGCTGCCCGCTGGTGGCCCTGTTCGACATGCACGGCGTGCCGGGGGGATTGCACGCCTTCCTGCGGATGAACGACCACAGCTACTTCTCCATCGTGCAGCTGCCGGAGGTGGACAAGATCCCCATCGAGCTCGGCAAGACCCATTCGGGCAACGGCGCCCTGCCCTGCGCGCCGGGGACCCTGCAGCACCTGGCCTTCCGCGCCGACAGCGACGCCGACCTGATCGCCATGCGCGACCGCATCCGCAGCCATGGGGTCAATGTCATCGGCCCGATCGACCACGGCATGTGCCGCTCGATCTATTTCGCCGGCCCCGACCAGATGACCCTGGAGGTGGCTGCCTCCACCGACGCCATCGACCCCGCCCGCTGGATCGATCCCACGACCCTGGAGAAGGCCGGCATCAGCCCCGAGGAAGCCGAGCGCTTCAAGGCGCCGGCCGCCTATTGCGGCCCGAGCCCGGCGCCCCAGCCCCCCTATGCCGCCGACAAGCCCCACATGGCCTATCCGGAGGCGCAGTACCGCGCGATGCTGGCCGTCCCCGACGAGGTGATCACCGCCTCGGCCTCCTATACCGAGCCGCCCGTGCCGGCCGGGTGAGGTCGTTCGGTGGCTGAACCCGCCCTCAGGGGTCGATGATCTCCAGGTCGCCATGTTCGGCCAGGACCGCCGCCGAGGTGAAGCCCAGCCTTCGCCAGAAAGGCACCGGATCGAAGCCGAGCTCCGCGCTGAGCCACAGGCTGATGATCCGGCCGTGGGCGACCACCACCTTGGTCCCCTCCCCCGCCGCGGCGACCCGTTCCATGGCCGCGGCGAAGCGCGCCCGGGCCGCCGCCCCGGTCTCCTCGCCCATGATCAGGTGATCGGGGTCGCGCAGGGCGCGCGCGATCAGGGCCTCGATCTCGGCAGTGGAGACGAAGGGATTGTGATCGGCGCGGTGCTCGGCCAGGTCCTCGTCGGTCCGCACGGGCAGGCCCAGGACCTCGCCCATGGCCGCGGCGGTGTCGTGGGCCTTGAGTTCGGGACTGGCGAACAGGAATTTCGGATCGAACCTGGCCAACTTGCCAGCCAACCGGGAGGCCGACGCCTGCCCCTCGTCCGATAGCGCCCATAGGGAGCGCGGCGCGTCGGGCACGATGGCCGGCTTGCCGTGCTTGACCAGGATCAGGGCCGGCCGATGCGCTTGATTTCCCATTCCAGCTCGATCCCGGTCTTGGCCTTCACGTCGGCGCGCACCGCCTCGCCCAGGCCCTCGAGGTCGGCGGCGGTCGCCTCCCCGGTATTGATCAGGAAGTTGGCGTGCAGGGGCGAGAACATGGCCCCGCCGAAGGGTTTGCCGCGCCAGCCGGCCTCGTCCACCAGCTTCCAGGAGGACTGGCCGGGGGGGTTCTTGAAGGTGGAGCCGCCAGTCTTCTCGCGGATCGGCTGGGTGGTCTCGCGGCGCGCGGTGATCTCGGCCATGCGGGCCTCGACGGCGGCGGGGTCGTCGGGGGTTCCCTCGAAGAGGGCACCGGTGAAGATCAAGCCGCCCTCGGCGGCCTTGGCGGACCTGCGGTAGGAAAAGCCCATCTCGGCGTTGGAGAAGGTCTTGCGCTCCCCGGCCCGCGTCACCGCATAGGCCTCCACCAGCACGTCCTTGGTCTCGGCGCCGTAGCAGCCGGCGTTCATCATGGCCGCGCCGCCGATGGAGCCGGGAACGCCGCGATAGAACTCCAGGCCGGCGATGCCGGCCTTGGCCGCCTCGCGGGCCACCAGGGCGTCCAGGGCCGCGGCGCCGGCATAGATGCGATTGTTCCCGCGCGGCTCGATCCGACCGAAGGCGCGGCCGGCCAGGCGGATCACCACGCCGGCGACCCCGCCGTCGCGCACCAGGGTGTTGGAACCGACCCCCAGCACCGTCACCGGCACGGAGGGGTCCAGGTCCTTCAGGAAGTCGGCCAGATCCTGTTCGTCCTGCGGGAGGAACAGAACGTCCGCGGGGCCGCCGACCCGGAACCAGGTGAAGGGGGCGAGCGGCTCGTCGCGGAGCAGCTTGCCGCGGACCTTGGGGAGGCTGTCGAGCCCACTCATTTTGCTGTCAGCGCTTCAAGCTGCGCCGGCAGGGCGTAGGCCCAGCTGGTGATGTCGCCGGCCCCCAGGCAGACCACCAGGTCGCCGACCTTGGCCTCATCGGCGATGACGCGGGCGAGGGCCGCGGGGCTCTCCAGGGCCACGGCGCGGCGGTGGCCGAAGCGGCGCAGGCCCTCGACCAGGGAGTCGCGATTGGCGCCCTCGATGGGGCTCTCGCCGGCGGTGTAGACGTCGGAGACGATCACCACGTCGGCGTCGTTGAAACAGCCGCAGAACTCGGAAAACAGGTCGTGCAGGCGCGAATAGCGGTGCGGCTGCACCACGGCGATCACCCGGCCGCTCGTGACCGCGCGGGCGGCCTTCAGCACCGCGGAGATCTCCACCGGGTGGTGGCCATAGTCGTCGATGATGCGGACGCCGTTCGCCACGCCCACGGTGGTGAACCGGCGGCCCACGCCGCCGAAGGTGGTCAGGCCCTTGCGGATGTCGGCCTCCGACACCCCCAGCTCGCGGGCGATGGCGATGGCGCCCAGCGCGTTCATGACATTGTGCTGGCCCGCCATCGGCAGGTGCAGGTCCTCCCAGCGCATGGGCTCGGCGTCGCGCGGGGCGATGACGGCGTCGAAGCGCGAGCCGTCGGGCCCCATGCTGATCTTCTCGGCCCGGACCTCGGCCTGGGGGTTGGTCCCGTAGGCGATCAGGCGGCGGTTGACGACCTTGGCGGCCATGGCCTGGACGTCGGGGTGGTCGGTGCAGACAGCGGCGAAGCCGTAGAAGGGCACGTTCTCAACGAAGTCCTGGAAGGCCTTCTTCACCGCGTCGAAGTCGCCGTAATAGTCCAGGTGCTCGGGGTCGATATTGGTGACGATGGCGCAGGTGGACTTCAGCTTCAGGAAGGTGCCGTCGCTCTCGTCGGCCTCCACCACGATCCACTCGCCCTCGCCCACCTTGGCGTTGGTGCCGTAGGCGTTGATGATGCCGCCATTGACCACGGTGGGGTCCATGCCGCCGGCGTCCAGCAGGGCGGCCACCAGGGAGGTGGTGGTGGTCTTGCCGTGCGTGCCGCCCACCGCCACCGAGAACTGAAGACGGGTCAGCTCGGCCAGCATCTCGCCGCGATGCACCAGGGGCAGGCGCCGGGCGCGGGCGGCCAGCATCTCGGGGTTGTCGGCCTTGATGGCGGTGGAATAGACGATGGCCGAGGCGCCCTCGATATTGGCCGCCCCCTGGCCGATGAAGACCTTGATCCCCAGCTTCTCCAGCCGCTCGGTATTGGCGCTGGCCTTGGCGTCGGAGCCCTGCACGCTGTAGCCGATGCGCCGCATGATCTCGGCGATGCCGCTCATGCCGATCCCGCCGATGCCGATGAAGTGCACGGGGCCGACGGGGAACGGGACAGGACGGCGGTTCATGGGATCGGCCTACTGTCGGGCTGCGGTCTTTTCGACCAGGTCGGCCAGGCGCTCGGCGGCGTCGGGCTTGGCGATGGAGCGGGCGCCGGCGGCCATGCGGGCCAGGCGGTCGGGATTGGTCAGCAGTTTCTCCAGGGCGTTGGCCATGGAGTCGACGGTGAGCTGGTGCTCGCGCGCCACCTGGGCGCCGCCGGCGTCGGCCATCACCTTGGCGTTCTGGCCCTGGTCGTCGTCGAGCGCGATGGCCAGCGGGATCAGGATGGCCGGCTTCCCGGCGATGGCGAACTCGCAGACCGTGCCGGCGCCGGAGCGGCCGATCACCAGGTGGGCGTCCTTCAGGCGGCCGGCCATGTCGCGGAAGAAGGGGGCGATCTCGGCCTCCACCATGGCGTCGGCATAGATCTTCCGGGCGTTCTCCATGCTCTCGGGGCGGGTCTGCTGCTGCACCTTCAGGCGCGCGCGCAGCGCCTCGGGCAACATGCGGATGGCCTCGGGCATCAGTTCCGAGAGCAGGCGGGCGCCCTGGCTGCCGCCGGTGATGAGGATGCGGATGGGGCCGTCGGCGGTGGGCGGCTCGTAGGGCAGGTCGTAGAGGGCGCGGATCTCCGGGCGCACCGGATTGCCCACCACCACGGCGCTGTCGGCGACCTTGGGCGGGGCCTTCTGCAGCATGGGGAAGGCGCAGGCCACGGCCTTCACATGGCTCACCAGACGGCGGTTGGCCCGGCCCATGACCGCGTTCTGCTCGTGCATCACGGTGGGCAGGTTAAGCGTGATCCCGGCCAGCAGGCCCGGCACGGAAGGGTAGCCGCCGAACCCCACCACCACGTCAGGCTTGATGCGCCGGAAGGCGGCGCGGGCCTGCAGGACGCCGCGCAGGATGGAGAGGCCGGCCAGCGCCATGCCGACGGGGTCGCGGGGCCTGTAGGTGCGGGCCGACAGGCCGATGCGCTCCTCGGCCGGGAAGCTCTCGGCGAAGGCGGCCACCCGCTCGTCGCTGGCCAGCACGATGCGCCAGCCACGGGCGATCAGGGCCTCGGAGAGGGCCTGGGCGGGGAAGAGGTGCCCACCGGTGCCTCCGGCGGCGACGACGGCGATCTTGCGCATGGGTGCGCTTTAGGCGAAGGCCGCGGACTTGGCGAGGCCCTCGCCCTGGGAATAGGCCCCCGGGCGACGCCGGGTGAGGGCGAGCGCCAGGCCCAAGGTCAGGCAGATGGCCAGCATGGACGAGCCCCCATAGGAGATGAACGGCAGGGTCATGCCCTTGGTGGGGATCATGTTGAGGTTCACCGCGATGTTGATGAAGGCCTGTTCCCCCACCAGGACGAAGAGGCCGGCCGCGGCCACCTGCTGGAAGGGATCGCTCAGCTTCATGGCCTTGTAGAGGCCGCGGATCACGATGAAGGCGAACAGGGCGATGAGCATCAGGGAGAAGACCAGGCCGTACTCCTCGGCCGCCACCGAATAGATGAAGTCGGTGTGCAGGTCGGGGACGTGGCGCTTCATGACGCCCTCCCCCGGGCCGCGCCCGAAGAAGCCGCCGGCGGCGATGGCCTCGGCCGCACGGTCCACCTGGTGAGTGTCGGCCCGGTCGGGGCTGATGAAACGGTCCACCCGACTGGCCACGTGGGGGAAGAGGAAATAGGTCGAGGACAGGCCGGCCAGCGCCGTGCCGCCCAGCAGCATCACCCAGGAGAGCGGCACCCCGGCCATCCAGAAGGCCGCCCCGAAGGCCACGGTGATCAGCACCGTCTGGCCGACGTCCGGCTGGATCAGCAGCAGGCCCACCGACAGCAGGTAGAGGCCAAAGGCGATGGTGACGCCGGGCACGCCCTGGCCCTTCTGGCCCTCGGCGAACATCCAGGACACCAGGATGATCAGGGCCGGCTTCATGAATTCCGACGGCTGCAGGGTGAAGCCGGCGAACTCCATCCAGCGGGTGGCCCCCTTGGCGTTGTGGCCGATGAAGGGCAGCACCGCCATGATCGCGATGGCGGCGATATAGATGAAGAAGGCCGCCCGCCGCACGCCCTTGGTGTCCAGCATCGAGGTGGAGATCAGGATCACCGCGCCGACGGCGGCGAACAGGCACTGGCGCACGGCGAAGTGGAAGGGGTCGCCGACATTCATCCGCGCCGCGGCCGAGGGGCTGGCGGCGAAGGACAGCATCACCCCCAGGATGATCAGCACCCCCAGGGCGCCCAGCATCCAGCGGTCGATGGTCCACCACCAGACTCCGACCGGGGTGCGGTCGCTGCGCGCGAAGGCGTGCGCCTGGGTGGGGTTCATGCGCGGGCCCCCTTGGCCGCGGGCGCGGTCAGGCCCTGGACGGCGGCGCGGAACGCCTCGCCCCGGGCCTCGAAGTCGGCGAACTGGTCGAAGGAGGCGCAGGCCGGCGAGAGCAGGACCACGGCGTCCTGGCCCTTGGCGGCGGCGTCGGCATAGGCCTTGGCCACGGCGACCTCCATGGTCCCGCAGGCCACGGTCGGGGCCTTGCCCTTCAGGGTCTCCTCGAAGGCCTCGGTGGCCTCGCCGATCAGATAGGCCGTCTCGATCTTCGGGAAGAGGTCGGCCAGGGTGTCGATGCCGCCGGTCTTCGGCTGGCCGCCGGCGATCCAGTAGAACCTGGGATAGCTCGACATGGCCTGGCGGGCGGCGTCGGTGTTGGTGGCCTTGCTGTCGTTGACGAAGCGCACGCGGCCGAGCTGGCCCACGGTCTCCATGCGGTGGGCCAGGCCCGGGAAGCTCATCAGGCCCTCGGCGGCGTCCTCGGCGGAGATGCCCAGGCCGCGGGCGGCGGAATAGGCCGCCGCGGCGTTCTGCCAGTTGTGGCGGCCCGGCAGGGAGCGGGCCCGCAGCAGGTCGGCGACCTCGACGGCGCGCTCGCCGGTGGCGTCGTAGAGCAGGCCCTGCAGGGCGTAGACGCCCCGGCCCATGGCCTTGGACGCCGAGATCGGCACGATGGTGCGGCGGTTGGCGGCGGTGATCTCGGTGCAGATCCGCTGGCCCCAAGGATCGTCC
>JAZKBZ010000191.1:0-26413 GCA_040388315.1 Pseudomonadota bacterium | reverse complement strand
GGGCGTCCTCGGAGATGAAGACCAGGTCGCAGTGCAGCAGCATGGTGACGCCGACGCCGACCGCGCGGCCGTTCACGGCGGCCACCAGCGGGGTCTTGGCGCGCGCCAGGGCGGCCAGCAGGGGATTGCCGTCGCGCCGCGCCTCATTGGCGCTGGAGTCGCCGGCGTTGACCGCGGCGAAATCGGTCAGGTCGTTGCCGGCGGTGAACATGTCGCCATTGGCCTGGATCAGGACGCAGCGGACCTCGCGATCGAACTCCGCCTGGTCGATGGCGTCGCCGAGCGCCTGGTACATGGCCCGGGTCAGGGCGTTCTTCTTCTCCGGCCGGTTCAGCGTCAGAGTCAGGACCCCGCCCGACTTCTCGCTCAAGACATGTTCGCCCATCGTCCCACTCCCTGATTTCTTACGTCGTATATTATACCGCCCCGCGGGTGGCGCCAGCGGCGCGCCGGGATTTCTTTCGAGGATCAGGCGACCCGATACCAGTCCACGCCCTGGGCGTCGGTCTCCTTGACCGCCTGGCCCCGGGTGATCAGGCAGTTGAGGTGGGCCAGGCTCTCGCCGGTGGCCATGCCCAGCACCCACTGGTCGATCTTGCGGCGGAACAGCACGTGGAAGACGTCCACCGATCGCTTCGGCTCGGCGATCATTGCCTTCAGCCGCGCCAGCCCCCGCTCATGGCCGCCGATCAGGTGGTCGATGCGGGCGTGCAGGCCATGGAAGGGATCGTTGTGGGCCGGCAGGACCAGAACCTCGTCGGGCACCTGGGTCTTGATGCGGGCCAGCGAGGTCAGCCAGTCGGTCAGGGGATCGCCGCCGGGCTCGGTGGGAAAGACCGAGACATTGGAGGAAATCTTCGGCAGCACCTGGTCGCCGCTGATCAGCACCTTCAGCTCCGGGCAGTAGAGGCAGGCGTGCTCCGGCGAATGGCCCGATCCCACCACGATGCGCCACAGGTGGTCGCCGATCTGGATCTCGTCGCCGTCCGACAGCCGCTGGAAGCTGGCCGGCAGGGCGTGCAGCCCCTTGCCGAAGCCGCCGAAGCGGGCGCGGTAGCTCTCGATCTGCTCGTCGTCCCAGCCGGCCCCGCGATAGAAGCGCAGGGCGTCCTCCGGCGCCTCGCGGCCGGTGTCGGCCGCCAAGTTGTGGCACATCAGGAATTCCAGTCGGGTGATCCACAGGCGGACATCGAACTTCCGCGTCAGCCAGCCGGCCATGCCGATATGGTCGGGGTGCATGTGGGTGACGAAGACCCGCGTCACCGGCAGGCCCCCCAGGGACTTGGCGAAGGCCTCGCGCCAGGCCTCCATGGTCTCGGGTCCGCCCATGCCGGTGTCGACGATGGCCCAGCCGGCCCCCTCGCGGATCGCCCAGACATTGATGAAAGCCAGGGAGCCGCCCAGCGGCATCCGCAGCCACTTCACCCCGGGCGCCACATCGAGGGCCTCGCCGGTCTTCGGTCCCCGCTCGAAGGGGTAGACAAGCTTGGGGCGCGCATGCTCGACCACCGCCTCTTCGAATCCGTCCCGCATCGCCCCAAACTCCAACCCGTGTTCGGCCATTGTCGCGCCACAGGCGGTCTCTATCAAACCGCAATACGGTCTTGTGCGGCTCAGTTCAGACGCCGTTCACGCCAAACTTGATTTGAAGGACGCAGGGGCGCTTAAGTCCGCCCAGAGGAACTACCCCAGGAGAGATCACGACCATGAGGTCATTCGGAATCGGGCTCGCTGCGGCCCTGTTTGTCGCGGTGATGGCGCCCGCCGCCGTCGTTATGGCGGCCAAAAAGCCGGTTGAGGAAATCACGCCTGCGTCCCGCACCCAGGGCATGGCCGAGGCGCCGGCCGTGGCCGCCGCCGCCGGCATCGCCTGCACCGTCACCGACGCCCGCTTCGTCGGCAAGATGAGCGACAAGAAGGCCAAGACCGAGACCAACTACTACGAGATCGACTGCGACAAGGGCCTCGGCTTCATCCTGTCGGCCGTGACCGGCGCCAAGCCCACCGCCTTCACCTGCGTGGAAGCCAACAGTCCGACCCCGGAGGGCAAGCCCTCCAGCCTGCCTTGCAAGCTGCCCGGCAACGCCGATCCCAAGTCCGACCTGGCCGGCTACATCGCCAAGGCCGGCATCGCCTGCACGCCCGACCAGGTGCGCGGCATCGGCCAGAGCGCCACGTCGACCTTCCTCGAAATCTCCTGCACCAGCGGCGACGGCTACGTGCTGCAGACCAGCGCCCCGGCCGACGAGGCCAAGAAGGTCGAGGCCAACAATTGCCTGCTGTACGACGACAGCAGCAGCAACATTAAGTGCACCCTGCACGACAAGGCCTACCGCATGGCCATCGTCGACACTCTGGTGACCGCGTCCAAGAACGGTTGCGCCGTGAAGGACCGTCGCTACGCCGGGATGTCGCAGGCCGGGGCCATGTTCTACGAAACCTCCTGCGCCGACGGTAAGGGCTATCTCTACAAGGTGGAGAAGGGCCAGCTGGTCCAGACCTATCCCTGCGAGAAGGCCTCCATGGTGATGGGCGGCTGCGAGCTGACCGACGCCAAGGAAGCCGAGACCGCCCAGGCCGGCCTCTACACCAAGCTGGCCAAGACCGCGGCCTTCGACTGCGAAGTCTCCAAGTACGCGCCCTTCCCCTCGCCCGCCGGTCTGGACGTGGTGGAAATGGCCTGCTCCAACCGTCCCGACGGCGGTGTCGGCGTCTTCGGCGGCCCGGGCGTGAAGCCCCAGGTCTATGACTGCGCCCGCGCGCCCGTGGCCGGCTATCGCTGCTCCTTCACCAAGCCCGACCTGGCCTTCCCTCTGGTGACCGCCGATCTGCGCAAGATGGGCAAGAACGAGTGCACGGTCTCGGCCACGCGCTACATCGGCAAGACCACCAAGGGCACGGGCTATCTGGAAGTCGGCTGCTCCGACGGCCTGAAGGGCTACATCCTGGAGTACGCGCCGTCGCCGCTGGCCCCCGTGGGCGTCATCGGCTGCGCCTTCTCCAAGGACTGCAAGCTGCCCGGCAACACCTGATCGCCTGATCAGGACGACAGGATCGAGGCCCGTGGGTTCACCCACGGGCCTTTTTCTTTGGGCCCTCTCCTCCCCCGCGTCGCGGGGAGGACGAGGATCCTAGATCGCGGCTTCGATGAACTTCGGGCCCGGCTCGGACATGGCGCGGGCGAAGGCGGTCTCGAACTGTTCTGCGGTCTCGCAGCGGACGGCCGGGAGGCCCATGCCCTTGGCGATGGACACCCAGTCGAGCTTGGGGTCGCCAAGGTCCAGCAGCTTCGACGCCGAGGGGCCGGGATTGCCCGAACCGGTGCGGCCCATCTCGATATTGAGGATGCGATAGGAGTGGTTGGCGAAGACCACGACGGTGACGTCCAGGTTCTCCCGCGCCATCGTCCACAGGCTCTGCACCGTGTACATGGCCGAGCCGTCCCCGTTCAGCGACACCACCTTGCGGCCCGGCGCGGCGACGGCCGCCCCGATGGCCAACGGCATGCCGATGCCGATGGCCCCGCCGGTCAGGGCCAGGACCTCGTGCGGCCGGGCGGTCATGCAGGGCACCGCCACGCCGCCGCCGGAGGTCACCGAGTCGTCGCAGATGATCGCCCCCTCGGGCAGGTGGCGAGCGATGGAGATCCCGGCGCTCTGTGGCGTCATGCCGCCTGTGGGGGCGTTCTCGGGCAGCTTGAGAGGCTGGCTCGGACCTGCGGCCGGCGCGCCCAGGGCATCGGCCAGGGCCGCCAGGGCGGCCACGGAATCGGTGGTCCGGTCGGCCAGGGTCAGGGTGGCGCAGCCCTCCGGCACCAGGACGCTGGGCCGGTCCGGATAGGCGAAGAAGGCCACCGGCGTGGTGGTCCCGGCATAGACCATGAGGTCGGTCCCCGCGAGATCGGCCAGGGCCATCTCGCCGAAGTACTGCATCCGGGCCGGCGCGAAGATTCCCGCGCCCCGCGGCTGGCGGGAGACGAAGGTGTCGACCATGACCCGGACGCCGGCGGCTTGCAGGCGAGCGGCCTGGACCAGGGCCTGCGCGCGGGCGGCGCGGCCGCCGATCAGCACCACCGGCTTGGCGGCGGCCTTGATCGCCTTGGCCACGGCCTCGACATTGGCGGCGTCGGGGGCGGACGGCGCGGGGCGACCGGCCTTGGCCTTGGTCGCCTTGGTCTCCAGCCAGGCCGAGTCGGCGGGCAGGATCAGGCTGACCGGGCCGCCGGGGGGGCCGTAGCTGGCGGTGATGGCCTCGGCCGCGATGGTCGCCACGCTGTCGGGGGTGTCGGCGGACTTCACCCACACCGAATTGGCGGCCACGATGGAGGGAATGTCGGAGTTCAGGGGCGCGTCGTACTGGCGGTGATAGGTGGCGTGGTCGCCGATCACATTGACGATCGGGGTGTAGGCGCGCCGGGCGTTGTGCAGGTTGGCCAGACCATTGCCGTAGCCTGGGCCCAGGTGCAGCAGGGTGCAGGCCGGGGTGTCGCTCATGCGGCCGTAACCGTCGGCGGCGCCGGTGGCCACGCCCTCGAACAGGCAGAGCACGGGCCGCATCTTGGGCTGGCGGTCCAAGGCCGCGACGAACTGCATCTCGCTGGTGCCGGGATTGGCGAAACAGGCGGTGACGCCGTTGTCCACGAGGGTCTCGATCAGGGCGTCGGCGCCGTTCATGTCAGAACACCATCACATCGGAGGAAGGGGGATCGGAGAAGAGCTTCGCCACCGTCTGGGCCCGGAGGGACCGCGCCAGGGCCTGGGCGATATAGCCCTTGTCGGTGATCTCGCCGGCGCCCGCATCCGGCGGGCCGTCGAGGACCAGAGCCCGGGCGACCCGGCCGCCGGCGCCCTTGGCCCTGGCGTTGAAGGTTTCCAGGGCCGTTCGCACGGCGGTGGTCACCGACTCGGGCGGCAGGGACGGGTTCGGATAGAACATCAGGCCGACGCTCTCCTGGCCTTCGCCGCAGACCACCGCATCCGTCACCGCGTCGCCGACGGCGGAAACGGCGGCGATGCGGAGTTCGCCGACCGAGACAAAGGTGCCGCTGGCCAGTTTGAAGTTCTCCGAGAGCCTTCCGTCGAAGGCCATCCCCTGGAGCGGGTCCTGCGGGTCGATGAACCGGGCCGCGTCGCCGACCCGATAGAAACCTTCGGCGTCGAAGCTCTGGGCCGACAGTTCGGGCTTGCCGAGATAGCCGGGCGTCACCTGGGGGCCCTTGACCCGGAACTCCAGCTTGCCGTCCGTGGGGACCAGCTTCACCGAGGTCCCGGGCAGGGGCAGCCCCATCAGCCCCATCCGCGAATTGTGCCAGGAGACGTTGGCGGCCGTCGGGCCGGTCTCGGTCGCCCCATAGCCGCTGCCGAAGGTGATGCGCTCGCCCACCGTGCGGACCGCCACCGCCTGGATACGGTCGTTCACCGCCTGGCCGAGGGCCGCCCCGCCGTATTGCAGCGCCCGGACCCTGGAGAAGAAGTTCCGCGCCAGGGCCTCGTCACGCTCCAGTTCGCCGGCGAACAGCATCCAGCCGGCCGGCACCATGTTGTGATAGGTCGGCGCGATCTCCGTCAGGTTCCGCACCGTCTCGGCGAAGCGCCCGGCCACGGGCTGGCCCGCGTCGATATAGAGCGTCCCGCCGCGATGGACCGTCATGTGCAGGATCGCATTGGCCCCCAGGCTGTGGCTCCAAGGCGCGGCGTTGACGATCACCGGGGGCTCGTCGTCGTTGAAGCAGGCGGTGATCTGGGCGGCGTTCACGCACATCCCGCGCTGGGTGTAGATCACCGCCTTCGGGTGGCCCGTGGAGCCTGAGGTCAGCAGGTATTTGGCGTGGTCTTCCGGCCGCGCCGTCGCCTCGACGGGCGCGGCGGCCAGCAGTGTCTCCAGCGCCAAGTCGCCCGGCCGCGCATTCCGGCCTGCGATCACCGGCAGACCGGCCAGGCTCTCGGCTTCGAGGCCCTCGACGAAGAGCGCCGCGTCCTCAGTGTAGACGGCCGCGGGCTTGAGCACCTCGACGGCGTGGGCGAGGCGGGAGAGATTGGCCCCGGGCAGTCCGTACTGGGGCGAGACCGGGGCGACCGGCATGCCCTGGCTCATGGCGGCGTACTTGATCAGGGCATGGTCGATCCCGTTGCGGGCCAGGATCAGCAGCGGCCCCCTGTCCGTCACCCCCAGGGCGCGCAGGCCGCCCGCCAGCCGGCGCACGGCCTCATGGGCCTGGGCGTAGGAGATCGTCCGCCAGCCCTCTCCCGCCCGTTCGGCCAGCCAGACCCGATCCGGCGCCGTCCTGGCCCAGAAGGCCAGGGGTTCGGCCGTCGTCTGGAAGGGCATGGCGAAGGGCGTCGGGTTGGCGAGCAGGATCTCGCCATTGTCCCGCCGCTCGATCTCCAGACGGCGCGGCGCGAAGCGGGCGTCGCGGAAGGGGGCGGTGGCGATGTTCAGCTCGGCGTCCATTCCCCTAGGCTTATCGTCCCGGACGCGCGGAAGGAAAGCGCGAAACCTCCGAAGACCGCCGCACTCTACCCGCCCAGGGTCTCGGCGAAGCGGACGGGCTCACCCAGGTGCGGGGCGATCACCTCGTCGTCGCGCATCACCACCCGGCCGCGGATGATGGTGGCCATGGGCCAGCCGGTGGCCTCGAAGCCGTCGAAGGGGGTCCAGCCGACGCGGCTGGCCATGTCCTCGTGGCGGATGGTGCGGCGCGCCTTGAGGTCGACAATGGTGAAGTCGGCGTCGTTGCCGACCGCCAGCCGTCCCTTGTCGGCCATGCCGAACAGGCGGTTGGCGCCGTGGCTGGTGAGGTCGACGAAGCGCTCCAGGCTCAGGCGCCCGTTGGCCACGTGGGTCAGCATCACCGGCACCAGGGTCTGCACCCCGGGCATGCCCGAGGGCGAGGCCGGATAGGGCCGGGCCTTCTCCTCCTTGGTGTGCGGCGCGTGGTCGGAGCCCAGCACGTCGGCGACCCCGGCGGCCAGGGCGTCCCACAGGCCGTCCTGGTGGTATTTGTTGCGGATCGGCGGGTTCATCTGGGCGTAGCCCTTCAGCCGCTCATAGGCCTCGGGCGCGGTCAGGGTGAGGTGCTGCGGGGTGACCTCGACGCTGGCCACGTCCTTGTTGGCGGCCAGGAACACCATCTCCTCGGCGGTGGTGACGTGCAGGACGTGGATGCGCTTGCCCAGCGCCTTGGCGATGCGCACCAGGCGGTGGGTGGATTCGAGCGCCGAGGCGGCGTCGCGGACCTCCTCGTGGCTGGTCCAGTCGCCGGTGCGGGCCAGCGGCCGGCGCTCGGCCAGGCGGTATTCATCCTCGGAATGGAAGGCGGCGCGGCGGTTCACATGACGCAGCACCTGCTCGATGCCCTCGTCGTCCTGCACCAGCAGGCTGCCGGTCGACGCGCCCATGAACACCTTGATCCCGCAGCAGCCGGGCAGGCGTTCCAGTTCGCCGAGGAAGACAGCGTTCTCGTGGGTGCCGCCGACATAGAAGGCGTGGTCGCAGTGCATACGCCCCTTGGCGCGCGTGAGCTTGTCGGCGAGCGAGTCGGGATCGGTGGTGGTGGGCTCGGTGTTCGGCATCTCGAACACGGCCACCACCCCGCCCAGGACGGCGGCGCGGGACCCGCTCTCCAGGTCTTCCTTCCACTCCAGGCCGGGCTCGCGGAAGTGGACCTGGGTGTCGATGACGCCGGGCAGGACGGTGAGCCCCCGGGCGTCGAACACCTCGCCCGCCGAGGCCTGGGACAGGTCGCCGATGGCGACGATCTTGCCCGCGCGCACGCCGACGTCGGAGAGGCCCCGGCCGGCGTGGTTCACCACCTCGCCACCCCGGATGATCAGGTCGTAGGTCTCGCTCATCTTGTCCCGGTTGTCTTGGCAAGCAGGTCGCGCGCCGCGGTGACCACGGTGTCGACGGGAAGGTCCATCATGTGACAGAGCGCCTGCTGGAAGCCAGGGTCAACCGCACGGATGGTGGCGAAATCCCGGGGTCCGCGCACGACGCGGGTGTTGGGTCCCCAGGGGCCGTAGAGGGTCTCATCCGAGGGGCCGAACAGCCCGACGGTGGGCGCCCCGGCCGCGGCGGCGATGTGCATCAAACCCGAATCGTTGCCGATGAACAGCCGCGCGTGCTTGAGGCAGGCGTGCGCCGTCAGCAGGTCCACCTTGCCCACCAGGTCGATGAACCGGCTCTTGGGGACCACGTTGCGCAGGGACTGGGTGGCCTGGGCGTCCTCGGGTCCGCCCAGCACCATCAGCCGGCCGCCGGCCAGGGGTCCGTCCTCACCCAGCAGCTGGATGGCGGTCTGGGCGAAGCGCTCCACCGGCCAGGTCTTGCCTACCCAATTGGCCGAGGGGGCCAGCGCCAGGATCGGGCCGTCGCCGGCCGTCAGGTCCATGGCCAGGGCCTCGGTGTCGCTGGAGGTGAAGAGATAGGGGGCCGGCGGATCGTCCTCGATCTGCAGCACGCGGGCGGCCTCGATCACCTTGTGCACCGGGGTGGGCGGCCGCTTGTAGACCGCCCGGCGCTCGCGCTTGAGAAAGCCGGAGATGGCCGAACCGCGCAGGTCCACCACCAGGCCCCAACGGCGCTTGCGCACCTGGCGCCACAGCCGGAACCAGTGGCGGCCGTCCTTGGCCTTCTCGAAGACGATGATCTCGTCGAGGTTGGGGACGTCCAGGAACAGGGGCGCAGCCACCGGGCCGGCGACGATGGTGAACCGGGCGCTGGGGATTTCGGACAGCAGTTTGCGGATGAGCCCGGAAGAGAGCACGGCGTCGCCAATCCGCGTGGCGGTGATGAACAGAATCGGGAAGGACCCGGGGGTCATCGCCCCTCTATAAGGCTCGCGGCGCTGGCGCTCCACCCGCGCGATCCCTAACTGCGATTCCATGACGACAGCTCTTTCCCACGCCGTCCTGAAGAGCCGGGCCCTGATCTCGCTCTCCGGCGAGGACTGGCGCGACTTCCTCCAGGGCCTGATCACCCAGGACGTTGAAACCCTCACGCCCGGGCAGGCGCGCTTCGGCGCCCTTCTGACCCCGCAAGGACGGCTTTTGTTCGACCTGTTCGTCGTGGGACGGGAAGACGGCGCCTGGCTGGACGTGCTGGCTGAGAGCCGTCAGGCCCTGATCCTGCGGCTGAGCATGTACCGGTTGCGCGCCAAGGTGACGATCGCCGTCGACAAGACCCCGGTGGCGGCGCTGTTCGGCGACGGCCAGGCGCCGCAGGGCTGGATCGCCGATCCGCGCCTGCAAGGCCTCGGCTGGCGCGGCTATGGTCTTCCCGCGCCCGTGGGCGCGCTTGAACTCGACGAGAGCGCCTATGACTGCCACCGCATGGCGCTCGGCGTGCCCGGCCCCGCCGACTGGGGGAGCGAGAAGACCTATCCCATCGAGGCCAATTTCGACCTGCTGCACGGCATCGACTTCCAGAAGGGCTGCTTCGTCGGCCAGGAGACCACCTCGCGCATGAAGCGCCGCGGCCAGATCAAGAATCGGATGCTGCCGATCACCTTCGACGGCGCGCCACCGGCCTTCGACGCCGAGCTGCTGACCGGCGACCGCCGCGCCGGCGAGGTGCTGTCGGGCCAGGAGGGACGGGCCATGGCGTTGGTGAGGCTGGACCGCATTGACGGCGACCTGACCGTGGACGGCAAGGCGGTGCGGGTGGATCGGCCAGATTGGCTGCCGCTATAACCCCACCCGCGACAGGTTGAAGCCTTCGAACGCCATCTTGCCCGGTCCCGCTTGATTGGCCGCCGCCGCGCCTGCGAAAAGGTTGGCCATGAGTTCCGAACCGATTCGTTGCGGCTGGCGCGGCATGCAGGGCGATCCCCTGTACGAGGCCTATCACGACACGGAATGGGGGGTGCCGGAATACGAGTCCCGCGCCCTGTGGGAGAAGCTGGTGCTGGACGGGTTCCAGGCCGGACTCTCCTGGATCACCATCCTGAGGAAGCGTGACGCCTTCCGCGCCGCCTTCGCCGACTTCGATCCGGAGGTGGTGGCCCGCTTCGGCGACGCCGACCGCGCCCGCCTGATGGCCGACGCCGGCATCGTGCGCTCCAACGCCAAGATCGACGCCGCCATCAACGGCGCGCGCATCTATCTCGACATGCGCGACAAGGGGGAGGACTTCTCCCAGTTCCTGTGGAGCTTCACCAACGGTCGGGTGATCCACAATCGCTGGGAAGACATCGGCGACGTTCCGGCCAAGACCGAGGTCGCCGAGCAGATGGCTCGCGGGCTCAAGGAGAAGGGCTTCAAGTTCGTCGGCCCGGTGATCGTCTACGCCTTCATGCAGGCCACCGGCTTCGTGAACGACCACCTCACCTGCTGCCACCGCCACGGTCCCGTCGACCGGATGAGCGCCTGATGGCCAAGGGCCCCGACATGCTGCTGGAGAGGGCCTGCCCTTCGCCCGTCTGCGGCGTCGACGAGGCCGGGCGCGGCCCGTGGGCGGGGCCGGTGTCAGCCGGGGCGGTGATCCTCAATCCGCGCAAGATTCCCAAGGGCCTGAACGACTCCAAGAAGCTGTCGGCCAAGCAGCGCGAGGCCCTGGAACTCGAGATCAAGGCGGTCGCCGTCGCCTGGGGCGTCGGCTTCGCCTCCGTCGACGAGATCGCCGAACTCAACATCCTGCACGCCTCGGGCCTGGCCATGCGCCGGGCGATCGAGGGTTTGGCGGTGACGCCGGTGTTCGCCCTGGTGGACGGCAACTACGGCTTCAAGCTGCCCTGCCCCATCAAGACGGTGATCAAGGGCGACGGCGTCAGTTCCTCCATCGCCGCGGCCTCCATCCTGGCCAAGGTGGCCCGCGACCGACTGATGCTGGAGATGGACGCCCTCTATCCCGGCTACGGTTTCGCCGCCCACAAGGGCTATCACGCCCCTATCCATGTGGAAGCCCTGCGGACGCTCGGCCCCTGCGAGATCCACCGGCGCGGCTGGGCGCCGGTGAAGCTGGCCCTGGCCGGCGAGCTGGTGGCCGGCGAGCTTGATCTGCTGAATCAAGATTGACCCCTCCCCGACCCGGCGGGACAGCGCGGTCATGGACAATCCCGAACTCTCCCGGTCGCTACGCCTGCAGGCCGCCGGCTGCCGCAATCTCGGCTCGCCCTTCCACGCCGACCTGCTGGGGCTGGCGGCCGACGATCTGGAGGCCGGAGGGCCGGTCGCCGGGCTGCTGACCCCCTGGGCGGACGCCAGCCTGCGCAAGCTGTTCGATGACGCGGCCCCCCTGCGCCTGCTGGGCGCCCTGCACGACCTGGTGCTCAGCGGCGACGACCCGGCGCTCGCCGCCACCTATCCGAAACCTGGACACGAGGCCGACCCCGCCAGCGCCTGGATCGCGGCGCGGGCGGCGATCCTTCGTCACGAGGATCGGCTGGCGGCCTTCATGACCCACGAACCCCAGACCAACGAGGTCCGCCGCTCGGTCTGCCTGACGCCCGGCTTCCTGACCCTCGCCCGGGAAACCGGCCTGCCGATGCGGACCTTCGAGATCGCCGCCAGCGCAGGGCTGAACCTCAACTGGGACGGATACCGCTACAAGTTCGGCGGGACGGCGTGGGGCGATCCGAACGCCCCCGTGGTCATGGACACCGAATGGACGGGCGGGCCGCCGTCGGTGGATGCAACCGTCGAGGTGATCGAGCGCGCCGCCTGCGACCGCCGCCCGGTCGACCTGGCCGATCCCGTCCAGCGCCGCCGCCTGCTGGCCTATATCTGGCCCGACCAGTTCGAGCGGCTGGACCGCATCCGGGCGGCCATCGACCTGGCCCTGGCCCTGGGGGTCACGGTGGAGGCCGCCGACGCCGTGGCCTGGACCGCCCGCGTCGCCGCGCCGCAGCCGGGGTCGGTGACCGTCCTCTACCACTCGGTCTTCTGGCAATACATGCCGGCGCAGAGCCAGGCGGCGCTGGCCCGGACTATCGCCGAGCATGGCGTCCGGGCAAGGCCAGAGGCCCCCTTCGCCTGGCTGCGCATGGAGCCTGCGCCGGACCAGATGACCAATATGGAGGTTCGCCTCACCCTCTGGCCGGGCGGTGAGGACCGGGTGCTGGCCAACGTCCATCCGCACGGCGCGTGGGTTAAGTGGTTGAATTGAGCGATTAACCCTCCGTTCACCACGTTTGGGAACGCGTCCTTCACCACGATGACTCAGGATTCCGTTTCCTTAGAAGCGAGGCGGATATGGGCGAGATTGCCACCAACACGGTCATCCTGGGCGACTGCATCGAGGCGCTGAAGAAGCTCCCGTCGAAATCCGTCGACCTGGTCTTCGCCGATCCGCCCTACAATCTGCAGCTGGGGGGCGATCTGCTGCGGCCCGACAACTCCAAGGTCGACGCCGTCGACGACGAGTGGGACCGCTTCGAGAGCTTCGAGACCTATGACCGCTTCACCACCGAGTGGATGAGCGAGTGCCAGCGCGTCCTGAAGGACGACGGGGCCATGTGGGTGATCGGCAGCTACCACAACATCTTCCGGGTCGGCGCCATCCTGCAGACCCTGGGGTTCTGGATCCTCAACGACATCGTCTGGCGCAAATCCAACCCGATGCCGAACTTCAAGGGCACCCGCTTCACCAACGCCCACGAGACCCTGATCTGGGCCGCCAAGGGCCGGGGCTCGCGCCGCTACACCTTCAACTACGACGCCATGAAGATGGCCAATGACGACCTGCAGATGCGGTCGGACTGGACCTTCCCCCTCTGCACCGGCGAGGAGCGTCTGAAGGACGAGAACGGGGTCAAGGCCCACCCGACCCAGAAACCCGAGGCCCTGCTGCGCCGGATCATCCTGGCCTCCACCAAGCCCGGCGACATCATCCTGGATCCCTTCTTCGGCACCGGCACCACCGGCGCGGCCGCCAAGCAGCTCGGCCGCCGCTATATCGGCCTGGAACGGGACGAGGGCTACGCCAAGATCGCCCGCGAGCGGATCGCCAAGGTGGTCCCGCTCACCGAGGCCGACCTTGAGGTCATGGGCTCCAAGCGCTCGGAGCCGCGCATCCCCTTCGGCCAGATCGTGGAGTCGGGCATGCTGCGCCCCGGCGACATGCTCTACTGCTCCAAGGGCGAGCGCTCGGCCCGGGTGCGGGCCGACGGCAGCCTGGTGATCGGCGAGATGGCCGGCTCCATCCACAAGGTGGGCGCCATGGTGCAGTCGGCGCCGGCCTGCAACGGCTGGACCTACTGGCACTTCAAGACCGACAAGGGCCTGGCCCCCATCGACGTCCTGCGGATGAAGATGCGGTCCTCCCTGGCGCAACTGGCGGCCTGACCGGAAAACGACCGGCCGCCAGGCAAATTGTCTGGCGGTCGGTACGGTCGCGTCTAAGCTTGGGCGCATGAATCCGCGCATCTACGTCCTGACCCTGGTGACCTTCGCCTTCGGGTCGGGCGCCTTCATCTTCGCCGGCCTGCTGGAAAGCCTGGCGGCCGACCTGGGCGTCACCACCGCGGTGGCGGGTCAGCTGCAGACCGTCTTCGTCCTGACCTCGGCGGCGCTTGGGCCGGTGGCGGCCTGGCTGTTCGGGCGGGTCGATCGCAAGCTCATGGTGGTGGCGGCCCTGGCCCTGGGCGCGGCCCTGCACGTGGCCTGCGCCTTCACCCCCAACTTCAGCGCCCTGATGGTCCTGCGCGCCCTGGCGGGCCTGGCCGGCGCCATGTCCGGTCCCGCCGCCAGCGTGGCCGCCGCCTCCCTCGTGCCCCCCGAACGCCGGGGCTCGGCCCTGGCCATGGTGTCCGGCGGCATGACCCTGGCCTTCGTGGTGGGCATCCCGCTGGGCAGCATCATCGGCTCGGTCTTCGACTGGCGCGCCACCTTCCTGTTCGCCGCGGGGCTATCCGGCCTGGCCCTGGTGGCCGTGCTGTTCTTCCTGCCCAGGATTCCCGCGCCGCCCAGGCGCGAGGGCGGCGGCGATACGGTGAAGAGCCTGCTTCCCACCATCTGGCCCTTCTACCTGACCACCTTCCTGACCTTCGCGGCCAACATGACGCTGAACCTCTACATCGCTCCCATCGTGCGGGTGGGCGCGGGCGTGACGGGAGCCGGGGTCGGCGCCTTCCAGGCGATGATCGGGGTCGGCTCCATCGCCGGGCTGTGGCTGGGCGCGCGGGCCGCCAACCGAAATGCGGGCCGATCGTGGATCCTGCAGGGCTTCATCATCCAGGCCGCCGCCATGAGCGTCCACTTCGCCGCCACCCACCACGTCCTGCCCTCGGGCTGGCCCAGCGCGGTGCTGGTGGCGCTGGGCATCTTCCTGGCGGCGACGGCGCTGTTCTCCATCACCCCGGTGATCCAGTCGAGCCTGATCCAGGCCACTGGCGGGGCGCCCGTGGCGCTGGCGTTGAACGGCTCGGTGATTTCGGTGGGGCAGGCCCTGGGCTCCACGGTCGGCGGCGCGGCCCTGGCCGCCTATGGCGTGCCGGCCATCCCGGCCGCGGCGCTCGCCATGTCACTGACAGCCCTGGTGACCCTGACCTTCCTGTTCCCGCGGCCCACGGCGGTCGTCGCCGAGCCCGCCAAGACCTAGAGCAGGTTGGTCAGCGCCGCCCGCGCCGCCTTCAGGAAGACGCTGGGCAGGCCGTCGAGGTCGCGCCTGGGCGACCAGATCACGTCCCGCGCCTCCCCCTCGGCCCGCAGCAGCTTCAGGGTCAGGGTGAAGTGGGTGAAGCCGTGCTCCACCTCCCCCACCTGCCGCCAGTCCGCGGGCGCGGGTGCGGCGGCCAGGGCCTCGGCCTCGGTGAAGGGCGCGGCCCGCCAGTCGCTGGTGGGCAGGGCCAGCATGCCCCCCAGCAGCCCCTTCGGCGGCCGGCGGACCAGGGCCACCTGATCGCCCCGGGTCAGGACATAGGCCACGCCGTGCCGGTGGGGCCGGACCGCCTTGGCGGTCCTGCGCGGATAGCTCTCCGACGCCCCCGTCGCCAGGGCTGCGCAGTCGGTCGCCAGCGGGCAGCGGTCGCAAAGCGGCGACTTCGGTTTGCAGATCGTCGCGCCCAGATCCATCAGGGCCTGGGCCCAGTCGCCGGGGCGGTGGTCGCGGACCAGGGACTCCGCCAGGCGCTTCAACTCCGGCTTGGCGTCCGGCAACGGCGTCTCGACGGCGAACAGGCGCGAGATCACCCGCTCGACATTGCCGTCCACCACATTGGTCGGCCGGTCGAAGGCGATGGCCGCCACGGCGGCGGCGGTATAGGGGCCCAGGCCGGGCAAGGCGCGCAGGGCCGCCTCGGTGTCTGGAAAGACCCCGCCGTGCTCGCTGGCCACGGCCCGCGCGCAGGCCAGCAGGTTGCGAGCCCGGGCGTAGTAGCCGAGGCCGGCCCAGGCCGCCATCACCTCGCCGTCGGCCTCGGCGGCCAGGTCGCTGACCGTCGGCCAGCGGGCGGTGAACTTCAGGAAATAGGGCGTGGCGTGGGGCACGGTGGTCTGCTGCAGCATCACCTCCGACAGCCAGACCCGGTAAGGATCGGCCCGCACGCCGGCGCGACCCTCGGTCGGCCCCACGCGCCAGGCGAGGTCGCGGGCCTGGGCGTCGTACCAGGCCAGCAGTCTGGCGCGGAGGGCCTCGGGGTTCACAGGGGTGGGGCGCTCATGCTCGTGGGGACAGGATCGCGCTTCACCAGGGCGAGGGCGCAAAGGCTGATGAGGGCCGCGCCGCTCAGATAGTAGCCCACCGGGACCAGGCCGCCACGGTCGGCCAGGGCCTGGGCTATCATGGGCGCCAAGCCGCCGCCCAAGATGCCGCCGATGTTGAAGGCCACCGAGGCGCCCGTGTAGCGCACCCGCGCCGGAAACAGTCCCGGCAGGAAGGCGCCCAGGGGACCGTAGACCAGACCCATCATCACCAGGCCGAGCGACAGGAAGGCCCAGATCAGCCACAGCGACCCCGACCCCATCATCGGGGCCAGCAGGAAGCCGCCCGCCACCGTGGCGATGCAGCCGGCCATCAGCACCCGGCGAGGGCTGGTGGCGTCGGCCCAATAGCCGGCGGCGACGATGCCCGCGGCCATGAAGCCGATGGCGCCCAGCTGCACGCCAAGGAAGGTCTCGCGGCTGTAGCCCAGCTTGGTGGTCCCATAGCCGAGGGCGAAGGCGGTGGTGAGGTAGAAGATGGCGAAACAGGCCACCACGGCGAAGGTGCCGGCCAGGGTCTGTAGGGGATAGTCCCGCAGCAGTTCGCCCAGCGGCGCCTTGGCGGGCGGGGCTTCCTTCAGCGCGGCGGCGAAGGCGGGGGTCTCAGTGAGCTTCAGCCGCACCCAGAGGCCGACCCCCACCAGGACGATGGAGAGCAGGAAGGGGATGCGCCAGCCCCAGGCCAGGAACTGCTCGGGCGTCAGCAGCACCCCCAGCAGCAGGAAGAGGCCGTTGGCGGCGATGAAGCCCACCGGGGCGCCCAGCTGCGGGAACATGCCGAAGCGGGCGCGCCAGCCCGGCGGCGCGTTCTCCACCGCCAGCAGGGCCGCCCCGCCCCACTCCCCGCCGAGGCCGAAGCCCTGGCCGAACCGCAGCACGCAGAGCAGGAAGGGCGCGACCCAGCCGGCCTGGGCGTAGGTGGGCAGGAAGGCGATGGCCAGGGTGGAGCCTCCCATCAACATGAGGGAGGCGACGAGCGTCGACTTGCGCCCCAGCCGGTCGCCGAAGTGACCGAACACCGCCGCCCCCAGGGGCCGGGCGAAGAAGGCCAGCGCGAAGGTGGCGTAGGCGCTCATCAGTTGCGCCGAGGCCGAGGCGGAGGGGAAGAACAGCTTGCCGAACACCAGGGAGGCGGCGGTGGCGTAGATGTAGAAGTCGTAGAACTCCACCGCCGTGCCCACCAGGCTGGCGGCCAGGATGCGGCGGTGCGAGGCCGCTGGCGTGGTGTCGGACATGGTTGCGGCCCCCCGGTTGCTGGCTGGTGATTGGGACCTGGGGGCGGGGGCGTCAAGGCGGACGGAAGGAAGAGGGGAACCTCTTCTTCTCGCTGATGACCGATCGGCCGCGGACGCTGTAAGGTGCCACCCATGCCCAAGCGTCCCCTTCCAACCCCCGCGGAGGCCGCCTTCATCCTGTCGCGCAAGCGGACGCGGCCGCAGCGCCGGCCGCCACCGGCGGCGGGGCGGGGGCTGTCCAAACTGCTGAAGGATCTGGACGCCCGTTTCGGCCAGGGGCCAGGCGCCCTGCAGGCCCGCTGGCGGGAGATCGTCGGCGAGCAGATCGCCAAGCGCACCGAGCCGGTGAAGCTGTCCAAGGTGAAGGCCGGCGAACCCGCGGCCCTGGAGATCCGGGTGGCCGGCGCCGCGGCGGCCCTGATCCAGCACCAGGCGCCGGAGATCGTGGCCCGGGTGAACCTGTTCCTGGGGGCGGGCGCGGTGAACAAGCTGCGCATCGTCCAGGGGCCCCTGCGCAATGTCGGCCCGGAAAAGGCCAAGCCGGCCCGCCGTCCCCTGCCCCCGCTGGACGCCGGCCAGGAGGCCGAGCTGGCCGCCAGCCTGGCCGATGCGCCCGATGGCCCTCTGAAGGCCGCATTGCTGAGCTTGGGTCGCGGCGTGATGCGCGATCGCCGCAGCCGTTGACTTTGCCCCCGTCCTCGGGGGAATCGCGCTTTAATCTTCCATTCGGAATTCCGTAGAGGGCTCAAATGCCGAACTTCAGCCGCCGCCTCCTCGTCGTCGCCGTCATGGGCGCGCTCGCCCTGGCGGGCTGCTCCAAGGGCGGCGGCAAGGCCGACGCCTCCGACATGACCCTGGGCGACCCCAAGGCGCCGGTCCAGATCACCGAGTACGCCTCGGCCTCCTGCGTCCACTGCGCCAAGTTCAACAATGAGGTCTTCCCGGCCTTCAAGGCGAAATACATCGACACCGGCAAGGTCCACTACACCTTCAAGGAATTCCTGACCCCGCCGGTGGAGGTGGCCGCCGCCGCCTTCCTCACCGCCCGCTGCGCCGGCAAGGACAAGTACTTCAGCGTCCTCGACGCGGTGTTCCACGCCCAGGAAGAGATGTTCACCACCGGCGACATGCGCGGCGTCCTGCTGCGGGTGGCCCAGTCGTCGGGCATGACCGAGCAGCAGTTCAACGCCTGCATCACCGATGAGGCGGCCCTGAAGGCCCTCAACGCGCGCGTCGAGAAGGCCTCGAAGGAGCAGAAGATCAGCTCCACCCCGACCTTCCAGATCAATGGCAAGACCTTCAAGGAAGGCGAAGCCACCCTGGCCGAGTTCGACGCCGCCATCGCCGCGGCCCAAGCCAAGAAGTAGGAAGGGTCCCGCACACAAGTGCACTTCCAGCGGCTTCGCCTTTCGGGCTTCAAGTCCTTCGTCGATGCGACCGAGTTCCGCATCGAGCCCGGAGTCACGGGCATTGTCGGACCCAACGGCTGCGGCAAGTCGAACCTGCTGGAGGCCCTGCGCTGGGTGATGGGCGCCAATTCCGCCAAGGCCATGCGGGCCGGCGGCATGGACGACGTGATCTTCGCCGGCTCCGGCGGGCGCGCCTCGCGCAACCACGCCGAGGTGATGCTCACCATCGACAACGCCGACCGCAAGGCGCCGGCGGCCTTCAACGACCACCCGGTCCTGGAGGTGGTGCGCCGCATCGACAAGGGCGAGGGCTCCACCTACCGGATCAACGGCCGCGAGGTCCGCGCCCGCGACGTCCAGCTGCTCTTTGCGGATGCGTCCACGGGCTCAAACTCCCCGGCCCTGGTGCGCCAGGGCCAGATCTCCGAGCTGATCGCCGCCAAGCCGCAGAACCGGCGGATGATCCTGGAAGAGGCCGCCGGGGTCTCGGGCCTGCACACGCGGCGGCATGAGGCGGAGCTGCGGCTGCGAGCGGCGGAGACCAACCTCACCCGGCTGGAGGACGTCGCCAAGGAACTGGAGAGCGCGCTGAACCGCCTCAAGCGGGAGGCGCGCCAGGCCGACCGCTACAAGAAGATGTCGGCGGAGATCCGCGCCCTGCAGGGCGCCGTGCTCTACGCCCGCTGGAACGAGGCCCGCGGCGCGGCCGAGCGGCTGCAGGCCGAGGCCGCCGCCGCCATCGCCGCCGTCGAGGCCACCGCCCGCGAGGCCGCCGTGGCCACCACCATCGCCGCCGCCGCCGAGGAGCAGATCAAGCCCCTGCGCGAGGCCGAGACCATCGCCGCGGCCGTGCTGCACCGCCTGGCCATCGACCGCGACCGCCTGGAGCGGGAGGGCGAGGCCCTGGCCGCTGAGGTCGAGCGCCTGACCGGGGACGTGGCCCGCATCGACGCCGACCGGGCCCGGGAGACCCAGATGGTGGAGGATTCCCAGCTCGCCCTGTCGCGCATGGCCGGCGACCTGGAGGCCCTGGAGGCCGCCATCGCCGCCGCGCCGGAACGCGCCCCGGAACTGGAGGCCGCCTCCCGCGCCGCCGAGGCCGCTCGCGTGGAGGCCGACGCCGCCGTGGAGGCCCTGGCCGCCCAGGCCGCCGCCGAGGAGGCGCGGCGCCGGGCCGGGGCCGCTCGCGTCGAAGAAGCTCAGGGCCGGGTCAACCGCACCCGCCGGGCCCTGGAGCAGGCCCGGCACGAGCGCGAACAGATCGGCCCGGCCATCAACCCCCAGGCCGCCGAGGCCAGGACCGAGCTGGAGCGCGCCGAGGCGACGCTCGCGGCCCTGCGCGCGGCCCTGGAGACCGCCGAGGAGGAGCGCTCCAAGGCCCAGGAGGCCGAACTCACCGCCCGCGAGGCCGCCCGCAGGACCGACGAACAGCTCGGCCGTCTGACCGCCGAGGCCCGGGCCCTGGCCGGCATCGTGGCCCAGCAGAAGCGCGGCGGCTTTACTCCAGCCCTTGACGAGGTTTCCCCCGACCGCGGCTATGAACAGGCCCTGGCCGCCGCCCTCGGCGACGACCTGGACGCGGCCCTGGACCCCAAGGCGCCGGCCTTCTGGGGCGGCCATCACGCCGAGGCGCCGGCTTGGCCGCAGGGCGCAACGCCGCTCGCCCCCCTGGTCAAGGCCCCCCGCGAGCTGGCCGCGCGCCTGGCCTATGTCGCCCTGGTGGCGCGCGCCGACGGCGACCGGCTGCAGGCCGGCCTGCAGCCGGGCATGCGGCTGGTCTCCAAGGAGGGTGACCTCTGGCGCTGGGACGGCTTCACCGCCCGGGCCGACGCCCCCAAGCCCGCCGCCGTGCGGATGGAGCAGAAGACCCGCCTCACCGAGGTGGAGACCGAGATCGAGGCCCTGGAACCCCGGGCCAAGGCCGCCCGAGAGGTGCAGGCCGCCGCCAACGCCCGGGTCCGCGCCGCCGAGGACGCCCTGCGCGAGGCCCGCCGCCAGCCCCCGGCCGCCGAGCAGAAGGTGGCGGCGGCCCGCGCGGTGCTGGAGAAGCTGGACCGCGAGGCCACCCGCCGCGAGGCCCACGCCCAGTCGCTGGACGACGTCATCCGCCGCTTCGAGGCCGAGTTGGCCGACGCCGAATCGATCCTGCGGGTGGCCCAGTCGGACTCGGCCGAGGACACCGCCGTCGGCGACATCGCCGCCCGCCTGACCGCCGCCCGCGCCGCCGCCGGTCCCGCCCGCGAGGCCGCCGCCGAGGCCCGCAGCGCCATGGACGTCGAGGCTCGCGAACGCGAGGGCCGGGCGCGACGCCTGGAGAACCTGACCCGCGACCGCGACGACTGGACCCGCCGGTCGCAGTCGGCCGCCAAGCGCCTGGAGCATCTGGAGGAGGCGCGGACCAAGGCCAAGGCCCTGCTGGACCAGGCCCACGAGGCGCCGGCCACCCATCAGCAGCGCTTCGAGAAGCTGCTGGACGAACTGGGAGCCGCCGAGGCCCGCCGGGCCAAGAGCAGCGATGCGCTCGCCCAGGCCGAGGGCGCGCGGGCCGAGGCCGATCGCGCCGTACGCGCCAGCGACGCCGCCGCCGGCGAGGCCCGCGAACTGCGCGCCAGCCTCTCGGCGAAGCTGGAGGCCGCCGCCGAGCGCCTGGCCGAGATCACCGCCCAGATCCGCGAGACCGCGCGGGTCGAGCCCGAGCAGCTGGCCCAGAGCCTGGCCGACGCGGCCATCGCCATCCCCGGCGACGCCGGCGGCATGGAGGCCCACCTCTACAACCTGGAGCGCCAACGCGACGCCATCGGGCCGGTGAACCTGCGGGCCGAGGAGGAGGCGACCGAGCACGCCGCCCGCCTGGAGACCATGCAGGCCGAGAAGGCCGACCTCACCGGCGCCATCGCCAAGCTGCGTCAGGGGATCGACGAGTTGAACGGCGAGGGCCGCGAGCGCCTGGTGGCCGCCTTCGACGTCATCAACGAACACTTCAAGGCCCTGTTCGAGAGCCTGTTCGAGGGCGGCCAGGCCGAGCTGCGCCTGGTGGAGAGCGACGATCCGCTGGAGGCGGGCCTGGAGATCTACGCCTGCCCGCCCGGCAAGCGCATGGCCACCATGAGCCTGATGAGCGGCGGCGAGCAGGCCCTCACGGCCGCGGCCCTGATCTTCGCGGTCTTCCTGGCCAACCCCGCCCCCATCTGCGTGCTGGACGAGGTGGACGCGCCCCTGGACGACGCCAATGTCGACCGCTTCTGCAACCTGCTGGACGAGATGCGCCGGCGGACCCAGACCCGCTTCATCGCCATCACCCACAACCCGGTGACCATGGCCCGCATGGACCGCCTGTTCGGCGTGACCATGGCCGAACGCGGCGTCTCCCAGCTGGTCTCGGTGGACCTGCGCCAGGCCGAGGCCATGGCGGCGCAGTAGCCGTCTCTCCTCTCCCGCTTGCGGGAGAGGGTAGGGTGAGGGCTCTTTCTGAGGCTCAGTTGTTGCTCCGGCGCCGGAACGCGCAGCCTTGCTGCGCGCCCCCTCACCCTACCCTCTCCCCCTGAACGGGGAGAGGAGGCGCTTCGCGATACCCCTCCCTCAGGAGTCGCGGGCGAGACCGTTTGACGCGGGTCGAAAAACTGATAGAAATCAGGCTCTTAAATATCAGTTTCCCAGCCTTGACGCACTGCACCCGGCTCTATAGGTTCCGCCGCGACCTGGCCGGGCCGCGGACAGTTGTCGCGGTCCCTTTAAAGACCTTACGCAAATGCCGCAGCCGGACGATCCGAACGAAGAGGCCATCAAGCGCCTCGACGAACGGCTCGACGCCTTCGAGACCGCGACCAAGCGTGGGCCCCACAAGGCCTCAGCCGAGCGCGCGATGGGCGAAGGCTATCGCCTCCTGGGGGGGGTGATCGGCGGGGTCTTGGGGGGTTTGGGGTTCGGGTGGCTGTTCGACCACTTTCTCCACACCACGCCCTGGGGACTGGTCGCCGGCCTGATGCTGGGAACCGCCCTGTCGGCCTATAACGCCTACACGTCCGCGAACCGGACGGCGGCGAAACTGAACACCCCGGCGTCGCCGGACGTGCGTAACGAGGATGAGGACTTGAACCGCTAATGGCCGCCATCGAGCCCATGCACCAGTTCATGATCCAGAAGATCGTGGACCTGCCGCCCGTGATGGTCCCGGGCCTTGGCGCGATCGACCTGTCGATCACCAACTCTGTCTTCACGATGATGATGGCTGCGACCATCATCACCGTCTTCTTCCTGTTCTCGTCGCGGGGCGCCGTCGTCCCCGGCCGCATGCAGGCCCTGGCCGAGACCGTCTATGACCTCGTCGACAAGGGCCTCACCGGCTCGATGATCGGCGACCGCGGACGGCCCTTCCTGCCCTTCATCTTCACCCTCTTCTCCTTCGTCGCGGTGCTCGACCTGATCGGGATGTTCCCCGAGCAGTTCGCGGTGACGGCCCAGCTCGCGGTGACCGCGACGCTCGCCCTGCTCACCTTCTTCATCGTGCTGGTGGTGGGCTTCGCCAAGAACGGCCTGGGCTTCTTCAAGCTCTTCGTGCCCTCCGGCGTCGCCTGGCCGATGCTGTTCATCCTGGTGCCGATCGAGTTCATCTCCTTCCTGGTGCGCCCGGTGACCCTGGCCATGCGACTGTTCGGCAACATCATCGGCGGCCACGTCGTGATGTACATGTTCGGCAGCTTCGTCGTCGGCCTGGGCGGCTTCGCCATCGCCAACGGCGGCCTGGCCTATCTGGGCCTCGTCGGCTCGGCCCTCAGCCTTTCCATGGTCATCGCCCTGATGGCCCTGGAATTCATCGTCGCCTTCCTGCAGGCCTTCGTCTTTGCGGCCCTGACCTGCACCTATCTCAGCGATGTCGTGAACCTCGATCACGGCCACTAACCCCACCTCTACAAAGGGATTTATCCAAATGGACGTTACTGCCGCCAAGTACATCGGTGCGGGCCTCGCCATGACCGGCCTCATCGGCGCCGGCGCCGGCCTCGGCATCCTGTTCGGCAACTACCTGCAAGCCGCCATGCGCAACCCGTCGGCCGCGGCCGCCGAACGCGGCATGCTGTTCCTCGGCTTCGCCGTGACGGAAGCCATGGGCATCTTCGCCCTCGTGATGGCCTTCATCATCCTCTTCGTTCAGGTCTAAGCCCCGTGGCCGAGCCCGTGACCGAAGCGGCTCACGCCGCAGCGGGCGCCGCCGCCGAGCATGGCTCGGGCGGTCTGCCTCAGTTCGACCTGGCCCAATGGCCGGGCCAGATGGTGTGGATGCTGATCATTTTCGGCATCCTCTTCTTCTTGTTCTCCAAGGTGTTCGTCCCCAAGCTGGGCAACACCATCTCGGCGCGCGAGGACCGGATCTCCGGTGACATCGCCGCCGCGCGGAAGATGAAGGAAGAGTCCGAGGCTCAGGCCGCCGCGGTCGCCCAGGAAGTCGCTCAGGCGCGCGCCCAGGCTCAGAAGCTTGCCGGCGACGCCAAGGCGAAGGCCAAGGCTGAAAGCGCCGTCCGCCAGGCCGAGGAGGAAGCCAAGCTCGCCAAGAGCCTGGCCGCCGCCGAGGTTCGGATCTTCGAAGCCCGCGACAAGGCGCTCAGCCAAGTCTCGGGCATCGCCTCCGACACCGCCGAAGCCATCGTGGCCAAGCTGACCGGCAAGGCCGCCACCGCGGCCGAGCTCAAAGCCGCCGTGAAGGCCTAGCTTAGAAAGACTCTGACCGTGGAACTCCTGCAAGACGCGCACACCTGGGTCACCGTCGGGCTCCTGGTGTTCATCGGCGCCCTGATCTACGCCAAGGTGCCGGGCATGGCCGTGGGGGCGCTGGACGCCCGCGCCAAGGCCATCCAGGCGCAACTGGACGAAGCCCAGGCCCTGCGCGACGAAGCGACCCGCCTGCTGGCCGATGTGAAGAAGCAACGCGCCGACGCCGAGAAGCTGTCCGCCGAGCTGCTGGCCAACGCCCAGGAGGACGCCAAGCGCATGGCGGCCGAAGCCAAGGTCCAGCTGGAAGACCAGATCAAGCGTCGCGGCGAACTCGCCGAGCGCAAGATCGCCACCGCCGAAGCCCAGGCCTCCGCCGAGGTCAAGGCCGCGGCCGCCGACCTCGCCGCCCAGATCGCCGAGACCGTGCTCACCACGCGTCTAGTGGGTCTGAAGTCCGACCCGCTGATCGACGGCGCGATCGGCCAGATGGGCGCCAAGCTCCAATAGGAGCCTGCCTCATCGACGAAAGATCAGAACCCCTCCCTCGCGGGAGGGGTTTTTCTTTGGGAGCTACCGGCGGCGGAAGCGGCGGCGGGTCTTGACCGCGAAGCGCAGCTTCCTCGGCACGACGAGGCGCTCGATGCGCAGGGCCTGTTGCCAGGCCACCAGGACGATCTCCGGTTCCCGCCGCAACAGGCGGCGGATGGGGAAGATCATCTTGGGGTGGGCGTGCTGGAACTTCACGAAGGTCCGGCGGGCCTTGAAGGAATTGCGCAGCACCAGCATCAGGCCGACGACGATCACCGGAATCCCGCCGGGGCCCGGCAGGGGCGCCACCGCGATCCCGGCCAGCACGATCAGCACGCCGAGCAGGGCCAGACCCACGCGAAGGGTCCGCGCCACCAACTCGCGGGCGAAATCGTCTGAGGCGCGCAGGGCGCGCATGCTGGGCATGGCGTAGGACACGTTTTTTATTCGAACCAGGATTTGGGACGCGCGCCCGCTTGGGGAGGTCGGGCGGTCGTCCTGAAGCGCATATGCGAACGCAGAAGAGAGTCGTAAAGGCGACGGGCCCGTTAAATTTTAAGGTTTACGCCCATTTCGGGAACGCCGCGGCGCCGGCGCCACACCTCAAAGGCGCTTAACGGGCGAAAATCGACCCGCGCCGCCGGGGATGCAGGAAGCGTCGCAGCCGGCGGGCGAAGCGGTAGCGGCCCGGCAGGAGCACCTTCTCCATCCGCAGCATCTGTTGCCAGAACACTGCGGCGATCTCCGGCTCCCGGCGCATCAGGCGACGCAGGGGGAAGACCATCTTGGGGTGGGCCCGCTGGATGCCGACGAACCGCCGGCGCGCCTTGAAGGAGTTGCGCAGCACGATCATCAGCCCGACCACCAGGATCGGCAGTCCCAGGTGTCCCGGCAGAACGGCCGTCACCAGGCCCACGCCCATGATGGCCAGGCCAAGCACGACGAGCAGGAATCGACCGACCTTCGCCGCCAGATCGCGGGCAGACTCGTCGGAGGCGCGCAGGGCGCGCACGCTGGGGATGGCGTAGGACACGTTGTTCAACCTGGAGCGCGCGGCCCGCCCAATCGGGGAGGTCGGTCGGTCACCGCGCCCATCAGGTATGGGAACGCCCGAAGGAGTCGTAAAGGTTCGGGTGGGTTAAATTTCGTCCAGACTGTAGCTATTCAGCCGCCATGGGCGCCGGCGCCACAGTTGTGGGCTCTGGGCGCCACGTCAACCGAGGCTTGCGGGCCGCCTGGGTCTCATCCAGGCGTCGCAGAGGCGCCAGATAGGGGGCCCCCTTGAACCGCTCGACATCGCCCGCCTTGGCGGCCTTGGCCAGCAGGATCAGGGCGTGGCAGAAGCGGTCCAGCTCCTGCTTGGACTCCGTCTCGGTCGGCTCGATCAGCATCGCCCCATGCACCACCAGGGGGAAGTACATGGTCATGGGGTGGAAGCCCTCGTCGATCATCGCCTTGGCGAAGTCCAGCGTGGTGACGTCGGTCCCCTCCAGCCAACTGTCGTCGAACAGGGCCTCGTGCATGCAGGGGCCGTCCGGGAAGGCCGGGGTCATCACCGCCGAGAGCCTGGCCTTGATGTAGTTGGCGTTGAGCACCGCGTCCTCGGCCACCTGCCGAAGGCCGTCGGCCCCGTGGCTGAGCATGTAGGCGTAGGCGCGGACGAACATCCCCATCTGGCCGTGGAAGGCCACCATGCGGCCGAAGGCCTGGGCGGCCTCCCCGTCGGTCTCCTCCACCAGCTTGAAGCCCTGCCCGTCGCTCACCACCCAGGGGGCGGGGGCGAAGGGGGCCAGGGCGGCCGACAGCACCACCGGACCCGCGCCGGGGCCCCCGCCGCCGTGGGGCGTGGAGAAGGTCTTGTGCAGATTGATGTGCATGGCGTCGACGCCCAGGTCGC
>JAZKBZ010000190.1:0-8049 GCA_040388315.1 Pseudomonadota bacterium | reverse complement strand
AGCAGCGGCGCAGGAAGGCGTCCGGCAGTTCCTTCTCGTTGTTGGAGGTGATGATCACGATCGGCCGGACCTCGGCCTTGATCGTCTCATTGGTCTCGTAGACGTAGAATTCCATCCGATCGAGCTCCTGCAGGAGGTCGTTGGGGAATTCGATGTCGGCCTTGTCGATCTCGTCGATCAGCAGGACGGGGCGCTTGTCGGCGGTGAACGCCTCCCAGAGCTTGCCCTTCTTGATGTAGTTCTTCACGTCCTTGACGCGCTCGTCGCCCAGTTGGCTGTCGCGCAGGCGGGTGACGGCGTCGTACTCGTAGAGGCCCTGGTGGGCCTTGGTGGTGGACTTGATGTGCCAGGTGATCATCTCGGCGCCGAGCGCCTTGGCGATCTCGAAGGCCAGCACGGTCTTGCCGGTGCCGGGCTCGCCCTTGATCAGCAGCGGGCGCTCCAGCGCGATGGCGGCGTTGACGGCCACCTTGAGGTCTTCGGTCGCGACGTAATTGTCGGTGCCTTCAAAACGCTGACGCTCGCTCATAATTGGGCTCCCAGGGGCGGGCGTAGAAAGACGCTCGCGCTCGAACAAATGTTTCAACCTGGGGCCAACCTAAAGGGCCAGCCGCGACATTCAAGCGGCTTGAACGTCGCGGCCGGCGCTAAGTGCTGGGCTGGCTAGTCGTTGCGCGGGCTCACCGCCAGGGGGTCGGAAGCCGGAAAGGTCTCCTTCAGCCCCTCGTCGAGGCGCCCTTCCAGGGCGGGTTCCGCGGCGTCGCCCTGGGTTCGCACCGGGTAGGGGCCCTCCACGTCGTCGGGGCCGGGGGTGTCGTCATTGTCGGCCATCAGGCCATCCTCATCGTCGTCCTCCGCCGCGGTGGTCACGTCGAGGAGCTCGGGCAACTCCTCGAAGGTGCGCATCTCGCCCACCTCCTCGCGGTCGTCGAGATTGGCCTCGTCCTGGGTCTCAGCCTGGTCCTGGGCGTCGGCGCCGTCGTCGGATTCGGAAATGCCGGGCATCGGGGAGTTCCTCGACTGCAAGCCTACGGGCGGAGGCTCTGATCGGGATTCAACCCTTGGAACCGGGGCCCGTTCCGTCAGGCGGCGAACTCGCCAAGCGCCTGGGCCACCTCGTTCATCACCGGGCCCCAGTCACGGAAGGCCGGCGGCTGGAAGACCCGCATCTGCGGGTACCAGGGGTAGCGGTCGGTCCCCACGCGGGGCCAGGCGCCGGGGGTGGAGACCAGCCAGCAGGCCGCACCGCAGGCCGCGGCGATATTGGAGGTGGCGTTGGCGAAGCCCACCACCAGGTCCAGGGCGCAGGCCAGGGCCGCCAGGTCGTCCAGGTCCTGCTTCAGGTCGATGCCCGGCGGCGTCCAGATCTCGACTCCGAAGTCGCGGCGGGCCTGTTCGATCTCCTCGCTGCAGTCGCCGTACTGCAGGTTGACGAAACAGACTCCCGGCGTGGCGAGGATCGGCGCCCACTGCTCGAAGGGCGAGAAATAGCGGTGGCGCCCGGCGCTGGCGATGGCGCTCTTCCAGAGCAGGCCGACCTTCTTGCCGGCCGGCGCGGTCTTGAGCACCTCGCGCCAGTGGGCGACCCGGACGGGATCGGCGATCATGTATCGGTTTCGGACCGGGAAGTCGTCCACCGAGCGGCGGAACTGGCGCAGGGCCGAGCCGATCGGGGTCCAGAGGTCGATCTCGTCCATCCGCCCGGAGAGGAACTGGACGGCCCGCACGGTGCGGCCCTCGACGCTGTAGGTGTTGTGGCGGCCGACCTCGGCCTGGGGGAAGGAGCGCTGGAACAGGCTCACCAGGCGTGGCTCGACGGCCAGGGTCAGCTTGCCCTGGGGCCCCAGGGCCTCGACGATGTCGGGCAGCTGGTTGGCGAACAGAATCTCGTCCCCCAGCCCCTGTTCTCCGATCACCAGCAGGGACTTGCCGGCCAGATCCATCCCCGGCTCCCAGCGCGGGCGCTCCACCAGGAACTGGGTGCAGTCGGCGAACTGTGGGTGCAATCGGGCCTCGTAATCGTCCCAGCCCTCTCCGATACGGCCCAGGTTGATTAGGATGGTGGACCGGGCCAGCCGCATCATCTGGCGCTCGGATTCCAGGGTGGTCTGGGTCAGGGCGGTGTCGCAGTCGGCCAGGGCCTCGGCGATCTCGCCGATCGCCATGCGCATATTGCCGCGGTTGTAGCGGGCCTTGGCGAAGCCTGCGTCCTGGCGAAGGGCCTCGTCGAAGAAGATTTGGGCGTTCACCGGATCGCCCTGCTCGGCCATCACCGTGCCCAGGGTGTTCCAGACCATCGGGTGACCGGGATCCTTGGTCAGGGCGGGTTTGAGGACGTCGATGGCCTCCTCGAACCGACTCTGGCTGCGCAGGGCGCAGGCCAGGTTGTTGGCGCCTTCGGGATGGTCGGGGAAGCGCGCCAGGAAGTGGCGGAACAGGCGTTCGGCGACCTCCGGCTGGCCGAGCCGGAAGGCAAGCCGGCCCAGGTTGTTGGCCAGTTCGGCGTGATCGGGGAGGAGGGCGATGGCCGCCTCGTAGCAGGTGATCGAACCCTTGAAGTCTCCGGCCAGCTCGCGGGCGATGGCCAGCATGTACCAACCGAAGCCGCTGCGCTCGTCCTGCTCCAGGGCCTTGATCGCCCATTCCGCCCCGGCCCGGTGGTCATCCTTGCGCAGGGCGTTGACGGCGTTCTGCAGCAGGGGCTGGATGGCGAGCGCCTTCAACTCGCCCACCGCGGCGTTCAGCCGGCTAAGCGCGGCCCGGTCGCCGCTGGCGCCCATCGCCTCGGTGGACAGGCGCGCCTGGGTTGGAGCGGTCCCTGACTCGAGCGCCGCGGTGGAGGTGGCGCTGTGCTTGGCCGGACGCGGCATTGAGTCGGGCTCCTTAGGATGGGGGGCGGATAGGGAGACAGATACATGCGATCATGGTTAATCTGATGCTAAGCGCCACTCTGCCGCACAAGGTCGCAGCGTGGCCCCGGCGGGCGTCGCAAGGCGTCGTTAACCTACGTCCGGTTATGCCTCCTGGGTCCGGAAGCGGCGTTTGCGCTTTCCGGCGGGCCTAGTTCAGGAATTCGCGCCGCATTGGCGCAAGTTGTTCGGGGGAAAAGCGCCTTGCCGCTGAAATTGTCGCTGAAACCCGGCGAGAAATTCGTGCTCAACGGCGCCGTCGTCCAGAATGGCGACCGCCGCGGCGTCCTGATTCTCCAGAACAAGGCTTCTGTCCTTCGTGAGAAGGACATCATGCAGCAGGAAGAGGTCACCACGCCTGCCCGCCGGATCTACTTCCCGGTGATGATGATGTACCTCGATGAGACCGGCGCCGCCCGCTATTACGACGAATTCGTTCATCGCCTGACCGAGTTCATGGGTGTGATTCGGAATCCCGCGGTGCTGTCGGAGTGCGTCGCGATCTCCAAACACTGCATGGAGAAGGAATACTACAAGGCGCTGATGCTCTGCCGGAAGCTCATCGAGTACGAAGACCAGAGGTTGGGGACGAATGTCGCTTCGAGCGTACCAGCAGACCGCAGCTAGGGCCGAGACCGCCCGGGAGACGGAGTATCGTCTCTTCGGCCAGGTCACCCGCGCCCTCATGGAAGCGGCCAAGCTCGATCCGTCGGATCTGGGCGGCCGCGCCGATGCGCTGGATTGGAACCGCCGCATGTGGTCGGCCTTCGCCACCGACTGCGGCGCGTCGGAGAACGGCCTGCCGGAATCGCTGCGCGCCCAGATCATCTCCCTGGCCATCTGGGTCGGCAAGCACACCAGCTTGGTGATCCGCGGCCAGGACGACATCCAGGACCTGATCGAGATCAACCGCATGATCATGCAGGGCCTGAGCGGCGGCGCGGCCGAAGCCGCCTGACTCTCGCCAAGGCGAGTCGATACAACCAGCCGTCGTGCTTCCAGCAACCGGGGCCATCGCCACGCGTCAGGGCGGCCAGGACGGCGATTTAAGGTAAAGATCTCTGCTGCGCTCTATGGTCGCGGCGCGCCGGTCGATCCGGCGTCCCGCGCCTCGGCGGGTCCGGGCCGGGCAGGGGGCCAGCTCCTGGGCTGCGGGCGCGCCCATGGGCCCGCTGACGGCCGCCGAACAGGCGTCCGGCGCTCCTGGTCCAAGACCGCGACCAAGACCCGGGCCGAGCCCGCAAACCTCAGCCCCGCAACAGGTCATCGATTGCGGCGCCCGCGCGGCGGCAAGAGGGCGATCGCCTGACCCGACGCCCCTGGCCCTCGGGGGCGGGGGGAAGAGGGAAGGCGCGGTCCGGGGGATATTCAGACCAAGAGCTCCGCGAGCACCTGCGCGCGCGCGCCCAAACCTGTCCTTACACTTCCAGACCCAATGGATAACGGCTCCGGAGGCCAAGAATCATCGTAACAAACTGGCAACTGATTCTGATGTGGGTGGGGTCGGGGACGCGTCCAGGTAGTGCGTCGCTATCTCAAAGTGCTCTTGCGTCCGACCGACTGACCGCTGCTCAAATATATCGACTAGGAAGCTCACATGGCGATTTCCAGCCTTTCGGCGGCTCAGATAAGCGCCCTCTCGGTCACCGTGATCCAGGGGCTCTCCCAGACCGAGATCCAGTCGCTCAGCGCCACCCAGGTCGGGGCCATCAACACCAGCGGCATCGCGGCCCTGGACGCCACACAGGTCGGAGCGCTCTCCGCCTCGCAGGTGAAGGGTCTCTCGGCGACACAGATCCCCTTCTTCGACACCTCGGTGGTCTTCGACACCGCCCAGCTCACCGTCCTCAGCGCCCCGCAGGTCAAGGCGTTCACCACCACCCAGCTCGCCGCGCTCGACACCTCCCACATCGCGGTCCTCAGCGCCTCGCAGATCGGCGCCCTGTCGGCCACCAACCTCTCCAGCCTCGACGGCACCCAGGTGGGGGCGCTGAACACAACCCAGATCAAGGGCGTCACCACCACCCAGATCCAAGGGCTCAGCACCACCGACATGGCCGAGCTTTCGGCCAACCAGCTGGGCGCCATGCTGGCCGCCCAGGTCGGCGCGATCTCGGCCGCCAACCTCTCGTCCCTCGACTCGACCCAGGTCGGCGCCCTGTCGACCACCCAGGTCAAGGCGCTCACCACCACCCAGCTTCAGGGCCTCAGCACGACGGACATGGGTGAGTTCTCCACCACCCAGATCGGCGCGCTCACCGCCAGCCAGATCGGCGTCCTGTCGGCGACGAACGTCTCGGCCCTCGACACCACCCAGCTCGGCGCGCTCGCCCCCTCGCAGGTCGGCGCGCTGACCGCCACGGGTCTGTCGGCCCTCGACTCCACCCAGGTGGGATCGCTCTCCACCACCCAGGTGGCCGGCCTCACCACCACCCAGCTGAAGAGCCTGTCGACCACCGACTTCGCCGACCTGAACTCGACCCAGATCGGCTCCCTCTCGGCCGCCCAGCTCGGCGCGCTCTCGGCCACCAACATCTCCAGCCTCGACGGCACCCAGGTCGGAGCGCTGAGCACCACCCAGGTGGCCGGTCTGACCACGACTCAGTTGAAGGGGCTCAGCACCACCGACATGGGTGAGTTCTCCACCACCCAGATCGGGGCGCTCTCGGTCAGCCAGATCAGCTCGCTCTCGGCGACCAATGTCTCGGCCCTGGACGGGACCCAGGTGGCGGCTCTGTCGACGACCCAGGTCAAGGGCCTGGCGGCGACCCAGCTCGCCGGCCTCAACCCCACCGACATCGCCGAGTTCAGCGCCACCCAGGTGGGCGCGCTCACCGCCAGCCAGATCGGCGCCCTGTCGGCGACGAACATCGCGGCCCTGGACGGCACCCAGGTGGCCGCCCTCTCCATCACCCAGGTCCGGGCGCTCTCGACAACCCAGGTCAAGCAGCTCGACACCACCGACGTCGGCGAGCTCTCGGCGACCCAGGTCGGGGCCATGTCGGCGGCCCAGATCGGCGCCCTGTCGGCTACCAGCCTGGCCAGCCTCGACGGCACCCAGCTCGGGGCGCTCGCCGCCTCGCAGATCGGCGCCCTGTCGGCCACCAGCCTCTCGGGCCTGGACGGCACCCAGATCGCGGGCCTGACCACGACCCAGGTGGGCGGTCTGACCACCACCCAGCTGAAGAGCCTGTCCACCACCGACTTCGCCGAGCTGACCTCGACCCAGATCGGCGCCCTGTCGGCGGGTCAGATCGGTTCGCTGACGGCCACCAACCTCGCCAGTCTGGACGGCACCCAGGTGGCGGCCCTGTCGACGACCCAGGTCAAGGGCCTGGCCACGACCCAGCTCAGCGCGCTCGGCGCCACCGACGTGCAGGAGTTCACCGCCACCCAGATCGGGGCGCTCAGCAACGCCCAGCTGGCGTCGGTGACGCCGACCGGGATCTCCGCCCTCGATGCGACCCAGGTCCAGGCGCTCTCCACCACCCAGGTCAAGGCCCTCACCACCACCCAGCTCAAGGGGCTGGAAACCACCGACATCGCTGAGTTCACGGGCACGCAGATCGCCGCCCTGACGTCCAGTCAGATCGCGGCCCTGTCCTCCACCAACCTGGCGGCCATCGACTCCACTCAGCTGGGTTCGCTCTCCGCGGCCCAGATCGGGGCCCTGTCGACCGCCGGCCTGTCGGCCCTGGACGGCACCCAGATCGCCAGCCTGACCACCACCCAGGTCGGCGGCCTGACCACCACCCAGCTGAAGAGCCTGTCGACCACCGACTTCGCGGAACTGACCTCGACCCAGATCGGCGCCCTGTCGGCGGCCCAGCTCGGCGCGCTGTCGGCCTCCAACATCTCGGCCCTCGACGGCACCCAGGTCGCCGCCCTCACCACCACCCAGGTCAAGGGCCTGGCCGCCACCCAGCTCAGCGCGCTTGGCGCGACGGATGTCGCCGAGTTCACCGCCACCCAGATCGGCGCCCTGGGCGCGAGTCAGATTGCTGCCCTGTCGGCGACGGGCTTCTCGGCCCTGGACGCCACCCAGGTGGCGGCTCTCGACACGACCCAGGTCAAGTCGATCACCGCCACCCAACTCAGGGGCCTGGAGACCACCGACATCGCCGAGCTCTCGGCGACCCAGATCGGCGCCCTGACTCCCAGCCAGATCGGGGCCCTGTCGGCCACCAATGTGGCGGCCCTCGACGGGACCCAGGTCGCGGCCCTGTCCACGACCCAGATGAAGGCCCTCACCACCACCCAGCTGAGGAACCTGGAGACCACTGACATCGCCGAGCTCTCGGCGACCCAGGTGGGCGCCATGTCGGCCGCCCAGGTTGGAGCCCTGTCCTCCACCAGCCTGGCCAGCCTCGACGTCACCCAGATCGGCGCCCTGTCGGCGGCCCAGATCGGGGCCCTGTCGGCCACCAGCCTCTCGGCTCTGGACGGCACCCAGATCGCCAGCCTGACCACCACCCAGGTGGGCGGCCTGACCACCACCCAGCTGAAGGCCCTGTCGACCACCGACTTCGCGGAACTGACCTCGACCCAGATCGGCGCCCTGTCGGCGGCCCAGTTGGGCTCCCTGTCGGCCTCCAACATCTCGGCCCTGGACGGCACCCAGGTGGCGGCCCTGTCGACGACCCAGGTCAAGGGCCTGGCCACGACCCAGCTCAGCGCGCTCGGCGCCACCGACGTGCAGGAGTTCACCGCCACCCAGATCGGGGCGCTCAGCAACGCCCAGCTGGCGTCGGTGACGCCGACCGGGATCTCCGCCCTCGATGCGACCCAGGTCCAGGCGCTCTCCACCACCCAGGTCAAGGCCCTCACCACCACCCAGCTCAAGGGGCTGGAAACCACCGACATCGCTGAGTTCACGGGCACGCAGATCGCCGCCCTGACGTCCAGTCAGATCGCGGCCCTGTCCTCCACCAACCTGGCGGCCATCGACTCCACTCAGCTGGGTTCGCTCTCCGCGGCCCAGATCGGGGCCCTGTCGACCGCCGGCCTGTCGGCCCTGGACGGCACCCAGATCGCCAGCCTGACCACCACCCAGGTCGGCGGCCTGACCACCACCCAGCTGAAGAGCCTGTCGACCACCGACTTCGCGGAACTGACCTCGACCCAGATCGGCGCCCTGTCG
>JAZKBZ010000189.1:0-8830 GCA_040388315.1 Pseudomonadota bacterium | reverse complement strand
CAGGACCGTGGCCTTCCGCCGCGACCTGCACCAGCACCCCGAACTGGGCCTGGACCTGCCCCGCACCACGGCGGCCGTGCGCGCCGCCCTCCAGGGCCTCGACGTCGAGATCGTCCAGGGGACCAGCAATTCGGGCCTGATCGTCACCCTGAAGGGCGATCCGCAGGGCTCCACCATCCTGCTGCGCGGCGACATGGACGCCCTGCCCATGGCGGAGGACACGGGCCTCAGCTTCCAGTCCCAGGTCCCCGGCGCCATGCACGCCTGCGGCCACGACGCCCACACCGCCATGCTGGTCTCGGCCGTCCACCTGATGCACGCCCATCGCGAGCGCCTGGCCGGCACGGTGAAGTTCATGTTCCAGCCCGGCGAGGAGGGCGACTTCGGCGCCCGCCACATGATCGAGGACGGCCTGCTGGACCTGGCGCCCATGCCCAGCGCCGCCTTCGCCATCCATGTCAGCCCCAACATCCCGTCCGGGGTGATCGCGTCCAAGCCCGGCGCCTTCATGGCCTCGCCGGACCAGGTGGCCATAACCCTGAAGGGACAGGGCGGCCACGCCTCGACCCCCCACCTGGCCCGCGACCCGATCCCGGTGGCCGCCGAGATCGTCATGGCCCTGCAGGCCTTCGTCGCCCGCCGCATCGACGCCTTCGATCCGGTGGTCCTGACCATCGCCAAGATCGAGGCTGGCACCACCCACAACGTCATCCCCGAGAGCGCCCACATGCTGGGCACCCTGCGCTCCTTCTCCGAACGCGCCCGGACCCGCGCCCACGAGGGCATCTGCCGCATCGTGACCAAGATCGCCGAGGCCCACGAGATGGTGGGCGAGGCGACCATCACCGCCGGCTATCCGGTGACCATGAACGACGCGGCCTTCGTCGCCCGGGTGAAGGCCGTGGCCCAGGACCTGCTCGGCGAAAAGGGCTTCCGCGACATGCCAAGCCCCGTCATGGGCGCCGAGGATTGGTCCTACGTCCTCCAGCGCCTGCCCGGCTGCATGGTCTTCCTCGGCGTCGCCCCGCCGCAGGTGAAGCCCGCCCACGCCCACTCCTGCCACTCCAACCGCATGCTGATGGACGAGGACGCCATGGCCCACGGCGTGGCCCTGCACGCCGCCATCGCCGAGCAGTATCTGGCCAGCGTGAGGTAGCGCGGACCGCGGGTCCGTGCCGGAGGGGGATCAACCTAGTTGACCTCTACCGCCACAAACGAGAGTCAAAGTCCCCCTTGTCTGTTGGGGGGCTCAGTCAGCTTGGCTGACAGCTCCCCCAAGAGGTGAGCATCTAGGCGGGGCGCTGACTACAGCCCCTTCAGCCAGGCCAGCAGGCGTTCGTTCACCTCGGCTGGCCGTTCCTGCTGGGTCCAGTGGCCGCAGCCTTCCAGGATGTCGGCGCCGCGCAGGTCGGTCATCTCCTCGCCCATGATCTCCAGCAGGTTGCCCCGCCCCAGCATGGACAGCACCAGGTCGCGCTCGCCGCCGATGAACAGGCTGGGCTGCTCGATCTTGCGGCCCTCGAACTTCGACAGGTACTCGAAGTCCCGCTGGTGGTTGCGGTAGCGGTTCAGCGGCCCCCGGAACCCCGACTCGGCGAACTGGCCGGCATAATAGGCGATGTCCTCGTCGCTCAGCCAGGCGGGGAAGGGATCGGGATCGACCAGGCCCTCCAGCAGGCTCTGGCCGTGGACCTTGTCGTTGGGCCAGGTCCCGTCGGGCGCATCGCCGCTGATGGCGTAGTAGAACTTGCGGATGGCCATGGCCGGATCGGCCTCCAGCTCGGCCTCGGCCGGCCCCACGTTCTGGAACCAGGCCTGGTAGAAGAACTTGCCGCGCTGGGTGAAGACCTTGTCCACCAACTCCATGAAGCTGGTCTTGGGGACCCCGGTATAGGGCACCGAAAGGCCGGCCACCGCGCGCACCCGGTCGGGGCGGATCAGGGCGGAGTTCCAGACGATGGGCGCCCCCCAGTCGTGGCCGATCAGGATGGCCTTCTCGCCCGGCGTCAGGTGCTCGATGAGGGCGGCGACGTCGCCCACCATGTGCTCCATGTCATAGGCCGCGATGTCGTGGGGCTTGCCCGAGCCGCCATAGCCGCGCACGTCGATGGCGCAAGCGGTGAAGCCGGCGTCGGCGATCGGCCCCATCTGGTGGCGCCAGCTGTACCAGCTCTCCGGAAAGCCGTGGACCAGGACCACCAGGGGCCCCGCGCCCTGCAGGGCCACGCGCAGGGGCGCGTCGGGCAGGTCGATCGTGCGGAACTCGGGCATGGCGGTCCTCCTGAGGCGTCAAGCTAGGCCCATGCCGCCAGGGCCGCCAAACGCAAAAAAGCCCGCCGGGGAGGGCGGGCTTCTTCGGCTGTGACGTCCCGGCTGGGGAGGAAGGACGTCCTAGCGGGCGGCGAGTTCCGAGCGGCCGTAGGCGGCGACCTGGCTGCGCTGCGACTGCGTCAGGCTGTCCATGGCCTCGGCGCGGACGGCCTCGACGCAGCCTTCGGTCTTGACGATGCGGGGGCCGACGTCCTGGCGCTGGGCGGCGCAGAGCTTGCCCGCCGCCTTGTCGATGCGCTGCTCGAAGGCCGCGACCCCGGCGGCGGAGGACAGGTCGCCCACCTTCACCGCCATCGGCGCGGCATGGGCCGCCGTGGTCAGGGCGAGCATGGGGATGGCGGCGAGGGCGAGCGTGGCGGCCGAGGCGATCTTGCTGGTGAGCTTGGACATGGTGCGGTTCCCTCTGGGTCTTGATGTGGTGGGCGGCGCTGCGCCGCCGATGACTGAGGAAATACGCTCGTGATCTTCGGAAGTCTCGTGAAGTTCAGGTAATGACCGGGATTTAAGATTGTTACGGAAAGTACATGAATAACAAATACGTCACGTTACTTGATGTCCGGTAACATTCGGCGCGGGACGTAACCGAACGCAAGGAAGCCCGCCGGTGAGGGCGGGCTTCCAGGCCGTGGCGTCCTGACTGGGGAGGAAGGACGCTCTCAGCGGGCGGCGAGTTGCGAGACGCCGCCGACCTGGCTGCGCTGGGCGGGCGTCAGCTTGTCGATGGCCTCGGCGCGGACCGCCTCGCGGCAGCCCTCGGTGTTGACCATCCGGGTCCCGACATCCTGGGCCTGGGCGGCGCAGACCTGGCCGGCGACCTTGTCGATGCGCTGCTCGAAGGCCGCGACGCCGGCGGCCGAGGACAGGTCGCCCACCTTCACGCTCATCGGGGCGGCGTGGGCGGCGGTGGTGAGCGCCAGCATGGGGATGGCGGCCAGGGCCAGGGAGGCGAGGCCGGAAACGGTCTGGGTCAGCTTGAACATGGTGAGGTCCCTCTAAGGTCTTCAATGTGGTGGGCGACGACACGCCGCCGATGACTGAGGGAATACGGGGGAGGCCTCACCAAGTCTTGTGAATACCGAGTAATGACAGAGATTTAAGAGAGTTACGGAACATCCATACATGACGGCCGGGTAACAGTACTTAACGAGCTGTAATGTTGGCAGGCGTGCCACCACCCGCTCATCCCGGCGAAGGCCGGGACCCAGGTGAATCCCACCTCCCTCTCATGGGACGGCGCAGGCCCGGGCGGCGGGCCATATGCGGCCTCTCGGGATGAATCTGGATCCCGGCCTTCGCCGGGACGAGCGGTCGGGCCCTACCCTTCGCCGCGCGCCTCGATGCGCTCCTCCAGGTCGACCTCGTCCACCTCGACGCCCTGCGAATCGGTCATGTCGAAGTCGATCCCGTCGGCGACCAGCTCGTCGCACTTGGCGAGGGCTTCTTCTTCGGTGGCCAGGGTGAAGGTCACCCCGCGGCCGGGATAGCGGGCGGAAATGCGATAGGTCATGGGCCACCCTACCACGCCCTGGCCCGATCGGCCCGCGCCTCTCAGCTCTAGGCGGGCGCCGTGGCCAGCCAGATCACGTGGCGGGCGCCGCGCTTGCCGCCCCCGGCCCGGACCTTGACCTCCTCCACGGAGAACCCCGCCCGCCGCAGGCGCTGGCTGAAGGCCGCGCTGGGGGCCGAGGACCACACCGCCAGGATACCACCCGGCGTGAGCGCCTTGCGCGCCGCCGCCAGGCCCGCACGGTCATAGAGGCCGTCATTGGCCTTGCGGCTCAGCCCCTCGGGGCCGTTGTCCACGTCCAGCAGGATGGCGTCATAGGCGCCGTCGGCCGCCGCGATCAGCCCGCCCACGTCGCCGATCGCCACCGCGACCCGCGGGTCCTCCAGGCAGCCTGCCGTCAGCTGCGCCATCGGCCCGCGCGCCCAGTCCACCACCGCCGGAACCAGCTCGCCGACCGTGACCCGGGCGGCCGGCCCCAGCACCGCCAGGGCCGCGCGCAGGGTGAAGCCCATGCCATAGCCGCCGATCAGGATGTGGGCCTTGGCCCCCAGCCGGTCGCAGACCAGGGTGGCGAGCGCCTGCTCCGACCCGCTCAGCCGGCTGTTCATCAGCTCGATCGATCCCGACATGATCGAATATTCGCCGCCCCGCCGCATCAGCTTCAGCTCGCCGCCCCCATCGGGCACGGTGGCGGTGTCCAGGTGTTCCCAGGGGATCATGGGTCGCTCTCCTGTGCAGGTGCGGTCTAGGGCGCCGGGGCCGCGGGGGCCAGCCCCTCGCCAGGTCCCGCGCGCGGTGATCTAAGGGAGGTTCCCTGGAGCCCCGCCATGTCCCGACTCGTGCTGATCGCCGCCCTGGCCCTGCTGGCCGCCCCCGCGGCGGGGCAGGCGGCGAACCAACCCATCATCACCAAGGACGTCGACAATCTCACGGCCAGCCGGAAGATCGGCAGCCCCGTGGGCGGTATCCTGCCGGGCTACCCGATCACCGGCATCAACATCTCCCTGCCCAACGGTCCCGACCGCACGGCGGCGGGCTGCACGAAACAGGGCGGCAAGGTCGTCCAGCGCCAGGGCCAGCCCTTCTGCGCCCTGCCGGCCGCCGCGCGGACCGCGCCGGTCGGCTTCGCCCCCCTCAGGCCCGCCGAATTCTGAAGCGTCCGCCCGTCGGCGCCGGCGCCCCTCATCGCGGGCATGCGACGACCCGCGCATAGGGCCAGCCCAGGGCCCCGTCCTGGGCGTCCAGGCACACCTGTCCCCCCACGGCGGCGGCGTCATAGACGTCGCGGCTCACCCACATGTCGGCGAACAGCCGCGGCGGGGTCTCCTGGGTGCGCAGGGTCAGCCAGGGGGTCTGGCGGCTCGGCCTCAGCCGGCGGTCGATGACCGTCGCGCGCGTGAAGGTCGGGGGATCGGGGTCCAGCCTCTGGTTGGCCAGGACGAGCCCGCCCCAGATTCCGGCGCTCAGCACCACGGCCGCGCTCGCCACGGTGGCCAGGGGCATGTCCCGGTCGGCGCGCCAGGCCAGCAGGGCGCTCCCCGCCCCCAGGGCCAGGGCGACCAGCAGCATCATCCTCCAGGCCGGGGAGGCCAGGTCCGCCTGGGCCCGGTAGGCCAGGCCGAAACAGGGGCCCAGCCACAGCAGGGGCGCGATCTCCGAGGATCCCCCATCCGCCGGCCGGCCCAGCGTCAGCAGCCCCCGCGCGGCCAGCACGGCCGCGAGCGGGGGCGCCAGGCCCGCCGCCAGCAGCAGGGCCCCCGGCGGCTGCGCCCACAGATAGAGCAGGGCGAAGAGCGCCAGCCCGGCGCCATTGGCGACGCCGGCCCAGCCGATCCCCTTGGCCCAGCCCATCATGGCCTCACCCCATGCGGTGCAGGGCGCAGAGCTTGTTGCCGTCCGGATCGCGCAGGTAGGCCAGGTAGAGCTTGCCCATACCGCCGGCCCGCTCGCCGGGGGGGTCCTCGATGCTGGTCCCGCCGGCCGCCACGCCCGCGGCGTGCCAGGCGTCGGCCTGCTCGGGCGAGCTGCAGGCGAAGCCGATGGTGCCGCCATTGGGCGCCGAGGCCGGCTCGCCATTGATCGGCTTGGAGACCGAGAACACCCCGGTGGGCGTCATGTAGAAGATCCGCTCCCCGTCCTGCATCGCCGGCGGCACGCCGAGCGTCCCCAGCAGGGCGTCATAGAACCCCTTGGCCCGGGCCAGGTCGTTGGTGCCGATCATGATGTGCGAAAACATTGGCGCGCTTCCTTTGCTGTTGTCCCGCTTCATAGGGGCCCGCGCCCCTCCGTGACAACGGCCATGGAAGCTGCCCCTGGGGCAGGGCGATCGCGGTTGGGCTGGGCTTCAGATGCCCCTGCCGTGGCGAAATCTGCGACGTCTATGACATTTCCGCCAGACCCATCACCCCCTAGGCTGTCCTCGGCTTCTAGAGGAACGACGCACATGGAATATCTGGTGGGAGCGGGCCTCGGCCTGGCGGTGGGGGCGTTCGCTACCTGGGTCGGCTTCGACCGCGGGCGGGCCTTCTATCCTGTCGTCCTGGTGGTGATCGCCTCCTATTACGACCTGTTCGCCGTCATGGGCGGGTCGGCGCCGGCGCTCGGGATCGAGACCCTGGGCCTGGCCGCCTTCGCGGCGGTGGCGGTGCTTGGCTTCCGCACCAATCTCTGGTGGGTCGTCGCGGGCTTGGCGGCCCACGGGATCCAGGACCTGTTCCACGCAAGCCTTGTGGACAATCCCGGCGTCCCGCCCTGGTGGCCGGCCTTCTGCCTGACCTACGACCTCGCCGCCGCCGCCTGGCTGGCCGCGCGCCTGCTGCGCCGCCGCCGCGCCACCAGCCCCGGCCACGGCCTGCTCGCCGCCGCCCTGGCCGCCGGCGCCCTGTTCGGGACCAGCGCCAGCGCGGCGCCGCCGCCGGCCTCCGTCGCCCAGGTCGACGGCCACGCGGTCGCTTACCAGGTCCAGGGCCGGGGCCGTCCCGTCCTGGTGCTGATCTCCGGCCTGGGGGACGGCATGGCCTCGTTCCGCGAGGTGGCCCCCGACCTGGCCGCCCACGCCACCGTCATCCTCTATGACCGCGCCGGCTATGGCGGCAGCGCCGCGCCGGCCGGCCCCCGCGACGCCGCCGCCGTGGACCGCGAGCTCGACGGCCTGCTGGCGGCCTCCGGCGTGCCGGGTCCCTATGTCCTGGCCGGCCATTCCGTCGGCGGTCTCTATGCGGAGTATTTCGCCGCCCATCACCCGGACGCGGTCGCCGGCCTGATCCTCGAGGAGTCCCGCCCCGCCGACTTCACCCGCCGCTGCCGCGCCGCCGGCCTGTCGATGTGCGTCGCCACCCCGGCCATGATGACCTTCGCCCCCCAGGGCGCCCAGGCCGAGGTCGCCGCCCTGGACGCCGCCGTCGCCCAGGTCGACGCCCTGGCGCCGGTCGCCGGCAAGCCCGTCCTGGTCCTGTCCCGCGCCCCGGGCGCCAAGCCCTTCGACACCCTCTGGACCCAGGCCCAGTCCGACCTCGCCGCCCGCTATCCCGGCGCGGTCCACCGCACCGCCCCGGCCGGCGGCCACTATGTCCACCGCGACCAGCGCGCCTGGTTCGTGGCCCAGGTCACCGGGTTCCTGGCGGCCGTTCCGTAGACGTCGGCGGCGCCCTCAGGCCTTCAGGGCCGCGACATAGGTCCCCATGTCGAAATAGTCCCGCCAGACCGCGATCTTGCCGTCCCGCATCTCGAAGACCCCGCAGCAGGGCAGGTCCACGCGCTTGCCCGCCACCACCGTCCGGTCGATCCGCTCGGCGATCACCAGGTCCCCGCGGGAGATCAGGTTCAGCACCTCCCACTGGGTGCTGCTCCAATCCTTGAGGAAGGCGCCGATCAACCCGGTCAGGGCCGCGCGCCCGCTCACCGGCCGGGTCGGCATGTTGTGATAGGTCCCGTCCTCGGTGAAGAACGCCACCAGCTCGGCGGCGTCCAACCGCGACCAGGCGGCGATGAAGTCGGTGATGATCTGTTCGTTGCGGGTCATGGGGGTCTCCGTGAGGGGGGCGCGGCGTCCCCCGCACTCTGTCTCGCTTTTCCGCCCCTGCGAAGCGGGGGAGGTCGTCCCACCCCACCGTCATCCCGGGCGACCGGAGGGAGACCCGGGACCCAGGGGCCACCGGCTCGGCCTTGGACTGACCGCCCTCCCGCGGTATTTCTTGTCGCTAAGGGAAATCCACACGCCGCGCCGCCGCCGAGAAGCCCCAATGCCAGGGAACAAGAAAACGCCCCTCTGGACGGACCCCGATACCGCGCCCGAACTGACCGGGAATTTCTTCACCCGCGCCGCGCTGAAGGACGGCGACCGTATCCTGCGCCCCGCCCAGGGAACCCCGACCAAGCGCGAGCGCCCCAACCGGGAGGTCCGCGCCTATGACCGGGCTAAGGCCGCCCTGGCCTCGGGCGAGGAGGAGCTGATCCCCGCCGACCTCGTGGATCGCATGCTGGCCGGCGAGAGCCCGGTGAAGGTGTGGCGCCAGCATCGCGGCCTGACCCAGGCGGCCCTGGCCGCAATGGCCGACCTCTCGGAAGGCTATCTCTCCCAGATCGAGACCGGCAAACGGGACGGCACGGTGGAGAGCTTCAAGCGCATCGCCGAGGCGCTGGGCCTGACTGTGGATGATCTGATCTGAGGGTGAAGGGGAGGGGGGCGTGTCCCACTTCGCCGCTTTCAGGCCTGTCCGAACTTCGGCTCGCGCTCCTCTTCGAGCCCGAACGCATTGAGTACCTCAAATGCGATCTGACGCATCATCGCAGCGGCGGGACCCACAATGACTCGAAGCGACCCGTCATCCGTGGACAGGATCGAGCCGTCTGGCTGGATGGCTTCGAGCACGACGCCCATCGCCTCACTCTGCTGCAATTTCTCAAGCACTGCATGCTGATCAAGGTCTAGATGCGCTCCACGAGTGTTGCGGAGATCAGTGACGAACCGTTCCCGCGTAAGGGTGTCGCGCC
>JAZKBZ010000188.1:0-18814 GCA_040388315.1 Pseudomonadota bacterium | reverse complement strand
CGGCGCCATCCTCGACGTCATCGCCCGCACCGCCGATGTCTGCTTCATGCCGCTCTCGGTCGGCGGCGGCATCCGCGAGGTGGCCGACGCCCGCCGGCTGCTGCTGGCCGGGGCCGACAAGATTTCCGTCAACACCGCCGCGGTGGAGAACCGCGACCTGATCAGCGCCTGCGCCGACGCCTTCGGCTCCCAGGCCGTCGTGGTGGCCATCGACGCCAAGCACGGGACGTCGCGGACCGGGTCGGGCGGCCGAAACGACGGCTGGGAGGTCTATACCTATGGCGGCCGCACCGCGACCGGGCTGGACGTGGTGGACTACGCCGTCGAGGCCGTGAAGCGCGGCGCCGGCGAGATCCTGCTGACCTCCATGGACCGCGACGGCGCCAAGACCGGCTACGACATCGACCTGCTGCACGCCGTCACCCAGGCGGTGAACGTGCCGGTGATCGCCTCGGGCGGCGCCGGCAATGCGGCCCACATGGTCGAGGCCGTGCTCAAGGGCGGCGCCGACGCCGTCCTGGCCGCCTCGATCTTCCACTTCGGGGACGTTTCCATCGGCGAGGTCAAGCGCGCCATGGCCGAGGCCCATATTCCTGTTCGCCTGACGGAGACCGCCGCATGAGCCGTTTTTCCGAGACCCTGGAGCGCCTGGCCGCCACCATCGAGGCCCGCAAGGGCGCCAGCCCCGAAAGCTCCTACACCGCCAAGCTGCTGTCGGAAGGCGTCGAGCGCGCCGCCAAGAAGCTGGGGGAGGAGGCCGTCGAGGTGGTGATCTCCGCTGTCCAGAAGGACAAGGACGGCCTGGCCGCCGAGAGCGCCGACCTGATGTACCACTTCCTGGTGGTGCTGGCCGCCGCCGACGTCAGCCTCGACGACGTCGCCGCCTGGCTGGAAAGCCGCGAGGGCCGCTCGGGCCTGGAGGAGAAGGCCTGGCGGCACCGGTCGGAGACGTAGTCTCTTCCCCTCTCCCACTTGTGGGAGAGGTAGGGTGAGGGCTCTTTCTGAATCTCAGTTGTTACCCAGAGGCCGAGACGCGCAGCCCTGCTGCGCGCCCCCTCACCCTACCCTCTCCCCCACAGGGGAGAGGAAGAAGAACTAGAACGGCCACCAGCTCCAGAACCAGGTGACGATCCGGGCCCAGAGGCCGTCGAAGGAGAAGCCGATGGCCGTTTCCACCGGACCCTTGGGCGGCTCGGGGACGAACCAGCTCGGCGCGGCCGGCGGGGCGCAGTTCATGCGCATGCCCACCCCCTTCAGATAGCCGCGGCGGATCTCGCCGGCGCGGATGGCGGCCTGGACCTTCTTGTCGTGGCGCGCGGCGCCGGTCAGCTTGCGCACCCAGCCCCGGAAGGGCAGCAGGCCGCCGCTCTCGCTGCGCACCTCCGAGATTCCGGCGTCCTTGATCGCCCCGCCAACCTTCTGGGCCCGGGTGCGGGTGTCGGGCGCCGGCGCCTCGTCCAGGTCGGGGCCCAGGGCGGCGTCCAGGCGGCCGATCTCGGCGGCGATGGGCTCGCAACGCGACAGGCCCGCCAGGTCATAGGGATCGGCCCGGGCGCGGGAGAGCACGTCGGGAATGCCCTTCTGCTTGAGATTGAGGTCCTCGAGGGGGGCCAGGGCCGCGTCGCGGAAGGTGTCCTTGGCCTGCATCTCGCCGCGGTCGGCGGCCTGGGCGGCGGCGCCCAGGGACAAAAGGGCGGCGGTGACGGCGAAAGAGACGGCGCGCATGGCGCCACCATAGTCGAGCTGCCCGGCGCACGCTAACCTCGCGCCCGATGACCTCCCTGGATCTGCTCGCCGGCCGCCTGATCCCGGCCTTCCTGGCCCTGACGACCCCGCGTGACCGCGACCCGCGCCGGGTCGGAGCGATGCTGGCGGCCGGCCCCGCGGCCGTCGTGGTCCTGAGTTTCGCGGTGATCATCGCCCTGTTCGCCGGCGGCCGCGCCGTGGGCTTCCCGGTCAATGTGCTGGGGGGCGAGATGACGGGCCTGCCGCGCCTGCAGACCGCCTCGGTCTATATCCTCGAGGTGGGGATCGGCCTGGCCGCCGCCGCGCTCGGCCTGCTGCTGGCCGCCCGGCTGATCTTCAAGCGGCCCCTGCGCAGCTGGATCACCGCGGCGCCGCGTTTCCGTCTGAGCCTGCTGGCCTGGGGCGTGGCCGCCGGGGTGGTGGCGATCATGGTGCTGAACCTGATCTCGGCCTTCGCGCCGACCACCGGGGGCGAGGCGCCGATCCTGGACGCCGCCTATCCGGTGGGGGACCGCCTGGCCTATGTGGCGGCCAGCAGCCTCGGCTTCCTGATCGCCGCCTGGGCCGAGGAGGTGGTGTTCCGCGGCTACCTGCTGCAGCAGGTGAGCGCCTTCACCCGCCGCCTGTGGCTGGTCCTGCTCATCAACGGCCTGGTCTTCGCCCTCTTCCACCTGGAGTTCGACCCCGGCGCCCTGGCGGCCCGCGCCCTGCTGGGGATGGTCTTCGCCTGGGCGACCTTGAGGCTGGGCGGCCTGGAGTTCGGCATCGGCGCCCACGCCGCCCAGAACCTGGGGGTGGCCCTGTTCGGAGAGGTCCTGCTGCCGGGCTCGCCGGAAACCACCGTCAAGCTCGCCGACCTCGGCTACGAGGTGGTGCTGGCGGTGACCATCGTGGCCTGCGTGGAATGGCTGTATCGGCGGCGGACCCTGGCGGTTCCGGCCCTGGCCTAACGTCCGCTCGGGGGTGGGGCGGTGACCGCCACCCCTACTTCAGCAGCAGCTGGCCTTCCTTCTGGACGCGGCCCTTGATCTTGCCGGCGATGAGGGCGAGCACATTGGGCAGGTTGATGGTCATGTGGACCGCGGCGTCCAGCACCTCCAGGTGGCCGGTGACGTTCTGGCCCATGGCCGCGACGGCGAAGTCCATGCGGTCGCCATCCCAGCTCTTGGTGAGCGCCTTGGCCGCGGCCTCGCCGAACTGCTGGCTGATCTTGCCGAAGCCCTCCTCGATCCGCTGGCGCGCCACGGCGCGGCCCAGGTCGTGGGGGATGGTGATGGTGATCGGCTTGCTCATGTCGGGCCCTTCTGACTGACGTCCATAACGGCGCAGATGGGGATGGGGTCCAGCCGGAACAAAGTCCGCCCCTGTGGATTGTTTCAGGGCGATCCTGATCGGCGGGCCCCTGGTGGCGTTTCTCTCTCGACATCTCTGCGGTCTGATCGGCGCCCTGGCGTTGAGCGGCCTGGCCGGCGCGGCCCAGGCCCAGACCCCCTGCGCGGGCGCCGCGCCCGCCGTGGGGGCGCAATTGCACGGCCCGGTGCTGCAGGTCCTCGACGCCGACCATCTCTGCGTGGCGCTCGGCGCGACCCCCGACCAGTGGGTGGAAATCCAGCTCGCCCCGGAGCCGGTGGCGACCACCGCGACCCTGCAGCCCAGCCGCGGGTCGCTGATGGCCGTGGCCTTCGCCCAGACCGTCACCTGCCGCGTCGTCGACCGGGCCGGCGACCTGCCCGTCGCCGCCTGCCGGCTGGACGACCAGTCGCTGCGCGGCCTGACCCGGCAGCCAGCGGCCTATGTGGCCGGCCAAGCCTGGCGGTAACCGCTTATCCCGGCCAGTCCGCCGCTCGTCCCTGAAGGCTTTCCCGGCCGGCTTTGGCGCGGGCTAAGCTTGGACATGACCCGACACGCCCTCGCCCTGCTCGCCACCGCCAGCCTTGCGGCCTGTTCCGCGCCCCGCGCCGCCCCGGCCCCCGACGCCGGATGGGCCCATTATGGCGGCGACGCCGGCGGCCAGCGCTATTCCACCGCCCGCCAGATCACGCCGGACAATGTCGCGCGGCTGAAGCCCGCCTGGCGCTTCTCCACCGGCGACATGGCCAGCAAGAGCCCGGCCATGGAACGCGCGGCCTTCGAGGTGACCCCGATCCTGGCGGCCGGCCGGCTCTATCTGTGCTCCCCCTTCAACGAGGCCAGCGCCATCGATCCGGGGTCGGGCAAGTCCCTGTGGCGCTTCGACCCGAAGCTGAAACTCGGGATCGGCTATCCCAACGACTACAATTGCCGGGGCCTTGCCTATTGGAAGAACCCCGCCGTCCCGCCCGGCGCGCCCTGCGCCGAGCGGATCTTCATGAACACCAACGACCGGCGGCTGTTCGCCCTCGACGCCGCCACCGGCAAGACCTGCCCGGGCTTCGGCGACGGCGGCATGGTCGTGGTCATGCCCGCCCTCGACGATCCCGCCGCCGCCCAGATCACCTCGCCCCCCGTGGTGGTGGGCGGCGTGGTGGTGGTGGGCTCCTCCATCGACGACAACCAGAAGGTCGACGAGCTCTCCGGCGCCGTGCGCGGCTTCGACGCCGTCACCGGGGCGCTGAAGTGGAGCTTCGACCCCCTGGACAGCGCCCGGCCCGGGATCCGCGCCGGCGCCGCCAATGTCTGGGCGCCCATGTCCGCAGACGAGGCCCGCGGCCTGGTCTTCCTGCCCACCTCCAGCGCCAGCCCCGACTTCTATGGCGCCGCCCGGCCAGGCGATGGCGGCCACGCCAATTCGGTGGTGGCGCTGCACGCGGCCACCGGCCAGGTGGCCTGGGCCTTCCAGACCACCCACCACGACGTCTGGGACTACGACCTGCCGGCCCAGCCGACCCTGGCCACGGTGACCTACAAGGGCGTGACCTCGCCGGCGGTGATCCAGACCACCAAGCAGGGCCTGCTCTTCACCCTCAACCGCGACACCGGCGCGCCCGTCATCCCGGTGGTGGAGCGCCCGGTTCCCCAGGGCGGGGCCTTGGGGGAGACCCTGTCGCCGACCCAGCCCTTCCCGATCGCCCCGGTCGCCCTGGCCCCCAACCGCATCGCGCCCCAGGACGCCTTCGGCCTGACCCCCTGGGACAGGGGGGCCTGCCGCCGGCTGCTGGAGGGGGCGCGAAACCAAGGGCTCTACACGCCGCCCACCACCCGAGGGACGATCATCTATCCCTTCACCGGGGGCGGCTCGAACTGGGGCGGGATCGCCTTCGATCCAGGCCGCCAGGTGGTCTACGCCAACACTTCCAGCGCCCTGCACAAGGTGACCCTGATCCCCGCGGAGCAGGTGAAGGCCGCCAAGGCCGCCCAGCCGGACCTGGAGATCAGCCCCAACACCGGCGCCCGCTACGGCATGAAGCGCGAGCTGCTGCGCTCGCCGCTGGGCCTGCCCTGCAACCCGCCGCCCTGGGGGGAGCTGTCGGCCATCGACATGCACGACGGCAAGGTGCTGTGGCGCGTGCCCCTGGGGACCACGCGGGACCTGGCGCCCGGGTCGCAGGTCCTGATGCGGGGGACCGGAACGCCCAACTTCGGCGGACCCATCGTGACCGCGGGCGGCCTAGTCTTCATCGGGGCGGCGATGGACAACTATCTGCGCGCCTTCGACGCCCGCTCGGGCCAGGAGCTCTGGAAGGGCCGACTGCCGGCCGGGGGCCAGGCCACGCCGATGACCTATGTCTGGAAGGGCCGCCAGTATGTGGTGATCGCCGCCGGCGGCCATTCCAAGAGCGACACCAAGCGCGGCGACCAGCTCGTCGCCTTCGCCCTGCCGGACTAGGGAACCTTGGGGTGCGGGCGCGTCTTTTCGCTGGCGCGCGCCCCCGCGCCCGGTGAAACCTGACGGCATGACCCTGACCACCCGCGTTCTCATCGGCCTCGTCGCCGGTCTCGCCGCCGGCGCCGCCATCGCGGCCTACGCCCCGGGCTCGGCCCCGCAGATCATCGCCGTGGCCGAGCCGGCCGGGGGACTCTGGCTCGACGCCCTGAGGATGACCATCATCCCCCTGGTCTTCGCCCTGCTGGTGACCGGGGTCTCCCAGGCCGCCGACACCGCCCGGGCCGGGGGGGACGCCGCCCGGACGCTCGGCCTGTTCGCCGTCCTGCTGGTGGCCTCGGCCGCCTTCTCCGCCATCGCCACCCCGGCCCTGCTGGCCATCTGGCCCGCCCCGGCCGAGGCCGCCCAGGCCCTGCGCGCCGCGGCCCACGCGGCGGCAGGCGAGATTCCGCCGACCCCCACCATCGAGGCCATGCTCAAGAGCTTCATCCCCACCAATCCGGTCCAGGTGGCCGCCGAGGGGGCCATGGCGCCCCTGGTGGTCTTCGCCCTGGTCTTCGGCCTGGCCGCCACCCGCATCGCCGCCGAGCATCGGGCCAGCCTGCTGGGGTTCTTCGCCGCGGTGAAGGACACCATGATGGTCCTGGTCCACTGGGTGCTGTGGGCCGCCCCCTTCGGGGTGTTCGCCCTGGCCCTGGTCACCGGGGCCCGCACCGGCCTGGGGGCGGTGGGGGTCCTGGGCCACTACGTGATCGTGGTCTCCATCATGTGCCTGAGCATGGCGGCGATCGCCGTGGTCCTGGCCGTGGCGTTCGGCCGCGTGCCCTTCATGGCCTTCGTGCGCGCCATGATCCCGGTGGAGGCCGTCGCCATCTCGACCCAGTCGTCCCTGGCCTCCCTGCCGGCCATGCTGGACACCGCCGAGCGCCTGGGGGTTCCCGACAAGGTGCGCGGCATGGTCCTGCCCATGGCCGTGGCCCTGTTCCGCATGACCAGCCCGGCCGGCAACATGGCGGTGGTGATCTATGTGGCCCACGTCTACGGGGTGGCGCTCAGCCCGATGGTCCTCGCGGTCGGGGTGCTGGTGGCCGCCACGGTCAGCCTGGCGGCGGTGGGCATCGCCAGCGCCGTGACCTTCTTCACCACCCTGGGGCCCATCTCCATGGCCATGGGGGTGCCGATGGAGCTGCTGCCCCTGCTGCTGGCGGTGGAGACCCTGCCCGACATCTCGCGCACGATCGGCAACGTCACCGCCGACGTCGCCGTCACCACCATGGCCGCCGAATGGAGCCTGGAGGAGGACGCCGAGGAGGAGCTGCCGGTGACCGAGGGGGTCTAGCCCCGGCTCTTCCGCTTGAGGGCCACATACAGGGCCCCCTCGCCGCCGTGGGTGCGGTGGGCCTCGGAGACGCCAGCCACCACCTGGCGCAGGGACGGGCTCGACAGCCATTCCGGGGTCATCTTGCGCAGCACCCCGCCGCCGCGGGCGCCCTTGCCGGTGATCACCAGCACGGCGCGGTCGCCACGGTTCCAGGCCCCCAGCACAAACCCTTCGAGCGCGGCCTTGGCCTGCATCTGGTCCAGGCCGTGCAGGTCGATGCGGCCGCCGATCGCCTCGCGCGCCTTGGCGATGCGGTGCTTGCGGCGCGGCTCGATGTCCTCGGGCCCCAGCCAGGGATGGGGCGGGCGCTTTGGGGCGGTCTTCTCGGGGATGGGGATGCGGGCGGCGGGCGCATTGTGGTCGATCTGGGCGGCCAGAGCGTCACGTTCGGCCTTGGAGACCGCGCGGCCGGGCATGGGGTGGACCGTGGCGGCCACCATGGACCAGAGGCGCAGCTCGTCGGGCCGGACCGGCCGCTTCACGATCCCGGACCCACCCGCGGGACCAGGCGGTGCATCCGCAGGGTATGGCGCACCCGGCCGGCCTCGGCGCCGGCCCGCTGGCCCTGGCCGAGATAGAGGTCGGCGCGCACCTCGCCCTTGATCGCCCCGCCGACGTCCAGCGCGGTGACCAGGCGTCGATAGGTCGGAAAGGCGCCGGTAAGGATCGGCGCGACCCCGTCGATCCAGAACAGCTCGCCGGTGGCGTGGCGGGTCGGGTCCACCGCGATGGCGCGGCCGGCCGGCAGGGGAATGCCCGCCGAGCCCGCCGGCGGGCGGCCGTCGTCCGGGGCCAAGGTGAAGAAGACGTAGCGCGGGTTGAGCCGCATGACGGCCTGGGCCTCGGGCCCCCGATGGTCGGCCAGCCACTGGCGGATGGCCTCGCCGGAGGTGTTGTTGGCCGCCAGCAGCCCCTTGTCGCGCATGGGATTGGCGATGCCGGCGAAGGGCCGGCCGTTGGTGGCGGCAAACAGCACCTTGGCCCGGGTCCCGTCGGGATAGGTGATCACGCCGGAGCCCTGGACCTGCAGGAAGAACAGCTCCTCGGGTCGCATCCAGGCCAAGGCCTGGCCAGGCGGGGAGGCTTCGATGGCGGCGCGGTCGGGATAGGGGCCGAGCTGGCCGTCGGGTCCCCTCTGCTGGGCGTCGCGGCCCCCCTGGCCGCTGGCGACCAGGTCGACGGGCTTGGGCCGCACGGGGGTGGAGAACTCGGCGTCGGGCTTGGCGCGCGCCTCGTATTCCGGCGCGTAATAGGCCGTCAGGATCCCCTCCCCCGGCAGGGCCTCGGGTCGGAAATTGGCCTCGAAGAAGGCCCGGGCCTCGGCTCGGGGCAGCAGGGGCTGGCTGCGGGCCCGGCGGCAGATTTCCCCCATGGCGGCGTCCCGGGCCGCGCCGCAGGTGGCGCGGAAGGATTCGAAAGCCGCGGCGTGGTCCTCGTCGCTCCAGCCCGGCAGGTCGCTGAACTGCTCGAGCCGGGGGGGCGGACCCGGCGGCGGCGGCGTCGGACGCGGGGTGGGCCCCGGCTTGGCCGTGGCGCAGGCCGCCAGCGTCAGGGCCGCGGCGCAGGCCAGGAGGATCTTGGGCAGGTTGCGGGCCACGACGGACTCCGGGCTGGACCGGCTAAGGGCCGGGATGAGCGGGTGGTCCTACGCCTCGGCGGCGTCGACGCGGACGAGGGTCCAGTTGGGGTCGCGGCTCTTAAGATTGCGTTCGAAGGTCCAGAGCTCGGCGGTGCGGCGATCGTCGACCCCCTCGCCCTCCGGCCCCTTGGTGCGGCTGCGGAACTCGGCCAGGAAGCGGACGGTGATCTTGGCCACGTCGCCCACCACGTCGGCCTTCTCCAGGTCGGCGCGGGGGGGATGGGCGAATTCCACGGTCTCGGTGCGGCCCTCGGTCTCGCGCCGGGCGATCTCGGCGTCGAAGCTGGCCATGATGCCCGGCGACAGCAGGTTGCGCAGGGTGTCGCGGTCGCCGGCGGCGAAGGCGGTGACGATCATCTCATAGGCGCCCTTGGCGCCGCCGAGGAAGCGGGGCAGGTCGAAACTCCCGTCCCGGGCGCGCACGGCGGCCAGGCCGGAGAGGGCCACGCCCTCGGCGGCCTCGGCGGCCTGGACCTCCTCGCCCTCCAGCCGATCGGGCGCGGGCTTGGCGCCGGGCAGGGCGTCGGCGGCAGGGGTGTCCTCCGGCTGACGGCCCACCCTGCGGCCCAGCACCGAATAGAGCTGGAACAGGACGACCGCGGCGAGGCCGGCGAAGATGATCAACTCAAGGATCGGCAATTGGTTATCGCTTCGATGGAGACGAGGGGTGGGCTTCAATATAGGACGTTGCAACGCCCCCGTCAGGGGCGACGTTGCATCGGCGAAAGTCGCATGATAGCAGCGCCGGTCCCAAACAGGGCGTGAACCAGTCCTTAGAGCACGGAATCTTCGCCAAATGAGCGACACTGACGCGGCCGGCCAGGAAAACGGCGCCGATATCGGCCTGACCGACCCGGGAATCCGGATTCTCGCCCAGTTCATCCGCGATCTCAGCTTCGAGAATCCGCGGGCCCCCGAGAGTCTGCGGGCCGGGACCACCCAGCCTAGCATCGACATGGGCGTGGAAATGAACGCCCGCGGCCGCGACGACGGCTATTTCGAGGTGGACCTGAAGCTCTCGGCCCGCGCGACGCGCGACGACGGCCCAGTCTTCCACGTCGAGCTGCTCTATGGCGGGGTCTTCGAGATCGCCGGGGTTCCCCCCGAGGAGTTGGAGCCGGTGCTGCTGGTGGAATGCCCGCGCTTCCTGTTCCCCTTCGCCCGGCGGGTGATCGCCGACGTGACCTCGGACGGCGGCTTCCCGCCCTTCCTGCTCGACCCGATCGACTTCGCCGGCGTCTATGCGGCCCGCAAGGCCCAGGCCGACGGCGCGGGCCAGATCGGCAACGCGTAAGAGTTCAAGGCTCGGCGTTCGCCCCGTCTCTTCCTCTCCCGCTTGCGGGAGAGGGGAGGGTGAGGGCTCTGTCTGATCTTCCGTTGTCGCTCCGAGGTCGAGACGCGCAGCCCTGCTGCGCGCCCCCTCACCCTAACCTCTCCCCCTGAAGGGGGCGAGGAGATGGGGCCACTACAGCCCGAACCGCGTCCAGAGCTCGTCGTTCTTCAGCACTTCGCGGATGAAGGCGGCGTGGATTTCCCGTTCGGCGTCGGTGGAGCGGGACGCCAGCGGCCGGGGCCGCGCGCCATAGGTCGAGGGATTGGCCACGGCGTAGGCGGCGGTGTCCATGGCCTGGGTGGTGAGCTCCAGGCTCCGCTCGCGGCCGCCCTTCAGCTCCAGATAGACCGCCGCCAGCAGGCGGGCGTCGATCAGCGCCCCGTGCTTTTCCCGTTCCGACAGCGAGATCTTGAAGCGCTTGCAGAGCGCGTCCAGGGAATTGGCCATGCCCGGGAAGCGCTTGCGCGCCAGGGCCAGGGTGTCGATCCACCGCGGCTCCTCGATGATGGTGAGGCCGCAGACCCCCAGCTCGTGATTGATGAAAGCCCGGTCGAAGGTGGCGTTGTGGGCGATCAGCGGCGCGTCGCCGACGAATTCCAGGAAGGCGTGACTGACCTCCGGATGGGCGAACTTGGGCTTGCCCTTCAGAAAGGCGCCCGACAGGCCGTGCACCCGCTCGGCGTCCGGCGGCATGTCGCGCTCGGGGTCGATATAGACGTGGAAGTGCCGCCCGGTGGGCAGGAAGTCCTCGATCTCCAGGCAGGCGATCTCCACCAGCCGGTGGCCCAGGTGTGGCTCGAAGCCGGTCGTCTCGGTGTCCATGACGATTTCGCGGGCCATGGCTCTAGATGACCCGCTTCGAAGGCCGATTCAACAGCACCTCAGGTCGCAGGCGTGCGTTTCTGGGGACGACGGGCCGGGTCGCGCAGGGCCGCGATGATCTCGCGGACCTGGGCCCGGGCGTGGTCCAGGCCCTGGCCGGTGTCCACCACGAAGTCGGCCCGCTGGCGCTTCTCGCTATCGTGCAGCTGGCGCTTGAGGATGTCGTCGAGCCGTTCGGGGGTCCAGCCGGGGCGGGCCAGGACCCGGGCGCGCTGCTGGTCCTCGGGGGCCGAGGCCACCACCACGGCGTCCATGTTCCGGTCGCCGCCAGTCTCGAACAGCAGGGGAATGTCCAGCACCACCATGTCGGCGCCGGCCTCCTGGGCGCGTTGGAAGAAGGCGCCGCGATCGGCGCCCACCAGGGGATGGACGATGGCGTTCAGCCGCGCCATGGCCGCGTCGTCGCCGAGCACCCGCTGGCGCAGGGCCTCGCGGTCCACGGCGCCGTCCTTGGTGACCCCGGGAAAGGCCGCCTCCAGGGGCGCCACCGCCGCCCCGCCCTGCACATAGAGGTCGGCCACCACCGCGTCGGCGTCATAGACCGGGATGCCGGCCTCGCGGAACATCGCCGCGGTGGTCGACTTGCCCATCCCGATGGAGCCGGTCAGTCCGATATTGAGCATGGCGTCAAAGTCCCAGGGCTTGGATGGCCAGCGCCCGGACGTCGATCCCGTCCGGCGGCGCCTGGCCGAAGAAGGCGCGGAAGGCGGGGATGGCCTGGCCGATCAGCATTTCCAGCCCGTCCACCGTGGGTCGGCCGAGCGCCCTGGCCTGCGCCAGGAACGGCGTGAGCAGGGGCTTATAGACCATGTCCATCACCACGCAGGCCGCCGGCGTCGCCGCCAGGGGCACCTCCAGGCTGCCCGAGCCGCTGAGGCCCGCCGAGGTGGCGTTGATCAGGGCGCCGAGGCCCTCGAAGGCCTGCTCGGCCTGGTCCAGCCCATAGGCGCGCACGGCGGGACCGAGATCGGCGGCGATCTCCCGGGCGCGGGCCACGGTGCGGTTGAGGATGCGGATGTCGGTCGTCCCGGCGGTGAGGAAGGCCGCCGCGGCTCCACGCGCGCCACCGCCCGCGCCAAGGATCGCGACGGGCGCCGCCGCGGGATCGAAGCCCGGCGCCTGGACGGCGAAGGCCGCCAACAGGCCCAGACCGTCGGTGTTGTCGGCGAAGATGGTCCTCTCGGGCCCGAACACCAGGACATTGGCCGCCTGGGCCAGACGGGCCCGCTCGCTGACCTCGTCGGCCAAGGTGAGCGCCACGGTCTTGAAGGGTACGGTGACGTTGAGCCCGGCCACCGACCCACCGCGCAGGCCGTTGACGAAGGACGGGAAGGCCTCGGGGAAGACGCCGAAGGGCACATAGACCCCGTCGATCCCGGCCGCCGCCAGCCAGGCGTTGTGCAGGGTCGGGCTCATGGTGTGGGCGACGGGATGGCCCACCACGCCCGCCACCCGGGTGGCGCCGGTGATCCTGCTCATGCCGCCAGGGCCCCATGCTTGCGCAGCAGGTCCAGCAGGCCCAGCAGCGGCAGACCCAGGATGGCGAAATAGTCGCCCTCGATCTTGGAGAACAGCTGCGAGCCGTGGCCCTCCAGCCGGTAGCAGCCCACCGAGCCCAGGGCCTCCTCCCCCTCGGCCAGCAGGTAGGCCTCCAGGAAGTCGTCGGAGAAGTCGCGCATGGTCAGTGTGCAGGTGGCCACCTCGCGCCAGATCGGCGCGCCGTCCCTGGCCACCACCACCGCCGAGTGCAGCCGGTGGGGCTTGCCGCGCAGCAGCTTCAGGCGCGCGCGCGCGGCTTCCACCGTCTCGGCCTTGTCATAGAGGCCGCCTTCGAACTCCAGGGTCTGGTCGGCGCCGATCACGAAGCCCGGCCGACCGCGCGAGATCTTCACCGCCTTCAGTTCGGCGAGCGCGTCGGCCACCTCGCGGGGCGTCCCCCCCTGACCGAGCAGGGCGGTCTTCACCGCCTCTTCGTCCACCCCGGAGACGGCGGTCTCGAAGGGTACGCCGGCGCCCTTCAAGACAGCGGTGCGGGCGGCGCTCTTGGAGGCCAGGATAATGGGAGCGCTCATCCCAGCACCTCGATCTGGCCGTGGCCCCCGTGCAGCAGGTTGAGCACAGCCGCGGCCGTCTCCTCGACGCTGCGGCGAGTGACGTCGATCACCGGCCACTCCATCTTCTCATAGAGGCGGCGAGCCAGGACCGTCTCCTCGCGGACCGCCTCGATGTCGATATAGCTGCTCTCCCGGTCTTCCTTCAGGCTGAGCAGGCGGTTGCGGCGAATCTGGATCAGCCGGTCGGGCGAGATGGTCAGGCCCACGATCAGGGCGTTCTTCAGGGTCATCAGCTTCTCGGGCGGCGACCGCCCCGGCACCAGGGGGACATTGGCCGCTCGCACCCCGCGGTGGGCCAGGTAGATGCAGGTGGGGGTCTTGGAGGTGCGCGACACCCCCACCAGCACCACGTCGGCCTGGTCCAGGTCCTGGCCGCCCTGGCCGTCGTCGTGGCCGATGGCGTAGTTCAGGGCGTCCATGCGGTTGAAATAGTCGTTGTCCAGGGCGTGCTGCACGCCGACCCGCCGGGTCAACGCCGCGCCCAGATAGCGCGAGAGGGCCGAGACCAGGGGATCCAGGGCGGGGATGCAGGCCATGTCCAGCTTGCGGCACCCCTCCTCCAGGGCCGCGCGGAGTTCGTCGTCGACGATGGTGTGGATCACCACCCCCGGCGCGGCCTCGATGTCGGTGAGCGCCCGCTCCAGCTGCCGGGGCGAGCGGACCAGGGCGTAGATGTGCTCGATGGGCAGGACGTTCTCGAACCGGGCGCAGACCGCGCGCGCCATGGCGTTCAGGGTCTCGCCGGTGGAGTCGGAGACCAGGTGCACATGGAAGTAGGTGGCGAAGCGCGGGGCGGTGGTCATGGACCCTTGGGGTTCGAGCGGCGGGGCGGAAGAAATATCTGGGGACAGGTGTGTCGACACCTTCTTAGCGAAGCCGCGCGCGGTTGGGGATAGCTGCGGCCAAAACGCCCGGGTTCCGCCCGACCGGTGGAGAACGGGGATGAAAGGCGAAGTTTGAGTCCGTCGGGCGCCCCGATCATCCCTGCGGCGTAGGGGATGTGAATCCCGCCCATGGTCAAGCTGCGAATGACCGCCGTTCGTTCAGGACCTGCGTCCCCGAGAGGTTAATGAATCGTTAAGCCCGCTCAAGCGGTTAAGACTTCGTTAACACAATCCACAGCCCCGCTTTTCACGGCGGGAGGAAGCGGCCCTGGCCTGGGGAAAGGGAGTCGAGGAGGGGGTGCGACAGGGAAGGTTTCCCCCATGATCGACAGGCCTATCGCTACCTCTTCAATTCAGATTCCAAATCTTAGATAGGTAGAAGGCAGACGGGGTCGAACGGACGGGCTTGAGCCGGAGAGGGGAAGGCGATTTAAGGCTCCCCATGCCGAACAGCTCAACACCGCGTCTGCTCCGGGCCCTGGCCGGAGAAACCCTGGACCGCCCGCCGGTCTGGTTCATGCGTCAGGCCGGCCGCTCCCTGCCCGAGTACCGGGAGCTGCGGACCCGGGCCAAGGACTTCATCGCCTTCTGCCACAATCCGGAGATGGCCGCCGAGGCGACGATGCAGCCCATGCGCCGCTTCCCCCTGGATGCGGCCATCGTCTTCGCCGACATCCTGCTGATCCCCCAGGCGCTCGGCCAGGAGGTCTGGTTCGAGGCCGGCGAAGGCCCGCGCCTTGGCCCCTTGCCCGAGATCGAGAGCCTGGCCGACCAGATCGAGGCCTCCACCGGGCGGCTGTCGGCCATCGGCGAGACCCTGACCCGTGTCCGCGCCGAACTGGAGCCGGACCGGGCCCTGATCGGCTTTGCCGGCGCCCCCTGGACCGTGGCCACCTACATGATCGAGGGCCGCGGCTCCGACCGCTCCGGGGCCCGGACCTACGCGTACCAGAACCCGGAAAAGCTCGATCGCCTGCTGGAGGTGCTGGTGGAGTCCACCGCCCGCTACCTGGTGATGCAGGCGAAGAGCGGCGCCCAGGTGCTGAAGCTGTTCGAGAGCTGGGCCGAGGGCCTGGCCGAGGACGTCTTCGAACGCATCGTCATCAAGCCGCACACCGCCATCATCGAGAAGGTCCGGGCCGCGGGGATCGACACCCCCTTCATCGGCTTCCCGCGCGGGGCCGGCGCCCTGGTGGAGAACTATGCCGCCCGGGTTCCGGTCAACTGCGTGGCCCTGGACACCCAGGCCACGGCGGTGCTGGGCCAGAAGATCCAGGACAGCGGCAAGACCATCCAGGGGGCCCTGGACAATTTGTTGCTGCGGGCCGGCGGCCCGGCCCTCGACGCCCGGGTCGACGCCCTGATCGAGCAGTGGAATTCCGGCCCCTATATCTTCAATCTGGGCCACGGCGTCCTGCCTGACACCCCGATCGAGCACATTGAACGCACCATCCGCCGGGTGACTGGAAAGTGACCCGGGTCGCCGTCGTCCTGTTCAACCTCGGCGGCCCCGACGGCCCCGAGGCGGTGCGGCCCTTCCTCTACAACCTGTTCAAGGACCCGGCGATCATCGGAGCCCCGGCCATTGTGCGCTATCCCCTGGCCGCCCTGATCTCCTCGCGCCGGGAGACCTCGGCCCAGGCCAATTACGCGATCATGGGCGGTGGCTCGCCCCTGCTGCCCGAGACCCTGGCCCAGGCCGAAGCCCTAGATCTCGCCCTGGCGGCGGCCAGGCCCGACGTCACCGCCAAGACCTTCATCGCCATGCGCTACTGGAAGCCCTTCGCCGACGAGACGGCCGCTGCCGTGGCGGCCTTCAATCCCGACGAGATCGTCCTGCTGCCCCTCTATCCACAGTTCTCGACGACGACGACCGCCTCGTCCCTGAAGGACTGGGCCAAGGCCTATTCGGGGCCCGGCCGCACACGCACGGTCTGCTGCTATCCCACCGCCGAGGGCTTGGTCGAGGCCCACGCCCAGCGGATCCGCGACACCTGGGAGGAGGCCGGCAGGCCCAAGAACGTCCGCCTGCTGTTCTCGGCCCACGGCCTGCCGGAAAAGGTGATCGCCGGCGGCGACCCCTACCAGGCCCAGGTGGAGGCCACGGCGGCTGCGGTGGCCGCCCGGGTCCCCGATCTCACCGACTGGCGGGTCTGCTACCAGAGCCGGGTCGGGCCGCTGAAATGGATCGGCCCCTCCACGGTGGACGAGATCCACGTGGCCGGGGAACAGGGGGTCGGCCTGCTGATCACCCCCATCGCCTTCGTCTCCGAGCACATCGAGACCCTGGTGGAGCTGGACCACGAATATGCCGAGCTGGCGGTGCAGCAGGGGGTCGCCCCCTATCTGCGGGCACCGGCGCTGGGGGTCGAGCAGGTGTTCATCGACACCCTGGCCCAGACCGTGTCCCGGTCCCTGGCCCGGGCTGGCGGCGCCGCGCCTGAGGGGGAATGGCTTTGCCCGTCCGGCTATGGCAAGTGCGGCCGCACCACCAAGGGAGCTTCGGCATGAACTACGACCTGTTCAGAGGCCTGCACATCATCTCGGTGATCGCCTGGATGGCCGGCATGATGTACCTGCCCCGCCTCTTCGCCTACCACGCCGCCGCGCCGGTGGGCGGGGAGATGGACAAGACCTTCCAGACCATGGAGCTCAAGCTCTACCGGATCATCATGGGCCCGGCGATGGTGGCCACCTGGGTGTTCGGCCTGGCTCTGATCTATATCGACGCCACCCAGATCCGCGGCGGCTGGGACTTCCTGCAGACCCCCTGGATGATCACCAAGCTGGCGGGCGTCGTCTTCATGACCGCCTGGCACCATGTGCTGGGGGCGGCCCGAAAGAAATTCGTCGCCGGGACCAACACCCGAACGGCGCGCTTCTGGAAGATGACCAACGAACTGCCCTTCATCGCGGCCATCATCATGGTCATCGCGGTGACGACGGAGTTCGGGGGGTAAGATGTTGTGGAGAATTCTAGGTGTCGCGCTGATTGCGGTGCCGGCTTTCATCCTCCTCGCACCCATGCCGACGATACACCTGAAGCTTCCGCTTCCACCCGCCGTCGACGCCAAGTGAGACTGAACGGCTAGTCCTGTTTGCTTGACCCGAACCGCGTGATGTGGTTCCGCTGGCCTCACATGGCGTCGCGCACCGCGAAGTCATGCCCCGCCTCTCTCCGGCGACGCGCGCTTCCAGAATCCCAAGCTGCTGCGTCCCGGCCCCTGAACACCCCCGGCGAGTCTCAAGGCCCGCCATAGACGTTTCAAGTTTGCTCGACGCCCGAGGACTGTCTCAAGTCCAGGGCGCGCCGAGCCGTATCAAGGCGATACCCCATGTCCGAAGAAAACATCTCCGACACCCTCGACGCTGAAGACTCCGCCCTCGACCAGGCGATGGACGCCCAGGTCGCGGCCGCCCAGGAGACCAGCGACGACGACGACGACAACGAACTCTCCGCGGCCATCGCCGCGCTCGGCATCACCCGGATGTCCCTCCAGGAACTGAAGGACAAGTCGCCGGTCGACCTGCTGGCCTTCGCCGAGAAGCTGGAGATCGAGAACGCCAACTCCATGCGCAAGCAGGACATGATGTTCGCGATCCTCAAGGCCCTGGCCGAGGAAGGCATCGCCATCTCCGGTTCTGGCACCCTGGAAGTCGTGCAGGACGGCTTCGGCTACCTGCGCAGCCCGGAGGCCAACTACCTGTCCGGCCCCGACGACATCTATGTCAGCCCCTCGCAGATCCGGAAGTTCGGCCTGCGCACCGGCGACACCGTCGACGGCGCCATCCGCGCGCCGCGTGAAGGCGAGCGTTATTTCGCCCTGGTCAGCGTCGAGCAGATCAACTTCGAGAACCCCGAGAACGTCCGCCACAAGGTCCTGTTCGACAACCTGACCCCGCTCTATCCTGACGAGCGGTTGAACATGGAAATCCAGGACCCGACCCTGAAGGACCGCACCGGCCGGGTCATCGACATCGTCGCCCCGCTCGGCAAGGGCCAGCGCTGCCTGATCACCGCTCCGCCGCGGGTCGGTAAGACGGTGATGCTGCAGAACATCGCCAAGTCGATCGAGACCAACCACCCCGAGTGCTACCTGATCGTGCTGCTGATCGACGAGCGCCCGGAAGAAGTGACCGACATGCGCCGCACCGTGCGCGGCGAAGTCGTCTCCTCGACCTTCGACGAACCGGCCACCCGCCACGTGCAGGTCGCCGAGATGGTCATCGAAAAGGCCAAGCGCCTGGTCGAGCACAAGCGCGACGTGGTCATCCTGCTGGACTCCGTCACCCGTCTCGGCCGCGCCTACAACACCGTCGTCCCGTCCTCGGGCAAGGTGCTGACCGGCGGTGTCGACGCCAACGCCCTGCAGCGCCCCAAGCGCTTCTTCGGCGCGGCGCGGAACATCGAGGAAGGCGGCTCGCTGACCATCATCTCCACGGCCCTGATCGACACCGGCAGCCGGATGGACGAGGTGATCTTCGAAGAGTTCAAGGGCACCGGTAACTCGGAAATCATCCTGGACCGCAAGGTCGCCGACAAGCGCATCTTCCCGGCCATCGACGTGCTGAAGTCCGGCACCCGCAAGGAAGAGCTGATCACGCCCAAGGACCAGCTGCAGAAGACCTATGTCCTGCGCCGCATCCTCAACCCCATGGGGGCCCAGGACGCCATCGAGTTCCTGTTGGACAAGCTGCGCCAGAACAAGAACAACGACGAGTTCTTCCAGTCGATGAATACCTGATACCGGTCTGGCGGAGGCCGCGGCCTCCGCCTAATCTGCGCCCGTTCAAGACGGGGAAACGACATGGTCACGGTCTATGCGGCGGGCGGGTCCCGGTCGCGCCGGGTGCTCTGGGCGCTCGAGGAGCTTGGCGCGCCCTATGAGGTCGCCCCGGTGAAGTTTCCCCCGGCCTACCGCCAGCCGGACTATCTGAAGATCAATCCCACCGGCACGGTCCCGGCCATGACCGATGGCGAGGTGCTGATCACCGAGTCCATGGCCATCTGCGAGTACCTCACCCGCAAGCAT
>JAZKBZ010000187.1:2604-20182 GCA_040388315.1 Pseudomonadota bacterium | reverse complement strand
GGGCCGGGGCCGCGAGCGCGAGCGCGCCGAGACACCAGTCACCACGGCCTGGGCGCCGGCAGGCGCGAAGCCCGGTCGGTCGGACAGGAAATTCAGCAGGCCGCCGCCGACCGTCCCCAGACCCGCGACACCAATACGCCAGACGTCTTTGGTCATTGGCCCGCCAGGGTGTTGTGGGCCCGACCGAGGATTTCCTCGGAATTGGCCAGGAACTTCTTCACGTTGCGCGCGGCCTGCCGGATGCGGTGCTCGTTCTCCACCAGGCCGATGCGGACATAGCCCTCACCGTACTCGCCGAAGGCCACGCCGGGGGCCACGGCGATGCCGGCCTCCTCGATCAGCAGCTTGGCGAACAGCATGGAGCCGGCGTCCTTGTACTGCTCGGGCAGAGGGGCCCAGGCGAACATCGAGGCTGGCGGCGATGGGATGTCCCACCCGGCCCGCTTCATGGAGGTCACCAGCGTATCGCGACGGCTCTTGTAGGTGGCGCGGATCTCGTCGACGCAATCCTGCGGGCCGTTCAGGGCCGCGGCGGCGGCCACCTGGATCGGGGTGTAGGCCCCGTAGTCGAGATAGGACTTCACGCGGGCGAGCGCGGCGCACATGCGCTCGTTGCCCACCACCATGCCGACCCGCCAACCGGCCATGGCGTAGGTCTTGGACAGCGAATTGACCTCGACGGCGATGTCCTTGGCCCCGTCCACCTGCAGGATCGAGGGCGGCGGGTTGTCGTCGAAATAGATTTCGGAATAGGCGATGTCGGAGAGCACAAGCAGGTCGTGCTTCTTCGCCAGGGCCACGGCCTCCTTGTAGAAGTCCAGGTCCACCCACTGGGCCGTCGGATTGGACGGATAGGACAGGATCAGGACGCTGGGGGCCGGGCTGGAGTGGCGCATGGCGGCGCTGACGCCCGAGAGATACTCCTCCGGCGACGGGGCCGGCACGTGGCGGATCACCCCGCCGGCCATGATGAAGCCGTAGGCGTGGATCGGATAGGCCGGGTTCGGGCAGAGGATGACGTCGCCCGGGGCGGTGAGCGCCTGGGCCAGATTGGCGAAGCCCTCCTTCGACCCCAGGGTGGCGATCACCTCGGTGTCGGGGTTCAGGGTCACGCCGAAGCGCTTCTTATAGTAGCCGGCCATGGCGCGGCGCAGGCCGACGATGCCCTTGGAGGCGGAGTAGCGCCCGGCCTTGGGGTCGCGGGCGGTCTCGATCAGCTTGTCGACGATGTGCTTGGGCGTCGGCATGTCGGGATTGCCCATGCCGAAGTCGATGATGTCGACACCCTGGGCGCGCAGGCGCGCCTTGATGCGGTTCACCTCTTCGAAGACGTAGGGCGGAAGGCGTCGGATACGGTGGAATTCGGGGGTCATTTTGAGCTCGGGCCGCGTGCCTCGCGGCGGTAGGGAGCTGAAGTCGCACATGGCGGGTCCCCATCCGGGGTTCCGCCAAGCAGGTTCAAATTCGTTCGCCTCCGCGGGCCTATCTGGGCGGCGGAGGCGGTGTAGCTCGCGCCCGCTGCGCCTTGGCGAAGGCTTCGGTGTCCGCCGTGGTCGAGGCGATCTCGCCCTCGGGACCGGCCATGTCGCGGGCGCGACCGGCGAAGGCTTCGGTGCCGGTCAGGGTCCAGGTCGAAGGCGCGGTGTCGCGCGTCAGCTGGGCGCCGGCCACCTCCAGCTCGTCGGCGGCGCGGCCGAAGGCGGGCAAGGGGCGCACATCGGCCGGAACCGGGGGAATGTCGGCGAAGGTCGGATAGGTGGTCCGCGCGCGGGCCGCGGTCGCCACCTGGGCCGCGATCGGCGAGGTCGGGTCGACCTTGGCGGTCACGAAGGGATTGGAGACGGCGCATCCGCCGAGCAGGCCCGCGCCGCAGACACAGGCCAACAGCCCGGTCCGAAAGGTTCCGAGGCGACTCATCACGAAAAGTCTAGGCGACGCGTTCATCTAGGCGCTGGTCTTATGCCATGATTGCTTCGGGCGAAAGAGCGCGAGCGCCGAGCCTGCAAGACAACCCGGGAGACGACGGTCATGAGCAAGCATCCGACCAAGACCAAGGCCCCCAAGACCAAGTCGTCGGACAAGGCCAAGATCGCCAAGGCCGACGCCTCGCCCAAGAAATCCAAGACCAAGGCCGCCGAACCCAAGGCCAAGGCGCCCAAGGCGCCGCTGGAAACCCCCCGCGCCGAGGCGCCCCGCGTCGAGCCGCCGCGGCCCAGCCGGGCGGCGGCCGCGGCCTTCGGCGCCACCGTCGACTTTCCGCCCGCCAAGCTCAGCCCGGAACAGCGCGACATGATGGAGAAGCTGTCGGCCAACCTGGCCCGCGCGGCCCTCACCGCCCAGGGCGCGATCGCCGAGGCGGCGCTTCGCCAGGCCGAGCGGCCCGCCGCCCTGCAGCCCGACCCCTTCCACGTGGCCCCCGCCCTCACCGACGTCATGGGTCGGCTGGCCTCCCAGCCCGACCGCCTGGTCCGCGCCCAGGCCGACCTGTTCCAGCGCTATCTGGAACTCTGGCAGTCCGCCGCCCGCCGCGCCTCGGGCGAGGCCGTCGTTCCCGTCGTCACGCCGGCCAAGGGGGACAAGCGCTTCAACGACCCGGACTGGAACGACAATCCGGTCTTCGACGTGATCAAGCAGTCCTACCTGGTGACCTCCAACTGGCTGAACGCCCTGGTTTCCGAGGTCGAGGGCGTCGATCCGATGAGCAAGCGCCGGGTCGAGTTCTTCATGAAGATGCTCACCGACGCCTTCTCGCCGTCCAACTTCCTGGTCTCCAATCCCGCCGCCCTGCGCGAGGCCATGTCGACCCAAGGCGAGAGCCTGCTGCAGGGCATGGAGAACTTCGCCGCCGACCTGACCCGCGGCGGCGGCCAGCTGGCCATCAGCCAGACCGACTATGACATGTTCAAGATCGGCGAGAACGTCGCCACCGCCCCGGGCAAGGTGGTGTTCCAGAACCAGGTGCTGCAACTGCTGCAGTTCAACCCGACGACCGAACAGGTCTTCGAGATCCCGCTGGTGATCTTCCCGCCCTGGATCAACAAGTTCTACATCCTGGATTTGCGCCCTGAGAACTCGATGATCCGCTGGCTCACCGACCAAGGGATCACCGTCTTCGTCGCCTCCTGGGTCAATCCGGACGTCGAGTTGGCCGCCAAGACCTTCGAAGACTACATGCAGCAGGGAATCTATGAGGGCACCGCGGCGGCCATGAAGCAGGCCGGCGTCAGCCAGGTGAACACCGTCGGCTACTGCATCGGCGGCACCCTGCTGTCGGCCACCCTGGCCCACATGGCGGCCAAGGGGGACAAGCGGATCGCCTCGGCCACCTTCTTCGCCGCCCAGCAGGACTTCGCCGAGGCCGGCGACCTGTTGCTGTTCACCAACGAGGACTGGCTGGGGACCCTGGAAAAGAAGATGGACGCCGCCGGCGGGGTCCTCTCGGGCCAGACCATGGCCGAGACCTTCAACTCCCTGCGGGCCAACGACCTGATCTGGTCGTTCTTCGTGAACAACTACCTGATGGGCAAGGAGCCCAAGCCCTTCGACCTGCTGTTCTGGAACTCCGACCAGACCCGCATGCCCAAGGCCCTGCACCTGTTCTACCTACGCAAGTTCTACGGCGAGAACGCCCTGGCGAACGGCAGCCTGGTGATGGACAACATCAAGCTCGACCTGTCGAAGGTGAAGACCCCGGTCTATGTCCAGTCGTCCAAGGAAGACCACATCGCCCCGGCCCGCTCGGTCTATCGCGGCGCCAAGCTGTTCGGCGGGCCGGTGACCTTCACCCTGGCGGGCTCGGGCCACATCGCCGGCGTCATCAACGCCCCGGTCGCCAACAAGTACCAGTTCTGGTCCAACCCCGAGCTGCCGGCCACCGTCGAGCAGTGGATGGAAAAGGCCAAGGAGACCCCCGGCTCCTGGTGGCCCCACTGGGCGGCCTGGCTGAAGGCCAAGTCCGGCGGCATGGTCCCGGCCCGCGACCCCGCCAAGGGCCCCTTGAAGCCGCTGGAGGACGCGCCGGGGTCCTATGTGAAGGTGAAGTCCTAGGGTGACCGAGCCCTCGATCGCCGAACTGCAGCGCGCCATGGCCCAGGCCATGGACCACGAGGACTATGAGGAGGCCGCCCGCCTGCGCGACCTGATCGCCGCGCGCCAGCCGGGCTCGATGATCAGGATCCAGCAGCCGGGCCAGATGGGGGTCGGGACCGACACCCAGGCGGTGAAGCCGCCTGCGGGCTGGAAGCCGCCTCCCAAGCCCGACCTGATGACCCGCAATCACAAGCCGCGCGGCGGGAAGCGGTAAGGACATTTCCAACCCCGTCATCCCGGACGGCCGATAGGCCGAGCCGGGACCCAGGGGCCGAGCGCTCCGCCCCTGGGTCCCGGCTCTCCGCTGCGCTGCGGCCGGGATGACGTGATGAGTTAGTCCGGGACTTCGCTCCACCCCGCCACCAGCCCGAAGCTCGCCCGGTCGATCTCGATCCAGCACCCGCCACCGGGGTGCTGGGGCCTGTCCTGTTGGCCGATCGCCACCCCCTGCAGGTGGGCCATCAGCAGTTCGCCGACCCCGCCATGGGCCACGACGACCAGATCGCCGCGAGTCGGCTCGTCGCGAGCCAGGCGGCGCATCGCGGTGACGATGCGGTCCTGCGCGTGGCGGGCGGTCTCCCAGCCGCGCACGCTCTCGTCGGGCTTGCCGAAGAACTGCGCCACCACCTCCCAGAACTCCGGCGGGGCGATGTAGCCGGTAGCCGAGCGGTCGTTCTCCCCGAGGTCCGGATCGATCCGGTGGGGAACGCCGAGGCGCGCGGAGATGATGGCGCCGCCGTCCAGGGCCTTCTGCTCGACGCTGGACCAGACCGCCGTGACGCTTCCGCCCGCCAGGCGCTCGGCGAACAGGCCCGCGCGACGGCGGCCTTCCTCGGTCAGCGGCCAGTGGGGCACTGGGACGGCGGGGTCGATGACCACCTGCGGGTGGGTCAGATAATAGATGCGCGGCACGGGACGCCTCGGGAACACGATGAACCTTTGACACTATCGAAGCCTGCGCCGGACGCCACGCCCATCAGAGCCCGCGCAGCAGTTCGCCCAGCAGCTCCGGCCCCGGCAGCTCGCGCGCCGACGGCCCGGCCTGGTCCTCCAGGGTCAGGGCCAGGACCAGGGGCGACCAGCCGATCACCGCCTCGGCCTTCAGCAGGGCCCGGGAGGGATCGCCGTCGAGGGGCAGGAGATCGATGGTGGTCGGCGTGGGCGCGGCGCAGGCCGCGGCCGGCGAGGTCACCAGGTACTCGCGGCAGGAGGTCGGCCGGTCGGGGTGGATGGAGCAGGACTCGTCCTCGAGGAACGGGCAGGCCAGGCCCAGCCGGAAGTAATCCATGCCCAGGCCGCGCAGGTCCCCCTCGTCGCTGAGGCGGTCCAGCAGCCCCGCCTCGGCCAGGGCGCCCAGCACCGCGTCGAAGCGGGCGCGCACCTGCGCCTGGCGCGGCTGCGGCATGGCGGCCACCAGATGGGACAGGGCCAGGGCCTCCGAGGCCGAGACGGGCACCAGCTGGCGGCAGCAGGCGCCGCATCCAGCCTTGCAGGAGAGAGTCTCGCCCGACGCCGTGGCGCGCGCGATGGCGCGGTCGCCCATGAGGTCGCTGAGGCCCTGGAAGATCGGCAGCAGGTCCTCGATGGAGGCCGGGCCGGCCGGAACGGTGAGCTCGAAGTCCACCGCCTCGCCCCCCAGCACCAGGGTCACGCGGCCCGTGCTCAGAGCGCCCTGGGCGGGGTCGCCGGCGGAGAGCCGGATCGGCTCCGACCTGGCCGCGTCAGAGGCCATGGGTCGAGGTCATCGCCCGCCGGGGCCGGTCTTGACCGGCGTCTGGCATTGGGCGGCGCCGTCCTTCACCACCACCTCCCCGCCGCCGGCCCTGCAGGCCTGGCGCGTCTGGACGTTGTCGATCTTGAGGTATTCCACGTTGAACTTGGCGAAGTTCAGGCTCACCCCGGCCTTCTCGGTCTTCATGTAAAGGTCCTGAGACGTCTTGCCGGCGGGGGCAGGCTGCGGAACCTTGACCGCATCCGCCGCGTGACCAGCGACCACCATGACGCCGAGATCGAAGGCGATCGCGCCGGCCAGGATGAGAGGTGTCTTGCGCATGGCTTGAACCTTTTCGAAACGGGGCCCGGGAAGCGGAATCACTTGGCCGGGGCGGTCTTGGCGGGAATCTGACATTCCTGGCCTCCGGCCACATCGACCACCTTGCCGAGCTTGAGGATGCAGCCCTGGGCGGTATGGGCGCTGTTGATGCGGTAGGAGCTGATCAGCACGTCGGTCAGTTTGATTTTCAGGTATTCCTGCGAGCCGCCGCCCGCCTTGCGGACCGTGGTGGCGGGAGCGTCCGGCCCCTTGGGGACCTCGGCGGCCTGACCCGAAACGACCATCAGGCCAAGGTCGAAGGCGATGACGCCGGCCAGGATGAGGGGGGTCTTGCGCATGGGATTGTCCTTCGTGCTTCCGTGGAGGTCGTCGCAAGGCGGCCCTTAGTTCAATTTCAGCAGGTCGCCGCGAGCCGGCGGCCCGCCACTGGTGACCACGGCGGTGGAGATCTTGTCGCGCACGCCGTCGATCTGGATCACCCCGATGGGCTCCATCTCCACGTCCAGCACAACCCCAGTGGAGGGATCGGTGAGCACCTTGCCCTTGCGATAGACGTGCAGGGCCGTGCCCGACTGGACGTTGCGGTCGGCGCCGGCGTTCACATAGATCTTGCCGCTGCTGGCCTCGATCACCAGGGCGGACCAGGGCACGTCGCGCATGCTGGCGGCGATCAGTTCGACCGCCTTGGTGATGGCGTCCTCACCGGCCTGGCCGATGGGCGAGGCCTTGAAACGGCCGCCGGTGGCCGAGGCGCCGGTGCGGGAATCCACCAGGGTGGCGTCCACGCCCGAGGACTTGGCGAAACCCTGGGCCTTGGAGGTGGAGATCACCTGACCCGTGGCGCTGTCCACCAGCCGCAGGGAGATCTCCATCACCGACTTCTGGGAATGCACCCCGGCCCGGGCCGCGAACAGCGATCCCATGGGCAGGCCGCCGATCCCCAGGCTGGAGCCCCCGGCGGCCGGTTCGTACTTGGTCACCGCCGCGCGCACGACGGCGCTGGCGGCCAGCGGAGCCGCGGAGTCGGCGCCGCCCACGGGCTCGACCACCACGAAGCGGCCGTCGCGGCTCAGGGCGTCGGTGAGCATGGCGGTCATGCCCTCGGCCGTCACCGTGCCGCCAACCGCTTCGGCGGCCTGGAACTTGTCCACCGAGACGGTCTTCTTCAGGCCGTCATAGGGATTGGAGGTCTGGGCGAGGGCCGGGCCGGCGATGGCGGCGAAGGTCAGGCTGGCGGCGAGCGCCAAGCCCTTCAAATCACGATAGCGCATGGACAACGGCCCCCCGGGCCTCCGCCATTTGCTTGCGCTATCGGCCGGCGAAGAGGCCGGGGTGACCCGGACGAAGGGGTCTTGGGAGCGTGCGGCCGGTCAAAGGAAGCTGCACTACCAGCCCTGAGGCGACGCATGTCAATGGTCGCCGAACCTGGTCGTTCGAGGTCCGCAATCCCTGGATGCGGAAGGTCTCGCCGCGGACCGCCCTGGGGTTTAGGCCGGGACGAAACGCAGGGCGACGCCGTTGTTGCAGTAGCGCAGGCCGGTGGGGGGCGGGCCGTCGTTGAAGACGTGGCCCTGGTGACCCAAGCACTGGGCGCAATGGTATTCGGTGCGCAGGACGCCGATGGCGAAGTCGGGCTTCTTGATCAGGCCACCGCCGATGGAGGTGAAGAAGGAGGGCCAGCCGGTGCCGCTCTCGTACTTCGCCGTGCTCTTGAACAGCGCCCAGCCGCAGCCGGCGCAGACGAAGGTCCCCCTGCGGTGCTCCTTCAGCAGCGGGCTGGTGCCCGGTCGCTCGGTGTCCTCATGGCGCAGGACGCGATAGGCGTCGCCGGGCAGCCGCGCCTTCCACTGGGCGTCGGTGAGTCTCTTCCACTTCGGATCGGGCGCGGCCGGCAGGGCGGCCAGGGCCGAGCCGGCGGGGGCGAGCGTCAGGGCCACGGCGGAGGTGGTGAGGAAGCGGCGGCGGTCGAGGGTCTGGGTCATGTCAGGTCATACGTGGGTGAGAGCCCGAAGGTTTCACCCTGCCCTCGCCCGACCTCAGAGTCCCGCCGCCTCGTCGAGGCCCAGCATCAGGTTCATGTTCTGCACGCAGGCGCCCGAGGCGCCCTTGCCCAGGTTGTCCAGCAGGGCCACCAGCCGCGCCTGGCCCTCCGCCTCGTTGCCGAACACGAAGAGCTTCATGCGGTTGGTGCCGTTCAGGCCCTCAGGATCGAGGGTCTTGACGGCCTGCGCCGCCTCCAGCGAGGCGACCTCCACGAACTGCTCCCCCTGATAGCGCTCGGCCAGGGCCGCCTGCACGGCCGCGAGCGTCGGCTTCCTCGGCAACGACCAGAGGTGCAGCGGGATCTCGACGATCATGCCCTGGTGATAGCGGCCTACGGCGGGGGTGAAGATCGGCTTGTGAACCAGGCCGCCGCGGTCGGCGATCTCAGGCACGTGCTTGTGGGTAAGGCCGGTCGCATAGATGCGGTAGGCGACGGTGGTGTAGTCGGCCGCGCTCTCGTCCTCGAACTCGGCGATCATCTGCCGACCGCCGCCGGAATAGCCGGAGACCGCGTTGATGGTCACCGGCTGCTCGGCCGGCAGCAGGCCCGCGTCCACCAGGGGCCGGATCAGGGCGATGGCGCCCGTCGAATAACAGCCGGGGTTCGACACCCGCTTGGAGGCCGCGATGGCCTCGCGCTGGCCGACGATCGCCTCTGGGAAGCCGAAGGTCCAGTCCGGGGCCACCCGGTGGGCGGTGGAGGGGTCGATCACCCGCACCTGCGGATTGGTGATCAGGCTGACCGCCTCCTTGGCCGCCTCGTCGGGCAGGCAGAGGATCACTACGTCGGCGCCGTTCAGCAGCTCGCCGCGGGCGGCGACGTCCTTGCGCTTGGCCGGGTCGATGGACAGCAACTGTAGGTCGGTGCGGGCCACCAGCCGCTCGCGGATCTGCAGGCCCGTGGTGCCGGCCTCGCCGTCGATGAATACCGTGTGGGTCATGGCTTGCTCCTGATCGAGCCGAATTGCAGATAGCAGAAGGGGCGCCCCGGTTTCCCGAAGCGCCCCTTTGCAAAACGCGAGTGAACGCGCGCGGGTTTAGCGCTTCGAGAACTGGAAGCTGCGTCGCGCCTTCGCCTTGCCGTACTTCTTCCGCTCGACCACGCGGCTGTCGCGGGTCAGGAAGCCGTGCGGCTTGAGCACCGGGCGGAGGCCCGGCTCATAGTAGGTGAGCGCCTTGGACAGGCCGTGACGGATCGCGCCGGCCTGGCCCGACAGGCCGGAGCCTTGCACCGAGACGACGACGTCGAACTGGCCGACCCGGTCGGTGACCTGGAAGGGCTGGGCGATCATCATGCGCAGCACGGGACGGGCGAAATAAATCTCCTGGTCGCGGCCGTTGATCGTGACCACACCCTTGCCGGGCTTGATCCAGACCTTGGCGATCGCGTTCTTCCGCTTGCCGGTGGCGTAGGCGCGGCCGAACTTGTCGATCTTTTGCACGGCCGGCTCAGCGGCCGGTTGCGAGGAGAGGCTTTGCAGGGCCTCGAAGCCTTGGGGTTCGGACATCTGCTTACGCGCTCCGCACGTTCTTGGCGTTCATGTCTTTGAACGCGATGGTCTCGGGGGCTTGCGCCTCATGCGGATGCTCGGGCGAATTGTAGAGGCGCAGATGGGTCATCTGGGCGCGCGCCAGGGGGCTTTCCTTGGGCAGCATGCGCTCGACAGCCTTTTCCAGGATGCGTTCCGGGAACTTGCCGTCCAGGATCTGGCCGGCGCTGCGCTGCTTGATGCCGCCGGGGTGACCGGTGTGGCGGTAGTAGATCTTGTCGGTCAGCTTCTTGCCGGTGAACTTCACCTTGTCGGCGTTGATCACGACGACGTAGTCGCCGCAGTCGACGTGCGGGGTGTAGTCGGGCCGGTGCTTGCCGCGAAGACGCATGGCGATGAACGAGGCGAGACGGCCAACGACGGCGTTCTCGGCATCGATCACGATCCACTTCTTCGTGACGTCGGCGGGCTTCAGAGAAGCCGTCGTCTTCATCATGGGAACGGGTCCGTAATAGAGGTGGGACCAGGAGATCCCGACGAAAGAGGCGCGCTGATACGTCGGCTGGCCCGGCCTGTCAACAGTTCCGATCAGCCAGACGGCGGAAATCCTTACGCCATAAGGGTTTCCGAGATTGGGTATCTGAATACCGTGTCAAACGAACGTCACGCGGTTATGGTGAAACCCGGCTAGCGGCCGCCACGCCCGGCGCCGAGTCCGGGATGCCCCATGTTCACGTCGCGACGTCAGCTTATCCGCGCCACCGCGGCCACCCTCGCCTTCTCCGGCTTTTCCCGCTTCGCCGCCGCCCAGGAGGCGGAGGTTGGAGGCTATCGGAGCGAGGTGGCCGGCTACGGCCCCCTGCGCCGGGACCCGGCGGGGCTCTTCGACCTGCCCGAGGGCTTCTCCTACACCGTTGTCTCCAGGGCCGGCGATCCGATGAGCGACGGGCTGGTGACCCCCGGCAAGATGGACGGCATGGGCTGCTTCGCCTTGGACAACGACCGCGTGGCCCTGGTGCGCAACCACGAGATCAAGCCCTCGGACCGCCGCATCACCGCCTTCGGCCCCGGCCGCGCCCTGGCCGGCAAGGTCGCCGCCGACCGCGTCTATGACCGAGGCGACGACGGCCTGCCTTTCGGCGGCGGGACCACCACCCTGGTCTACGACCTGCGCAAGAAGTCCCTGGAGCGGGCCCACCTCAGCCTGGCCGGAACCTCCACCAACTGCGCGGGTGGAATCACGCCCTGGGGCTCGTGGCTCTCCTGCGAGGAGACCACCCAGAACAAGGGCCAGGAAGCCCAGAAGGACCACGGCTGGGTCTTCGAGGTCCCTTCGCGCGGCAAGGGCCTGGCCGATCCGGCCCCCATCCAGGCCATGGGCCGCTTCCGTCACGAGGCCGCCGCCGTCGATCCGCGCACCGGGGTCGTTTACATGACCGAGGACATGGGCGACGGGTTCGGCCTCTTCTACCGCTACCTGCCCAACGACCGCACCAGGCTGCTGGCCGGGGGCAAGCTCCAGGCCCTGTGCCTGCCCGAGGGCGCTGACGGCGATCCCCGCAACTGGGAGGCCCCCTACTGGGCGGTCGGCGACTCCCGGGCCGTCCACTGGGTCGACCTGGACGGCGTCGATAACCCCTACGAGGACCTGCGCTATCGCGGCCACGCCAAGGGAGCGGCCTGGTTCGCCCGCGGCGAGGGCGTCTTCTACGGCCAGGGGGAGATCTATTTCGCCTGCACCAGCGGCGGGCCGGCCGGGGGCGGCCAGGTGATGCGTTATGTCCCCAGCCCGCGGGAGGGCCAGGCCGGCGAGACCGGTGGCCGCCTGGAGCTCTTTTCCCAGCCCACCGACATCGCCGTCATGGAGATGTGCGACAACATCGCCGTGGCGCCCTGGGGCCACCTCTTCGTCTGCGAGGACAAGATCGGCGGGATCAACTTCCTGCGCGCCATCACGCCCCAGGGGAAGATCTACACCCTGGGCCGCAACGCCGCCCTGCTGGGGGGCGACACCGCCACCAACGCCGAACTGGCGGGCGTCTGCTTCTCGCCCGATGGCACGACGATGTTCGTCAACATCTACTGGCCGGGGATGACCCTGGCCATCACCGGCCCCTGGGCGAGTTTCAAAGCGTGACAGCCTGAAGTGGATACCGGTTCAGGCACCCGTCGCGCGCCCCAGCATCGACTCTAGGGTCTGCGCACCCGCCAGGCGAAGGCGGTGGCGAAGGCCAGGAGCAGGGCCGCGGTGACCTGGTGGAGCAGGCCAAGCCAGAGGGGGACGCCTGCCATCAGGGTGGCGATCCCCAGGCCCGCCTGGATCACGACCGTCCCGCCCAGGACCAGGCCCAGGGCCTTGGCCTCGCCGGGCAGATAGCGGGAGCGCTGGGCGGCCACCGCGGCGGCCAGGGTGACGATCAGCAGCAGATAGGCCATCAGCCGGTGATGCAGCTGCACCGCCGCCTGGCTATGGGCCACAGTGGCCCAGAAGCTCTGCCCCGCGTAGTCCTTGGGGAACAGGGCGCCGTTCATCAGCGGCCAGTCGTTATAGACCAGCCCCGCGTCGTTTCCGGCGACCAGCGCCCCCAGCAGGATCTGGACATAGATCAGCCCCGCCAGGCCGAAGGCCCGGAGGTTCCAGGGGCTGGGCACGGTCTGGCGCGGCGCGCCGGTCCAGGCGTCGAGCGCGGTCCAGACCAGACCCGCCAGCAGGGCGAAGGCCAGCCCCAGATGCAGGGTCAGGCGCTCGGGCGCCACGGAGACCCGGTCCGAGAGACCGCTGGCCACCATCCACCAACCCACCAGGCCCTGCAGCCCGCCCAGGCCAAACAGCACCGCGCAGCGCCAGATCAGCCGCTTGGGGATCTGACGCCGGATCAGGAAATAGGCGAAGGGAACCGCGAAGGCGGCGCCCACCAAACGGCCCAGCAGCCGGTGGCTCCATTCCCACCAATAGATGGCCTTGAAGGCCTCCAGGCTCATGCCCGAATTGAGCTGCTGGTACTGGGGAATCTCGCGGTAGCGCGCGAACTCCGCGTTCCAGTCGCCGGCCGACATCGGCGGCAGGGCGCCGGAGACCGGCTTCCACTGGGTGATGGAGAGGCCTGAGTCCGTCAGGCGCGTGGCTCCGCCCACCACGACCATGGCCAGGACCAGGAGGGCGACGGCGAAGAGCCAGAGGGCGACCGGCCGCGACCGATCCGAGCGGAGAAAAGACGTCATGGGGGGTGACTAAGAGCCTTTCGAGGCGTTCCTGGGGCGACCCTTACCTTGAGACCCCGGCGCGCGTCCACGCTTGCGCGCGTCATCCGAACCGGAGATGGTCAGAGCAAGCCAGACGGGGGCGTTGAGGCGAATTCATGGACGGCGTCGGGCTGTTTGGCGAGATCCTGATCGGGATGCTGGCGGGATGGATCGCCGCGCTTTCGCTCGGCCGCCGCCACAGTCTGTTCGTCTATATGGCCGTGGGCCTGGTGGGCGCCATGCTGGGCCGGGTGATCGCCGGGGGACTCGAGATCCGCCTGGTGGGCTTCGTGGGCAGTCTGATCGCCGCCACAGTGGGCTCGATCCTGTTCCTTGCGCCCTTCGCCATCTTCCGCCGCCGCTAGCCGCGCCCTATACCGGCGCCATGAGCGCACGTGTCCGGAAGTTCGTCGGCGGGATCGGCATCCTAGTTTTCCTCGCCGCCTATATCTGGGGGATGAGCACGCTCAGCGAGTACGTGCCCGACCACTGGGCCCTGAAGCTCGCCTTCTTCGCCGTGGCCGGCATCGGCTGGGGCGTGCCCATCCTGCCGCTGCTGTCCTGGATGAACCGGGGCCGCTAAACGAAAAGGGCGCCCTCTTGCGAGAGCGCCCCTTCGGCCTTCCGATGGTCGGAGCGACAGGATTCGAACCTGCGACCCCTTGACCCCCAGTCAAGTGCGCTACCAGGCTGCGCCACGCTCCGACATCGGCAAGGCGGCCCTTCTAACCTCTTGCGGCGCATGGGCAAGCTGAATTTCCGGGGCAGGCGAACATAGGAGCCGACCGTGGCGCAGCTTGTCGAACCCGTGGAACTGACGGTCACCGTCGCGGCCCTGCCGGACCGCGCCTTCGACCTGTTCCAGGGCCGGTTCGGCGACTGGTGGCCGCCCGAATACACCTATTGCGGCCAGGGCGGCCTGACCCCGGCCTACATCTGCATCGGCGAAGCCGAGGGCGCGATGTGCTCGGAGATCGGACCGCACGGCTTCCGCATCGACTGGGGCCGCACCCTGACCTTCCACCCGGGCCGCCACCTCGTCTTCCTGTGGCAGATCGGCCCGGACTCCACGCCGCAGCCCAATCCGGACCTGGCCAGTATCGTCGAGCTGCGGTTCGCGGCCGACGGCGAGGCCACCGGCGTCGCCCTAACCCACCGCGCCTTCGAGCGGCATGGCGATGGCGTGGCCGACTATCGGGAGGAGATGGCCGGCGAGCAGGGCTGGCCCCTGCTGCTCGAACGGTACCGGGCCTTCGTGGCGGAGAACCCCTAGCGCTTCAGCAGCGCATCCAGGCGCCGCTTGGCGGCCTGGAGGTCGTCGAGGGCGAAGACCAGGCGTTCGCGGCCGTCGGAACCCAGGTGGGCGCTGGAGAGGCCCAGGAGCGGGCCTTCGTCGCGGGCGGGAGCCGGCGGCGGCGCGCCCTCTCCGTTGGCGGCGGCCAGCAGGCGCTTGAGGCCCTGTTCCTTGTGCAGGCGCTGGACGCCCTTGATCGTGTAGCCGTCGTCGTGGAGCAGGGTCTTGACCCCGCGCAGCACTGCGATGTCCTGCGGGCGATAGAAGCGGCGGCCGCCGGCCCGCTTCATGGGGCGGATGAAGGAGAACTTGGTCTCCCAGAATCTCAGCACGTGCTGGGGCACGCCCAGCTCGTCGGCCGCTTCCGAAATGGTGCGAAAGGCGTCCGGGCCCTTGGCCACAGGGGCGCCTGGCTACTTTCCGAGGGCGCGGTCTACTCGCGCCTTCATGACCTGCGAGGCGCGGAAGCCGATCACGCGGCGCGGCTCGATGGCCGCGGGCTCCCCCGTCTTGGGATTGCGCCCCATGCGGGCGCGTTTGGCGCGGACCTGGAAGACGCCGAAGCCCGAGAGCTTGACCTGTTCGCCACGCTCCAGCGCCTGGGAAGCCAGTTCCAGCGTGCGTTCCACGAGTTCGGAACAGTCCTGGCGGGTCAGGCCCACCTCCTCGTGAACCGCCTCGCACAGGTCGGCTCGCGTCACCGTCGCGCCCTTCATACTTGCCCCTGCCCCCTACTGAACCACCACCGACGAGACGCAATCGCGGAAAACGTCGGAGAACCGTCATGACCTGATTGTCGCATCAGGTCAAAGACTTCAAGGCGCAGATTGGCGAATCGGCTGAGGCTTTCGCCTACAGGCGCACCACGCAGGCGCCCCAGGTCAGGCCGCCGCCCATGGCCTCCATCAGCAGAAGCTGGCCGGGCTTGATGCGGCCGTCGGCCACCCCTTCGGCCAGGGCCAGCGGGATGGAGGCGGCCGAGGTGTTGGCGTGCTTGGCCACCGTGGAGATGACCTTCTTGTCGTCGATGCCCAGGCGGCGGGCGACGCCCTCCAGGATGCGCTGGTTGGCCTGGTGGGGGATGAACCAGTCGACCTCGGAGAGCTCGATGCCCGCATCGGCGGCCGCGGCCACCACGGCCTCGGAGATGTTGACCACGGCGTGGCGGAAGACCTGGTTGCCCTGCATCCGCAGGTGACCGATCTGGCCGTTGGTGGAGACCCCGCCATCGACATAGAGCAGGTCCTGCTTGGTGCCGTCGGCGCGCAGGGCGAAGCCCAACAGGCCACGGTCGCCGGTGCCGCCGTCGCCCTCCCCCGGCTCCAGCACCACGGCGCCAGCCCCGTCGCCGAACAGCACGCAGGTGCCGCGGTCGGTCCAGTCCATCAACCGGGTCATGGTCTCGGCCCCGATGACCAGGGCGCACTTCGACCGGCCCCGGGCCACGAAGCCGTCGGCGTTGGCCAGGGCGAAGACGAAGCCCGAGCACACCGCCTGGACGTCGAAGGCGATCCCCACCGGGCAGCCCAGCTTGCGCTGGACGATGGTTGCCACGGCCGGGAAGGTCAGGTCGGGCGTGGTGGTGCCCACGATGATCAGGTCGACGTCGGCCGGCGTCCTGCCGGCGGCGGCGAGCGCCCTTTTCGCAGCTTCGACCGCGAGATCGGACACCGGCTGGTCCGGCGCGGCGCGGTGGCGCTGGCGGATGCCGGTGCGCTCGATGATCCACTCATCGCTGGTGTCGACGACCTTCGAGAGGTCGGCATTGGTGACGATCTCGTCGGGCAGATAGCCCCCGACCCCGGTCACGACGCTACGCAGGACTTTAGTCAACTGTTGCGGCTCCATCGACGGCCGGTGCGCTCGACTCGGCCACGGCGGCGGTGAGCCGCGTCATATTCTTTTCGACCTCGGTGGCGAAGTCGCTTTGCGAAAGGCTGGCGGCCATGGCGATGGCGTCAGCGAAATCCTGGGCCTTGGCGCCCCCATGGGACTTCACCACCACGCCATTGAGGCCCAAGAGGGGCGCCGCGCGCGGCGGGTTCAGTTTCCGTCCGAACCGCCGCAGGCCGGCCCGCGCCAGCAGGGCGCCGGCCGTGGTGATCACGGAGCTGGTGAGGGCGGCCCGCAGCTCGGCCTCCACATAGCGTCCGGTGCCCTCGGCGGCCTTCAGCATGACATTGCCGGTGAAGCCGTCGGTGACCGCCACATCGACGGTGTTCTTCGACAGGTCGTCGCCCTCGATGAAGCCGCGATAGTCCAGGTCGAACTTGCCCGAACGCAGGATGGCGTGCGCCAGGCGCACCTCCTCGTGGCCCTTCACATCCTCGGACCCGACATTGATCAAGCCCACCGTGGGCTTGACCACCCCGTGGAAGGCGCGGTGGAAGGCCTCGCCCATGATGGCGAACTCCACCAGCCGCTCAGCGTCGCAGTCGATGTTGGCGCCCACGTCCAGCACGGTGGTCAGGCCCTTGGCGCCCGGCCAGCTGGCCACCAGGCAGGGGCGGTCGACGTCGACGCTCATGCGCAGGATCAGCTTGGAGATGGCCATCAGGCCGCCGGTGTTGCCCGCGGAGACCGCGGCCACGGCCTCGCCGGTCTTCACGGCCTCGACGGCGTTCCACATGGAGCTGCCCTTGCCCCGGCGCAGGGCCACGGCGGGCTTTTCGTCCGAGGCGATGACCTTGTCGGTGTGGCGGATCTCGACCTGGGAGGCCAGGCCCGGATGGCGCGCCAGCTCGGACGCCAGGGCGGCCTCGTCGCCGTGCGCCAGGAACCGGGTGGTGGGGGCCATCGCCTTGGCGGCGAGCGCCAGGGCAGGCACGGTCACGGAAGGTCCGTGGTCGCCGCCCATCGCGTCTATGGAAATGACCAGTGTTCGGGTCAAAACGTTGCGTCCAGCCCCCTATTGCGAGCGCGCCGGGACGATACAGCCCAGGCCCGGCGATGCAAACCGCCCAGGGCGAGCTGCCTCATTCGCCCTCGCCCTTGAGCTTCTTGAGCGCGGCGAAGGGCGACAGGTCGGTGGTGTCCGGAGCGTAGTCGAAGGTCGCTCCGGGCTTACGGGGAAAGGGATCCATCTCCAGGGCCAGGTGCTCGATGAGGTAGGCCGACAGGTCGATCTCCTCGTCGGCCAGCACGTCCGGCGGGTCGGGTTCGTCGGGGTCGAACTCCAGTTCGACGGTCGCGGCCTCCGACTCAGCCGGGGCGTTGGGGCTGCCAGCCGGGACGACGCGGAACTCGATGTCGGCGCTAAGCGCCTGCTCGAAGGGCTCCAGGCTGACCCCGCAGATCTGCTCCACCACGGCGTCGAACTGGCCGAGGATCTCCGCCCCGTCCAGCCAGGGATGGACCGTGATGTCG
>JAZKBZ010000187.1:0-2594 GCA_040388315.1 Pseudomonadota bacterium | reverse complement strand
TCCAGCCCCACCTCCTTGGCGATCAGGGCGCGGGTCTCGGCGTCGGGCTCAAGGCGCAGCTTCACCGGCCCTTTGGAAAGCTCGCCCAGGCGAATCGTCTGTCTCCAGGCGCGCTTCATGCGGGCCTCCAGACAGCGTGGCCGGCCAGCAGGGCTTCCAGCGGCTGGGCCGCCAGGGCCGCGCGCTGGGCGATCACATAGTCGGCCAGCCTCGGCAGGGCGGCCGATTCGGCCTCGGCATAGACGGTGCGAGTCAGCAGGGCGTTCAGCGCGCTGGTGTCGGGCAGCGATTCGAAGGCGGTCTCATAGGACTTCACCCGGCCGTAGAAGGCCTCCCCCAGCTTGCGCATCTTCTTGCCCACCGAGAGATCGCCGACCCCCATTTCGCGCAGGGCGTCATCGAGGGAGGCGACATAGGTGTCGAACAGGGCCTGGGAGGTGTCGCTGGCCCGCGGCCCCTGGCGGCGCAGGCGATCCAGCAGCAGGAATACGTGCAGGGTGTAGATCTCGAAGCGTCCCTCGACGGTGTCGGGCGCGCCCAGCGCCTCGTACAGGACCGGCGTCCGGGCCTGATTCACCACGCCGGCATAGAGGGCGCGACCCGCGACGAGGGTCGGCTTGGGGCGGAACAAACGGTCCAGAAGCATCTTGGCCTCGATTTCGCCCAAAGGGGGCCTTAAGGGCGGCATTGCAGTAAGGGGCCGCGAGCGATAGGTCAAAGCCCAGGAAAATTGAACGGGTGTGGTCCACACATGTTTCGCAGTGTCGCTTTCGCCGCTATCGCCGCCGGCCTGATGGCCACGGCCGGTTGCGCGCCGATCACCACCTACTCCGGATTCCAGGCGATCGACGCCAATCCGAAGGACGTCAAGGTGGGGACCGACACCAAGTCGGTGGTCCGCGGACGGCTGGGATCGCCCTCGGCCACCTCCACCTTCGACCCGAACGTCTGGTTCTATATCGACCAGGTCAAGGAGACCGTGGCCTTCCGCATGCCGAAAACCACCCGCCGGGACGTCACCGCCATCGCCTTCAACAAGGACACCGAGGTGGTGGAAAGCGTCAGCCAGTACAGCCTGAAGGACGGCAAGGTCATCGCCTTCAACGGCCGTGAGACCCCGACCCGGGGCCGCGAGCTGACCATCCTCGAACAGCTGATCGGCACCGTCGGCCGCGGCACCATGATGCCCAACCAGGACGAAGGCGTCCCCGGCAGCCGCCCCGGCGACCGCCGCTGAATAAGGGTGTCATCCCGCTGTCCGCATAGCGGAAGACCGGGGCCGATACTCACCGATCCATCCTGAGGGAATAGAAAAACGCCCCGGAGATCGCTCTCCGGGGCGTCTTCATGTCCGTCTCAAGAGATCGGCGTGACCGATCAATGAGCCGCCAGAACCGCCAACAGCAGCAGGGCGACGATGTTGGTGATCTTGATCATCGGGTTCACCGCGGGACCCGAGGTGTCCTTGTAGGGGTCGCCGACGGTGTCGCCGGTCACGGCGGCCTTATGAGCCTCCGAACCCTTGCCGTGCAGGACGCCGTCGGAGTCGGTGAAACCTTCTTCGATCACCTTCTTGGCGTTGTCCCATGCGCCGCCGCCCGAGGTCATCGAGATGGCGACGAACAGGCCCGTGACGATCACGCCCATCAGCATCGCGCCGACGCAGGCGAAGGCGTCGACCTTGCCGGCGATGGCGTTGATGACGAAGAACAGCACGATCGGCGAGGCCACCGGCAACAGCGACGGCACGATCATCTCGCGAATCGCGGCCTTGGTCAGGATGTCGACGGCGCGGCCGTATTCGGGCTTCACCTCGCCGGTCATGATCCCCGGATTTTCACGGAACTGGCGGCGCACCTCGACCACGACCGATTGCGCGGCGCGGCCGACGGCGGTCATCGACATGCCGCCGAACAGGAACGGCAACAGGCCACCGAACAGCAGGCCGACCACGACGTAGGGGTTGGAAAGATCGAAGGCCACCGCGCCCAGGCCGTCGAAGAAGGAGCCGGGTTGGGCGTTGGCCGCGAAGTACTTCAGGTCTTCCGTATAGGCCGCGAACAGCACCAGGGCGCCGAGACCGGCCGAACCGATCGCATAGCCCTTGGTGACCGCCTTGGTGGTGTTGCCGACGGCGTCGAGCGCGTCGGTGGTGACGCGCACCTCCGGCGGCAGGCCCGCCATTTCGGCGATGCCGCCGGCGTTGTCGGTGACCGGACCAAAGGCGTCCAGGGCGACGACGAAGCCCGCCAGGGACAGCATGGCGGTGGTGGCGATGGCGATGCCGAACAGGCCCGCCAGGTTATAGGTGACGATGATGCCGACGATGATCACCAGCGCCGGGGCCGCGGTGGCCTCGAGGCTCATGGCCAGGCCCTGGATCACATTGGTGCCGTGGCCGGAGACCGAAGCCTGAGCCACCGACTTCACCGGGCGGAAGTTGGTGCCGGTGTAGTACTCGGTGATCATCACGATCAGCGCGGTGATCACCAGGCCCGCCATGGAGCAGTAGAACAGCGCCAGGGCGTCGAAGCTCTTCTCGAGCGGGGTGCCGGCGTTCACCGTCAGGGTTTCGGTCACCAGCGAGGGGATCA
>JAZKBZ010000186.1:0-20988 GCA_040388315.1 Pseudomonadota bacterium | reverse complement strand
CAGGACCTGGCGCACGCCGAGGATATCGGCGACCTGTTGCGCCGCCTGGAGGCTCTGACCGACGAGGGGGTCCTGACCCCGCACGGCGAAGCCCTGAGCGAGGTGCCCCTGCCGCCGCGCCTGGCCCACATGGTGCTGAAGGCCGCGGCCACCGGCCAGGCGCCCCGCGCCGCCCGCATCGCAGCCCTGGTCACCGAGCGTGGCCTGGGCGGCCGCGACGCCGACCTGCGCCATCGCCTGGAGGCCTTCGACCGCGACCGCTCCCCCCGGGCCCGCGACGCCAGGGCGCTCGCCGACCGCTGGGCGGGCATGGCGGGCAAGGCCGGGAAGGGGGAGGCGCTGGAGGAGGGCCTGCTACTGGCCTTCGCCTATCCCGAGCGCATCGCCAAGGCGCGCGGCCCGACTGGCGAGTTCCAGCTGGTCAGCGGCCGGGGCGCCTTCGTGGAGGCCACCGACGCCCTGGCCCGCGAGAAATGGCTGGCCATCGCCGAACTGGGCGGCGGGGATCGCCGCGACCGTATCCTGCTGGCCGCGCCCCTGGACGAGGCCGACCTGCTGGCCGCCTTCGAGGGCCAACTCGTCGTCGAGAGCCGACTGGAGGAGAGCGGGGCGGGCCGCCTGCGCGCCAAGCAGATCACCCGCCTCGGCCGCCTGACCTTGCGTGAGCAGATCGACGAGAACCCCGACCCCGCCCTCATCGCCGCCGCCCTGGCCGACCGCGTGCGCGGCGAAGGGCTCGACACGCTGAGGTGGGGCCCGGCCGCCGAGGCCCTACGCGCCCGCGTCGGCTTCCTGCGCGCCGCCGGCGGCGACTGGCCCGACCTTTCCGACGCCGCGCTCATCGAGACCCTCGACGACTGGCTGGTCCCCCTGCTGCCCGGCGTCCGCTCCCTGGCCGCCCTGAAGCCCGACGCCCTCGAGACCGCCCTGCGCACCCTGATCCCCTGGGACCAGCAACGCCGCCTGGACGCCGCTGCGCCCCTGCGTTGGACGGCGCCCACCGGCAACACCTTCGCCATCGACTATGCCGCCGAAGGCGGACCCCGCGTCGACGTCCGGGTGCAGGAGGTGTTCGGCCTGAAGGCGCACCCCACCGTCGCCGGCGGCGTGCCGCTCACCCTGTCCCTGCTGTCGCCGGGCCATCGCCCGGTCCAGACCACCAAGGACCTGCCGGGCTTCTGGAGCGGCTCCTGGAAGGACGTCCGCTCCGACATGCGCGGCCGCTATCCCAAGCATGTCTGGCCGGACGACCCGGCCAACACGGCCCCGACCGCGCGCGCCAAACCGCGGGGAACCTAGTCGTAGTCGGTGGGCAGGCTGGGGTCGGCGTGATGGTCAAACATCCGGGCGATGTGTTCGGGGATCACCCGGGCGGGCGACAGCTCCGGCAAGGCGTCGAGGGCGAAGAAGGCCGGTTGGCCCGTCTCGATGCTGTCCCGAGGGCTTCCGCCGACAATCTCGCAGAGGAAGAACAGCTTGTAGGCCTGGAACGGCTCGGGGAGGTAGGGGTGCTTGTTCCGGTCGATCACCGCCGCCAGCTTGCGGACCTCGACGACATAGCCGGTCTCCTCGTGGACCTCGCGGATCACGCATTCGGTGGGGGAGGAGTTCACGTCGGCCCAACCGCCGGGCAGGGACCAGCGACCCCCGTCTATCAATTCCGGGACCATCAGGATCTTGCCGTCGCGGATGATCGCCGCGCGGACGTCCACCTTCGGGGTGGCGTAGCCCGCCTGTCGCGCAAAGAGGTCAAGGATCAGGTTGGGCGCCGCGTCGCTGCCGGCGGCCATCATCGCCACGGCGATTTCGCGCACGCGCTCGTAGCGCTCCTTGTCGTATTCGCTCTGCGTGTAGTGCAGGCTGGTTTGGGCCAGGGCCTGCAGTTCGCGCGCCCAGACCAGCCATTGCGGCTGGTCGCTCATGCCGCGGTCGCCGCGTAGATCATGATCCCCGTCGCCACTGAGAGATTCAGGCTGTCGGCCCGCCCGCGCATGGGAATCTTGACGTTGACGTCGCACAGGGCGGCCATCTCGGGCGTCAGGCCCTGCTGCTCATTGCCCATGAACACCAGCGCCGGTTTGGCGTAGGTGGCCTCATGATGGGCCACGGTGGCGGTCAGCAGGGTGCCGATCACCGAGCCCGGCCAACGGACGCGCCAGGCGGCGAAGGCCGCCTCGCTGGCCCGCACGATCGGCACGGCGAAGACCGAGCCCATGGTGGCGCGCACCGCCTCCACCGAGAACGGATCGCAGCACTCCCCCACCAGGATCACCGCCCCGCAGCCGGCGGCGTCGGCGGTGCGCACGATGGTCCCCAGGTTGCCGGGGTCCCGGACCCGGTGCAGCGCGACGAAACAGGGGGCGGCCTCGGGCTTCAGGTCCTCCAGGGCGGTGAAGACTTGGCGGAACACGCCCACCACCGCCTGGGGGTTGTCGCGGCGAGAGACCTTGGCGAGGATCTCCGGAGTCACCTCGATCACCTGGCCGCCGGCGGCTTTGGTGGCGCTCATCGCCTGGCGGAGCAGGGGATGGCCGGTCGCCTCGGCGCCGTACATCAGGATGGCCGGGGCGTGGCCGGTCTCCACCGCCTCGGTGACGATCTTCAGCCCCTCGGCGACGAAAAGACCGGTCTCGTCGCGTTCCTTGCGCAGGTGCAGGGCGCGGACCGCCTTGACCGTGGGATTGGTGAGGGAGGTGACGGTGCGGTCGCTCACGGCGCCCACCGGGCGTAGAAGGACATGCCGATCTGGCGCGAGCCGTCCTGCTGCACCAGGGCCAGCTCCCCCCATTCGATGCGGCCGCCACGGTCCTTCAGCCGGTCGGCCAGCAGACCGGCCAGGGCCGCGCCGGAGATTCGCTCGGCATAGGCGTTCAGCAGCAGGAATTCCGCCTTATCCGAAAGAAGTTCGGCGCATAGGGCCGAAAGCTCAGGCAGGTTCTCGAACAGCTTCCAAACCTCGCCGTCCGGACCACGCCCGTATTTCGGCGGATCGAGGATGATGCCCTCGTACTTTGAGCCCCGCCGCACCTCCCGCTGCACATAGCGGCGGGCGTCCTCGCAGATCCAGCGGATCGGCTTGTCGGCCAGGCCCGAGGCCTCGGCGTTCTCGCGGGCCCAGCCGATGGCCTTCTTCGAGGCGTCCACATGGGTCACCGCCGCCCCGGCCGCGGCACAGACCAGGCTGGCGACCCCGGTGTAGCCGAACAGGTTCAGCACCCGGGGCTGGCCCTGGGCGGCGCGGACCTTCTCGTCCAGCCAGGCCCAGTTGGCGGCCTGCTCGGGGAAGAAGGCCAGATGGCGGAAGGCGGTGAACCGGGCCTTGAACTTCACGTCCTGCCAGGCCAGCGGCCAGGTGTCCTTCGGCTGTTCGCGGAACCGCCAGCGACCAGCGTCCTCCTCGTCGCTGGGATCGAACACCGCGTCGGCATTGGCCCAGACCTCTTCGCCCAGGGACGGCGCCCAGAGGCACTGCGGTTCGGGGCGGACCACCGAATAGCGGCCGTAGCGCTCCAGCTTGCGCCCATTGCCAGAGTCCAGCAGGGCGTAGTCGGCCCAACCGGTGGTGCGCATGACGCCGGGGGCCTCGGCGACGATGGGGGCGGGCTTGGTCATGTCCCTGGCCTTACCCGGTCCGGCGCGCAGCCGTCCAGTCAACCGGCGGCGGAGCGGCATGGCGCGGGGCGCCGTGATGTCGCATTGTTTCAGGTCTGACTTGCGCGGGCTGGGCTTTTGGTTTCCGCTGCAAGTAGTTCGGCTGACGGAAGGATTCCCGTGACGACGACGGCAGTGACCACACGGCGTTCGGCGCGCAAGCCCAAGGGTGACGGACACCTGCGGCGTGAAGAGATTCTGACGGCCGCGGAGCGAATCTTCGTGGCGGAGGGCTATGAGGGCGCCACCATCCGCAAGATCGCCGACGAGGTCGGGGTCTCCTCCACCGCCCTCTACATGCACTTCCCCGACAAGGGCGGCATCCTGCTGGAGATCTGCGAGCGGACCATCATCCAGCTGCTGGAGCGCAACGCCGCCATCGCCGCCAAGCCGCTGGACGCCGCCACCCGGGTCAAGCAGATGCTGGACTCCTACATGCGCTGGGGTTTCGAGCACCCGAACGCCTATCTGCTTGTGTTCGCCGGCGTTCATCCCGTATCGCCCATCTGGCATGACGGCACGGCGGACATGAGCGCGCGATGCTACGACATCTTCAGCGGCGCGGTGCGCGAGATCGCGGCCGAGGGCCGCCTGCGGACCGGAACGGCCGACAGCGCCGCCCAGGCCCTCTGGGCGGCTTGCCATGGCGTGGTGGCCCTGCTGACCAGCCGTCCGAATTTCGATTGGGCGCCCACCGAGGAGCTCATCGAGGTGACCCTGGACGGGCTGATGAACGGTCTCGTCGTCGACTGATCGTCGCAGCGTTGGTCGGCCTGGCCCTGGCGGGCCAAGCCCAGGCCGCGCCCCGGGTCCTTTCGCTGGACCAGTGCGCCGACCAGTTCGTCCTCGCGCTCAGCCCCCGGGACTCCATCGTGGGTCTCTCCACGCGGGCCGATGATCCGGATTCCCGCCTGCGCGCCCTGGCCAGGGGTCTGCCCCTGCGCCGCACCACCCTGGAGTCCGCCCTGGCCGCCCGGCCCGAGCTCGTCGTCCGCTACTGGGGCGGCGATCCGCAGTTCGTGGCCCAGCTTGAACAGCGCGGCGCCCGGGTGGTGACCATCGAGGACGCCTCGGACTTCGACGGCGTGCGGGCCAATGTCCGTCGCGTCGCCGCCGCCCTGGATCGCCGAGCCCAGGGCGAGGCGGTGATCGCCCGGATGGACGCGCGCCTGTCCCGTTCGGCCGGCGCCTGGCGCGGGGCCACGGCCCTCTATATCACCCCGGGCGGCTTCACCGGCGGGCAGGGGACCTTGGTGCATCAGATCCTGATATCCGCCGGCCTTGCCCCGACGCCGCCAGGCCCCGGCTACCAGCCGGTCTCCCTGGAACATCTGGCCCTGAAGCCGCCTCGGGCGGTGGTGCTGGGCTTCTTCGACAGCTTCATGCTGGCCAACAACCATTGGGGCATGGGCCGCCATCCGGTGATGCAGCGTCTGGCCGCCCACCGCACGGTGGCCAGCCTGCCAGGCGCCATGCTCGGCTGTCCCGATCCCTCCGCCGCCGAGGCCGTGGAGATCCTGGCCGCCCGGGCGCCGCGATGAGCAGCCTGAGGCTCAACCTCCTGCTGGCCTTCATCCTGCTTGGCCTCCTGGCGCTCGGACTGGTGCTGGGGGAGACCCCACTGAGCGGCGCCCAGTACGCGCAGGCCTTCGCCGACCCCACCTCGGCGCCCGGCGAGATCCTCTGGACCATCCGCGCGCCCCGCGCCGTGGCCGCCGCCGTGGTGGGCGGGGCGCTCGGCCTCGCCGGGGCGGTGATGCAGGGACTGCTGCGCAATCCCCTGGCCGATCCCGGGGTGCTGGGAGTCTCGGCGGGGGCGGGCCTCGGCGCGGCGCTCGCCATCGCGCTCGGCCTGGCCGCCACGCCGGGCGGCACGGAGGTCGCGGCCCTGATGGCGGCGCTGGCCACCGGCCTGCTGCTCACCGCGCTCGCCGCCCGATTCCGCGAGCCCGAGACCCTGATCCTGTTTGGGGTGGCGCTCTCGGCCTTCGCCGGCGCCCTGACCGCGCTGATCTTCAACCTCTCGCCCTCGCCGGTGACCACGGCCGAGATCCTGTCCTGGCTGATGGGCTCGGTGGCCAATCGCGGCTGGAACGACATCGCCCGCGAGATCCTCCCCATGGCCGCCGGCGCGGGCCTCTGCGTCTACGCCGCCCGCGGCCTGGTGATGCTGACCCTGGGAGAGGAGACCGCCGCGCTCTCGGGCCTGCCCATGGGCCGGCTACGCGCCGCGGCCGTGGCGGGCGCGGCCCTGCTGACTGGGGCCGCCGTGGCCATGGCCGGCATCATCGGCTTCGTGGGTCTGGCCGCGCCGCACCTGGTGCGGGCCGGGGTGGGCGCCGATCCTGGCAAGACCCTGACCCCCTCGGCCCTGGCCGGCGCCGGCCTGCTGGTGGCCGCCGATGTCACCGCGCGGTTGATCCCCACCGACCAGGAACTGAAGCTAGGTGTGGTCACCGCCCTGTTCGGCGCGCCGCTCTTCGCCCTGATCGCCTGGCGCGCGGCCCGGAGCTGGCGCGCATGAGCGCGGTCCTGTCCCTGCACGAGGCCAGCGTCCGACGCGGCGAGGTCGAGGTTCTGTCGCGCGCCAGCTTCCAGGTGCTGCCTGGCGAGGTCGTGGGCGTCGTCGGCCCCAACGGCGCGGGCAAGACCACCCTGCTGCGCGCGGCGCTCGGCCTGGCCAAGCTGGCCTCGGGCCGCGCCGTACTGGCCGGACGCGACATCTCCAGCCTGGATGAGGCGGGCCGCGCCGCCCTGGTGGGCTACCTGCCCCAGGAACGCCGCGTCGGCTGGAACCTGCCGGCCTGGCGGATCGCCAGCCTGGGGGCGGCCAGCAAGCCGCCGGCCCTGGCCCAAGCCGCCGCCCTACAGGCCCTGGACCGGGTCGGGCTCTCCAGCCTGGCGGAACGTGGCGTGCTCGATCTCTCCGGCGGCGAGCGGGCCAGGGTGCTGCTGGCCCGGCTGCTGGTCACCGCCGCGCCGCTGCTGGTGGCCGACGAGCCGGCCGCGGGCCTCGATCCCGACGCCCAGCTCCTGGCCCTGGACCTGTTCCGCGAAGAGGCCGCTCGCGGCGCCGCCGTGGTCCTGACCCTGCACGACCTGGGCCTGGCGGCCCAGGCCTGCGACCGGCTGGTGGTGGTTGGCGCCGGCCGCATCGCCGCCGATGGCGCGCCGGCCCAGGCGCTGACGCCGCCGGTCCTGCGCGAGGTGTTCGGCCTGGACGGCGCGTTGGAGGCCACCTCCGCCGGGCTGACCCTGGCGGCGCGCAGGGTGAAGTCATGAGACTGCTGGGCCTGCCCGGACGCGAGCCGGCGACCCTGGGTCAGATGCAGGCCCTGTTCGCTCGCCTGGAGGTCGGCCAGACGGAGACGGAAATCCGCCGGCACGGATTCTGGGACACCGACTGGACCAACCCCGACCTGCTTCCGGAGGCCGACGCCGTGGGCCTGCTCTCCGCCGACCTGGTCATCGCCAAGTCCATCGGAACCCTGATCACCATGCTGGCGGCAGACCGACACGGCTTTTCGCCCACCGCCTGCGTCTTCATCGCCACGCCCTTGAGGCGCCTGATCGCCGAGGACCGCATCCCGCTGCTGGAGGCGCATTGCGACGCCATTCCCACCCTGTTCATCCAGCAGGCGGAGGACTTCAACGGCGCCTACGCTCCGCTGGCGGAAATCGTGGCGCGGCATCCGCGCTGCACGGCGGTGGAAATCCCGGGCGGCGATCACCTCTATGAGGACCTGGACCTGATCGCGCCGCTGATCGAGGCCTGGGTCAACGAGGCCTGAGCGTCAGTACGGCGCGCCGTCCTTGCGCACGAAGCGGCCGTCGGCGTTGGCGCTCATCATGTCGATGTCGGAACAGGTGGTGAGGTCGTCCGGGTGGCGCGAGCCGACCTCGAGATAGACCGCCATCGCGTCGGACCTGTTGATCATGTGATGGCCATTCCCGGAGCCCTTGGGAAAGGCCGCGCAGTCGCCGGCCCGCAGCACCGTCTCGCCGCCGTCCTCGATCAGCGCCAGCTCGCCCTGAATCACATAGACGAACTCGTCCTCGTGGCTATGCCAGTGCCGCTGGCTGGACCAATTTCCTGGCGGCAGGCGCATGAGGTTGAGCCCGAAATCGGTCAGCCCGCCCGCGTCGCCCAGCCTCTGCCGCACCCGGTCGGCGCAGGGCGTGTTGAACTCCGGCGGATAGCCCGCGCCCCTGCGTTCGGGGACCGCGGCGATGTCTATCTTGGGCATGCCGATCTCGAAGGCCTCGGCCTAGTTGGGGATGGGCGCCATTCCGCCGCTGGCCTGGGTCGGAATGGCGTTCTGCGACTGGACGATGCCGCCGGAGGGCGTGTAGCCCGTGCCGTAGCCGCCGCGCTTCAGGTCCGCCGACAGCGTGATCGGCGCCGCGCCGCCGTTCAGACGGGCGCGGTAGACCTGCATTCCCTCCATCACTCGCATGACGTAGTTGCGGGTCTCTGAGAACGGGATGCACTCGATGAAGTCGATGGGGTCGGTGGCCGCCCCGCGCGGGTCGCCGCAGAAGGCCGACCACTGGGTCGGGCGTCCGGGGCCGGCGTTATAGGCCGCGATGGCCATGGGGTAGGAGCCGGAGAAGGTCCCCACCATCTGGCCCAGATAGCTGGAGCCCAGGCGCATATTGTACTCCGGATCGTCCAGCATGCCCGGCGAATAGCTGGCGCCCATGCGCCGGGCCACCACAGAGGCGGTTCCCGGCATCAGCTGCATCATGCCGCGCGCCCCGGCGCCCGACCGGATCATCGGATCGAAGCCACTCTCCTGCCGAGTGATGCCCAGGACCAGGGCCGGCTCGGGCGCGCCGGGCACGTCAGGCGCCGAGCGCACGGGATAGCCCCGCTCGGGCAGGATGAAGCCGCGCTGGGCGGCGGCGCGGACCACCTTCATGCCGGTGTCGATGTCGCCATAGCCCCGGGCCAGGTCCACCAACAGGGCCTCTTCCTCGGCGGTGGGCAGGATGTCGTCCAGGGTCAAGACGAAGGTCTTGAACAGGTCCTTGTTCCCGATCTCGTAGAGCAGCCGGGCGGCGCGCACGGTCTCGCGGCCCTCGAAACGGTTGCGGTCGGCCTGGGTGATGATCGGGTCGCGGCCCAGGGTCAGCTTGCCGTAGCCGATCTTCTCGCCGGCCAGCTGGCCGTAGAAGGTCGTGTAGTACTTGGCCGCCGCTCCATAATAGCCCTGGGCGCGATCCTGCTGGCCGCGATCCTGGGCGGCCCGGCCACGCCAGTAGAGGGCGCGGGCCCGGGTGATGGGCGAGGAGCCGATCCTCTCGATGGCGGCGAAGTGGCGGTCGGCGTCCTCGGGGCGCTTGAGCCGGGTGAGCGCGATCCAGCCGGCGTAGAACTCCGCCTCGGTGGCGTCCGTGCCCTGGGTGAGGCCGGTGTTGGCGGCGGCGGTGTAGGCGCCCAGGGAGTCGCCGTTGCGCAGGGAGGAGATCACCAGCTGATATCGCTCGTCCCAGATGCGCTCGCCCATCTCGGTGAAGGGGATGTCGGTGGGGAAGCTCTTCACCAGCCCCAGCGCAATCTGGTCCATGCCCCGGCGTCGCATATAGGCGGCGCGCTCGAAGGCCAGGCCGGGCGAATTGCTGACGCTGGCGGGGAGGGCGTTCACCAGGGCGTTGGCGCTGGGGGAGTTCTGGCGCAGGGCCATGCGCGCCTGGGCGAGCTGGGCCTGGTCGGCCGGCAGCAGGGGGATCATGTCCCGCGCGGCGGGGCCCTGGCTGCCGAACAGGATGACGTCGGCGCGGCGAATATGGTCGTCCACGGTCAGCACATCACCGAAGCGGGCCAGCATCGAGCGCTGCGGATCGGCCTCGAACAGCCGGTCGCGCCAGAAATGGCGGATCAGGCTGGCGGCCTCCTTGGACCTGCCGGTGGCGCGATAGGCCGAGGCCAGCGCGATGGCGCCCTCGGCGGTCACCGGCTCGGCGCCGCCGAACCAGTCGATGATCCGCTGCGGGCTCTGGCCGGAGGTCTCCAGCAGCTTCTCGGCCGCCACCTGACGGCGCCCTGACCGCGGCCAGCCGGCCAGGTCGCGGCGGGCCTGGTCGATCTCGAAGAAGCTCAGGGAATCGGCGGCGGAATCAGCCAGCGCCCAGGTGGCGATCTTCTTGGCGATCGGATCGTTGATCATGGCGATCGCCGACCGGGCGCCGGTGACGTCGGCGCGCTTGGCCGACTCCAGGGCGCTGCGCAGGGCCGCGCCGTCGGCGTCCGACAGGGAGCCGCGATAGGCGATCGGCTGAGTCTGGGTCAGCTCGATCGGGGGTGGGGGGCCTTCATAGGGACGGGGACCGTTGACCGGCGGCTGTTGCGCCTCGGCGACACCGGACAGCAGAACGGCGGCGGCGGCGGTGAGGAATGCCTTGCGGGCCTGTGACGGCAAAACGAATTACTCCGGGTCGTGCGAAATACGGAACGAGTTGGTTGCGGCTTAGGGCCTGGCCGCCATATTGTCCGGCCAAATCTTGAGGCCGCAACAACTGGCCTCGCTTTCACGGCTTTTTGCAGACCATGTCCGAACCTTTGTTCAAGGGCGTCATGCCGGCCCTCGTGACGCCGTTCCGCGACGGCGCGATCGATGAGCAGGCGTTTGTCGCCCTCGTCGAGCGCCAGATCGCGGGAGGCGTCCACGGCCTGGTGCCCGTCGGCACCACAGGCGAAACCGCCACGCTGAGCCACGACGAACACCGTCGGGTTGTGGAGCTGTGCGTCGCCACCGCCGCGGGACGTGTGCCGGTCATCGCCGGGGCAGGGTCCAATTCCACCGCCGAGGCCATCGAGCTGGTGCGCCACGCCAAGACCGTCGGGGCCCACGGCGCCCTGGTGGTGACCCCCTATTACAATCGCCCCAGCCAGGAGGGCCTCTACGCCCACTACGCGGCGATCAACGAGGCGGTGCAGCTTCCGGTCCTGGTCTACAATGTCCCCGGCCGCACCAGCGTCGACATCTCGGACGCCACCCTGGGGCGGCTGTCGAAGCTGCCCAATATCGTCGGCGTCAAGGACGCCACCGGCGACATGACCCGGGCCACCATGCAGCGCCTGCTCTGCGGCCTGGACTGGGTGATGCTCTCGGGCGACGACCTGACGGCCCTGGGCTACATGGCCCACGGCGGCCATGGCTGCATCTCGGTCACCTCCAACGTCGCGCCCGACCTGTGCGCGGCCTTCTACAACGCCGCCCTCGGCGAGGACTGGAAGACCGCCCTCTACTGGCAGGACCGGCTGATCGGCCTGCACAAGGCGCTGTTCGCCGACGCCTCGCCGTCGCCCACCAAGTTCGCCCTGGGCCATCTGGGGCTCTGCGAGGCCGACGTCCGCCTGCCCATCGCGCCGTGCTCGGAAACCGCCCGCCACGAGGTCCTGGCCGCCTTGCGGGACACCGGCCTGATCTGATGGCCGGCAAGCTCATCGCCGAGAACCGCCGCGCGCGGTACGACTACTTCCTGGAGGAGACCTTCGAGGCCGGACTGATGCTGACCGGCAGCGAAGTGAAATCCCTGCGCCAGGGCCGGGCCAATATCGCCGAATCCTACGCCTCGGTCGAAGGCCGGGACATCGTGCTGATCAACGCCGACATCCCGCCCTACGGCCAGGCCAACCGCTTTAACCATGAGCCGCGCCGGCACCGGAAACTGCTGCTGCACAAGAAGCAGATCGACAAGCTGATCGGCGCCGTCCAGCGCGAGGGTCGCACCCTTATCCCCACCAAGCTCTATTGGAACGAGAAGGGTCTGGCCAAGCTGGAGATCGCGCTCGCCAAGGGCAAGCAGACCCATGACAAGCGACAGGCCACCGCCGACCGCGACTGGCAGCGCGACAAGGCCCGCCTGATGCGCGACCGGGGCTGATGGTCGAGGCGTCGCAGATCGAGGCCATCGAGCGCGCCACCCTCGCCGCCGTGGCGCCCGAAGAGGTTCTCGAGATCGAGGGCTGGCTGCTGGGCCTGGACCTCGGCTCCATCCGCCGCGCCGCCAGCGCCGTGCCCCTGCGCCACGACCTTCCCGCCGACCCGGAGGTCTTCGACCGCATCGAGGCGGCCTATGCCGGCCGCGGCCTGACCCCGGCCTTTCGGATCGCCGACGGCCCCGGCCTGGAGGTCGTCCGCGCCGAGCTGATCCGCCGCGGCTATGTTTCCGAACAGCCGACCCTGGTGAAGACCGCGCCGCTCGCCGCGGTCGCCGCCGTCACCGATCGTCCCCCCGCCGAGGTGGCGGAGCGGCCGGATGAGGCCTGGGCGGCCGTGTTCCTGGGGGAGGGGTTCGATCCCGTCGACGGCGCCTATCGGGTCAAGGCGCTCAGCCGCTCGGCCGGCGCGCGGTTCGGCATGGTCCGGGATGGCGAGCGCACGGTGGCCGTAGGCTGCGGAACCCTGGGCCACGGCTGGGCCAGCTTCCACGGCATGCGCACCGATCTCAGCCGCCGCGGCGAGGGCTTGGCGGGGCGAGTGCTGGCGGGCCTGGCGAACGCGGCCCGCCAGCGCGGCGTCGACCGCGCCTTCCTGCAGGTGGAGGAAAAGAACGCCCCGGCGCGGTCGCTCTACCGCCGGGCCGGGTTCGAGCAGGCCTGGCGCTACTTCTACTGGAGCAAGCCCGCCTAGGCTTCGATCAACGCCCTGGCGCGCCGGAACACCGCCTCGAACATCTCGCCTGTCAGCCTGCCCGTATTCGTGTTGAGCCGCGAGCAATGGTAGCTGTTGAGGATCACATAGGGCCCGGCCTGGAACTCCGTTCCGTGGCCGGGCGGCCCGGCCGAGGCCTTCAGGCCGATGGCCTTGAGCACATTGCGCCGCGACACGTCGCCAAGGGTGATGATGACCTTGAGCCGGGGCAGGGCGCTCAGGCGCGCGCTGAGGAAGGGCCGGCAGGTCGCCTCCTCGCTGGTCTCGGGCTTGTTGCCGGGCGGGGCGCAGCGGACCGCGTTGGTGATCATGCAGTCTGTCAGCTCCAGCCCGTCGTCGGGCCGGGCCTCGTAGACCCCCCGGGCGAAGCCGGTCTTCAGCAGGGTCTCGTAGAGCATGACCCCGGCCCCATCGCCGGTGAAGGGCCGCCCCGTGCGGTTGGCGCCGGTGCGGCCGGGCGCCAGGCCCGCCACGAGCAGGCGCGCGTTCGAATCGCCGAAAGAGGGCGCCGGCCCGTTCCACCAGTCGGGATGGTCGGCGCGGTTGGCCGCCCGATAGGCCACCAGGCGCGGACAGAGCGGGCAGTCCCGTGGCGGTTCGGCCACGGCGGTCGTGATCGGCATCAGGCCTCGGCGTCCGCCTCGCGGTCGGCCCCGGTGCGGCTTTCCTGGATGAAGCGGGGCAGGCGCGAGGGCCGGCCGATGATGTCGGCGAGGTCCGCCAGGTCGATGAAGCAGTCGGCCTGACGGCGCAGGTCGTCGCTGGCCATCGGCGGCTGGGACTTCACGGTGGAGACCACGGTCACCCGCGCGCCCTTGCGCTGGACCGCCTCCACCAGGCAGCGGAAGTCGCCATCGCCGGAGAACAGCAGCAGGTGGTCGGCGTGGGCGGCCATTTCGAGCATGTCGACGGCGATCTCGACATCCATGTCGCCGCGCCAGCGCTTACGCCCCTGGGCGTCGGTGTATTCCCGGGCCGGCTTCGTCACCAGGCGGAAGCCGTTATAGTCCAGCCAGTCCACCAGGGGACGGATCGGCGAATACTCCTGATCCTCCACCAGGGCGGTGTAGTAGTAGGCGCGCACCAGGATTCCGCGCTTGCGGAACTCTTCCAGCAGCTTGCGATAGTCGATATCGAAGCCGAGCCCCTTGGCGGCCGAATACAGGTTCGCGCCGTCGATGAAGAGCGCCAGCCTGTCTGTGGGATAAAATGTCATTGGGATCGGAAATCCAAATAGGGGGCGGGGGGCGCATGGACCTGGACGGGACCGTCATCGTCGCGCTGGGCGGTAATATGGCCGGCGACTATGGTTCGTCCGAGGCTCTTCTGGAGGCGGCGCTCGCTCGTTTCGCCCAGGCGGGATTGCCTGTGGTTGCCCGGTCGTCCTGGTGGAGCTCTGCCGCCTGGCCGGACCCGACCGTCAACGAGTATCGCAACGGCGTCGCGCTTGTCGAGACGAAGCTTCGCCCGCTGGAAGCTCTGCATACCCTTTTTTCAATCGAGGCGACCCTCGGTCGCGTGCGGAGCGAGAAAAACGCGCCCCGGACTCTCGATCTGGACCTCATCGCCCATGGCCGATCTGTATTGGCGCAACAGGAACTGATCCTGCCGCACCCCCGCGCCCACGAGCGGCTGTTCGTCATGGGGCCGCTGGCGGAGATCGCCCCGGACTGGCGCCATCCCACCCTGGGGGCGACGGCGCGCGAGCTGGCCGCTCGGGCCACCGTCGGGCTGGACGCGCGGCCGGTTCAGGCCGCCGCGGCGCGCCTGCGGCCCATGGCCTGATCCAGGCAGACGGCGGCCACCGCGATCCACGGGATGCTGCTGAGGGCGTAGGCCCGCTGCCACAGGCCGACGTCGGCGCGGTGAACCAGGCCGCCAACCCCCATCATGATGGCGAACAGAGCCCCCGAGGCCAACAGGACCAGCAACAGGAAGGTCTTCAGGCCCGTCATCTGGGCTCGGCCGGTCAGGGCCAGGAAGACCAGCAGGGGCGCGACCTGGATGGCCATGCCCAGACCAAAGCCGCCGTGCCGCTCGTCGGGCATGGGGAACATTCCGCCCATGATCATCGAGGCGCCCCAGAGGCTGATGCTCAGCCCCGCGAGGCTCGAGAAGATCCAGCCTTTGGACAGGGCCCGCAACGCCAGGGCGAATCCCAGGCCGGCGAGGATCGCGCAGACCCCGGCCGAGATGATTCCGTAGTTGAAGATCTCCGGCCGCGCCGCCGAGGCCGAGCCCAGTTCGCTGGCGTACTGGGTGACGTGGCTATAGCCGGGATAGAAGAGGGATCCGACGACCACGGCGCCGAGATAGAGAACCGGCGCGGCGATGCCGAGCCGCAAGAGCCACCTGTCCATATGACCGCTCCAAGCTTGACTATTGGGGGCCAGCTTGGCCGCCTGCGACCATTCACGTCAAGTCGGGGCCCGATTGCCGCCGTTGCGGCGTTGCACAATGAGCTCAAACCCTCTATTTTGTTCGGTTCTACCCCCGACTTGAGGATTCCATGGCCCGCGTCACCGTCGAAGATTGCATCGAACGAGTTCCGAACCGCTTCAGCCTTGTGCTGCTGGCGGCCCACCGGGCCCGCGCCATTTCGGCCGGCTCGGCCATCCTGGTCGATCGCGACAACGACAAGAATCCGGTCGTCTCCCTGCGCGAAATCGCCGATGACGTGGTGGACGCCGAGGAGCTGCGCGAGACCCTGATCGGGACCCTGCAGCGCGTCGATGAGCGCTCCGAAGCCGAGGAAGAGGCCGAAACCCTCGCCCTGCTGGCCGATCCGACCCACATGCAGATGAGCGAGCTGGAACTGGTCCGCGCCCTGCAGAGCGACCGTGACGGCGGTCAGGAGGAGCGGTACTGAGCCCGGAAGGCGCAGAACCCCTCACGCTTAAGGCGGCGCCTGACACCGCCGCCGACCAGAAGATCGCGCCGCCGAGTCCGTCTCGGCCGCCGCGCATGCTCCGCCAGTATGAGCTGATCGAGAAGGTCCGCTCCTACGACCCGACCGCCGACGAGGCGATCCTGAACCGCGCCTATGTCTACGCCATGCGCATGCATGGCTCGCAGAAGCGCGCCTCCGGCGACCCCTATTTCGCCCACCCCATCGAGGTGGCGGGCATCCTCACCGACTACCGGCTGGACACCGCGACCATCGTCACGGCCCTGCTGCACGACGTGATCGAGGACACGCCGGTCAGCGCCCAGGACATCACCGACCTGTTCGGCTCGGAGATCAGCGAACTGGTGGAGGGGGTGACCAAGCTCACCAAGCTGGAGCTCAACAGCGAGCACACCAAGCAGGCCGAGAACCTGCGCAAGTTCATCCTGGCCATCTCCAAGGACGTCCGCGTCCTGATGGTCAAGCTGGCCGACCGCCTGCACAACATGCGGACGCTGCACTACATCAAGAGCCCGGCCAAGCGCGAGCGGATCGCCCGCGAGACCCTGGACATCTACGCCCCGCTCGCCCGCTCCATCGGCTGCCACCGCATCTGTTCGGAGCTGGAGGAGTTGGCCTTCGAGCACCTGAACCCGGTGGCCCGCGACGCCATCGGCCGCCGGCTGGAGGCCCTGCGTATCGAGCAGGGCGGCGCCGTGGCGGTGGTCTCCGGCGAGATCGCCTCGAAGCTGGAGGCCGGCGGCCTGGCGGCCCGGGTCTTCGGCCGCGAGAAGAACCCCTATTCGATCTGGCGCAAGCTGCAGCGCAAGTCGATCGGCTTCTCCCAACTCTCCGACATCTACGCCTTCCGGGTGATCGTGGATTCCGAGGAGGACTGCTACCGGGCGCTCGGCGTGATCCACCGCGCCTGGCCCAGCGTGCCCGAGCGGTTCAAGGACTTCATCTCCACCCCCAAGCGCAACAACTACCGCTCGATCCACACGACCGTGGTGGGCCCCAAGGGCATGCGCATCGAGATGCAGATCCGCACCGAGGCCATGGACCGGGTGGCCGAGGAGGGCGTGGCCGCCCACTGGCGCTACAAGGACAAGTCCTACGGCTTCGACGCCGAGGCCCAGGCCGACGCCGGGGGCCGCGACCCGTTGCTCAACCTGCGCCACCTGGTCCAGGTGCTGGAGCACGGCGGCGACGTCGAGGAGTTGGTGGAGCACGCCAAGCTCGAGATGTATCTCGACCAGGCCTTCGTCTTCACGCCGAAGGGCAAGCTGGTCAGCCTGCCCAGGGGCGCGATGCCCCTGGACTTCGCCTACGCCGTCCACACCGACGTGGGCGACACCTGTATCGGGGTGAAGATCAACGGCGAACTCAAGCCCTTACGGACGACTCTTCAGAACGGGGATGTGGTCGAGGTCATCCGCGGGGCCAAGCCCGTGGTGCCCCCCGACTGGCGCTCCCTGACCGTCACCGGCCGCGCCCGCTCGGCCATCCGCCGCCACATCCGCCAGACGGAGAAGGAAGAGTTCACGAGGCTCGGCCGCGCCACGGTGGACCAGACCTTCGAGCGCGCCGGCAAGGCCCGCAAGGACGTCTCCCTGAAACCCGCCCTGGAGCGTTTCGCCGTCGCCGGCGAGGACGACCTGTTCGAGATCGTCGGCCGCGGCCGCATCTCGCCGACCCAGGTGCTGGACGTGATCTTCCCGGGCCTCAAGGCCTCCGACCGCGAGGCGGCCACCGCCGTGCGGCGGATCGAGGGCGGCAAGGCGGCCAGGCTCTATGTCCGTGGCGGCGGCCTGACCCCGGGCGTCTCCCTGCACTTCGGCCAATGCTGCACCCCGGTGCCGGGGGACCGCATCGTCGGCATCATTGAGCCCGACGGCGGCGGCCTGACGGTCCACACCATCGATTGCGCCAAGCTGGCGGAATACGAGGACAAGGAAGAGCTCTGGCGTGACCTGCAATGGACGCCGGAGGCCGAGCGCAACACCGTCACCCTCTCGCGCCTCACCGCCACCATCCGCAACGCGCCGGGCGTGCTGGGCCAGGCCTGCACGGTGATCGGCGAGGCCGGCGGCAACATCGTCAACCTGCGCATGCACCGCCGCCACGCCGACTTCTTCGACGTCGACTTCGATGTCGAGGTGAAGGACGCCCGCCACCTGACCCACATCGGCGCCGCCCTGCGCGCCAACCCGTCCATCGAGACGGTGGAGCGGGGCAAGGGGTGAGCCCGGCTGGGCCTCAGGTCGCGGCCCGCGCGGTGTTCGCCATGGCCTTGGCCGCGGCCTGCTCGTGGGCGATTGCGTCGCGAGTCTCGCCGATCAGGCGGCGGGCGATGGGATCGGTCTGGATCGCCCGCCAATAGGCCGCCAGCTTCGGAAGGTTCCCCAGGGGATCTGGAGTTCCGAACAGGCCCGGAATCCACTCGCAGGCCAGGACCAGCTGCGGAGCGATGGCCCCGTCGGCCTGGGTGAGACTCGATCCCACCGCATAGCCGTCGGTCCCGATGTATTCCTCCAGGAACCCCAGGGCCTCGGCCACCTTGTCGGCAGCCGCGCGTATGGCGACAGGGTCCCAGTGCTTGCGCGAACGGGCCGAGAAACTGAACAGCGGGACCATGGCCATGACCACGTAGAAGTCGCAGATGCGGCTCAGCAGCCGCATCTGGGCCCGGCCCCAGGCATCGGCGGGCTGGGTGGCCGGCGTCGGATAGGCCTCCTCCAGGTACTCGCAGATCACCTCGGATTCCGGCAGGGCCCGGCCGTCGTCCAGCACCAGGGCCGGGACCCGGCCGATGGGATTGATGGTCAGGTAGTCGCCCTTGGACTCCGCCGAGGAATGGAAGCCCGGAGGCTCGATGATCTCCACCTCCAGCCCCTTGGCGTAGATCATCAGCCGCACCCGGGTGGGGAAGGGCGAGGAATAGGTTTGGAACAGCTTCACCGCGCGTGGGCCAGGCGGCCGGCGCCGGCCTTGGCCACGAGGCCCGGCCAGGCGTCCACCGTCACCCGCCGCATGTGCCGCCGCTGGCCGGGATAGTCGTTCAGCGCATAGTGCCAGACCGAACGGTTGTCCCAGAAGGCCACAGAGCCCGGGGACCAGGCGAAGCGGGTGGTGAAGCGCTCGCCCCGGCAATGGTCGAACAGGAAGTCCAGCAGGGCCTTTGACTCCCGGGTGCTCCAGCCCTCGATCTTCATCGTGAAGGCGGGGTTCACATAGAGCGCCTTCCGACCGGTCTCGGGATGGACGAGGACCACGGGGTGGATGAACTCGCCGGTCGCCCCCTCCGCCTCGGCCACGTTCATGGACGAGCGCTTCTGAGCCGAGTGGCCGCTGGCGGAGTATTCCCGGCCGGCCGAATGGACGGCGTTCAAGGTCTCCAGGGTGGCCCGCAGGCCGGGCGTCAGCGCCTCGAAGGCCGCCGCCTGGCTGGCGAACAGGGTGTCGCCGCCATAGTCGGGCAGTTCCACGCCATAGAGGATCGAGCCGATGGAGGGGTGCTCCAGGAAGCTCATGTCGGAGTGCCAGCCACCCCCGAAGTTCACCCTGTCCTGCGGCTCCTTGATGATCTCCATCACCTCGGGGTGGTCGGCCATGCCGGCGACATAGGGATGGATGTTCAGCGGGCCGAACCGGCGGCCGAAGGCCAGCTGCCGCTTCGGCGTGAGGGCCTGGTCGCGGAAGAAGACCACCTGGTGCTCGACGAAGGCCTGGCGGATCTCGGCGATGGTCTCGTCGCTGAGCTCCTGGGACAGGTCGACCCCGGAAATCTCGGCGCCCAGGGCGCCGGCGGTGCGGCGGATGCGCAGGTTCGGCATGGTTATGGTCCTCCCGGGCGCCTGGCCGGCGCCTCTCGCGAGGATTTCGTCACGTCCGCGTCTGCCGTTCAATCCCCGGCGCCCGCAGTTTTTCTGCCGCGAGGGGGGAGGGCGGCTGGGGCGTCTGCCTAGCTTTTCCACCCGTCGACGCCTAAGTCCGGCCCAAGGCCCCGCTTCCAAGGACGATCGCCAATGACCTCCACCGCCCTGACCTGGCGTTCGGCCCTGCTGGCCCTGGCCGTGGTGGCGGTGTGGGGTACCAATTTCGTGGTCATCAAGGTGGCGCTGGCCCACCTGCCGCCGCTGACCTTCGCCACCCTGCGCTTCACCTTCGCCCTGCTGCCGGCGGTGTTCTTTCTCAAGCGGCCCGCCGTGCCGTGGCGCAACCTGGCGGCCTATGGGGTGCTGATCGGCCTGGGCCAGTTCGGCATGCTCTATCTGGCCATGCAGCACGACATCTCGCCGGGCCTGGCCTCCCTGGTGGTGCAGGTCCAGGTCTTCTTCACCATCGGCCTGTCCATGTGGCTGACGGGCGAGCGGGTGAAGCGGTTCCAGGTGGCGGCCCTGCTGTTGGCCACCGCCGGCCTGGCGGTGATCCTGTGGCACACCGACGGCTCCACCACCCCGCTCGGCCTGGGCCTGGTCCTGATCGCCGCGGCGAGTTGGGCCGGGGGCAACCTGGTGCAGCGGTCCACCCCGGGGGTCAATTCCCTGGCCTATGTGGTCTGGGCCAGCCTGTTCTCCATTCCGCCGCTCTTGATCCTCTCCCTGGTGTTCGAGGGCGCGCCGCGGATGATCCACGGCGTCGCCCACGCCGACGCCGCAACCTGGGCCGCGGTGCTCTGGCAGTCGGTGGGCAACACCCTGTTCGGCTACGCCGCCTGGGGCTGGCTGCTGGCCCGCTATCCGGCGGCCACCATCTCGCCGCTCGCCTTCTTCGTGCCGGTGTTCGGCATGGCGGCCTCGGCGGCCCTGCTGGGCGAGCCGATGCAGGGCTGGAAGCTGGCGGCGGCGGGCCTGGTGCTGGGCGGGCTTGCGCTCAACATGTTCTGGCCGATGCTGCGCCGGTCGGCCCTTCAGACCTCGTAGGCGTACATCCGGTAGGGGACCTCCACGCCCTGGGGCTTGGAGAACTTCATCGTGTCCTCGACGAAGTGGAAGCCCAGCCGCTTCAGCACCGCACCCGAGGCCGGGTTCTCCGCATTGTGCCCGGCGACGATGCGCTTCAGCCCCACGGTCCCGATGGCGAAGTCCATCAGGGCGGCGGCGGCCTCGCCGGCATACCCCTGGCCCCAATAGGGCTCGTCGAACCAGTAGCCGATCTCGCCATAGGTCCCGGAGATGTCGTCGATGTCGGCGGTTCCGATCATCACCTCGTTCAGCAGGACGGCGAAGCGGTAGGCGGTTCCCTGCGCCCATTCCTTTCCGTGCAGGTCGGCCCAGGCGAACATGGCCTCTTCCGTCGCGGGCCACGGCGCCAGCCGCAGCATGCGGGTGACGTTCCAGTTGGACTGGATCTGGGCCATGCGCGGGGCGTCGGCCGGCTCGGTGGGGCGCAGGATCAGGCGCGGTGTCGTCAGCCGGATGTCGCGGCTCAGCATGGATTGCGTCTCTCCTCACACCATCCCAGATGACAGCCTGACGTGGTTTCGCTAAGCCGCGTCAAGGAGGCGCTCTTATGAACACCGAACAGGTCCTGGAAGAATTCCGCGCGTCGGGCGCCCTGCGCGAGGGCCACTTCGTGCTCTCCAGCGGGCTGCACTCGGGGATCTTCCTGCAGAAGAACCTGGTGTTCCAGTACCCCGAGCGCACCGAGCGCCTGTGCAAGGCCCTGGCGGCCAAGATCATCGAAGAGGTCGGTCCGGTCGATCTGTGCATTTCTCCGGCGGTGGGTGGCATCATTCCAGGCTACGAGACCGCGCGGCACCTCGGGGTGCCCTCCATGTATGTCGAG
>JAZKBZ010000185.1:0-18178 GCA_040388315.1 Pseudomonadota bacterium | reverse complement strand
CGGCTTCGCCGGCGAGGGCGTGATCCTGCCGCGCGAGGACGCCGACGGCATCGGCATCGAGACCGTGAACGTGTCACGCCTCTACGTGGAGGTCTGGCGCGTGGTGGACCGCAACCTGGTGCGCAAGTCGATCAGCGCCCCCGATCCCACCGCCGAGGGCCAGTATTCCGACGACTACGGCTCCGACAGCCCCGACGACGAGGGCCGCATCGTCTGGAAGGGCGAGGTGGCGGTGAACGTCCAGAACGCCGGCGACCGCACCACCACCGTCTTCCCCCTGGGCGCGGTGCTCAAGGACATGAAGCCGGGCGGCTATGTCATCAAGGCCCGCGACGCCTCCGGCGGCCGGGCCATCAAGGGCGACGACGGCGAGAGCCTCGACCCCAATCCCCCGGCCCAGGCCCGTCGCTGGGTGATGTTCACCGACATGGCGCTCTCGGCCTATGACGGCTCCGAGGCCCTGGACGTGGTGGTCCGCTCGCTGAAGACCGCCAAGGTGCTGCCGGGCGTGAAGGTGACCCTGGTGGCCCGCAACGGCGAGGACCTGGCCGTCGCCAACGCCGACGCCTCGGGCCGGGTCCGCTTCGACCACGCCCTGCTGGAGGGCGAGGGCCCGGCCGACGCCAAGATGGTGATGGCCTATGGCCAGGCCGGCGACCTGGCGGTGCTGGACCTCGACCGCGCCCCCGTCGACCTGTCGAAACAGGGCGTCGGCGGCCGCACCTCGGAAAGCCCCGAGGGCGGCACAGCCGGCCGCGCTGTCTCCACCGCCGTCGACGCCTATATCTATGGCGACCGCGGCATCTATCGCCCCGGCGAGACCGTCCACCTGAACGCCCTGTTGCGCGACCGCGAGGTCAAGGCGGTGAAGGACCGCAAGGGCGCCATCGTCATCCGCCGGCCATCGGGGGTGGAGTTCAAGCGCTACGCCTTCGACGGCGCCCCGCAGGGCGCGGTGGGCGCCGACGTGGCGCTGCCCAAGAGCGCGCCGCGCGGCCGCTGGAGCGCCAAGGTCGAGATCGACGGCCTGGACAAGCCCGCCGGGTCCCTGAGCTTCTCGGTGGAGGACTTCGCCCCGCAGCGGCTGGCGGTGACCACCGTCGGCCAGGAAAGCGTGCCCCTGAAGGCCGCCGAGGTGCGCAATGTCGAGATCTCCGCCCGCTTCCTCTATGGCGCGGCCGGCGCCGGCCTGCAGGTGCAGGGCGAGGCCCGGCTGAAGGTCGACCCCAATCCCTTCCCGCAGTTCGCCGACTACCAGTGGGGCGACCAGGTCAGCCCCTTCGAGGAGAAATATCTCGAGCTTGGCCAGACCGTCACCGACGGCGAGGGCCGGGCGGTCCTGAAGCTGTCGGCCGCCGAGGCCGGGGACACTCCCCAGCCGCTGGCCGCCGTGATGACCGCCAGCGTGTTCGAGCCCGGCGGCCGCCCGGTGCGCGAGGGCCTGAACCTGAAGGTCCGCACCAAGCCCCTCTATCTGGGGGTCAAGGTCGACCAGGGCGACACCGGCGGCAATGGCGACCCCACCATCGCCATGAACGTCATCGCCGCCGACGCGGCCGGCAAGCGCATCGCCGCGACCGGCGTGGCCTACAGCCTGATCGCCGAGAACTGGGACTATGACTGGTTCCAGCAGGACGGCCGCTGGCAATGGCGCCGCACCAGCCGCGACGTGGTGGTGCAGAAGGGCGCGCTGAACATCGCCGCCGGGGCTCCGGCCCGCATCGCGCGGCGCCTCGGTTGGGGCGACTATCGCCTGGAGCTCACCGGACCCGGCGGCGCCAAGAGCGTCATCCGCTTCGCCTCGGGCTGGGGCGCCCCGGCCAAGGACGTGGAGGCCCCCGACTTCGTGCGCGTCAGCGCCGGGACCAAGGCCTACGCCCAGGGCGACACCGTCGAGATCACCCTGAAGCCCCCCTATGCCGGGGAGGCCCAGATCGCGGTGGCCACCGACCGGCTGATCGACTTCAAGACCGTCACCGTCGGCAAGGACGGCGCCACCGTGCGCCTGAAGACCAACGGCGCCTGGGGCGGCGGGGCCTATGTGCTGGTGAGCGTGGTGCAGCCCCGCGATCCGGTGGCCGCCCCCAAGCCGCGCCGGGCGCTCGGCCTGGTCTATGTCCCCCTCGATCCCAAGAACCGCAAGCTGACCGTGGAACTCAACACCCCGGTCAAGGTGGACTCCAAGGCTACGTTGAGTGTTCCAATAACCATCAAGGGCGCCGGGTTCGGCGGCCGGGCCCACGTGACCCTGGCGGCCGTGGACGAGGGCATCCTGCGGCTGACCAAGTTCGACAGTCCCGATCCGGTGAAGTGGTACTTCGGCAAGAAGGCGCTCACCCTCGACTATCGTGACGACTATGGCCGCCTGCTGGATCCCAACCTGGGGGCCCCGGCCAACGTCAACTTCGGCGGCGACGAGATCGGCGGCGAGGGCCTGACGGTCACCCCCATCAAGACCGTCGCCCTGTGGTCGGGCGTGGTGGAGACCGGCCTGGACGGCAAGGCCTTGATCAAGTTCCCGGCCCCGGACTTCAATGGCGAGCTGCGGCTGATGGCCGTGGCCTGGACCGACACCGCCGTGGGCTCGGCGTCCAAGCCGCTCACCGTGCGCGAGCCGGTGGTGGCCGACCTGGCCCTGCCGCGCTTCCTGGCGCCCGGGGACAAGGCCTTCGCGACCCTTGAGCTGCACAATCTGGAGGGCAAGGTCGGCGAATACATCGCCGAGCTCACCTCCCAGGGCGGGGTCCTGGCGCCGTTCAAGAAGGCCTATCAACTGGCCCTGGGCCAGAGGGTCGCCGAGCGGATAGCCTTCGACGCCCCCACCCGCGCCGGTATCGGCAAGGTCGGGTTCACGGTTTCGGGGCCCGGCTTCACGACGGCGCGGGACTATCCGATCCAGACCCGGCTGGGCTGGAGCCCGATCACCCGGACCACCATCGTCCTGCAGAAGCCGGGGGCCAGCTACACCCCGACCTCGGACCTGCTGGCGGGCCTGGCGGCGGGGGATGCGACCCTGCAGGTGAGCTACTCGCCGTTCCGCGGTTTCGACCCCGGCCCGATCGCCGTGGCCCTGTCGCGCTACCCCTATGGCTGCACCGAGCAGACCATCTCGGCGGCCTATCCCCTGCTCTACGCCCAGGAGGTCACCAGCGATCCCAAGGTGAAGCGGTCCTCGGCGGCGCTCGCCGGCGCCGTGGGGCGCCTGCTGGACCGCCAGACCCTCGACGGGGCCTTCGGCCTCTGGCGGGTGGGCGACGGGGAGGCCGACGCCTGGCTCGGCGCCTACGCCACCGACTTCCTGATCGAGGCCCAGCGCGCCGGCGTGCCGGTGCCGCAACAGGCCGTCGACCGGGCGTTGTCGGCCATGCGCCAGATCTCCCAGCCCACCGGCTGGGTCTCCATCTCCTACCGCACGGAATATCCCGAGTGGTGGGCGGGCTCCCCCGAGGCCTCCAAGAAGGCCACGGCCACCCTGCGCAGCCGCGCCTCGGCCTACGCCCTCTATGTCCTGGCCAAGGGCGGACGGGGCGACCTGGGCCGCCTGCGCTGGTGGCACGACGTGCAGATGAAGTCCGAAAGCTCGCCCCTGGCCAAGGCCCAGGTGGGGGCGGGCCTGGCCTTGATGGGCGACCACGCCCGGGCCCGCTCGGCCCTGCGTCAGGCGATCGCCAGCCTCGGCTATCGCGAGGACACCGACTGGTACCAGAGTCCCTTAAGGGACCTGGCCGGGGTCATCGCGCTCGCCTACGAGGCCGGGGAGAGCGGCATGGCGCGCGGCCTGCAGGGCCGGCTCGAGAACGCCGTGAAGGACCCCGACAGCCTCAACACCCAGGAACAGGCCCGCCTGCTGCAGGCCGCCCACTTCATGCTGAAGGCGGCAGGCCCGATGAAGGTGACCGCCGCCGGCGCCATCCCGCTCAATCCGGCGGGCGGCGCGCCGCGCTGGGCGGTGGGCAAGCTGGCGTCCGCCAGCTTCGTCAACGGCGGCGCCGCCCTATGGCGGACGGTGACGGTGACGGGCACGCCGATCAGCGCCCCGCCGGCCAGCGAGAGCGGCATCAGCCTCTCCAAGCGGCTGGTGGGCTTCACCGGCGGCGCGGTCAATGCGCGGAGCCTTCGCCAGGGCGACCGGGTGATCGTGGTGGTGTCCGGCCGCTCCAGTCAGGCGCGCACCATGTCCCTGGTGATCGACGATCCCCTGCCCGCGGGCTTCGAGATCGAGACGGTGCTGGGTCCGGACGACGCCCAGAACGGACCGTTCCGGTTCCTGGGCAAGCTGTCGGCCGCCGACGTGCAGGAGAGCCGCGACGACCGCTATGTCGCGGCCATGGACCTGGCGGGCAAGGACAGCTTCACCTTCGCCTATGTGGCCCGCGCGGTGACCGCCGGCGACTTCCTGCTCCCCGGCGCCCAGGCTCGCGACATGTACCGTCCGGCGTTGAACGCCCGGACGGCGGCGGATCGGACGACCATCACGCCGGGGCCGTAGTGACGGAGATCGGTAGCGTACCCCTTCTCCCCTCATGGGAGAGGGGGGCCGTCCGGAGGACGGTCGGGTGAGGGGCGCCCTCGACGCGCTGTGGGCGAGGGTTTGGCGGAGAGGTCCGGGCGACCCCTCATCCGACCCCGCTCCGCGGGGCCACCTTCTCCCGCAAGGGGAGAAGGAGACTGTGCGGCGCATCACGCTGGCGGTCATCGCCCTGCTCGTCTTCGAGACGGCGATGTTCGCCGCCGACGCCCTGCTGCCGCCGGACCTGTCGCGGGCGCGGCGGTCGTCGCCGGTGGCGCTGGATCGGCGCGGGGCCTGGTTGCGGGCCCTGCCGGTGGAGGATGGGCGGTGGCGGATTCGGGCCGACCTGACCCGGACCGACAGGACTTTCCAGCGACGCCTGGTGGCCGTGGAGGACGCGCGGTTCTGGATCCATCCCGGGGTCGACCCCCTGGCGGTGGTCCGGGCGGCGGGGTCGGCCCTGGCTCACGGTCGGCCCACCTCCGGCGCCTCGACGCTCACCATGCAGACCGCCCGCCTGCTGGAGCCTCGGCCCCGGACCCTGGGCGCCAAGCTGATCGAGATGATCCGCGCCGTGCAGATCGAGGCGCGGCTGTCCAAGCGCGAGATCCTGGCCCTGTACCTCACCCTGGCGCCCTACGGCGGCAATCTGGAAGGCGTGCGGGCCGCCAGCCTTTCCTATTTCGGCCATGAGCCGGAGACCCTGACCGACAGCGAACAGGCCCTGCTGATCGCCCTGCCGCAGTCGCCGGAGGCCCGGCGCCCCGACCGCCGCCCCGATGCGGCGCGATCCGCCCGCCGCGCGGTGCTGGACAAGATGGTCCGGGCGCGGCGGATGACCGAGGTGGAGGCCAGCGAGGCCGACGGCGAGCCCCTGCCCGGCCGCGCGCCCTTTCCCGCCATGGCCTGGCATGTGGCGGGGCAACTGGCCCGCGCGGCGCCGGCCTCCCAGGCCTCGGTGATGACCACCATCGACGCGGGCCTGCAGTCGCGGCTGGAGCCGCTCGCCGCCGCGGCCGCCCGCGCCCAGGGGCCGGAGGACACCGCCGCCATCCTGGTGGTGGAGATCGGCAACCGCGCCGTGCGCGCCGCCGTCGGCTCCGGCGGCCTGGACCGCCCCGGCGGCTGGATCGACATGACCCGGGCCATCCGCTCGCCGGGGTCGTCGCTCAAGCCCTTCATCTACGGCTTCGCCTTCGACGACGGGATCGCGGCGCCCGACACCCAGATCGACGACGCCCCGCGCCGCTTCGCCGACTACCAGCCGGAGAACTTCGACCGGGTGTTCCACGGCAAGGTCACCGCCCGCGAGGCCCTGTCCCATTCCCTGAACGTGCCGGCGGTGGAGCTGCTGGAAAAGGTGGGGCCGGCGTCCTTCGAGGCGCGGCTGGCGGCGGTGGACGTGACCCTGGTGCGGCCGCGGCGGCAATTGCGAACCCCCGGCCTCGCCATCGCGCTGGGCGGCGTGGGGATCAGCCTGCGGGATCTGGCTGTCCTCTATGCGGCCCTGGGGGACGGCGGGACCGCCAAACCGCTCGCCTGGACCGAGGCCGAGGCGAAGAAGCGCCCGCGCCAGGGCGGCGAGCGGCTGATGCGATCGGCCGCCGCCACCCAGGTGCTGGACATCCTGCGCGAGACCCCGCCGCCGGCCGGCTCCAGCCCCACGGCGCTCACCAAGGGCCGGCCGCTGATGGCCTTCAAGACCGGCACCTCCTACGGCTTCCGCGACGCGGTGGCCGCAGGCGTGGTGGGCAGGTACGTGATCCTGGTCTGGACCGGCCGGGCCGACGGCGGCGCGCGCGGCGGCCTGACAGGACGCGACGCGGCCCTGCCCCTGCTGTTCGACGCCGCCGACCTGCTGGACGCCCCGGCCGCCGCCCCGCGCCCCATCGCGCCGCGCGCCGCGCCGCAGGCCCTGCAGCGGCTTGACACCGTGTCGGAAGGCCCGCGCCTGATCTTCCCGCCGGACGGGTCGGCTGTGCAGGTGGAGAGCTTCGGGCCCAAGTCGCGGGGCCTCGTCCTGGCCGCCGGCGGCGAGGGCCTGTCCTGGTACGTCGACGGCGAGCCCCTGGACCGCGATCCGGTGTCGGGCCGCGTCGTCTGGCGCCCCAAGGGGCCGGGCTTCTACCGCCTGATGGTGATCGACGGCGAGGGGCGCAAGGTGACCGCCAGGGTGCGGGTGAGGGGGAACTGACCGCCACCCCTCCAACCGCTCATCCGGGCCTTCGCCGGGATGAGCGGGTTTGGGTTAGGCCGGAACCGCGTCCGGCTGGTTCTCGGGCAGGGCGGCGATGAAGGCCGGGTGCTCCTTGGAGCGCTGGCCCACCGCCTGGATCGCGGGCCAGGCGTCGAGCTCCACCTTGTAGCGGGCGGCCGAATAGATCTGCGGGATCAGGCAGCAGTCGGCGATGGTGGGCGTGTCGCCAAAACAGAAGCCGGCGCCGTACTTGGCGATCATGGGTTCAAGCGTGTTGAAGCCGTCGACGATCCAGCGCTCGGTCCACTTGGCGCGGCGCGGCGCGGCGACGTCCATGGCCTCCAGGGCCCGCTGCACCCGCATGTTGTTCAGCGGGTGGATGTCGCAGGCGATGATCCCGGCCATGGCCCGGACCCGGGCGCGATCGAGCGCGCCCTTGGGCAGCAAGGCCGGCTCAGGGTGGGTCTCGTCGAGATATTCCAGGATCGCCAGGCTCTGGGTCAGGACGTCGGTCCCGTCGCCAAGGTCCAGGGTGGGCACCAGGCGCTGGATGTTGACCGCCCGATAGGCCGGCTTGTGCTGGGCGCCGGCCACCAGGTCGACGGCCTCATAGGCGTAGTCGAGACCCTTCAGAGCCAGGCCGATGCGGACGCGATAGGGGGCGGTGGCCCGCCACTGGGAATAGAGGGTCAGGGTCATCTCAAGCCACCGTGAAGCTGAGCTGGCCGACGCCTTCAATGTCGCCCTCGATCTTGTCGCCCGACACGACGGCGGCGACGCCCTCCGGTGTGCCGGTGAAGATCAGGTCGCCGGGGGCCAGGGTCCAGAGCTTGGAGGCCTCACTGATGATCTCGGCGACGTTCCAGATCATGTCGGCGACGACGCCGTCCTGCCTGACCGTTCCGTTCACGGAGATGGCGATGCGGCCCTGCGGCGCGGGGCCTTTCCAGGGGCGGATGGCGGAGATCGGCGCCGAGGCGTCGAAGGCCTTGCCGGCCTCCCAGGGCTGGCCCTTGTCCTTGGCGGCGTTCTGCAAATCCCGCCGGGTGAGGTCGACGCCGACCGCGTAGCCGTAGACCAGGTCGAGCGCGCTCTCGACGGGGACGTTTGACCCGCCGCCCTTCAGGGCCACCACCAGCTCGATCTCGTGGTGCAGGTTGGCGGTGCGGGGTGGATAGGGGACCGCGCCGCCGGGGGGAACCACGGCGTCGGCGGGCTTGGCGAAGAAGAAGGGGGGATCGCGGTCGTCGCCCCCCATCTCGCGGCGGTGGGCGGCGTAGTTGCGGCCCACGCAATAGACGCGACGGACGGGGAAGAGGGCGCTCAAGCCCTCGACGGGGACGGCGGCCTGGGCGGGCGGGGCGAGGACGTAGTCGGTCATGGAGCCGCCTTACGCCCGCGCCGTCGGGAAGGGAACCCCGCGGGGGCGCGACGGGGTCCATCTGGCGAGATTGACAGACGCGGGGTCAGGCGGGTCCAACGGGTCCGCCATCCAAGCCGACCTGCCCGGAGACCCCAAATGACCGACGCCGCCAACCAAGGCCCCCTGAAGGACCTGGTGGTCATCGAGATGGGCACCCTGATCGCCGGGCCCTTCGCCGGCCAGATCCTCGGGGACTTCGGGGCCCGGGTGATCAAGATCGAGGACCCCAGGGTGGGCGATCCCATGCGCCAGTGGGGCCGCAGCCTGCCCCAGGGCCTGTCGCCCTGGTGGCCGGTGATCGGGCGCAACAAGCAGTCGGTGGGGCTGGACCTGCGAACGCCCGAGGGCCGGGAGATCGCCAAGACCCTGATCGCCAAGGCCGACGTCCTGATCGAGAACTTCCGCCCCGGGACAATGGAGAAGTGGGGCATGGGCTACGAGGCCCTGTCGGCGACCAATCCCGGCCTGATCATGGCCAGGGTCTCCGGCTTCGGCCAGACCGGCCCCTATGCCAGCCGCGCCGGCTACGGCCTGATCGGCGAGGCCATGGGCGGCCTGCGCCACGTCACCGGCGAGCCCGACCGGCCCCCGGCCCGGGCCGGCATCTCCATCGGCGACAGCCTGACGGCGATGCACGCGGTGATGGGGATCACCATGGCCCTGCACCACCGGGCCAATACCGGCCGCGGCCAGATGCTGGACGTCGCCCTCTATGAGAGCGTGCTGGCGGTGATGGAGAACCTGGTCACCGAATACGACCTCACCGGCTATGTCCGCGAGCGTTCGGGCTCGATCCTGCCCGGCATCGCGCCCTCCAACGTCTATCCTTGCGCGGCCGGCGAGATGATTCTGATCGGCGGCAATGGCGACACCGTCTTCGCCCGGCTGGCCGAGACGATGGGAAGGCCCGACCTGGCCAAGGACCCGAAGTTCGTCGACCACGCCTCGCGCGGGGTGAACCAGGCCGAGCTGGACGAGATCATCGCGGCCTGGACGAAGGACTTCGCACTGGACGATTTGCTGGTGCGGCTGGAGGCCGACGGCATCCCCTCGGGCCGGGTCTTCCGCGCGCCGGACATGCTGGAGAACGAACAGTTCAAAGCCCGCGACACCATCGTGGAGACCGACCATCCAGTGTTCGGCAAGATCAAGATGCAGAACGCCTTCCCGAAGATGTCGGAGACTCCCGGCAAGGTCCGCTGGCCGGGCCCGACTCTCGGCCAGCACACCGACGAGGTGCTGACCGGACTGGCGGGCTTGAGCGCGGCCAGGGTGGCGGAGCTGCGGGCCAACGGCATAGTCTAAAGGTCTCACGCCGGAGGCCTGGCCATGACCGACATTCCCGAGGACGCCTGGAAGCACACCGGCGTCCGCGTGGTCCCCGGCGACCAGCTCGACACCAATACGCCCCAGACGCCGGGCATGGACCGGGCGGCGGCCATCAACTTCGCCCGGGTCGGGGCCCGCAAGCTCTGGGCCGGCACGGTCCATATCCATGCCGACGCCAAGACCGGCGCCCATCACCATGGGCCGCTGGAGAGCGTCATCTATGTGCTGAAGGGCCGGGCCCGGATGCGTTGGGGCGAGAAGCTGGAATTCACCGCCGAGGCGGGGCCCGGCGACTTCATCTATGTGCCGCCCTATGTGCCGCACCAGGAGATCAACGCCTCGGCCGACGAGACCCTGGAATGCCTGCTGGTGCGCAGCGACAGCGACGCCGTCGTGGTGAACCTGGACATCGAGCCGGTGGAAAAGCCGGAGGGCGTGGCCTGGATCGACCCGATCCATAAGGCGCCGAGCTAGGCGGAGTAGCGCTCCACGAGGTTCACCAGCGCGTCCTCCAGGCCGGGATCGGCCAGGATCGGCGAGCCCTCCAGCACCGCGGCGCGGATCACCCCGATCACCGCCCGGCTGATGACGAAGCGGTCCAGGCGGTCGCCCGGATGGCGTTCGATCAGCCGGTTGGTGGTCTTCTCCTCGACGGGGATGAGCTCGGTCTCCAGGATCGCCTTCAGGCACGCCCTGCGCGTAACGGGGTGGTCGGCCATGATGGCGATCTGGGTGCGGATGGCCAGGCGCGCGCTGGAGACCCCGTCGGGGCCGGCCGCCGCGATCAGGGTCTCCCGCACCTTGGCGTTCTCGGCCAGGGCCATGGCCACCAGGATCGACCGTTTATCGGCGTGGTACTGGTAGAGGGTCCCGATGCTGATCCCGGCCCGCTGGGCGATGGCGTTGGTGGTGAGCGCCGCCTCCCCCTGCCCCTCCAGAATCTGAGCCGTGGCCTCGAAGATCGCCGCCTGGGTGGCCCGCGCCCGGGCCTGTCTCGGTTGCCGGCGTTGGGATTGCGGCATGGGCCTGAGGGTCTCCGCGGAAGGCGAGTAGCCGAACCTGAGCATAGCTCGGATTGTCTGCGCCTCAACAGGGGAGGCATTCAAATGACCTGGGCGATCGAACGGCTGGAGGCCTTGAAGGCGGGGAACCTGGATGTCCCGCCGGTGGTGGCCACCCTGAAGATGGGGACCCTGGAGGACTGGGGACCGGGATGGGCGCGCAAGACCTGGACGCCGTCCCTGGAGATCCTCAACGGCGACGGCTCGATGTTCGGCGGCTACCTCGCGGCCCTGGCCGACCAGATCCTGACCTTCGCGGCCATGACCGTCCTGCCCGACGAGAACCACTTCCGGACCATCAATCTGCAGATGTCCTTCGTACGCGTGGGCCGCGCCCATCCCCTGGTCATCGAGGGCCGGGTCACCGCCGCCACGCGCCAGTTGATCACCGTGGAGGCCGACTTCCGCCGTGAGGACGGCGAGCTGATCGCCCGCGCCGCCGCCCACCAGATCCTGCTGCCGAAGGGCTGACAGGCCGCGGCCCGCGCCTTAGGCTGCGGGCCTGCCAAGGAGCCGCGATGCCCACCGCCCACGTCAACGGCCTGGACCTCTATTACGAGCGCGCGGGGGCCGGCCCGCCCCTGCTGTTCATCTCCGGCACCGGCGGGGACCTGCGCAACAAGCCCAACCAATTCGACGGCCCCCTGCCCAAGGCCTTCGACATGGTCTCCTACGACCAGCGGGGCCTGGGGCGGTCGGCCAAGCCCGATGTCGCCTACAGCATGGCCGACTATGCCGACGACGCCGCGGGCCTGATGGGCGCGCTCGGCCTGGAGAAGGCCCATGTGATCGGGGTCTCCTTCGGGGGCATGGTGGCCCAGGAGCTGGTGCTGCGGCATCCTGAGCGGGTGGACCGCCTGGTCCTGGCCTGCACCTCGCCGGGCGGCGCCGGCGGGGCCTCCTTCCCCTTCCACGAGATCGAGCACCTGAAGGGCGAGGCCCGCGCCAAACACCTGATGCCGATCTCCGACACCCGCCGGGACCCGGCCTGGGCGGCGGCCAATCCCGAACTCTACGCCCAGTTCGTGGCCATGGGGGCGAGCGACCCCTTCGAGGGCGAGCCCGGCCGGGAGATGGGGGCGCGGCGGCAACTGGAGGCCCGGGCCCATCACGACACCTGGGATCGGCTGGACCAGATCGAGGCCCCGACCCTGATCGCCGCGGGCCGCTATGACGGCATCGCCCTGCCGGAGACTCAGGAGAGGCTGGCCAGCCGCATCAAGGGCGCGACCCTGCGCTTCTTCGAGGGCGGCCACCTGTTCATGATCCAGGATCGCACCGCCACGACGGCGATGATCGCCTTCCTGAAAGGGGAACCGGTCTAGCCCGCCAGCAGGGCCGAGACCGCGGCGGCCACCTGGGTGACGTCGTAGGGCTTGCGGATGATGGGGGCGTCGAAGCCCAAGGGCGCGCCGGCGGAGTCGCCGTAGCCGGTGGCGAAGACGAAGGGGATGCCGCGGGCGGCCAGGGCCTCGGCCACCGGGGTCACCGACAGGCCGTTGAGATTGGCGTCGAGGACCGCGGCGTCGATAGGCCCGTCCAGCAGGGCCATGGCCTCGGCCAGCTCATAGGCCGGGCCCACCACCTCGGCGCCGGCCTCGGAAAGCCCGGTCTCCAGCTCCAGGGCCAGCAGCACGGCGTCCTCGACGATCAGCACCCGGGAGCCGCGCAGATTGGTGGGCCCCCGCGCCGCCGGCGTGGTCTCGAACACCCGCATCACCGGCGCCTCGGGCACGGTGTCGGGACGATCGACGATGGTCTGGGGCCCGGCGGTGATCCGCACCCAGACCCCCCCGGCGCGGAATTCGAGCTCCACCTCGCCGTTGAGCTCGCGGCCGGTGACCTGGGCCAACAGGGTGGATCCGAAACCCTTGCGGGCCGGGGGCGAGACCGGGGGACCACCGCTCTCGCTCCAGATCAGTTCGAAGCCGCCGCCCGTAAGCTTGGTCCAGCGCAGGTCGACCCGGCCGGTCTCGGTCGACAGGGCGCCGAACTTCACCGCATTGGTGGCCAGCTCGTGCAGGGCCAGCGACAGGGCGTTGGCCGCCCGTGGGGTCAGGAAGAGTTCGGGCCCCTCCCAGCGGGTCTGGCCCGGGGCCAGGCCCCCCAGCTCGGCGGCCGCCAGATGGGCGATGGCCGCGCCGCGCCAACGGGCGGCGGTGAGCAGTTCGTTGGCCGCGCCCATGGACTTGAGGCGACCGGCGAAATTGGAGAGGAAGCTTTCCAGCGAGGTGGTGCGCTTGGCGGTCTGGTAGGCGAGCACCTGGACCGCGGCGAGCACGTTCTTCACCCGGTGGTCCAGCTCGGCCATCAGGGTGCGGCGCTGATCCTCCTCGGCATGGGTCTCGCTGATGTTCTGGACGACGCCGCAGATGGAGGTGACGGCGCCGCTTTCGTCGGTCACCTGGATGCCGGCGTTGCGAATCCAGATCGGCTCCCCGTGGGGCGGGAGCAGTCGGTACTCCGTCTCATAGCGTCCGTCGGCCGCCACGGCCGCACGGACGTCCCGCAGCACCCGCTCGCGGTCCTCGGGATGCAGGGTCTCGAAGAGCGCTTCACCTTGGCGGGCGGGCTGCTCGCCGGCGGGCAGGCCGGTGATGATAGACATGCGGTCGCTGACGATGAAGCGGTCCCGGACGAGGTCCCACTCGAACTCGCCCAGCCTCGCGGCCTGCAGCGCCAGGTCCAGACGCTTGCGATCCAGGTTCAGGCCGGTGGCCTTATCGCTCATGGCCAGATCATAGATCGGCGTTTGCCCCGATGCGACAGGAACCGTAGGTTGAGTGGCGGTTTCGGCGACTCATTTTGTGCAGGCGGCCCGGCTTTGCGCGGGCCCGGAACCGGCCTAAGATATGCGGCGTTGAGGCCGTGCTGTCCAGCACCCGCAAGTCCTGCGGGGGCCGTCCCATTTTCTGGAGATCCCTGAATGTCCGCGAACGCCGTCGACCGCACCGCCCAGGAAGCCAAGGCGGCCGCCGCCTCGGTGGCCGAAGCCGCGACCCAGCTCGCCAGCCAGGCCGAACGGACCTTCTCGGAAGCCTCCAAGCGCTTTGAAAAGGTCGTCGCCGAGGGCCTGGAACAGGTCCGCGCCCAGAGCCGCACCTATGCCGACAACGCCGGCGAGCATCTCGACGAAGCCCAGCGCTACGTCGTCGAACGGGTCCGGGAACGTCCGCTGATGGCGGCCGGCACGGCGCTCGGCGTCGGCCTGTTGGTCGGCCTGCTGCTGGCCAGCGGCCGCAACCGTTGATCCTGAAGAAAGCGCTCCTCTACGTTTCGGCCGTCTCCGCGCTCGCCGCGGCGGCGGCCGCCTCGGTGGCGGGGGCCGCAGCCCTGCTCATGGCGCTCTGCGCCCTGACCCTGCTGATCAAGGCCCATCCGCCCAAGTTCGGAAAACAGCCCGAAGAGCGCGACATCCTCACCAAGATGATCGACCTGGCCCGGGAGAAGCCGATCGTCGCGGCTAGCGCCATCCTCGCCGCCGGCGCGGTGGCCCTGCGCAACCCCAAGATCGTGGCCACCCTGCTGGCCACGGCCATGGCGACCCGCTCGGCGAGCGGGCCCTCGAAGAAGAAATAGCGAACCCGAGGCGGGGTTGAGGGTTTGGGTAGGGACTGGCGTTCGCGCCGCCCCTCCAGATTCGGAATCCCGCCATGTTCGAGCTCCCGCCCCTGCCCTATGACCACGCGGCCCTGGAGCCGGTGATCTCGCGGGCCACGATGCACCTGCATCACGACAAGCATCACCAGAAGTACGTCGACACCACCAACGAACTGCTGGCCAAGGCCGGCCGCACGCCGGCCAGCCTGGAGGAGGTGGTCCGCGACGCCGCCGGCGACGAGGCCTCGGCCAAGCTGTTCAACAACGCCGCCCAGGCCTGGAACCACACCTTCTTCTGGACCGCCATGAGCGCGCGCCGCCAAGCCCCCGACGGTGCCCTCGCCCAGGCGATCGTGCGGGACTTCGGCGGGCTTGAGGCCCTGAAGGACGCCTTCGTGAAGGAGGGCAATGGCCACTTCGGCTCGGGCTGGGTGTGGCTGGCGGCCGAGGGCGAGGCGCTCAAGGTGCTGTCCACCCACGACGCGGCCGACCTTCTGATCCAGGGCGATCTGACCCCCCTGCTGGTCTGCGACCTCTGGGAGCACGCCTATTACCTGGACCACAAGAACGACCGGGAAGGCTTCCTGAAGGCCTGGTTCGACGCCCTGCCCGACTGGAGTTTCGCCGCGACCCAGTACGGCGCGGCCCGCGGCCAGGGAGAGGCCTGGGTCCATCCCGCGCCCGTCATGGGGGCTGGTGGAACGGCTCAGCTTGGCGCACGTTCGAACTAGGTACGCAAACACCTATGGAGCTTCACCCATGCTGAGCTGGGCCCTGACCTTCCTGGTGGTCGCCTTGATCGCCGGCCTCCTCGGTTTCACCTCCATCGCGGGCGCCGCGATGGGTGTGGCCAAGATTCTGTTCTTCGTCTTCCTGGTGCTGTTCGTGGTCAGCCTCGTCATGCACCTCGTCCGGGGGCGAAGCGTCTAGTCAGACACCCCGAACGAACGCCGAAAGCGCGCCTCCGACCTGGTCGGGGGCGCGTTTCGCGTTTGGGGTTAGCGCCGGGCCAGCGACCAGGTGCGGGACGGCTCGAACTTCGACCCGGTCCAGGCCAGGGCCTTGACGTGCATCTCCGCGGCGTCGGTCTCGATGAGGTTGAAGCCCGGCGGCACGCCGCGCTCACGCACCGACAGCGTGCCTGCCCCGGCGGCATAGGTATGGCCGTCGCCATAGCCGTAGGGCCAGGTGAAGGGGGCATGGATGTGCCCGCTCAGCACCAGGTCGACGCGGGCCTCGGCGAAGGCCTGGGCCGCGGCCTCGCCGCGCCAGACCTTGCCGGTCATGGGGCCGCCGATCATCTCGGTGAGGGGATGGTGGCAGACCACGATCCGCAGGGCGTCAGCGGGGGCCCGGGCGAACCAGGTCAGGGCCTCGGCCACCTGGTTCTGCGAAATCTGACCCTTGGACCAGTTGGCCCGGGTCTGGACCCCGCGGGCGGTGTTGAGCCCATAGACCGCCAGGCCCGGCGCCAGGTGGGTCTGGAAGCGGGCCCGGCCGATGGCCCGCTCATAGCGGGCGAAGGGGGTGAAGAGGCGGTCGTACCAGGCCAGGTAAGGGGCGTCGTGATTGCCCGGGGTCACCAGGCGCGGTTCGGGCAGGTCCTTCAGCCAGGCGGCGGCGGAGACGAATTCGGCCTTCTCACCGAACCGGGTCAGATCGCCCGAGACCACCACCAGGTCCAGGGGTTCGGCGGCCAGCCAAGCCGTGGCGGCGGCCACCGCCTGCGGGTTCTCGCCGCCGAAATGGATGTCCGACAGGTGGGCGATCCGCATCAGGTCGTGGCCTTGTGCGGCGCCAGGATGCGGGCCACCTCGTTCTTCCAGGTGACCTGGACGCTGGCGCTCAGGCGCGCCGGCTCACCGTCCAGCACCGCCGGCACACCGCTGGAGGCCCAGACCCGGGCCGTGCGGCAGGCCACCGCCTCCACCTTTGGATCGTCGCGCCAATCGCCCATCACCGCGGCCAGGCCCAGGCGCAGGGCCTCGGCCACCCCGGCGGGATCGAGGGCCGCGGCTTCCAGGCAATGATCCTCGTCGTCCAGGGCCCGCGAGGCGATGGGGCACATGAAGGTGAGCGCCTCGGCCTTGCCGCGCGTCGTCCCGTCGAGGCTGTAGCGCAGGCGGCCGGAGAACACCCGCCGCAGGGCGCGCCGGGCGCGGTAGAAGGCGATGATCGGGTGACCCTCGCGCACCGCCTCGCGGGCCGGGGCCATCAGGGCGGCCGATCCGAGAAGGGCGGCCACCAGGAACATCCGCCCCTCCACCTCGCCGCCGCCGATCACCCGCTCCTCGCCGTGTTCGAGGGTGGCGCGCAGGGCGGCTTTCCAGTCGGTGGTTCCGTAGATGGCCTTGGGCAGCATGTTCATGGTGCCGCCGGGCAGGGGGGCGATCAGCGGACCCTTCACGCCGCACAGCTCGGCGGCGGCCCGGGCGGTGCCGTCGCCGGCCAGGATCACCAGCAGGTCCGGCCCCCGGTCGATGGCCGCCCGCAGGCAGCCGGCGACGTCGCCGTTCTCGGGCACGCGGACATTCGCCTGGCCTCCAAACTCGGCCAGGATGGCGCGCGCCTCGTCAGGCGAGGCCGGCCCCACACTGCCCGATGCGGTGTTGGCGAGCAGTTCGATGGTTCGAATCTTCCCCCCCACGCGACCCTCAGCTCTCGGCGTCGGGGGTGGTCTTGGATTTCAGGCTGGCGCCGGCGTCCTTCAGGGCCGCGCCGGCGTCGTCGGCGGCGTTGAGCACCACAGGCTCGGCGCGGTCGGCCGCCACCGCCAGGCCGTGGTCGACCAGCTCGCCGCTGCGGCCGAAGGAACCCTCCTTGGCCGCCAGGGCCAGGACCACGCCGCCGACCATGGCCGCGGCCACGGTCAGGGTCATCATGACGGGATGGCGCTTGCGGGCCTTGCGTTCGTCGCGGCGGCCGCGCTCATAGGCCGCGCGGGCCTCGTGGTCGGCCTCGGCGACGGTCTCGATCTCGTTCGAACGAAGGATGGGACGTTTCCACAGCATGGTCGCGGACTCCGATGGTTCTTGGACTCACCAAACGGTAGAGGCTGTCCAGGGTTCCGGTGGCGACGGGGGCGAACGGGAAGCTTCGCCGCGCGTTGCGCAACATGGAGGGCGGCCGCGGCGATGGGCTGCGGCGGCGCCTTCTTCCTGAGGGATATGGGCTGATGGCGACTCTACGTGGACTGGGCGCGAGCGTTCTGGTGCTGGCCCTGATGGGGTCCGGGTGCACGACCCTGACCAACGCCCGGGACCGCATCGTCAAGCGCGAGGCGACTTGCCCCGACGTGACGGTCCAGATCTATTTCGAGCCCGACTCCGCCGAGGTCACCGACGAGGGCCGCGCGGTGATCCGCGCCGCCGCCGACCAGGCCAGGGCCTGCAAGGTCGACGAGGTGACGATCCTGGGCCTGGCCGACGCCAAGGGGGCGCCCGGGGCCAATATGGAACTGTCCAAGCGCCGCGCCGCCGCGGTGAGCCAGGCGCTCACCGTCACCGGTCTGCCGGCCGCCGAGCTCGACCTGAAGGCCGTGGGCCAGGCCGGATCGGTCACCGCCGACGGCGACACCCGTCCCCTGCGCCGTCGCGCCGACCTGGTGCTGAAGCTCTCCACCCCGCGCCGGTAGAGGCTTGGCCGGAACGCGCAAAAGAGGAGGCGGGCCTGGGAGGCCCGCCTGATAGTTTTTGCACATCGAGAATGGGGGGTGCGGAGGCGGCAGACCGGCATATTCGCCGGCCTCAAGTCGGGGGGGGCGTCGCCGCCTCCGCAAATATCAAACTCGCGCCCGAATCCTTTGTTCCCGTTCCGCGCGAGTTTTTTCGAAAATTATCTCGCCGCCAGATCGACGGCGGGCATGGAGTCGAACTCGGCCTTGCTGAGGGGGATGACGAAGCGCTCGCCCTCGGCCTTCAGCGCCTTGTAGGGCAGGCTGCGGGGACCGGCGGCGCGCGCGCCCTTGGGCTGGACCAGCACCTGGACCGGTCGGCCGTCGGCGGCGGTGATCACCTTGGCGATCACCCCCAGGACCGCGCCGTCGGCGGCGCGAACCT
>JAZKBZ010000184.1:0-16445 GCA_040388315.1 Pseudomonadota bacterium | reverse complement strand
CCCCAATAGAGCAGGACCGCCCGTTTCAGCCGCAGCGGCACCTCCCGCGCCGAGAGGGCCTCGTTGCTGGTGGCCTGACCATCCATGATCTGGCCGAGATTCTTGGCGATGGCCGTGACCATGCTCTCGATCATGAACCCGGTCTTGGGCACGCCCACCGGCACCGGCGTCTTGCCCGTGGGGGGGATGGCGACACAGACGCCCAGGGCGAAGACATTGGGGAAGGTCGGGTTGCGCTGGTGCTTGTCCACCACGATGAAGCCGCGCGGATTGGTCAGGCCCTCGATCCCGCGCACGGCGGCGACCCCCCGGAAGGCCGGCAGCATCATTGAGAAGGCGAAGGGCAGGTCGTGGGTGGCCTTGACGGCGCCGTCCTCAGCGATCTCCTCGACGTGCATCAGCCCGGCTTCCACCGAGGTGACCTTGGCGTTGGTCACCCACTTGATGTGCCGGTCCCGCATCTCGCTCTCGAGCAGACCCTTGGTGTCGCCGACTCCGTCCAGGCCCAGGTGCCCGATATAGGGTTCGGAGGTGACGAAGGTCATCGGCACCCGATCACGGAGCTTGCGGCGCTTGAGCTCGGTGTCGAGGAGCATGGCGAACTCGTAGGCCGGGCCGAAGCAGGAGGCGCCCTGCACGGCGCCCACCACGATGGGCCCGGGGGCCTCGACGAAGCGGTCGAAGGCGGCCGCCGCCATCTCGGCGTGATCGACATGGCATACCGACTGGGTGAAGCCGCCGTGCGGCCCCAGGCCCGGAATTTCGTCGAAGGCCAGCTCGGGCCCGGTGGCGATCACCAGGTAGTCGTAGTCCAGCACCGCGCCGTCATTGAGCTCGATCCGGTTGTCGGCTGGGGACACCTTCTTGGCGCCGACCCCGGTAAAGGCGACGCCGCGCTTCTTGAACACCGGCGGCAGCTTGACCTCGATCGCGTCGCGCCTGCGCCAGTGGACGGCGACCCAGGGGTTGGACGGAACGAAGTGGAAGACGTCGCCCTGCGAGACGACGCTAACCTCGGCTCGTTCGCCGACGGCGTCCTTGATCTCGAAGGCGGCTATGGCGCCGCCCAGTCCGGCGCCCAGGATCACGATTTTCGGCTTGGCCACGGTCAGTCTCCTCCAACGGCTCCGCTCGTGACATGAGCCTCGACCCCCTCGGGGCGGCGGGCTTTGATATCGATCACGTCGGTGCGCGAGCAGCCCATCTAGGGTCTCGCCTTGATGCCTTGACTTTATATGCAGCACTACGCATATGCGCAACTATGAATTTACTGGCCGCCCTCAGGAGCCTCGTCATGTTCGCCGCACCCAAGACCAAGGACCTCACCCCGCAACAGGTGAAGGCTGATCTCGACGCCCACGCCATCCTGCTGATCGACGTGCGCGAGCCCGCGGAGTTCGCCGCCGAACGCATTCACGGCGCGCTCAACTTCCCGCTCTCGACCTTCGACCCCAGCGTCCTGCCAGCGGCCGGCGACAAGCTGATGGTCCTGCAGTGCGGCTCAGGCAAACGCTCGGCCACGGCGATCGACCGCTGCCAGAAGGCCGGCCACGCCATCGATTCCCACCTGGCCGGCGGCATCATGGCCTGGAAGGCAGCGGGTCTGCCGACCGTCACCCTCGACAGCGACACCGGCTCGGTCCGCGACCGCGTCTAATCACACACACCGGGAGGGCGAACCATGGCGGCACGGCCGTATCTGATCGGAGCCTTGGGCGCGGCCCTGCTGCTGGGCGCCTGCGGCGAAACCAAGCCGACGCCCCCCGTCGCCAAGAGCGCGCCCATGGCCGGGCGGCTGACGATCCGCACCCAGCTGATCGCCGACCTGAAGCCCGTGCCGGGCACGCTCACCACCCGAGACATGGCCGAGGCCCGGGCGCGAATCTCGGGCCTGCTGGTGAGCCTGGAGGTCAAGGAGGGCGACATCGTCCGCCCGGGCCAGCTCATCGCCCGAGTCAAGGATGACCGCCTGACCCTGCAGACGGGCGCCTTCGACGCCCAGACCGCCGCCGCAGCCGCCGAGGCCGCCCGAGCCCGGGCCGATCTCGCCCGCACCCGCACCCTCTTCAACCAGGGCGTCTACGCCCAGGCCCGCCTCGATCAGGTGGAGGCCCAGGCCAAGGCCGCGGAGGCCAACCTCGCCGCGGCCCGCGCCCAGCGCGCCGCCAGCGCCGAACTCGGCGCCCAGGGCGCGATCCTGGCGCCCGCCGCCGGACGGGTCCTGATCGCCAACGTGCCCATCGGCTCGGTGGTCATGGCCGGTCAGTCGGTCGCCCGCATCACCGCCGGGCCCATGGTCGTCCGGGTCGAATTGCCCGAGGGCCAGGCCCGCGCGCTGAAGGTCGGCGACGTGGTCCAGCTGGCGGCCGAGGACCTGCGCGGGATCGCCGCCGCCGGGACCATCACCCAGGTCTATCCCTCGATCACCGCCGGCCAGGCCACCGCCGACATCACGGCGCCTGGCCTGCCCCAGGACCTGATCGGCCAGCGCGTGCGCGCCCGGGTGAAGGTGGGCGAGCGCCAGGCCCTCGTGGCGCCGCGCGCCTATGTCTCCACCCGCTTCGGAGTCGACTATGTCCGCCTGGTTCGGGCCGACGGCACGGTCTCCGAGACGCCCGTCCAGACCACCGCCGGGCCCACCGCCGACACGGTGGAAATCCTCTCCGGACTTCGCCCCGGCGACATCCTGACCCCGGCCGGGGCGGCCCGATGAACCTCGGTCTCTCCGGACGGCTGACCCGAGCCACCATCCGCTCGCCCCTGACGCCGCTCTTCCTGCTGGCCGCCATCGCCGTGGGCCTGCTGGCGCTCGTCTCCATCCCCCGCGAGGAGGAGCCGCAGATCAGCGTGCCCATGGTGGACATCATGGTCTCCGCGCCTGGCCTGCGCGCGCCCGACGCGGTGGAACTGGTGGGCAAGCCCCTGGAGACCATCGTCAAGAGCGTTGCGGAGGTGGAGCACGTCTACACCTTCGCCGACGACAACCAGGTCATGGTCACCGCCCGCTTCAAGGTCGGCGTCGACCCCGACGCCGCGGCGGTCCGCATCCATGAGAAGGTGCGCGCCAACTACGACCGCATCCCGGCCGGCATTCCCGAACCCCTGATCCAGACCCGCGGCATCAACGACGTGCCGAGCCTGGTCCTGACGCTCTCCCCCAAGCCCGGCGCGGCCGGCCAGTGGACCGACCAGGCGCTCTATGAACTGGCCGGCAAGCTCAGGACCGAGGTGGCCAAGGTCGACGACGTCGGCCTGACCTTCATCGTCGGCGGCCGGCCCCAGGAGATCCGGGTCGAGCCCGATCCCGCCAAGCTCGCCCTGCACGGCGTCTCCCTGGGCGGGCTGATGGACACCATCCGCCAGGCCAACCGCGCCTTCCCCGCCGGCCAGGTGCGCAATGGCGGCCAGGCCGTCGACGTCACCGCCGGCCGCACCCTGACCGACGCCACCGAGATCGGCCTGCTGGCCCTGCCCTCGGCCAAGGGCGAGACTGTCTATGTCCGCGACGTGGCCCAGGTGGTGGTGGCCCCCCGTGAGGACCAGGCCCGAGCCTGGCGCTATGCGCGGACCGTCCAGGGCTGGAGCGAGGCGCCGGCCGTCAGCCTGGCCATCGCCAAGCGCAAGGGCGCCAACGCCGTCGTGGTCTCCCACGCGGTCCTCGCCCGCGTCGAGGCCCTGAAGGGAACCCTGCTGCCCGAGAGCCTGAGCGTCGCGGTGACCCGCGACTATGGCGAGACCGCCAACGAAAAGGCCAACGAGCTTCTGTTCCACCTGGGCCTGGCCACCATCTCCATCGTCATCCTGATCGGCTTCGCCATCGGCTGGCGGGAGGCGGGCGTCACCGCCGTGGTCATCCCCACCACCATCCTGCTGACCCTCTTCGCGTCGAACCTGATGGGCTACACCATCAACCGGGTCAGCCTGTTCGCCCTGATCTTCTCCATCGGCATCCTCGTCGACGACGCCATCGTCATGATCGAGAACATCGCCCGTCACTGGGCGATGGCCGACGGACGCAGCCGGATCGACGCCGCCGTCGAGGCCGTGGCCGAGGTGGGCAACCCCACGGTGGTGGCGACCCTCACCGTAGTCTCGGCCCTGCTGCCCATGCTGTTCGTCTCGGGCCTGATGGGCCCCTACATGGCGCCGATCCCGGTCAACGCCTCGGCGGCCATGGTCTTCTCCTTCTTCGTGGCCGTGGTCATCGCGCCTTGGCTGATGGTCCGCTTCGCCCGCAAGACGCTCGATGCAGGTCACGGCCACCATGGCGAAGGCAAGCTCGGCGCGGTCTATCGCAAGGTCGCCGGCCGGGTGATCGCCACCCGCCGCAGCGCCTGGACCTTCCTGATCGCGGTGGGCCTGGCCACCCTGCTAGCCTGCGCCATGTTCGCCACCAAGACAGTGACCGTGAAGCTGCTGCCCTTCGACAACAAGTCCGAGTTGCAGGTGGTGCTGGACATGCCGGAGGGGACCTCGCTGGAGGCCACCGAGCGGACCCTGGCCGACGCCGCGGTGATCACCCGGGCCCTGCCGGAAGTCACCGCCATCGACGCCTATGCCGGCACGGCCTCGCCGTTCAACTTCAACGGCCTGGTGCGGCACTACTACCAGCGCAACAAGCCGGAGATGGGCGACCTCTCCGTCGCCCTGGCGCCCAAGGACGAGCGCCATCGCAACAGCCACGCCATCGCTCTCGACCTGCGCCGCAAGCTGGCCGCGATCCCCCTGCCCGCCGGCGCGGCGATCAAGGTGGTGGAGGCGCCGCCGGGACCGCCGGTGATGGCCACCCTGCTGGCCGAGGTCTATGGCCCGGACGCCAAGACCCGGCGGGCCGTGGCCGAACAGGTCAAGGCCACCTTCCATTCGGTGCCCTACATCGTCGACATCGACGACAGCTACGGCCAGCCCCGGCCAGGCCTGCGCCTGGTTCCCGATCGCGATCGCCTGGAGGCCCTGAAGGTCAGCGACCGCGACGTCTACGACTCCATCGCCGCGGCCCTGGGCGGCCAGGTGGTGGGCTACGCCCATCGCGGCGAGGGCCGCGATCCCCTGGAGATCTCCGTGCGTCTGCCGCAGTCGGCCCGGAGCTGGGGCGAAGGGCTTTCGGCCCTGCCGGTGGCGGTCTCGCAAGGGTCCGGCCGGCTGGTGGCCCTGGACGAGGTGGCCACCGCCTCGCAGGAAGCCGGCGCGACCCATATCTTCCGCCGCGACGGTCGCGACGTCGATATGATCATGGGCGAACTCGCCGGGGCCTACGAGGCGCCCATCTACGGCATGATGGCGGTGGACAAGGCCATCCGCCAGGCCGACTGGAAGGACGTCCCCAAGCCCGATATCCGCATGCACGGCCAGCCAACCGACGAGAGCCGACCCACGGTGCTGTGGGACGGCGAATGGGAGATCACCTGGGTGACCTTCCGCGACATGGGCGCAGCCTTCGGGGTGGCGATCCTGGGCATCTATGTCCTGGTCGTGGCCCAGTTCAAAAGCTTCCGCCTGCCCCTGGTGATCCTGACGCCGATCCCGCTGACCCTGGTGGGAATCGTCATCGGCCACATCCTGTTCCAGGCGCCCTTCACCGCCACCTCGATGATCGGCTTCATCGCCCTGGCCGGCATCATCGTGCGAAACTCGATCCTGTTGGTGGACTTCATCCGCCACAGCCAGACGGAGGGCCGCGCCCTGCGCGAGGTGCTGCTGGAGGCCGGGGCCATCCGCTTCAAGCCGATCGTGCTGACGGCGGCGGCGGCCATGATCGGTGCGGCGGTGATCCTGACCGACCCGATCTTCCAGGGCCTGGCGATCTCGCTGCTGTTCGGCCTAGCCTCCTCGACCCTGCTCACCGTCCTCGTCATCCCTGCGATCTATGTGGTGCTGCGCGATGACGGCCGGCCGGCCAAGTCGGGGGGATCGCATTGATCATGCCTGCGTACATTCTCAGTTGAGCAGATGACCGACGACCTCCTGCCCCGCCCCTCGTCCGGCGAACTCTCGCAGCTAGAAGGCAGCGCCCAATCGGCGGCGCGCCTGCTCAAGCTGCTGGCCAACGAGCAGCGCCTGCTGCTGCTCTGCCGCCTGATCGAGGGCGAGGCCTCGGTGGGAACCCTCTCCGCCCACGCCAGGATGGCCCAGTCGGCGACCTCGCAGCACCTGGCCAAGATGCGCGCCGAGGGCCTGGTGGAGACGCGCCGTGACGCCCAGACCATCTTCTACCGGCTGGCCGATCCCGCGGCGATGCGGGTCCTGGGTCTGCTGTGCGACATCTACAGCCATGAGGCCGCGACCACCTAGGCGGGCGCGGCGGCTTCCTTCTCGATCAGGGTCAGGGCCTCGATCATGAGGTCGCGCATGGCCTGGCTCGCCCCCTCCGCATCGCCGGCCAGGATCGCGTCGGCGACGCGCTGGTGATCCGACACGCTGGCCAGGCGGGCGCCCTTGCGGCGGTTGGTGAGCCGGAACGAGGTGCGCAGGGCCACGTCGATCAGGTCCCGCATCTGGGTCAGGAACCGGTTGCCGCTGGCCCGCAGGATGGCGACGTGGAAAGCGATGTCGGACTCCAGCGGGTCGTCCTCGCCCCGCTCGGCGGCCTTCATCCGGTCCAGGGCCGCGGCGATGCTGGCCTTGGCCTCGGGCCCCGCCAGCCGCGCGGCCATGGAGGCGGCCAAGGGTTCGATGGCCAGCCGCACCTGGGTAAACTCCAGCAGCAGGGTCGGCGAGAATTTGCGCTCCAGGAACCAGCGCAGCACGTCGGGATCCAGCAGGTTCCAATTGCTCTCCGGCTCGACCCAGGTGCCCTGGCGCGGACGGGCGTTGAGCAGACCCTTGGTGGTCAGCATCTTGACCGCCTCGCGCAGCACGCTGCGGCTCACCCCCAGGCGCCGGCAAAGCTCCGCCTCGATGGGAAAGGGGTTCTGGGCGCCATAGACGCCGCAGACGATCTCCTGGCCCAGGCGCTGAACGATATCGTGGGCGAAGCTGCGGCCGTGGCTTGTTCTCATAGGCGGGCCGCATCCGCCGGCGCATCGCGCGCGACCGTGTCAGCGTGCGAGATGAGACACCTCCTCCAGGGCCGCTGCCCCGCTTCGGTTCAGGCCGTCACGCTCTAGAGCACGTCAGGCGGAAGTGGATACCGGTTCCGCCGCCCGACGCGCTCCATTCTTTAAATCTAGACCCTTCTTGTCGTTTCAGACGGGTCCGTCTGAAACGGTCAGGGTCTAGTGGGAGACCAGCAGGGCCGCGGGGGGATCGCGCAGCAGGTCGTGGGACACCCCGCCCAGCACCAGCTCCTGCATGCGCGGCCGGCCATAGAGCCCCATGACCACCAGGTCGGCCTTCAGGGCCTTGACCTGCCGGCGCAGAACCTCGGCCGCGGAGATGTCGTCGCTCGGATCGACGATCAGCTTGGCCTTCAGGCCGTGCCGCTCCAGGTGGCGCTGCAAGGCCCCATCGGGGCCGCCTTCGCCGTGGGGCGAGACCACCAGTACATGGACCTCGTCGGCGGTCATCAGGAAGGGCATGGCGTCGCGCAGCGCCCGGGCCGACTCGCGCGTGCCCTTCCAGGCCACCAGGATCTTCTTGCCGACATGGGGCGAGCCACCCTGCTCGCCGACCACCAGCACCGGGCCGCCGCTGGCCAGGCCGAGATCGGCGGCCGAGACCTTGTTCGTGCCCAGCGCGGCCGTGGCGGCCGGAGGCATGACCGTCAGGTCGAAGCGTCGGGCATAGGCGATCAGGGCGCCGTCATAGTCGCCGTCGATCACCTGCCAGTCGGAAACCACCCCGGCCTCGGAAGCGGCGCGCTCGAAGCGCTCCCGGGCCTCCTCCGAAGCCTTCAGGGTCGCCGCGGCATGCTCCTTCAGCAGACGATCGATGTCGGAGGGCGACATGTAGGCCATGGCGTCGGCCGCCATGTAATTCTGGAAGAACTCGCTCTTCAGGAACACGCCCGTCAGCTGCGCCTGGAACTTGGCCGCCAATCCCGCGGCAGTAATAGCGCGCGCCGCCGAGGCCGGGGTTTCATCGATCTGCACGAGGATGTCGCGGTAGGTCATGGGTTGGTCCTCCAATGACCGCAAGTTGTGGGCCCTAGCGTACGGCCCCGCTTTGACAGGGGTCAACTGACCCGCGGAGGCTAGTGCGAGAGGAAGATCGGAACCGTGGGATCGTGCAGCATCCGCTCGGTGGCGCCGCCGAGGATCAGCTCCCGCAGGCGCGAATGGCCGTAGGCGCCCATGACGAACAGGTCGGGGGACCTCTCCTCCAGATAGCGGTCCAGCACCGGGCCGATGGCGTGGCCCTTGGCGTCGACCTCGTCCACCACCGCCTTGACGCCATGGGTCGCCAAGTGACGGACCGCCTCGGCGCCCAGGCCGGAGGTGGCGGAGGGCTTCTCGTTGACGATGGTCAGGATCCTGACCTGCTTGGCGCGGACCAGGATCGGCAGGGCGTCGGCCATGGCGCGGGCCGCAAAGCGGCTGCCATCCCAGGCCACCACCACGGTCCCAAGCTCATCGCCCTTCCCGATGGTCCCGGACTTGAACACCAGGGCGGGGCGGCCGGAGCTGAAGATCACGCGCTGCGCCACCTCACCCTGGCCATCATATTTCCCCGCCAGCGGGACGATGCAAACGTCCCGCGTCCGGGCCCGATGCGCGACGTGCTCGGCCAGTTCGTGGATGTGGACTCGTTCCGTCAGGGTGTCAGCCGCCAAGCCGGCCTGGGCCGCGGCCTTGGAGAAGTGCGCCGTTCGGGTCCGGCAGGCCTCCAGACTCTTGGCCTCCTCTTCGGCGGCCAGGGCGGTCAGACCGACCAGCTGTTCGGCCAGGAGATTGGATCGCACCGGGATCGCCACCTGAACGGCCAGGGCCGTGACCTTTCCCCCGAGCTTGGCGGCGAGTGTGAGGGCCTCGTCGATCGTCTCCAGGGGCGTGGGGTCGGGATAGGAGTCGATGTGCAGCAGAATGTCGGCGAGGGCCATGGAACGCTCCATCAGATAAGACGTCTTCATCCCAGCTTGTATGCCGACTCGCTTTGATGTCGCTCAAGGTCGGGCCCAGGCTCGCCGAAGGCGCTTGATCCCCATCAAGGCGAGCGCATGCTCAGCGTCCAGGATGCCGGCCCGTGGAGATGAAGATGCCCGCCGAGACCCCAGAGCCCGCAAAGCTGCCCCACCCGATCCGCGATGGCCTGGGATTCTTCGCCGCCGCGTTCACCGCCTTGGTGCGCACCTTCCTGCCCGCTCCGAAGGTGGCCGAGACAGAGGCGGACGAAGACGAGGAAGAGGCGGAGGCCGACGAAGGGCCTCCGCATCCCGGTCTGGAGAAGGTGATCGCCAAGGCGGCGCCCTACCCCATTCACGATTGAGCCTCAGTCGGGCTTGGAGCGCCGGGCGGCCACCACCAGCCCCACCAGGGCCGCGGCGGCGACGGCGAGAGCGGTGGCCGCGGCCACCGGGTGTTCCTTGGCCTCGGCGGTGACGGTCTTGGTCACCTTGGCGGAGCGGTCACGCACCTCGCCAGCCAGGGCCTGGGCGGCCTTGGTCAGGGCGGCGGACGCCTTGGAGAACTGGTCCTCGGCGCCTTCCTCCAGGCTTTCGGAGGCGCGCTTCAACTCGTGCATGACGTCGTCGAGGGCGTCGTCGAGGTTGTTGGAGAGCTTCTTTGCGAGGGACTTGGCCATCGGGATTCCTTTCGGATGAGAATTTCAATTCATCCCGTCCGGATCCCGACCGCCTTGACCTTGGTCAAGCTGGCCCACGCGCCTCCAGGGCCCTGGACACCTGCGCCAGGATCGCCTCGCGCGCGGCGTCGGAGCGGGCGCGTTCGAGCCGTTCGTCCAGTTCGATGAGCAGGCGGGCCCGCGCATTGTGCCAGTCGAGCGACGCGGCCGCTTCGGGCGGCAGGCGCGGGGAGCCACCGGGCTCGAGAACCCCGGTGGTGCGGCCAATCACGTAGGAGTCGTCCAGGGCCGGGACCATCAGCGACTCGGGATCGAAGCCCGCGCCCACCAGTCGCTCGCGCAGGCCCTCCAGGGCCTCCGGTTCGCCATGCACCAGGAAGACCTTGCCGCCCACCGGCTGGCGCGCCTTGGCCCAGGAGGTCAGGGTCGTGGCGTCGGCGTGGCCGGAATAGGCGTCGAGGATACGGATGCGCGCCGCCACCCGGACGTCGTCGCCCTGAATCTTGACCCGCTTGGCGCCCTCCGCCAGCAGCCGACCCAGGGTGCCCGCGGCCTGGAAGCCAGGCAGCAGGACGGTGGCGCCCCGGTCCCACAGCCAGCGCTTCAGGTGCTTGCGGATGCGCCCGGCGTCGCACATGCCGCTGCCGGCCATGATGATGTGCCAGCCGGAGAGCCGGTCGAGGCTGTCGCTGTCCCAGGGCTTGGCCAGGAACTTCAGCCGGCCCGAGGCGCGGACGTCCTTGAAGGGGTTCCAGCCGGTGTCCTTGTTCCAGCCGCGTTCGACGAAGATCTTCGAGGCCTTGATGGCCAGCGGCGAGTCCAGGAAGACGTCGGTCTCGGGCACCTCGCCGGAGTCGATCAGGGTCAGGATATCGGCCAGCAGCTCCTGGGAACGCTCGACCGCGAAGGCCGGTATCAGCAGCGGGCCGCCGGCCTCGTGGGCCGCGTTCAGCTCCTCGGCCAGCTTGTGGCGGCGCCTGGCGGGATCGACGGGGTCTCGCGGGCGATCCCCGTAGGTGGACTCGATCACCAGGTGATCGACGCCCGCCGGCCCCTGCGGATCGGGGATGTAGTCCCGCCCGCCCGGGCCGAAGTCGCCGGAGAACAGGATGCGGACCGGCCCCTCCTCGGTGTCGATGGTGACCTCGATGGAGGTGGCGCCCAGGATGTGGCCGGCCTCCCAATAGACCGCGCTGATCCCCGGGACGGCGGCGACCGCCTCCCCCAGCTTCACCCGTTCGAACTGTTTCATGATCCGCGCCGCGTCGACGGCGCGATAGATCGGTTCGACGAGGGGCCGGCCCCGCCGCTGATTGCGGCGATTGAGCTGCTCGACCTCGCTCTCCTGGATGCCGCCGGCGTCGGCGAGCATGATCTCGCAGAGGTCCCGGGTGGCGGCGGTGGCGTAGATCGGCCCCTTGAATCCGGCCTTCATGAGCTTGGGCAGCAGGCCCGAGTGGTCGATGTGGGCGTGGGTCAGGAGGACCGCGTCGACCTCCTTCACGTCGAAGGGAAAGGGATCGTAGTTCAGGGCCTTCAGGGTTTTGGGGCCCTGGAACATGCCGCAGTCGATCAGCACCGTGGCCTTCTCCGTCTTCAGGCGCGCACAGAAGCCGGTGACGCAACCGGCCGCGCCGTGGAAGGTGAGCTCGACGGTCATAGGCGGAGGTCTTTCAGGGCTTGGGCCAGCAAGGGCGCCAGAGAGGCGGCGTTGGTCGGGTGGGGACACGAGTCGCTGGAGAAGATCCGGCGTGCGCCGGCCTTGCGCAAGCGCAGCTCCGCCTCGGCGTCGAACAGGGCGTGGGTCACCACCACGTCGATCTCCGCGGCCTGGAAGGCCTGAAGCTGGCGGATGGCGGCCACCAGCGTCCCTCCGGTCGAACAGACGTCGTCGATCAGCACCACATGCCGGCCCGCCACAAGCGCGGGATCGGCGAAGGTCAGTTCGATCTCATGGTCGCCGCGGCGGGTCTTGAGGAAGGTGGCGTGGTCGGTTCCCAGGTGGCGCGCCAGGGCGGCGGCCCAGGCCTCGGACTCGCTGTCGGGACCGATCACCAGGGCGCCCGGCGGCGGCGGCGGCAGGGCCGCGGCCAGGGCCTCGGCGGCCGACAGGGCCACCACCTCGGCGCCGTTGAAGGCGCGTTCCAGGTCCGTGGTCCGGTGCAGGTGCGGCTCGACGGTCACGATGGCGTCGAAGGCCTCCCCCAGCAACCGACCGGCCACGTCGCGGCTTAGCGGCTGGCCGGGCCTGAACACCTCGTCCTGGCGCATGTAGCAGAGATAGGGCGCCACCAGCACCACCCGCCCGGCTCCGCGACGGCGCAAGGCGTCGGCGGCCAGCAACAGGGGCATGAGCTTGGCGTCGGGCCGGTTGAGGGAGCGGTAGAGGGCCACATCGCCCGTCGCCGGGCCGACCTCCGGCAGGCTCTCCCCATCGGGAAACACGTGCAGACCGGAGATGTGCAAGGGCGCTCCGAGCATCTCGGCCAGACGCGAGGCCGGAGCCCGTTCGTCGGCGAAGGCGTGGATGCCGCTGATCATGCCGACACCTTGACGCCGCAGTCCTCGCCGCCAGCCTCGACGGCGAAGTGGAAGTCGCTGGGCTCCGATCCGTGAATGCGGAACAGGGGCTCGCCGGCCCGCACGGTGTCGCCGACCTTGAACAGCAGGTCCAGGCCCGCCCCAGGGTCGTTGGGCGCTCCGGCCAGACGCGCGATGGTGGCGATGCGCAGGCAGTCGATGGCCTCGACGCGACCGTCGCGCGGCGCGGCCACCTCATGGACCAGGCCCCCCAGTTCGGCCTTGATCGGCGAGGGCCCCTGGGCGGCGATCATGTCGTCGAGCTTGCGGCGCGCGGCCCCGCTCTCCAGCAGGTCCCGGGCCCGGTGTTCGCCGGCGCCGATCGGCAGGGCGGGATCGGCCTCCAGCACCCGGCCGGCCAGGCGGATGGCCTTCTCGCGCAGGTCCAGCGGCGCGTCCTTGTGGTTCTCCAGCACGGCCAGGACGTCGCGGACCTCCAGCACCGGCCCGACGCCGCGCCCGACCGGCTGATGACCATCGCTGAGGATGACGTCGAGGCTCAGGCCCAGACGGCTGGCGACGAACTCGAACAGCTTCTTCAGGCGCAGGGCGGCGCCGGCGTCGCGAATCTTGGCCGAGGGTCCCACCGGCACGTCCAGCACCAGGTGGCTGGAGCCCGCTGCGATCTTCTTCGACAGGATGGAGGCCACCATCTGTTCGGCGGTGTCGATGGACAGTGGCCGTTCCACCGAGATCAGCACGTCGTCGGCGGGGGACAGATTGACCCGCCCGCCCCAGACGATGCAGGCGCCGCAGGTTTCCACCACGTGCCGCATCTCGGCCTCGTCCAGGTCGACCCGGGCCAGGACCTCCATGGTGTCAGCGGTGCCGGCCGGCGAGGTGATGGCGCGCGAGGAGGTCTTGGGCATGCGCAGGCCGTGGGCCGCGACGATGGGGGCGACGATCAGCGAGGTGCGGTTGCCGGGGATGCCGCCGATGCAGTGCTTGTCCACCACCAGGCCGTGCTCCCAGGTCAGCCTGCGGCCCACCGACACCATGGAGCGGGTCAGGGCCAGGGTCTCCTCGGCGGTCATGAAGCTGGCGCAGGCGATCAGGAAGGCCGCCACCTCCATGTCCGACCACCGATGGTCGGCCAGGTCGCGGGCGATGGCGTCGAACTGGGCCTGGCCCAGGGTCTCGCCGGCCACCTTGGCGCGGACGTGATCGAGGCTGCGCGCGGGGCGGGCGGGGGCGATCTCGACGCTGGCGCCGGCCGGCACGCCGAGGCGGTGGAACAGGGGCTCGGGCAGGCCGACCTCGTCGGCGCCCACCACGCTGGGATCGTCGCAGACCATGGGCGAGGCCAGCAGGCTGCGGCCGCCGGCGCGCACCTCCACCTTGCGCATGCCTACCAGCCGCTGGGGCCGCAGGGCGTGGCAGTGGCGCGAGAGCACCGCGACGTTTTCCCGGTAGGTGTCCAGGGGGATGGGCTTGGCGATCAGGCGCGCCCAGCCGTCGTGGGCCGGCCCTGGCGGAGCGCTATTCATCGATTGTCCGTCGTTCGAGATCATCGGGCCTCCAACTCCGAACCTGCGCGATCGTCGAGAGGCCGCCCTGATCGAGATCAAACGCCCAGTCTGCCCCCGGTTCGCCGGAGATCGGCCCTACGGGCCGGCGCCGCCTCCGTAGAACTACTTAGGGGGACGTCCCGAATTTCGCAGGCCCTTCGGTAAGCCTAACCATGGCTCATCAACCCGAGGGAACTTGCTGATGACCCAGGCCCATCTGCTCAACGAAGCCCAAGCCGCCACCGCCTTTGGCGTCCCCGCCGCTACGCCGGCCAATGACGTCATGTCCCGGATGGGCGTGCGGATGACCTTCGCCAAGGACGAGGAAATCTATGGCCAGGACGAAGAAGCCGATTTCATCTACCGGGTCGTCAGCGGCGCGGTGCGCACCTCGCGCCTGATGAGCGACGGTCGGCGTCAGATCGGCGGCTTCTACTACGCCGAGGAGACCTTCGGGGTTGAGACCAACGGCCTGCATCGCTTCTCGGCCGAGGCGCTGAGCGACTGTGTGGTGCTGGTGCTGAAGGCCTCGGCGCTCCGGTCCGCGGTCGGCGAGGACGCTTTCCAGCGTCTGGTCTGGGCTGAAACCAACCGCGAGCTGAGCCGCACCCAGGATCATCTGCTGTTGCTGGGCCGCAAGACCGCCTCGGAAAAGGTCGCCAGTTTCCTGATGGAGTTGGCCGAGCGCCGCAGCGCCGAGGCCGTCACCCTGCCCATGGGTCGCCAGGACATGGCCGACTATCTGGGCCTGACCATCGAGACCGTTTCGCGCATGCTGACCCAATTGCAGAGCGCCCTGGTGGTGGAGTTCACCGGCGCCCGCCGCTTCCGGGTCAACAATCGCGGCGCCCTGGCCCGCATGGCCGCCTAGACCGTCTTCCGGCGTGAGGGACCTTCGATGACCTACACGACCATCCTGGTCCACGCCGAATCCAATCCCCAAGCCGCCGAGCGCCTGACGCTCGCGGCCCAGGTCGCCCGCAAGTTCGACGCCACCCTGCTGGGGGTCGGCGTCGAGGTGGTGGACTGGATGGGGCTGAACGACCCCTATGGCATGGTCGCCGCCGAGTGGGCGGCCCTGGCCCGTGAGCAGGTGGACAAGGACCTGGCCGCGGCCGAGGCCCTGTTCCGCAGCCATGTCGGCGCCGGCCGCCACGAGTGGCTGGCGCTCAGCGATCCGCCCGCCCCGGCCCTGTCGCGGATTTCCCGCCGCGCCGACCTGATCGTGGCCGGCTGCGCGCCCCTGGACGCCACCGCTCCCCTGCGCACCGCCGATCCCGCCGAACTGATCCTGATGAGCGGCCGTCCGGTCCTGGTGGCGCCGCCCGGCGTCGTGGACCTGCGCGCCGAACGCGTGGTGGTGGCGTGGAAGGACAGCCGCGAGGCCCGCCGCGCCGCGGCCGACGCCCTGCCCTTCCTCAAGCGGGCCGAGGAGGTGGTGGTGATGGAGGTCTGCGATTCCGAGAGCCTCTACGCCGCCGAGCAGCGCACCCTGGAGGTGGCCCGCCACCTGCAGAGCCACGGCGTGACCGCCCGCCCGCGGGTGAAGGTCGCCGAGGCCGCCCGCGCCGGGATCGAACTGAACATCGAGGCCGAGGCGATCGGCGCCGACCTCATTGTCTCGGGCGCCTATGGCCACAGCCGGCTGCAGGAATGGGTGCTGGGGGGCGTGACCCGCGACTTCCTGCGCCGCCCCGAGCGCTTCGTCCTCTTCAGCCACTAGAGCGCGTCAGGCGGAAGTGGATACCGGTTCCGCCGCCCGACGTGCTCTCATGTTTTGAATCTAGGGCCCAGGCGCTCAGGCGCCTCCCGCTATGAGAACGCCCGCCGTCCAGGTCTTGGAGGCGGGCGTTCGTGTGGGCGGATGAGGCGGGATCAGTCGCGCGGCTTGCGGTCCTCCGAACGGGTGACGAACCGGCCATAGGCCAGGACGACCATGAAGCTGACGAAGCCGACGATGACCATGGTGAGGTAGGGGGTCAGGTGAAAAGCCATTCTCTCTCTTTGCTCCGGAAAGACTGGAATCAGAATCGCCAATCCCACGCGGCCTCGCCTTGACGGAGATCAAGCTTCACCGTCAGGGCTTGGGGGTCTCCCCCGGCGCTGGGCAGGGGAACTCTGTCTCCAGGGACAGGCGGATCAGCTCGGCGGCGGCGTGGACCTGGGCCTCCGGGTGAGCCACCAGCTGGGTCATCACCGCCTCGCGCACCTGCTCGGCGGTGGCGCCCTTGGGCAGGCAGATGGTGCGGCGGTCCGGCGAGCGCCTGGCCTCCCGGGCCAGCAACTGGTCGACCGAGCCCACCAGATAGCCGAGGCAGAGCACAGCGCCGACCTCGGCGTCGGGGCCCTGGGCCAGGCACATGGCGACGAACTGGCCCCCGTTCATATAGCCCGGAACCCCGGCCGGCGCGGGCGGAACCGCCGTCACGATGGACAGCGCCAGGAGCCAGATCATGTCGTCTCCTCCGGGCGGGACGCCGGTCCTCGACCCTCGCCCATCGAGGACCTGCCGCCTTGCGCTGGATCAAGCGGGGCTGGAGCTTGACCTACATCAAGGTCCGCCGCCCGGCGACGGGTTTAGGAAACTGAAGGGGCCATGACGGCCCTGGACCGCCGTGAGTTCAAGTCGATGGATTACAAGGCCGCGTTTCGCACCGCTCTGGAGCAGGTCCATGCCGA
>JAZKBZ010000183.1:791-19404 GCA_040388315.1 Pseudomonadota bacterium | reverse complement strand
CTCGCGTTCGCGGGCGTCTTGCGCGCGGAAGGCGCCTTCCGCGCCCGCGCCTTGCGGACGTTGATGGCCGCGGCGTCCAAGGTGTTCCTTATGTGGGAGGCGTAGAACTTCTCGATCATCTCCACGCTCGTTCGGCAGTTCTTGGCGATCTGGTAGATGTCGGCGCCCTCCATGAGCCGCATGCAGATGTAGGTGTGGCGAAGGCTGTAGGCCGAGCGGGTCATCGACCGGCTGCGTGCGTTGAAGGCCGGAGGCCACGCGACCCCTCTCGTGGCCATTGCGCGGCGTGTCGGATGGAACTGCCCGGGCTGCGGGCGGGTGAGGTGGCGCGCGGACTTCGCCTGGTCCCCCAGCCTGTCCCAGGGCCATATCCGCCGCATCGCCGACCGCTACCGCAACTGAAGCCCCGCCGCATCACGGTCTCAGACTCTGGGCCGGATGATGGCGGGCGCCGCGCCCCTCAAGATGGCCTGCGAAGCGTGCGGCGCCACCTGGACCGCCGGACAGGCCTCGGGGCGACCCGGGAGGCTCACTGGCCCGGGCCGCCGATTCGTCGGCGTGAGGGCTTCCAGACCGCCCGGCCGGCGAACGCACCGCTCGGCCGAACAGCGCCCCGCGCTCAGCCCGTCGTCCTCGATGGTCCGTCGCGCACCTCCAGACCGCGCGCCGCGGCGGCGGACGCTATTTCCCAAGCTCCACGCGCAGCGCGCCATCGGGCCCGGCGCTCACCGTGACGTCCCCATCCCAGCCCGTCGCATAGACCGCGTGGGCAGGGGCATAGGCGGAGAACTGCTTGACCTTGTCGGCCACCAACACCCGGGGCGGACCCCGCCGCTTGTCGCTGACATACCGATCCACCAGGGTCACGCTGCCGCGGCGTGGGTGGCCATAGGCCCAGGCCGTCCACTTCTCGTGGACCGAGGGCCGTCCCATGGAGATCACGGCGATCTGCGGCGACATGGCCCGAAGCAGACTCTCGGTGACCCCATTGGCCGATCCATGATGGCCGACCTCCCAGACGTCGACATCGAGAACCCCACCCCCGGCGTAGCGGCTCACCAGGGTTTCGATGGCCGGCTCCTCAAGGTCGCCGGTGAACAGGAAGGACGCGGCCCCATAGTCGACCCGGATCACCAGACTCTGGTTGTTGCCGTTGTCGAGTTCGCCGTCCGACCAGCCGGGACTGTCGTCATAGCGGCCAGACAACACCCGAATCCTTGGATCGACCCGCGGGCAGGCGAGCGGATCGATGACCGCGTCCGATAGCCCTTGCCCCCCGGCGGCGGCCACCTCGTCCTCGGACACCTCACGGACCTGAATCGGCGGCGCGGCGGCGGCGGCGTAGGCCGGGGTCCTGGGCGGGAAGCCGGCCAGCCAGCGAGCGTTGGCCCGACCAGACCCGGTCATCACGCCGTTGTGGATATAGGATCCGACCGTGCGTCCAGGCGCCTGGACGACCGCCTTCAGGTTACTGTTATGGTCGACATGGGTGTGGGTGATGAAGATCGCGTCGAGGCGCCCGTGCAGATCCGTCCTCCGGGCGAAGAAGGCGTCGAGATAGGCCGCCAGGTGGGCGCTCGCGGCCTCGCCGCGCCCGCCCACGTCGATCATCACGGCGCCGCAGGGAAACTCCAGCAGGGCGGCGGCGCCCTGGTCGACGTCGATATAGTGCACCGCGACCCGGTCCCCGGCGACGAGCGAGGTCGCGGGCCCGCCGGCCGTCTCGGGGAGGCGACGGACGAAGCTGAAATAGACCCAGCCGGTGCGTCCGTCCGGCAGGATCACATGATAATAGCCGCCGGTGCGGGCGCCCGCGTCCAGTAGGTCCAGGACCTGACCGATCGCCGGAAACGTCACGACCGGTGTTTGCCGGTCAGGCGCCTCGCGGACGCTCACATTGCGCTGCACCACCACCTGGTCTTCGGCGACGGCGTCCGCGCCCCACAGGGCGAGACCCAGGGCGATCGCAGCGATCACGCCGATCGTCCGGCGGAAGGGATCGCGCATCAGAATTCCCCCGACGAGAGTGGGAAGCGGTGAAGCTTCCTTAGGTTGAGGCTTACCCACTCCAAGACGCGAGTCAACGCGCGCCTATCGGTCAGGGGTCAGACCCGGCGGAGACGCATGGCCGGATGCACGCGGGTGGGAGTCAGACCCGGAGATTCAAGCGATCAGCCCGCCCTGTTCAAGCCGCTCCGGACCGCCGACCGAGGACTTCTCCGACAAGATCGCGTCATGGCAAGGGCGACGCCTGTCGAGCGGGCTTGGAGGTCGTCCACGCTCCGACACCCCGCCCTTGGACCTAACGACAAACCCTTGGGCCTGCGCTCCTAGCTCTCAGAAGCCCGCAGGAAGAGCTCAATCAGCGGGGTGTTGATGTAGTAGTTGTTGCGCCCTTGCTGGTGCTTCTCGACGAAGCCTGTCTCTGCCAGCTGGTCGAGGTATTTGGAGGCGGTCTGGCGCGTGACGCCTAGATCAGCCTGCACGAACTCGATCCGCGTATAGGGATGGCGGAAAAGGTTGTTCAATAGGTCCTGCGAGTAGCGGACGGATGGGTGTTCGCGCAGGCGCCGCTTGTAGTCGGCCATCAGGCTACGCATGCCCTCGATCAGTTCCAGCGTCTGCCTGGAGGTCTCGGACACGGCACGCAGCATATAGAGCAGCCAAGGCTCCCAAGCGCCGTCGTCGCGCACCGCCTGGAGCAGGCGATAGTAGTCGGCCTTGTGGGTCGTCACGTAGCGACTGAGGTAAAGGATCGGGATTTCCAGCAACCCGACGCGCGTCAGGTAGAGGACGTTGATGATGCGGCCGATGCGGCCGTTTCCGTCCGAGAACGGGTGGATGCTTTCGAACTGATGATGGATCAGCGCCATCTTAACCAACGGATCGAGCTCGCTGGCGGCGTCATCATTGATGAACCGCTCCAGCGCCGTCATGTGCGCGATGATCTCTTCGCTGCTTTGGGGCGGCACGTAGACTAGCGCGCCCGTCGCCTCGTTCTTGAGCGCCGTTCCCGGCACGGCGCGAAAGCCCTCGGTCGTGCGTTTGAGGACGCGAAACATCTCCACGATGGCGTTGTTCGTCAGGAGGCCTTGGTTCTGGCGCAGGCTATCGAACCCGCACTTGAGCGCGTCCCGATAGCTGGCGACCTCCTTGGCGGCCGGAGAGCCGGGCCCTTCCATGAACAGGCTCGCCTGAAACAGCTCGTCCTGCGTCGTGACGATGTTCTCAATTTCCGAACTGGCCTTGGCCTCTTGCAGCGCGAGCGAGTCGATCAGAATGGATTGGTTGGGAATGCTCCATGCCCGGCCCTTGAGTTCGGCCAGATGACGGTGTGCGTCGGCGAGCGCGCGCAGGACTGCCGGCGTCTCAAGCTCGCCGGGCGGCGGAAGGATCGGCAGATGATAGGTCGCCTTTAACACGTCACGACTCACATGTTCGAAAATTCCAAACTTTTTAACATGACGGCGCGATATGTTAAAATTGGTGTTTCGCAAGCTGTGCGCCGCCGAGCGCTCGCCTCGTGAGTTTAGGTTACCGCATCGGGTGCGGACGTCCGAAACAACGAGAAGGCCATCCTTTAGCCAAGCTCATCCGCGATCCGCCGGGCCTGTATGTCGAGACTAATTGAACTGAAGAACGGGAATTGTGGCGCCTTGGCTGCCGGCGTGGTCAGCCGGCGAGCGATCCCCCGCAGCGAACAGCGCGTGCTGAGCCCTCGCGACATCTCCTCGCGCTCGCCGAGACTGAGCGCCCGAGAACTCCGCGTCCGATCCGGAGGCCGGATGCCACCTGTCGGCGATCCACCCACTGTCTTCGATGGAAATCGCCAACCTGGTAGGGACACCGGGGGTCGAACCCGGACGGGCTGTGCCCAACAGATTTTAAGTCTGGCGCGTCTACCAGTTCCGCCATGTCCCCGCCCGGTCGGGCAGGCCCTGACATAGCCCGCCCAAACCTCGGGAGCCAGCCTTGCGGTAGAGGCCGGAGGCCAGCTTGGCCTCAAGCTTGGCGGATGACCTCGCCGGGCGCGCGGCGGCGGCTGAGGGCCGCGGCGACGTCCTTGAAGGCCAGCGGCAGCAAGGCCCAGGGCTCCAGCAGGTAGCGGGCGAACATGCGCCGCGGCTCCTGCGCCAGGCGGAAGGCCCAGACCAGACCTGCATCGCTCATCCAGGGCGGCGGGGCGACCTGGACGTCGGCCTCGTAGTCGAAGGCCGCCCCCACCGGCATGATCACGCAGTTGGGCAGCGCCTCGAGATTGGCCTCGATCCACAGCTCCTGGCGCGGCATGCCCATGCCGACGAAGAGGATGTCGGGCTTGAAGGCGGAGATCTGGGCCAGCGCCTCGGCGTTGCCCTCCGAACCCGGCGTGGCGTCGAAATAGCCGTCGCGGCCGCCGATCAGGGCGCCGGGATACCTGGCCATCAGGCGCTCCGAGGCGGTCTCCACCACGCCCGGCGCGCCGCCGATGTAGAAGACGCGGTAGCGGCTGGCCGCCACCATGCTCCAGAACAGCGGCCGGAAGTCCACATAGCTGCAGCGGTGGAAGGTCCGGGCCGGCATGCCAAGCAGGCGGGCGAAGAAGATCACCGGGGTGGAGTCCATCTCGATGAGATCGGCCTTGGCGAAGAAGCTGGCCAGCTCGGGGCGCCTCTTCAGCAGGTAGAGGCTGTGGCTGTTGTGATTGGCGATGATCGCCTTGGTCTTGGCGGCGATGAAGCGGCCGATGTGGTGCATCACCTCCTGCGGACGCACCAGGTCGATGTCGCCCCCCAGGATGTGGATGCGTTCGGTGGTGCGGCGCGCGGCGCGGTAGGGGGCCTCGACCGGCAGGGATCCATCCATCGCGATCTGACTTCTGTCGTTGGCGTTCGGATGCGAAGCCTAGCGATCGGCGCTTAACAAAGGGCTGCCCAGCCGCCACTCTGGGTCATGGACGCCTCGCGGATCGAACAGGTGTTGGCCGCGGCGGGCCTGGCGGCCGAGACCCCGAGCGTCGTCATCGATCACGGCAAGTCCGGCGACCTGGTGGCCCGCTGCGGCGAGGCCTTCGTCAAGCTCGCCCGGCGCGCCGAGGCCTGGAACGTCCAGACCCTGGCCCGGGAGACCGACGTCCTGCTCTGGCTGGCGGGCAAGGCGCCGGTCCCGGCCGTCCTGTGGTCGGGGGACTGCGGCGAGGACCTGGCCCTGGTGATGGCCGCGGCCCCCGGGGCGCCGGTGTCCCACGTCGCCGAGGACCAGGCCGAGGCGGCGCTGACCGCCGCCCTGAAGACCCTGGCCGCCCTGCACGCCCTGCCCCTGGGCGACTGCCCCTTCGACCAGAGGCTGGCGGTCAAGCTGGCGCAGGCCGAAGCCCGCCTGACCACCGGCCTGGTGGACGAGACCGACTTCGACGGCCAGCGTCTGGGCCTGACCGCGGCGGAGGTCTGGGCCCAGCTCAAGCCCATGATCCCGGCCGGCGAGGACCTGGTCCTGACCCACGGCGACGCCAGCCTGCCCAACTTCATCTGGGACGGTGGGGCGGGGACGACCCTGATCGACCTCGGCCGCTTCGGCGTCGCCGACCGCCATCAGGACCTGGCCCTCTTCCTCCGGTCGGCCAAACGCAACCATCCGCAGGTCGACGCCGTAGGTCTGCTGCAGGCCCACTACCCCCTCGCCGCCTTGGACGAGGCTCGGCTCGCCTTCTACCGCCTCCTCGACGAGTTCTTCTGACCCGGCGCCGAGCGCCGGTTTCTCCCACCGGTGGCTTTGAACCTCCGCCCCCGCTCCAACGACCTCTCTCCAGTTCGCACAAATCCTTGGCGACCATTTTGGAGGTGTAGACCTATGAAGCGCACGATTTTCATGACCGCCTTGATCGGCTGCCTGCTGTCGGCCGGCATGGCCCTGGGCCAGGAGGCTGGCCGCCCCATGCTCTGCCCCAAGCCGTCCTATGAGACGATCGACATGAGCACGCCGACGCCCATCAACTCGGAGTTCCGGCCAGACATGCTCGCCATTGCGCGGGCCGGCGTGAATGACACCGCGCCCAATAAGTTCTTCCTGCATACCTTCCAGTGGAAGTCGCCCCAGTGCTGCCAGATCCTGGGCGCCACCCTGACCATCACCCTGCGGGCCAACCAGCCCGGTACGTCGGCCACGGCCTCCGACTCGGGCAATGACTCCATGGGCGTCATGGGCAATCAGGTCGCCTTCCCGGGCTTGAACGGCCCGGTCTATACGAGCTTCCCGGTGGCCATGAACCAGCCCACCACCCGCACCTACGTCATGACCCCGGCGGCCCTGGCCGCCATGAACGCCAATAACCGCATCAGCTTCTATGTGCAGGACGACACCCGCGTCCTCTCGGCCAAGCTGCAGATCAGCCGCTGCTGCTTGAAGTAGTTGACGACGCGCGAGGCGGACGGCGCGCCGTTCGCCTCGACTCGTTATTCGGTCTCGCCGCGCCGCCTGCCGCCGGCGCAAGACCCTTGGACCTAGAGCCTCGTCCGCTCCGTCGGCTTTCCCTCTACGGCGCAGACCGCGCCGGCAGACGGAACAGGCCCCCGCCGAACACGTCATCACGACCCACCGCGCCAAGATCCCTCGCCGCGCCGGCGACCGCCGCGCGCATGGCGCGTGGGTCGCGGGACTTCGCACAGGCCTCGGTGCGCAGGAGCGCGCCCGAGACCACCGCCGTGGCGAAGGACGAGCCGGAGACCTGGCGATATCCCCCGGGCGCCGCGACGGTCACGTCGACCCCGATGGCGGCGACATCCACCTGCGGGCCCGGGGTGGCGAAGGCATAGATCCTTAGGCGCTCATCCACCGCGGTGACGCCCAGGGCGGCGGGATGGGAGGCGGGGAACGGGACGCGGCCCGCCTTGCCGCCATTGCCGGCCGCCGCGGCGATACAGACGCCCCGGCCGTCGACGGCGCCCAGCAGGGCGGCCAGCAGACGGTCATCGGGGCCGCCGAAGGAGAGGTTCAGGACGTTCGGCGCCAGCAGGGCCGCCGCATCCAGGGCGCGCGCCAGGGACCGCGTCTGGGATCGGGCGCCGTCTCCGGCCGGCAGGAAGGCCGCCAGACTCATCAGGCGGGCGCCGCGGCCCGGGGCCAACACGTCACCCCGCCCCACCATCAGGCCGGCCACCGCCGTCCCGTGGACGCCGGGCCCGGCCTTGGCCACGAACAGTCTTTGCGTGACGGCGACGCCCCGCAGGGCCTCGTGATCGAGGTCTAAGGGCGTGTCGATCATCACCACCGTCCCGGCCGCCGGGGTCGCCAGAATGGCCGGGGTCAATCCGTGAGCTTCGAGCGCCTTGGACGATCGCCCGCCCAGACCGAACCCCTGGTAGACATGGTCGGCCTGAGCCCAGGCGACGCCCGGGATCTGGGTCAGCCGCGCGCTCGCCGCCTCTGGCGTGTCGCCCGGGCGGAGCTTTCCCACCACCATCCGCAGCTGGACGCTTTCCAGATAGACCGTCTCCAAGACGCTCACCCCGGTGCGCGACGCGATCGCCTGCGGATCGGCCGCGCCGTCCTTCAGGATGAAGATCACCGCGTCCGGGACCTGCGCCTCCAGGCTCGCGTCCCGGGCCTCGAACGGCTTGGGCTTCCTGGGCAGGGTGAAGGTGAGACTCAGGCTCGGACTGAACACACCCCCCGAGCCGCCGGAGGGCCGGCTCGCGGGGCGACCGACATCGCCGCCGTGCGGTCCGACACTGATCTGGGCCAGGGCGACCTGGGGCGCCAGCAGGGCGGCCAAGGCCGCCGGAAGGGCCCAACCTCGGGGAGAGGGCGCCATCAGCTCTCAACGCCCACAAAGTCCACCAGCGGCGAGGCCCGCAGGGCCTCGATCTCGGCCTCGAGCGCCGCATCGGCGCCCAGGGCCACCTCGATGACCGCGCCACGCGGCCCCCCCACGATGGTCAGATGATGGCTCGACAGGAGCTGCTGGACCTCCCCCCATCGGGCGTCCGGCGACAGGCGCAGCAGCAGGCGCGGGGCCTTGGCCGGCGCCGGCGTCGGAGGCCCCGAAAGGCTCTCGTAGTCGCCGCGTGGGCTCATCTGGTAGGCGATCACCCCGGCCTGCACGACCGCCACCGCCGCGGCGGCGGCGAAGGCGCGCCGCCAGAGGGTTTGGGGCGTCTTAGCCCGGCCCGCACCGCCTGCCGCCCGCCTTACGCGCCTCGCCGTCGCTTGCACGGGCGGCGAGGCGGCGTCCTTGGCCTCGATGAGCGACAACAGACCGTTCAGGCGATCGGGGGAGGCGTCGTCGGCGGAGCCGGTGAAGTCGGCGCCGCCTTCGCGCACCAGGGCGGCGATCTTGGAGACAGCCTCCAATTCGGCGCGCAGATCGGGGTCGGAGGCCAGGGCCGCTTCGACGCGGGCCCGATCGGCCGGCGGGAGCGTGCCGTTCACATAGAAGGGAAGGAGATGCGCCGCGCCCGACCGGTCGTCCTGTTCATCGCCGTCCATGGGTGCGCCTCAATCCGCCTGCAGCCTCTCCAGCTCACGACGAAGCTGCTTCCGAGCATGGAAGAGCCTCGTCTTGACGGTATTCTCGGGACACCCCGCGATCACCGCAATCTCCGCCAGCGAACGTTCCTCGAAGTAGCAGAGCCAGACAACCTCTCTGTGATCTGGGCTTAGTCGCTCCAGCGCGCCGCGAAGTTCATCCGCCGCGGAGGTTTTTTCCGCCGCCCGCTCCGGGGTGTCGGACAGATCGGCGAGGTCGGCGATCTTCTCGGCCCGCCGCGCGTCGGGTCGCTCACGGCGGCTTCTCAGCCAGTCGACGGCCTTGTTGCGGACGATGCGGCGGATCCAGCCATCGGCGCTGCCCTCCCCGCCATAGCGACCGGCTTCGCGCCAAATATTGAGAAAGGCTTCGTCCACCACGTCCAGGGCCGCGTCCACGTCCCCGGCGAGAATCGCGCCCGCATAGCCCACGAGTTGGGGTTGCACGCGCTGATAGAGATCGGTGAAGGCGGCCCGGTCACCCCTGGCGATCCGATGGAGCGCATCTGCGGTCTGCATTGCCCAGCCCTGAAGTCTTCAGCGACATTGCGAGCCCGATCGCGCCGGAACAGCTTGCCCAGACCTCAGTCCCAACTCATCATGTCCCTTAAGATCTTGTAGACTGTGGAACTGGTGATCAGCACCGCCTCGACTAGTCCATTTGGACCACTTCAGTTGAGGATGCCGCCAAGTCTTCGGGATTGGGGGGACGCCACATGCTCGGTCAGGGTGACCACGACGCCATCGTGTCCCGGATCTACGCATCGGCCGTAGGGGACGGGTCCTGGAGCGACACCCTCGGGTTCCTGGCGCGATCGTTTCGAAGTGACGCCGCCGTCCTTCGACTTGCCGATCTCTCCGGCGAGTTCATCGCCGCTGAGAGCTCCAGACCAGATCCCAATGAGGCGAGCGCCTATTACCTCGGCGAGCTCTTCAGCAAGGATCCCCGATCCCCTCGTCTCCTGAACGCGCCTCTCGGGTCCATCTATTACGACCATCTCCTTTGGGACGTTGAGGAGATGAACCAGAACCGCTGGTGTCGCGAGGCCTGTGAGGTCCTGGGGGTGACGTATCAGTTGGGAACGCACATCCGGCTTCCCAACAACCTGACCCTCTGCATCGCGATCCTCAGCACCGAGGCGGAGGGGCACGCCTCGGCCGAGGCGATCGCCGCCTTCCGGCGCCTGGCGCCTCTTGTCGAACAGGCGTGCGCCCTGGGCCAGGTCATTGAGGCCCAGACGGCGACCCGCACCGCCCTGCTCAATGGACTCGCCAGCAAGGCCGATGGCGTCATCCTGCTCAGCGCGGCCGGGACGCCCACCTTCATGAACGACGCGGCCGCCGCCATCCTCGCCAGCGGGGACGGCCTGACCCTGTCGGAGGGGACCTTCCTGACGCGCCGCCCGCCTGAAACGCGCCGGCTCCAACACCTCGTACAGTCCGCGCTGTCGGGGGTGAAGCAGAGCGAGGCGCCGCCCGGCGGCCGGGTCCTGGTGACACGCCCCTCGGGACGGCGCCCCTATGTCGTCTCGGTGATGGCCTCGCCGCCGACCGAGCGTTTCCTCGCGGGGCGAGCCATCGGCTGCGTCCTTCATCTGCAGGACCTGGCCGCGGTCAGGCTCCCCTCCCGAGAGGCGTTGCAGGAGGTGTTTGGCCTAACCGAGCGGGAAGCCGACCTCGCCATCGAACTGGTCAGCTGCGCCGACCTTCAGCGCGCGGCGACCAAGGCCCAGATGTCGGTCAACACCGCGCGCAACCATCTGCAGAGCATCTCCCGGAAGACCGGCGTGAAGGGGCAGACCGAACTGGTGCAGTTGCTGGGTCGGCTCTGAGCCCCAGGGCGGCGACGCATGGGATTTTGAAGCCCGCCTTGAACCGATCGCACTCTCCCAACGACCCTTGGCTGGGGAGAGGTCGGCGCAGCGCCGGCGGACCAGGCCGTCACCCCCGGACGGCGCGGGAGCGAACCTTGCCATGGGCTATCGAATGACCTCGCGCCTCGCGCTCGCCCTTGGCCTTGGCCTGGCCCCCCTTGCTGGACAGCCGAGCCAGGCCCAGTCCCCGCCGCCGGCCGCCTATGACGGCCTGAAGAAGACGGTGTCGGTGGATAAGGTCCTGGCCACGGAGGCGGTGGGCGGAACCGTCACCGCCGAGGGCATGACGGCCATGCTCACCGACGCCCTGGTCCGCGATGGCCGCTTCGTGGTGGTGGAGCCCCCCGCCACCGCCGACGCCGAGGCGATCGGCGCCAGCGCCATCGTGCGCGCCGCCGTCACCAAGTACGACCCCGCCGCCGGCGGCTCCAGCCTGGGGATCGGCGGCCTGCCCATGGGATCGCTCTTCGCCGCGCGCGCCGGGGTCAAGAGCCAGAAGGCGGTCATGGAGATCTCCCTGCGCCTCGTCGACACGGCCACCGGACAGGTGATCTCGACCTCCAAGGCCCAGGGCTCGGCCTCCTCGTCGGCGGTGGACGCCACTGTGGTGGACGCGCGGACCGGCGCTTCGGCCAGCGGCGGCGCCTTCCGCAATTCCCCGATCGGCAAGGCCGGCGAAGAGGCCATCGCCAAGGCCGTCGAGCTGATCGCCGCCAGCATGCGCAACGTGCCCTGGTCGGCCCTGGTCATCGATGCGACGGGCGGCAAGATCTATGTCAACGCCGGCGCCGACCGCAACGTCGCCCAGGGCGCCACCCTGCACGTCTATCGCAAGGGCAAGGTGCTCACCGATCCCTCCACCGGCGTCGTTCTCGATGTGGAGATGGAGCCCATCGGGGTGATCCAGATCGACGGCGTGCGCGACAGGCTCTCCACGGCGGTCGTGGTGAGCGGTGAGGCCCCGCTGCGGGGCGATGTGTTGAAGCTGGACTGACCGCGAACCGGTCGACCGCGCCATCCCGGCGAAGACTTGGAGAGAACGAATGAAACGCGTCACATTGTTGTCGGCGATCGCCGCCGCCGGGCTCTGTTGGGGACCGTCGGCCTCGGCCCAGGTGGTCACCTCTGCGGTCAACATCTGCGAGATCGCCCCGGGCGGCGGCAGCATCAACACCGTCCGGCTCAGCCTGTTCAGCTTCTCCGATGTCTCTCTGGAATACACCTTCCGCAAACAGCCGACGGGGCCGACCTATCAGTTCCCGAGCATCACCCCCACCAGCACGTCGACGATTCGGAAGTTCGCCGTGCCGGAGGGAACCTACAAGCTGAGCTTCAAGGCGCCCAACAATCCCGCCGTCGGCGTCTACGGCCAGAACATCGTGGTGAAGCCCTTCCAGCTCCAGGGCCAGACCTGCGTCTTCATCAATCCTCGAAACCGGGCCGAAACCGCCGGCCCGCCCCGCAATTGACCTGGCGCGGTGAGATCATGAGACGCCTCCCACGAACGAGCCTCATCTGCGCGGCCGCAGCCAGTCTTCTGGTTCTCGCAGGAGGGCCCGCCCTGGCCGCCGGCTGGGTGATATGCCCGGACGGCACGGGATCGGCGAACGGCGACTGTTCCAAGCACACGCCGCTAGCCGGGCTCACCGCCAAGCCCCGGACGCCGGAACCCTGCCGCTTCGCAGGGACCGACCGCAAGCCGCCGATGTGCACGGTGAGCGCGCGCCAGGCCCCGCTGTGCGCCAAGAGCGGTGGGACACTCATCCCCGGCGCCGATGGCGCCGCTACGGTCTGCCGGCCAAGGGGTCCAGCCTCGGCAAACCGGTAGGACGGGTTTTCCTGACGCCGCGCGCCGGCTCGGCTAGAGGTCGGCCATGACCCGCGCCACCACGATCGTCTGGTTCCGCCGCGACCTGCGCCTGGCCGACAATCCCGCCCTGGAGGCCGCCCTCCGCGCGGGCGGGCCGGTGATCGCCCTCTATGTGCTGGACCAAACCCAAGGCCTCAGGACGCCGGGCGCGGCCTCCCTCTGGTGGCTGGACAAGTCGCTCGCCGCCCTGGCCGCCTCCCTGGAGGCCCTCGGCTCGCGGCTGGTCCTGCGCCGAGGCCCCGCCGCCGACATCGTGCGCGCCCTGGCCGCCGAGACCGGCGCCGCGGCCGTCACCTGGAACGCCATCTTCGATCCCGGCTACGCGGAACGGGACGCGGACCTCGCCCAGGCGCTGAAGGCCGACGGGGTTGAGCCCCGCCGCTTCAATGGCGGCCACCTGGTCAATCTGGACGCCGTTCGCACCAAGACCGGCGGCCCCTTCAGCGTCTTCACCCCCTTCTGGCGAACCGCCCGGCAGATGGTGACGGACGCAGGCGCTCTCGCCCCGCCCGTCGCCCTGCCCGCGCCCGCCGCCTGGCCCGCCTCCGAACGGCTGGCCGACTGGGGCCTGCACCCGAGGGCGCCGGACTGGTCGGGGGGCTTTAGCGACTGGCGGCCTGGCGAGACCGGCGCGCAGGCGGCCCTGCAACGCTTCGTCGAGACGGGGCTGAGGACCTATTCCACCGACCGCGACCGGCCGGCGGTGGAGGGCACCTCGCGCCTGTCGCCCCATCTGCACTTCGGGGAGATCAGCCCCAAGGCCTGCTGGCGCGCCGCCCAGGCCGCCGCCCACCATGGCCAGGCCGGCGAGGGCGAGGTGGAGAAGTTCCTGGCCGAGCTCGGCTGGCGCGACTTCAACGCCGCCATCACCCACACCCGCGCCCGCGCGGGCGCCGACCTGGCCCGCGCCAGCTTCAACGCGGCCTTCGACCCCTTCCCCTGGCGCGACGATCCGGCAGGGTTCGAGGCCTGGACACGCGGCGCCACCGGCTATCCCATCGTCGACGCCGGAATGCGCCAGCTCTGGTCCACCGGCTGGATACACAATCGGGTGCGGATGATCACCGCCTCCTTCCTCACCAAGCACCTGCTGGTGGATTGGCGGCTGGGGGAGGCCTGGTTCTGGGACACCCTGGCCGACGCCGACCACGCCTCCAACGCCGGCGGCTGGCAGTGGGTGGCCGGCTCGGGCGCCGACGCCTCGCCCTATTTCCGCATCTTCAATCCCATCACCCAGAGCGAGAAATTCGATCCTCCGGGCGACTATATCCGCCGCTGGGTCCCGGAACTGGCCCGCCTGCCGGCCAAGGTGATCCACGCGCCCTGGACCGCGACCCCGCAGGAGCTGGTGAAGGCCGGCGTGTGGCTGGGCCGCGACTACCCCAACCCCATCGTCGATCACGGCTTCGCCCGCCAGCGCGCCCTGGACGCCTACGCCGCGCTGCGGGCGGCGGCCTAAACGCGCTGGGGACTATGAGCCTGCAGGCTGCCAAGGATTGAGCAGGGCAACCCCCATCGGCGCAAAGTCGGCCACATTGCGGGTCACCACCGTCATGCCGTGAACCAGCGCCGTCGCGGCGATGAGGGCGTCGCGCTCGGACCGTGGGTCGGGAACATGCAGTTGAGCGCAACGGCGCGCCACGGCGGCGTCGATCGCCAGAATCCGGTCTTCGAAGGTCGGGAGAATCTGATCGTCGATCCAGGCGCGCAACAGCCGGCCTTGGGCCTGATCTCTCCGCGCGATGCGAAGTACTCCCATCTCGATCTCCAAGAGGGTGATGGCTGAGAGGAAGAGGCGGGAGGTCGGGGTCGCTGAAGCCCAAGCGAGGAGATGGGGGTCGGCGCGGGCGGGCCGCCGCAGCTCGCAGATGACGTTCGTGTCGAGGACGAACATCAGTCTAGGTCGGCCGACCGCAATCCGAGGTCCCCGAGCCTGGTCGGCTCGAAATCGAAGTCCGTTGTCTGGGCCAACGCCTCGGACAGGGTCACCGAACGCCCCGCGAGCCGCTCATAGTCCTCGATGGTGAGCAGCACGTGGGCGGGCCTGCCGCGATCGGTGATGAACACAGGTCCACGCTGGGCCGCCTTCTTTGCGCCGCTGGCGTCCTGATTGAAGGATCGGCTGGAAACAGTGGTGATGACCATACGCGCACCCGGATGTAGATATGTGTCTACAAAATAGGCCACCCTCACGGTTCGTCAAGCTGACGGCCCGCCCTCCAGGTCCCGCTTGAGCCGGGCCAACACGCCGACGGCGGCCGCCGCATAGGGCGAGATCCAGCGCTCGTGGATATCGGCGAAGGGGGCGGCGTTGAGATAGTTCCAGCGCTTGCGCCCCTCCCGCCGCGGGATGATCAGCTCGGCGCGCTCCAGCACTCCGATGTGCTGCATCACCGTGCAGCGATCCAGGACGCCGGCGAAGTGATCGCAGAGGTCGCCCGTGGTGCGGGGCTCGGCCTTCAGCAAATCCAGGATCTGCCTGCGACGGGAGTCCGCCAGGGCCCTGAACACCAGGTCGTCTTCGGCGTCGCTTGACATGTTATATTTCTATAACATATTGGAGTCTCATCGCAAGCCGAGGTCGATCCGATGGAGCAGAAGTTCCAGGTGCAGCTGAAGATCCGCAAGCCGGTGGCCGAGGTCTTCGAGGCCGTGGTCAAGCCGGAGAAGCTGACCGGCTATTTCATCGACACCTCAAGCGGGCCTCTCGCCGCGGGCGCGACGGTGACCTGGCGGTTCGCCGAGGTGGACGAGTCCTTCGAGGTGGTGGTCCACGAGGTGGCGCGGGACGAGAGGATCGTCTTCGAGTGGCCCGCCAGCGGCGGCTACAGCACCCGGGTGGAGATGGTCTTCAAACCCCTGAAGGACGGCGCCACCATGGTGCAGATCAGCGAGGGCGGCTGGCCCGACACGCCGGAGGGCGGCAAGGCCTCCCACGGCAACGCCGGCGGCTGGATGCACACGCTCTGCTGCATGAAGGCCTACCTCGAATACGGCATCAACCTGAGGGCCGGCGGCGCCTTCTAGACGGCGTCGGGCAGGGCGGCTCGCTGACCGTCGGCATGTTTGTCCTGCAACGAGTAGCTCGTGCTGCGGCCGCCACCCGCATCCTTGGTGAGGATACGACGCGCAACCAGGTCGCTGATGTCGCGCAGTGCGGTGTCCGGAGAGGTGTTGGCAATGGTCGCCCACTTGGATGAGGTCAACTTGCCCTCGAACCCGTCGAGCAGTCGGTTGATAACCTTACGCTGGCGCTCATTGAGGACTTGTCCCTCCAGCGCCTCCCAGAACCGGGCCTTGCGAAGGACATTCGCCAGGATGGTTTCCGCCCCGTCGAACGCGCGGTCCAGACAGGCCAGGAACCACAGCAGCCAGTCGGTGATATCGAGGTCGCCCCCCTGGGTCGTCTCCAGGATTTGGTAGTAGGCCCTCCGCTCCGCACGGATCTGCGCCGACATGCTGTAGAAGCGCTGCGGACTTTTCTCCGAACGCGCCAGCGCCATGTCTGCGATGGCTCGCGCAATACGGCCGTTCCCGTCTTCGAAGGGATGGATGGTGACGAACCACAGATGGGCGATGCCGGCCTTCAACACCGGGTCCAGTGACAGCCCGTCATTGAACCAGGCGAGAAACTCCGACATTTCGGGACCAAGACGGTCGGCGGTCGGCGCTTCATAGTGAACGCGTTCGCGACCGATGGGGCCAGAGACCACCTGCATGGGCCCGCTCACCGCCGTACGCCAGGCGCCGACGGTGATCTTGCGCATGCCGCTCCGCCCAGTCGGAAACAGCGAAGCATGCCAGGCGAACAAGCGCTCTTCGGTGAGCGGGGCGCCATAGTTTTGCGTGGCGTCGAGCATCATCTCGACGACGCCTTCGACATCGCGATCCGCGGCCGTCAGCGCACCGATGTCCATACCGAGCCGGCGCGCGATTGAGGAGCGAACCTGATCCTTGTCCAGTATCTCGCCTTCGATCTCGCTGGACTTGAGAACGTCTTCGGTCAGGGTTTGCAGGACAGCTTCCGCACGAAGCGAGAAGCCGAGGCTTTCCATGCGGCCAATCAGTCGGCCCTGGCGATGACGCACTGAGCCGAGCTGCTCTTCCAAGAGCGCCAAGCTGCAGCGCAGCTCTGGCCACTCTTCTAGCTGATGGATATAGGTCGCCATATTCTCCGCATATGTTGCGGTGAATATGTTCGTCTTTCTCCGCAAGCGCAAGAGCGATCACCGCGGCGCCTGCGGCGATTAAGCCTACGGGTATCCGCGCCACGACCGCGCACAAGCCGCCTCGCTCAGCTCGCGTCCGGCAGGTCGTAGGCCACCACCTTGAAGCCGCTGAGGATGGCGGGGCCGAACGTATTGGCGATGGCCACGTCGGTGGCGTCGCGGCCGCGGGCGATCAGCACCCGGCCGATCCGCGGGATGTGGTTGCGGGGATCGAAGGTGTGCCACTCGCCGCCCAGATAGACCTCGAACCAGGCGCTGAAGTCCATCTCGCCGACGATGGGAACCCCGATGTCGCCGAGATAGCCGGTGCAGTAGCGGGCCGGGATGTTCATGCAGCGGCAGAAGGCGACCGCCAGGTGGGCATAGTCGCGGCAGACGCCGCGGCCTTCGCAATAGGCCTCGAAGGCGGTCATGGTCGGCCGCGCGTGCTCGTAGCCGAACTGGATGTGGTTATGCACCCAGTCGACGATGGCCTGGACGCGGGGCCAGCCCGGCTCGGCCCCCTGGAACATCGACCAGGCGATGTCGCTCAGCCGGTCGGTCTCGCAATAGCGGCTGCCCAGCAGGAAGATCAGCACATCGTCGGGCAAGTCCTCCACCGCAGCCTGGGGCGCGAAGGGCGAGATCACGTCGGGCTTGCCGTCGTCGGCGACGATGAAGTCCGCCGACAGGGTCAGGCGGCCGGCCGGGGCCAGGATGCGGCTGCAGATATTGCCGTAGGCGTCCAGGTACTGGCGCACCTCCAGCATGGGATCGGTGCGCAGCCAGTCGGGGGTTTCCAGGTCATGGCGCCGGGTGGGGTGGACGCTCAGCATCAGCAGCATCGGAACCGGCGCCGGGCAGTCGTAGATGATCTCGAAGCCCGACTTGATACGCATCCGTTTTCCGAAAGACAGCTATCCGGCTGAGCCAATGGCTCGGGCGGCGACTGGTTGCATGGCGACCTCGCCTTCGTCGCGGACGTCGACCTCGACCTCCATGCCGAGATAGTCCGTGGGCAGGCCCGACCAGCTTCCGTGCAGCGGCACCGCCTGGCGGGGATCGCGGGCGATGGCCACGCGGACCAGGTCGGCGTTGCCGACGATGCCGTTGGTGGGATCGAACTCCACCCAGCCGCAGGCTGGCAGGAAGACCCGCACCCAGGCGTGGGTGTGGCCGGCGCTGGAGCGGCTGAAGCCCGCCCCGGTCATGGGGCTGTAGATATAGCCGGAGACGAAACGGGCGGCGAGGCCGAGGCTGCGGGCCGCCTCGATCATCAGCACCGCATAGTCGCGGCAGGCGCCGCTGCCCAGGGCCAGCGTTTCCACCGGGCTCTGCACGCCGCGGTCCGTCCGCGTCCCGTACTTGAACTCAGCATAGATGGCCTGGGTCATATCGCTGAGCAGGGTCTGCAGGCTGGTCTTGCCCACCGGCTTGACGAAGCGCCGCGCCCAGGCGTCGATCAGGCCCTCGGGGTCCGGATAGTGGCGCTTCATCGACAGCTCGAGGTCCGGCAGGTCCTCGGGGCTGTAGTCGAAGGGCATGGCGCCGGTATAGACCTCCACCTCCCCGTCCACGTCGGCGAAGGCCGGCAGGGGCGTGTGCTCCAGGCGAACACGGCTATCGAAGACCAGTTCCTCGGCGCGGCCCGAAAAACCCGCCACGCCCACGCAGTTGCCGAACACGTCATGCACCGACCGCAGGCGCGCCGGGGTCGGACTGATGGTCAGGTCGCAGGTGAGGATGCGCTGGTCATAGCTCTCGCGCGGCCGGAACATCATGCGATGCTCGCCGAGCGCCACTGGATTGCGGTAGCGATAGCGGGTGACATGACGGATCGAGAGGATCGGCATTGGGCGAGCGTGGGGCCGATTTGTCTCTAAGGTCTAAACGAATTATCGGGCGCGACGATCCGTCCCCGGTGTCTGTCACGATTCCAGGCGGCGCCTGCCCCCTGCTGCTCATCGGCGACCATGCCGGCCGCGCGATCCCGAAAAGCCTCGGGCGCCTGGGGCTGAAGGCCGCCGACCTCGACGGCCACATCGCCTGGGACATCGGGATCGCCGGCCTGGGCGAACGCCTGGCCCAGCGCCTGGACGCCACCTTCGTCGCCCAGGCCTATTCCCGGCTGGTGATCGACTGCAACCGCAGGCCCGGCG
>JAZKBZ010000183.1:0-781 GCA_040388315.1 Pseudomonadota bacterium | reverse complement strand
ATTTCCATCTGGTCTCGCTTGCGGTAGCGCCGGAGCGCGACACCTCGGGCTTCCTCAAGGCCTTCGCCGAAGGCGTGGGTGCCAGGCCTGAAGATCCCTGGTGGTTCGTGACCGGTGAGCAGCAGCGCATCTGGGACTACATGACCCATGATCTGCAACTGCAGGCGCCCGCCGCCATCCCGGAGGTGAGCGACGGGGTGGCCATTCCCGGCAATGTCGGCCTGACGCCCGAGGCGGTCTCCGCCCGGCGCGGCGAGATCTACCAGCCCTATCAGGACGCCATCGCCGAGGCCCTCGACCGCCGGGCGCGCCAGGGGCGGCCGACCCTGCTGGTTTCGCTGCACAGCTTCACCCCGGTTATGCAGGGCCAGTCGCGGCCTTGGCTGATGGGGGTGCTGCACCGCGACGACTCGAGGTTCTCTCGCCGCGTCCTGGCCCTGCTCAAGCGCGAGCTCGGCGAGGCCGCCGGCGACAACCAGCCCTACCGGATGGACGACACCGACAACACCGTTCCGCTACACGCCGATCCCCGCGGGCTCGACTATCTGGAGCTGGAGGTGCGCCAGGACCTGATCGCCGAGCCGGCGGGTCAGGACGAGGCGGCGGCGTTCATCGCCGGGGTGCTCACCGACTCGATTTCCTGACGCTCACCTGAGCGCCATGGAGATGCTAGGTTCGGCCGGCGGGGCAGGGTGAAGGACGAGAATGCGGCTCACGGTCTATACTGACTTCTCGCTGCGGGTGCTGATGTACGTGGCCCTGCACCGCGACCGCCTGCCCA
>JAZKBZ010000182.1:11204-11797 GCA_040388315.1 Pseudomonadota bacterium | reverse complement strand
TGGTCGGCACCTGTCCGCACTGCGGCTACAACGCCGCCCGCGGCGACCAGTGCGACAACTGCACCCGCCAGCTCGACCCCGTCGACCTGATCCACCCACGCTCGTCGGTCTCGGGCTCGGACGACATCGAGATCCGCGACTCCCTGCACCTGTTCCTCAAGCAGACCGCCTTCGACGGGAAGCTGCGGGACTGGATCACCGACAAGAAGGGCAAGTGGCCGGTGCTGGTCACCTCCACGGCGCTGAAGTGGCTGGACGAGGGCCTGCAGGACCGCGGCATCACCCGGGACCTGGAATGGGGGGTGCCGGTCAACGCCGCCGACTGGGGTCCCAACCCGGCCGGCGAGCGGCCCGACGTCGCCGGTCTGGCCGGCAAGGTCTTCTATGTCTGGTTCGACGCGCCCATCGAGTACATCGGCGCCACCTGGGAATGGTCGGCGGCCAAGCCGGGCGCGGACCCGGCCAGCGAGACCGAATACGAGAGCTGGTGGCGCGGCCCCGCGGCCGACGACGTCAGCTATGTGGAGTTCATGGGCAAGGACAACGTGCCCTTCCACACCGTGGGTTTCCCCTGCACCCTGTTCGGCTCCAAC
>JAZKBZ010000182.1:6307-11194 GCA_040388315.1 Pseudomonadota bacterium | reverse complement strand
GGTTCCTGGCGGCCGTCCTCCAACGCGCCCTGGATGCTGGTGGACACGCTCTAGGGCTTCAACTGGCTCAACTATTACGGCGGCCGGTTCTCAACCACCCACCAGCGCGGGGTGTTCATCGACGCGGCCCTGGAGATCCTACCGGCCGACTACTGGCGCTGGTGGATCGTGGCCAACGCGCCGGAGAGCAGCGACACCATGTTCACCTGGGAACAGTTCCAGGCCCAGGTGAACGCCGACCTCGCCGACGTGCTGGGCAACTTCGTCAACCGCATCCTGAAGTTCACCGAGACCCGCTTCGAGGGCGTGGTCCCCGGCGGTGGCGAGGCCGGCCCCCTGGAGGAGAAGCTCCACGCCGACGTCGCCGCCAAGCTCGTCGAGCTGAACGAGCAGATGGAGGCCATCGACTTCCGCAAGGCCACGCAAGCCCTCCGGCAGCTCTGGGTGCTGGGCAACCAGTACCTGACCGAGGCCGCCCCCTGGACCGCCATCAAGACCGACCCGCTCCGGGCGGCGGTCGCCGTGCGCACCGGCCTGAACCTGGTGGCCCTGTTCGCCAAGGTCTCCGAGCCCTTCATCCCCTTCGCCGCGGCCAAGATCGCCGGTGGGGTGGGGGAAGCCTTCCCGGGCCAGTGGCCGACGGGGGAGGGCGCCGCCGTGCTCGACATCCTGCCCGCCGGCCGCAAGGTCGCCGCGCCCGAGGTGCTGTTCAAGAAGATCGAGAACGACCAGGTCGCCGCCTGGCTGGAACGCTTCGGCGGGCCGGAGCCCGTCGAGGCCGAGGCATAGCTTGAGCCACGCCAAGTTCCATCGCGACGGGCGCGCCAAGCCCTTCGCGGGGAACACGGTGATCCGTCACCTGCCGCCCGACGGCTGGCTGGCGCGGGGCCTGGCCGAGATCAGGGCTGAGGCGGCGGTTGCGAGCTTCGCGGGCAAGCTCGCCCTGTTGCCGGTCGCCAGCTACCACATGACGGTCTTCGGCGGCGCCGATGACCAGCATCGGACCCCGGATCTCTGGCCGACAGGCGTGCCGCTGGTTGCGCCGATGGCGGTCTGCGACGAGATTGTGGGCGAACGACTGAAGGGCGTGACCTGCGCGCCGCCCTATCGCCTGCGGGTCGATCTGGCCAAGCCGATCCAGCCCTTCCGCATCGAGCTCACCCCGATCGACGCCGATGAAGAGCGGCGGCTGCGGGGCCTGCGGGATCGGCTGTCGGCGGCGACGGGTGTCCGCAAGCCCGGCCACGACATCTACGGCTTCCACACCCAGGTCGGCTACCTGCTGGAGCCTTTCACGGCCGATGAGCAGGTTGAGTTCGAGGCGGCGTTCGAGACCTGGCGTGAACGGCTGGCCGGCCAGGTTCTGGAGCTCGGCGCGCCGGACTACTGCGCCTTCGACGACATGCTGGCCTTCAGGCCGAGGCTTCGCCTGCCTGTCGGCTGAACCAGCGCATGCGGTAGGCGTTCATCGCCGTCTCGCCGAGGCGGTCCAGCAGGCGGTAGTTGACGAAGGCGCCCACCGGCGCGCCGATCACCGGGATCAACTGGGCCAGCTTGGCTAGGTCGATATAGTCTCGATACTCCTGCTGGAAGCGGCGCCAGTCGAGGCTCTCCAGGCCACCGTCCGCCATCGCCCGGGCGCTATCCCAGTCGGCGAGCGCCGCATAGGCCTCGGGCCTGCGCGAGGCGCTGGAGAAGGCCAGGCTGAAGATCCGAAGGATGTAGAGCCGCTCGGCCAGATCGTCGCCGGAATGGCCGTAGATCGCCGCCAGGTCGAACAGCAGCTTGATCTTCAGCCCGATCAGCACCGGGAAGTCCGCCGCCGCCAGCAGGAAGCCGCCAGCGCCGGCCACTCCGCCCTCGGCCGCCGCGGTGGTGCGCCAGGCCATGATCTTGTCGCGGGCCCGGGCCTCCCGTTCCCGCAAGGTGGCGCCCTCGACGGGAGGTGGGCTCGTATAGTCGGCGCCGGTGAGGATCGCCCGGGTCATCTGCTCCATGGCGGTGGTGATGACGGCGTGGGCCTTCTCCGGGATCAGGGCGTTGATGCGGTCCTGCACCGCGCGGGCGGCCTTGTCGATGGGCCCGGCGGGCTTGAGCACACGCTCGCGCCAGGCGGCCATCTCGGCCAGGACCTGGGCGTCATAGGCGACGTCGGATATCTCACTCATGCCGCCCGGTGTGAACGGGAGACGGCGAACCCGCAAGTCCGCGCGCGGCGCCATACCTGATGCTCGAAAACTTGCCCTGACCCTGCGGAAAGCCCTCGCCACCCGCGCCAAGCCTCGCCATAAAGCCCGCTTTCAACGGCGCAGCGACGCCGGCTCTTTGTTTGCGAGGAAACCCATTGCGCAATCTGTTCAGCGTTGAAGGCAAGGTTGTTCTGGTCACCGGCGGCAGCCGCGGCATCGGCGAGATGATCGCCCGGGGCTACGTCGAGAACGGGGCCAAGGTCTACATCTCCTCGCGCAAGGCCGAGGTCTGCGACCGGGTGGCCGAGGAGCTGTCGGAGTTCGGGACCTGCATCTCGCTGCCCTTCGACCTGGGCGCCATGGCCGGTATCGAGGGCCTGGCCGCGGCCATCGCCGAGCGGGAGCCCAGGCTGGACGTGTTGGTGAACAACGCCGGCGCCACCTGGGGCGCCCCCATCGACGAGTTCCCCGAGAGCGGCTGGGACAAGGTGGTGGACCTCAACACCAAGTCGGTCTTCTTCCTGACCCAGAAGCTGCTACCGCAGCTGCGCGCCGCCGCCACCCACGAGGATCCGTCCCGGGTGATCAACATCGCCTCGGTGAACGGCATCGAGCCCCCCGGCCTGGAGACCTATTCCTATTCCACCTCCAAGGCCGGCTGCATCATGCTGACCCGCCACCTGGCCAAGCGCCTGGCGCCGGAGAACATCCTGGTCAACGCCATCGCGCCCGGCCCCTTCCCCAGCCACATGATGGCCGCCACCCTGGCCCGGGCCGGAGACGCCATCGCCAAGGCCAATCCGCGGGGCCGCATCGGCACCCCGCAGGACATCGCGGGCGTGGCCATCTTCCTGTCCTCACGGGCCAGCGCCTACACCACGGGGACGACCGTCCCCTGCGACGGCGGCTCGGCCGAGTTCTAGTTTCTAGCTGTTGGCCGCCCGCCGGAACGGCCCTATGTGGTCGGCATGGCGGGCGGTTGGCTGATCGGCGTGATGGTGCAGGCTCCGGAAGAGAAGGCCTTCCTGCGGCACTATTTCGCCGTGGGTCACGAAGACCGCGCCAAGGCCGAATGGACCGGCGTCGACCATGCGCTCAAGGCCGGGATCGTGGCTTCCAGCCCGGTGGCGGGCCTGGAGCCGGTCCAGGCCATCAGCCAGGTTCCGGCCAGCCTGATGAAGACCCTGGGCCTCGCCGACGGTCAGGTCCGGGCCCTGGGGTGGAAGTACCCCCGCCGCTGGATCATTCCGCACCTGGCGGTTTAGCCAGAATGGCCCGGGCCGCCGCCGCCCCGGTGGCGAAGCAGGCCTGCAGCAGGTAGCCGCCGGTGGGCGCCTCCCAGTCCAGCATCTCGCCGGCCACATAGACGCCCGGCCGGGCCTTCAGCATCAGATCATCGTCCACCGCGTCGAACCGCACCCCGCCGGCGGTGGAGATGGCGCGGGCCAGGCCCTGCGTCCCGGTCAGCCGGATCGGAACCCGCTTGATGGCGGAGGCCAGGTCGGCGGGCAGGGCGACGCCGTGGGCCTCCCGCAGCAGGCTGATCTCCAGCGGCGAGAGGTTGGCGGCCTTGCGCAGGAAGGTGGCCGTGGACTGCCCGCCCCGGGGCCGGTCCAGGCGCGCCGCGAGCTGGTCGTGCGACAGGCCGGGCCGCAGGTCGATCTCTACTGTCGCCGACCCCGCCTGGGCGATGGCCGCGCGCAGGTCGGCCGACAGGGCGTAGACTGCGCCGCCCTCGATCCCGTAGTCGGCCACCACCGCCTCACCGCGCAGGGTGCGGCGGCCGTGGGACAGGGCGATGGCCTTCAGCGGCTGGCCCGCGAACCGCTCGCGGAACATCGGGCTCCAGTCGACGGTGAAGCCGACATTGGCCGGCTCGAAGGGCGCCAGCGACACGCCCTGCGCAGCCAGGGTCTGGGCCCAGGCGCCGTCGGAGCCCAGCCGGGCCCAGCTCGCGCCCCCCAGCGCCAGGATGGTGGCGGCGGGCCGCGCGGTCTCGCCACCCGCGAACACCAGCTCGCCGGCCGCGTTCCAGCCGCGCCAGTCCATGCGGGTGCGGAAGCTCACCCCCTGGCGATCCAGCCGCGCCAGCCAGGCGCGGAGCAGGGGCGAGGCCTTCAGGCTCCTGGGAAACACCCGGCCGCTGGAGCCCACGAAGGTGGGCTGGCCAAGATCTTCGGCCCAGGCCGTCAGGTCTGCGGGCGCGAAGGCCTCCAGCAGGGGGCGAAGATGCTCGGCCGCCGGGCCATAGCGGCCGACAAAGGCGCGAAAGTCCTCGGAGTGGGTGAGGTTCAGGCCGCCGCGCCCGGCCATCAGGAACTTCCGCCCCAGGCTCGGCATGCGCTCATAGACGGTGACCGCCCGCCCGGCGCGGCTCAGCACCTCGGCGGCCATCAGGCCTGCCGGCCCGCCGCCGATCACCGCAATCGTCTCGTCCATGGCGGGTGTTTAGCCGAGGCGGCGGCCGGCGTCCGCAATCTGTCGCCTCAGGGACGGCGGAGTGTGCGATGGTGGGAGTCTAACTCAGGGGCCTCGACATGAAACCGCCAGCCAAGGGCCAGCCCCGCATCTATGCGCCGCCGACCCCCAAGGTCGCCCGCCTGAAGCCCGGCAAGGTGCTGACCGCCGCCGAGAAGGCGGCCTTCCTGGCCTCCCGGCCCGACCTCAAGACCTGAGGCCCGCGACCATAGCCGGAGAG
>JAZKBZ010000182.1:0-6297 GCA_040388315.1 Pseudomonadota bacterium | reverse complement strand
CGACTGGAGGTGGGGCTCGTCGCCGATTAGGAAACGAGCCAAGGCCAAGCTTTGTTCCCGGCGGAGATGAACAAGCGGCGCCGGCGCCCGTTCAGCGTGGGTTCAAGCCCGCGGCGGCATTGTTCATCCCAAGGCCGAACGTCATTTCCCGTCCCTCAACGCGACGTCCGGTCCCCGGCGCGCCAGGCTCCCTCCCGGGCTTGGCGCGCCGTTCTGCGTTCAGGAGGGTGGCGGTCCGACGTCCAGGCTCGGAAACCGCGCCTGGCCCTCAAGGCAATCCCAGAGAAACGCCGCCAGGCCCAGGTCACCAGTCCAGAGCGTATAGCGCCGCCGTCCGACCGCTTCAGCGTCGGCCCCGCTCTGGGCGATGGCGTGCATGGCGAAAGCGCGCGCTCGGTCCAGCCACATCTGGTCGCCGGTGCGGGCGAAGAGCTTGAGGAAGGCGTAGCCGTTCCCCGCCGTGCCGTGACAGACCCCGGCGCCCTTGATCAGCGGTCCGGCCGCCCAGATCAGCGCCCCGCCGCCGAGCAGCAGGTCGTCGATGGGTTCGGCCAGGTCCGATAGCCCCACGATCATGCCCGGCGCGCCATGGCAGAGCTGGACGGGCGCGATCCGGCCTGGCCGCTTGGGCCCGATCCCCGCCGTCCAGTTGATCCCATCCTCCCCATGGCTCGCGCTGGCGGCCAGGGTCTGGGCCAGCAAGGGCGACCATCGCGCCCAGTCCTCGGCGGGCAGCAGCTCGCGCCCTTGGATCAAGACGAAGGCGTTTCCTGCGAAGCCATGCACCAGGCCGAAGTGTTGACGCCGAGCGCCATAAAGATCCTGGGTCCAGATGTGGGCGGCGATTTCCGGTTGGAAGAGGAAGGCTCGCTCCAGACCCGCGGCCCCGGCGCGGAACAGATGGGCCCATCGCGCCTCGCCCGTCGCCCGGTGCATGAACAGGGCCGCCAGCATCGTGCCAGGGGATCCCCACATGAGTTCGAGCGTCGGGTCGTCAGTGTTGGCCGCGATGACCTCGGCGAGTGCGTCGGCAAGGGCTTGAGACGGCGCAAGGCGCCATTCCGTCAGCAATAACCCCGCATCCGAGATGAGATAGGATCGTGTCTGCAGGCCGTTCGCCAAGTGGTAGGCATGGGCCGCCTCGCGCATCGGTGACAGATGGCTGGCGAGTGACGGACCGGCCGCCACGGCGCCCTGGCCCGCCAGGTGGTCAAGCGCCCAGATCACGCCCGCCGCGCCCATATAGAGGTCCGCGCGCGGCGGTGAGCCGGTCTCGCCATCCCTGGGGTGGACCGGCCACAGGCCGCGAGGCGAAGCTGCGGCCCGAGTGTCGTCGACGATCGCTCCAAGGGCCGCCCGGGCCGTGTCCGGGTCCCAGGGTGTCCCCCGCAGGGCCTCGTGCCGCTCGGGTGGGTAGAGTTCGATCATGCGCGATGCTCCCCAAGAAGGCTCGGCAGCATGTTGCGACTCCCGTAGGGGCGAAAGAACGCAAGGGGAACGCTAGCGCTCGGGCGTAATCTCCAGCGGGCCCGGCATCACCGCATTGTAGCTGGGGGCGTGGCCCAGGCGGTGGACGGCGTCGCGGTGGCCTTCCCAGATCATGTGCAGGGCGACGTAGAGCACGATCAGCAGGCCGATATAGCCGATCCAGCGGTGACGATGCAGCAGGCCGGCGATCCAGTTGGCGGCGACCCCCATCAGGGCGATGGAGAAGATCAGGCCGAAGACCAGGACCATGGGATGCTCGCGGGCGGCCCCGGCCACGGCCAGGACGTTGTCGAGGCTCATGGAGAGGTCGGCGGCCAGGATCTGCAGGAAGGCCGCCCGGAAGCTCTTGGCGGGCTTGACCGGCGCGTGCTCGGCCAGGGCGTCGGCCTGAGCGTGAGTGGCCTGCTCTCGCAGTTCGCGCCACATCTTCCAGCAGACCCAGAGCAGCAGCAAGCCGCCGGCCAGCATCAGGCCGATGATCCCGAGGAGCTGGGTGGTGATCAGGGCGAAGCCGATGCGCATGACCACGGCGGCGGCCAGGCCCCAGAGGATCACCTTGCGGCGCTGCTCGGCCGGGAGGCCGCCCGCCGCCAGGCCCACGGCCACGGCGTTGTCGCCGGCCAGGACCAGGTCGATCAGCATCACCTGCAGGAAGGCGACGAAGGCCCCCCAGACACCGCTGTCCATCAGATCGCCCATGGCTAGTGCTTCTTCTGCGCGGCGTGCTCCGCGACCTCGTCGGGGGTGATGTCCAGGGCGTTCGGCATGGCGGCGTTATAGGCCTCCACCTTGCCCAGATCGATGAGGACGCTGCGGTGGCCCTCCCAGATCATGTGCAGGGCGACATAGAGGACGATGGCCAAGCCGATATAGCCCAGCCAGCGGAAGCGGTGCAGCAGCTTGGCGATCCAGCTGGCCGCCACCCCCATCAGGGTGATGGAGATCATCAGGCCGGCGATCAGAACCCTGGGATGCTCGCGCGCCGCCCCGGCGACGGCCAGGACGTTGTCCAGGCTCATGGTGAGGTCGGCGATCAGGATCTGGACCAGGGCCGCGCCCAGGGTCTTGGCCTTGGCCGCGTGCTTGGGATGAGCGCCGATCGTGACCCCGGTGGCCTCCTCCAGGGCGAGCTCACCCTCGGCGGAGGCCTCGCGGCCCTGCTCGGCCAGCTCATGCCACATCTTCCAGCAGACCCACAGCAGCAGGAAGCCGCCGGCCAACAGCAAGCCCACCACGTTCAGGAGCTGGACGGTGATCAGGGCGAACCCGATCAGCATCACCACGGCGCCCGCCAGGCCCAGGATGATGGCCTTGCGGCGCTGCTTTTCCGGCAGGCCGGCGGCCGAAAGGCCCACGGCGACGGCGTTGTCCCCGGCCAGCGCCAGATCGATCATCACGACTTGAAAGAAGGCGGCGACGGCGCCGGCGGCGGGCAGGTGCAGAGCAAGGGACATGGTCCCTCAATGCGGCGCCGCGCCTGACAGGGCAAGCCGCATCCCTCCCCACGCGGGGGAGGGATTCTACGGTCTAGTGCGCGTGCTCAGGCTCTTTGTGGTGGGCGTCATGGCCATGGTCGTCGTGCGCGGCGTGACCATGGTCGTCATGGGCCGCATGGCCATGATCGTCGTGCGCCGCGGCATGGCCGTGGTTGTCGTGGGCGGCATGGGTGTCGCCGTGACCGTGGTCGTCATGCGCGGCATGGCCATGATCGTCGGCGGCGTGGCCGTGATCGTCGTGCGCCGCGTGGGCGTCATGACCATGGTCGCCGTGGGTGTCGCCGTGACCCTCGTCATGGTGGTGCGAGGCGATGGCGCCGCCCGCCGCCGCACCGGCTGCGGCCGCCGCCAGGGGTGCGGCCAGGCCGCCGTGATGCTCCTCCGGCTCGGGGTGGGCCGTCCCGGTGTCGGTCATGGTGCGGAACTTGCGGCGGCGCTCGGCGCGGCGACGGTTTTCCGAGACGCCGCGGGCCAGGGCGATCAGCAGGGCCAGCGCCGCCAGCACCAGGGCGCCGGCCACCACCTTGTTGGAGGGCACACGACCCACGCCGGGCACGGCGACGTCCTTCATCCCCGGGATGGTGAGCTTGCTCAGCAGACCGGAGACGTCGAAGCCTTTCTTCTTGGCCGGGGCCTGCGGCATCATCGCGGCCAGGGCCTGTTCGATGCTTGCCAGGGAGAAGGTCATCGGCGGCTTGATCCCGGCGAGGCGGGCGTCGATGTCGGCCTTCAGGGGACCACGCTCGCCGGCGCCGGGCTTGACCTGCCAGTTGAAGGCGGCGCCTTCGCCGGTCTTGAGCTTGGCGGTCTGCGGACCGTTCGGGGTGATCTCATAGCCGGCGCCCGACAGGGTGGCGGTGACCTCGGCCTTCTTGGCGGCCTTGGTCAGGCCGAGCTTGGCCGCTTCGCGCTGGATCGTGGCCAGCAGGGTCTGGGGCAGGGACAGGGACACCTGGCCGGCCTGGCCCTTGGTGACGGCCTCGGGGACGGTGAGCTTGGAGCCGGCCGCCACCTCGCCGCCGACGGCGGCCTGCAGCTTGGCGAGCTTGGGATCGGCGGGAACCGCCAGCCCGGTGGCCGGGAAGCTGGGCTGGGGCGCCTTGGCCAGGGCGGGCGCGGGCTTGGGCGCGGGCGCCGGCTTGGCCTGTTCCACCACCTTGGGCGCCGCGGCGGTCACGGGCCTGGCGGCGACGACCGCCGGCTTGGTGGCTGCCGCCGGGCGCGGCTTGGCCGGCGCGTAGTAAGTCTGGGCGACCACCGGGTGGCGGGCGCGGGTTCCCGAACTGACATGGGCCCGGGGTGCGTAACGGGCCCCGTAGACCATGCGGCGCTCGCGGGCCGACATGTCTTCAGGGTTGGCGACCGGCGCCATGGCCGTCACCAGGACGCCGTCGGCGCGGCGATAGGTGACCAGCCGGTCGGCGTATCGCGAGGCGGGCCGCGAGGCCGAGGCGATTTGCTGTCCGCCGCCGGGTCCGCCCATCAGGCCGGTGTCGTCGGCGGCGCCGGGCGCGGCGCCCATCAGTTCGGGGGGCGGGGCCTGGGTGTAGGCGTCCGGGGGAGGGGCGACCTCGTGGGAGGTGGGGCCGCTGCAGCCCGCAGCGGTCAACAGCACGGTCGCGGCGGCGCCGCGCAACATCCACTTGGTCAACATAATCGCCATTGGGGCCCCCATCCCATGTCGAGATTTGAGCCGCACACTGGCCCTAAACCTTAACAGTCACGCAACAGATCACGCTCTGGGCCGGAAATCAAAAGGGGGAATCGCGTGGCGGGTATTCAATTCCCCTCAAGCGCGAGTGCGGGAAGCCTCGTAGAGCGCCACCGCGGCGGCGGCCGAGACATTCAGGCTCTCGAAACCGCCCGGCATGGGGATTTTTCCCAGGGCGTCGCAGTGTTCGGCCACCAGCCGGCGGATGCCCTCGCCCTCGGATCCCAGCACCAGGACGGTGGGGGTTCCGTCCAGCGCCTGCTCCAGGGACTGGTCGGCGGTCCCGTCCAGGCCCACGGCTCGCCAGCCGAGGTCGGCCAGGGTCTCCAGGGCCCGCGACAGGTTCACCACGTGGGCGGTGGGGATCTGGTCCACGGCGCCGGCGGCGGCCTTGGCGAGCGCCCCGGTCAGCTTCGGGGCGTGGCGGTCCTGCAGGATGACGCCCGCCGCCCCGAAGGCCGCGGCGGAGCGCAGGATGGCGCCGACATTCTGCGGATCGGTGACCTGGTCGAGCATCAGCACCACGGCGCCGGGCCTGGCCTCGAATTCTTCCAGGGCCACCGGCTCCAGCAGGGCGACCTGCAGGGCCAGGCCCTGGTGAACCGCGCCGCTGGGCAGGTTGTGGCTGATGACGCCAGGCTCGACGATCTCCAGCGCCGGGTTGCGGCCGAATCGCGCCGTGAGCTCCTTGGCGCGGTCGGCGGTGGCCAGCAGACGGTCGGCCGGTTCGCGGGCCGGATTGGCCAGGGCGGCGCTCACGGCGTGCCAACCCCAGAGCCAGTCGTCGGAAACCGCGTCCCGCCGTCCGGAATGCCTTCCGTGGGGCCCCTTCTTAGAACCCTTCCAGGGCGCGTTGCGTTCGCTGTGTGACGACACTATAAGGCGCACTCCAAATCGGGAACCGGACAGATTTCCCGCCGCTCGCGCCCGGCTTTAGCACCGGACGCACCGATCGGCGGAGGCTTTTTGTTCGGACCTCGGTGTGGCTCCGAGCGCGCTGGGGGAATGTCCCGAGTGGCAAAGGGGGGGGACTGTAAATCCCCTGGCGTACGCCTTCGTAGGTTCGAGTCCTACTTCCCCCACCACGCGCCGGAGCGAAACTCTATGGAGGCTCGCTCACGAGCACCCCGTTTTGCGGGTATAGCACAATGGTAGTGCAGCAGCCTTCCAAGCTGAGGATGCGGGTTCGATTCCCGCTACCCGCTCCATCTCTCAAACGCCCGTAGGATCCCATGGCCAAAGAGAAGTTCGAACGCACTAAGCCGCACTGCAACATCGGCACGATTGGTCACGTTGACCATGGCAAGACGACGTTGACGGCTGCGATCACGATGACGCTGGCCAAGGCCGGCGGGGCCAAGGCTATGGCCTATGCCGACATCGACGCGGCGCCTGAGGAGAAGGCGCGCGGGATCACGATCAACACCGCGCACGTGGAATACGAGACGGCCAACCGTCACTACGCCCACGTCGACTGCCCTGGCCACGCCGACTATGTGAAGAACATGATCACCGGCGCGGCGCAGATGGACGGCGCGATCCTGGTGGTGTCGGCCGCCGACGGCCCGATGCCGCAGACCCGCGAGCACATCCTGCTGGCCC
>JAZKBZ010000181.1:0-7211 GCA_040388315.1 Pseudomonadota bacterium | reverse complement strand
TCAGCATCGCCGCCCCCAGTGACCCGGCCAGGTGGCTGCGGCGCTCGCTCCAGTCCAGGCAGGCCTTGCACATCGGCCGGCGCCCGCGCGGCAGGGCGTCGGGCTCCACGCCGAAGGCGCGGAGGAAACCGGTGCCAGGCCCCAGGATCAGGGACCCGTCGCGGTCCTCGATGACGCCGCGGGCCAGCAGCCCATCCAGCATCGCCACCGCCAGCTCGCCGGCCAGGTGGTCGTAGCAGACCCGCGCGCGGCGCAGGGCCGGCTCCTTGGGGCCGGGGCGGGTGCGCAGGTGGCCGGTGCGGGCGGCCAGGCCCGCCAGGGTCTCCAGCATCTCGGCCACCTCCCGGCTGGCCAGGGCGTAATAGACACTCCGTGACTGTTTGACCCTCACCAACAGGCCATCGTCGGTCAGCTTGGCGAGGTGCGAACTCGCCGTCGAAGCCGTGATACCGGCCTCCCGCGCCAGTTCGCCGGCCGTCAGCGCCTGACCGCCCACCAGCGCGGTCAACATGTTGGCCCGCGCCGGATCCCCCAGCAGGGCGCCGATCCGGGCGATGTCGGGACCGAGTTTCATAAGGCTAGCCTAGCCCCGGACGCTCGCGACGACAATTCGATCCGCATCGAAACATGCCGGCCGCCCGCGGGCCTATCAGAGGGGCCTTATCTTCCCTCCACGGAGACCGACACGTGATCACCTGCCACATCCGCTACGTCATCGACCCCTTCCAGCGCGAGGCCTTCGAGACCTATGCGCGCAATTGGCTGACCATCATCCCGGCCTGCGGCGGCGACCTGCTGGGCTACTGGCTGCCGCACGAGGGGACCAACGACGTGGCCCATGCCCTGATTTCCTTCGACAATCTCGCCGCCTACGAGGCCTACCGCGCCCGCCTGCGCGCCGACCCCGCCGGCTGCGCCAACTTCGCCCTGGCCCAGGGCCAGCGCTTCATCCTGCGGGAGGAGCGCACCTTCCTCGCCCCGGTGACCCCATGATCGCCGTCATCTTCGAGGTCCAGCCGCACCCGCAGACCCGCCAGACCTATCTCGACCTGGCCGCCGACCTGCGCCCCTTGCTCGACGGGATCGACGGCTTCCTCTCCATCGAACGCTTTGAAAGCCTTACGGAACCCGGGAAAATCCTCTCCCTCTCCTTCTGGCGCGACGAGGCCGCGGTGGCCCAGTGGCGCGCCCTGGAGGCCCATCGCGCGGCGCAAGGCGCCGGCCGGGCTGGGGTCTTCGCAGGCTACCGCCTGCGGGTGGCCCAGGTGCTCCGCGACTATGGCCTCACCGACCGCGCCCAGGCCCCGGCCGACTCCCGCGCCCGCCACGGCTGAGGTCTCACGCCGCCGCGCGCTCTTCCTTCAGCAGGACCAGGACCCCGACCAGGGCCAGCAGGGCGAAGCCGCCACCGGTCAGGAAGGTGGCCGGCGCGCCCCGGGCCGACCAGATCGCCCCGGCCAGCACGCTGGCCGCCAGCAGGGTCACCCCGGTGGCGAGGTTGAACAGGCCAAAGGCCGTGCCCCTGAGCCGGGCGGGCGCAGTGTCGGCCACCAGGGCCGCCAGCAGGCCCTGGGTCAGGCCCATGTGCAGCCCCCAGAGCGCCACGCCGGCCACCACGCCGGCGATGGTCCCGACCCAGGCCAGGACCAGGTCGGCGCCGATCAGGACCGCGGTGCCGAGCATCAGCAGGCCCTTGCGCCCCAGCCGGTCCGACAGGCTGCCGGCCGGCGCCGAGACCAGGGCGTAGACCAGGTTCATGGCGATCAGCACGAAGGGGATCAGGCTCAGGGGAATGCCCGCGTCGGCCCCCCGCAGGACCAGGAAGGCCTCGCTGAACCGCGCCATGGTGAACAGCACCCCCACCGCCACCGCCAGCCAGAAGGGGGCGCCGATGGCCTTGACCTCCGCCCAGCGGATCGGCGCCTTGGCGGCGTGCGGGACCTGGCTGGCGGGCGGTTCCTCGACCCCCAGCACCAGCAGCAGGACGGCGATCCCGGCCGGGATCACCGCGTAGCCGAACACCGCGCGCATGTCGTCGTCCAGCAGGGCCATCAGCCCCACGGCGATCAGCGGACCGAGAAAGGCGCCCACCGTGTCCAGGGACTGCCGCAGGCCGAAGGCCGCGCCGCGCAGCTCTTTCGGCGTGACGTCCGCCACCAGGGCGTCGCGGGGCGCGCCGCGGATTCCCTTGCCGATCCGATCGGCGAACCGGGCGCCCAGCACCTCGAAGGGCGTCACCGCCAGGGGGAAGATGGGCTTGGTGATCGCGCCCAGGCCATAGCCCAGCACCGCCAGCATCTTGCGCCGCCCCAGCCGGTCGCTGAGCCAACCGGAGAACACCTTGGTGATGGAGGCGGTGGCCTCCGCGATCCCCTCGATCAAGCCCACCAGGGCCGGCGAGGCGCCGAGGCCGACGACCAGGAACACCGGCAGCAGGCTGTGGATCATCTCCGAGGAGATATCCATGAACATGGACACGAACCCCAGGGCCCAGACCGTGCGCGGCACGCGTTTCAGGCTCATCTGCGCCACCGTCCCCGAGGAGCGCGCGGCCAGGCCGCGCCTTGGCGGGCAGAGAGGGCCGAAGGGCTGAGTCTTTCAAGGGCGACTACGACGGGGGGCGTTTAGGGTTTGCCTGAATTTTTCCGAGGCCCCATCGTCGCCTGGGTAGCCCGCGCACCAGAACGCGGGCCCGAAGGTGAGGATCGACCATGTATCTGCCCGACCACGCGCGCCTGACGCCCGACAAGCCCGCCATGATCTCGGCCGACACCGGCCAGGTGGTGACCTATCGCCAGCTCGACGAGCGCTCCAACCGCATGGCCCAGTTCCTCCACGCCCGGGGCCTGCGCCGGGGCGACCACATCGCCGTCCTGATGGAGAACAACCTGGCCTTCATGGACCCGGTCTGGGCGGGCTTCCGGTCGGGGCTCTATGTCACCACCATCAACCGCTACCTGCCGCCGGACGAGGCCGCCTACATCGTCGGCGACTGCGGGGCCAAGGCGCTGATCACCTCCTACGAGAAGCGCGAGACCGCCGCCGCCCTGGCCGAGCTGATCCCCGACTGCCCGATCCGCCTGATGGTGGGCGGGACCATCCCGGGCTGGGAGTCCTACGAGGACGCCCTGGCCAGCGCTTCCCCGGAGCCGCTCGCCGAGGAATGGATGGGCGATTCCATGCTCTACTCCTCCGGCACCACCGGCCGGCCCAAGGGCATCCTGCGGCCCCTGCCGGAGATGAGCCCCGCCGAGGGGTTCGCCACCCGGCAGGCGGTCAACCGCTACGGCCTGACCGCCGACAGCGTCTATCTCTCGCCCGCCCCGCTCTACCACGCCGCCCCGCTGGCCTATGTGCTGAGCGTGCAGTCCTTCGGCGGCACGGTGGTGATGATGGAGCGCTTCGACGCCGAGCAGGCCCTGGCCCTGATCGAGAAATATGGCGTCACCCACAGCCAGTGGGTGCCCACCATGTTCGTCCGGATGATGAAGCTGCCGGAAGAGGCTCGGGCCCGCCACGACCTCTCCAGCCACCAGGTCGCCATCCACGCCGCCGCCCCCTGCCCGGTGGAGGTCAAGCGCCAGATGATCGAGTGGTGGGGGCCGATCCTCTACGAATACTACGCCGGCACCGAGGGCTCGGGCTCGACCTTCATCACCAGCGAGGACTGGCTGGAGCATCCCGGCTCGGTGGGCCGCGCGGCCCTGGGCGTCCTGCACATCTGCGACGAGAACGGCGAGGAGCTGCCGGTGGGCGAGACCGGCCTGGTCTATTTCGAGCGCGAGACGCCGACCTTCGAGTACCACAACGACCCGGCCAAGACCGCCGACGCACGGCATCCCAAGCACCCCAACTGGAACGCGCTCGGCGAAGTCGGCTATCTCGATGAAGACGGCTATCTCTACCTCACCGACCGCAAGGCCTTCATGATCATCTCCGGCGGGGTGAACATCTATCCCCAGGCCATCGAGGACCTGCTGGTGACCCATCCCAAGGTGGCCGACGTGGCGGTGTTCGGCGTCCCCCATCCGGAGATGGGCGAGGCGGTCAAGGCGGTGATCGAACCCGCCGCCGGCCACGCCCCCTCCGACGACCTGGCCGAGGAGTTGCTGGCCTATGCGAAGGCGAGGCTGGCCCACTACATGGCCCCGCGCTCCATCGACTTCATCGCCGAAATGCCCCGCCTGCCCACCGGCAAGCTCTACAAGCGCGTCCTGCGCGACGCCTACTGGACCGACCGCAAGATCTGAGGTTCAGCCCTCCGCGGCCTCCAGGCAACGCCCGATCTCCGCCAGCAGCTCCGCGGCGACGATGGGCTTGCGGACCAGGCCGTCGAATTCGTGGGCCCAGGGCGCGCCCTCCAGGTCGGCGTCGGCGCTGAAGGCCAGGACGGGAACCCCCTGGTTTGGTCCGGGCTGTGCCCGCAGCCGACGCAGGGTGGCCGGGCCGTCCAGCCGGGGCATGCGAATGTCCATCAGGATCAGGTCCACCGCCCCGGTCTGGGCCAGCGCCAGGGCCTGCTCCCCGTCGCGGGCCTCCGAGACCTGGACGCCGAAGGACTCCAGCAGCAGGCGGGCCAGCTCGCGATTGACGTCGTTGTCGTCCACCACCAGCACCTTCAGGTCCTCGGCCGGCGCCGCCTCTGACACGGGTTGGGCCGGACCCGCCAGGTCGGTGGCCGGGGCCCGGAGGTGAACATGGAAGACTGAGCCCTGGCCGGGGGTGCTCTCGACGCTGACGCCGCCGCCCATGGCCTCGGCCAGGCCCTTGCAGATGGCCAGGCCCAGGCCGGTGCCGCCGTGCTTGCGGGTGGAGGCCGCGTCCACCTGGGAGAAGCGCTGGAACAGCCGCGCGGTCTGGCTGGCGTCCATCCCCACCCCTGTGTCGGCGACGGACAGGTGCAGGCGTTCTAGGCCGGAGGCATAGGCCACCGTCAGGCGCACCGACCCGGCCTCGGTGAACTTCACCGCATTGCCGATCAGGTTGAATAGGATCTGCCGCAGGCGGTCGGGGTCCACCATCAGGTGATCGGGCAGCGCCCCGTCGGTCTCGAAGACCAGCTCCAGCCCCTTGGCCTCCGCCTGGGGCTGGAACAGGGCCAGCACCTCCTCGGTGGTCTTGGCGATCGCCACCGGCGCCGGCGTGATCTCCACCTGGTCGGCCTCGAGCCGGGAAAAGTCGAGCACGTCGTTGACGATGGACAGCAGGGCCTGACTGCCGGCCCGGATCCGCTCTAGGTGCTGGCGGCCCAGGGCGTCGAGGCCCGGCCGCTCCGCCAGCAGGGACGAGAAACCCAGGATGGCGGTGAGCGGGGTTCGGATCTCGTGGCTCATATTGGCCAGGAAGGCGGACTTCACCGCCGCCGCCGCCTCGGCGGCGTCGCGGGCGGCGCTCAGGTCGTCCTCCAAGGCCTTGCGATCGGAGATGTCGCGGACCACGTCCTGGAAGCCCAGCAGGACGCCGGTCTCCGGGTCATGGATCGCCTTGGAGATCGCCTCCAGCCAGAGCAGGCGCCCGTCCTTGCGGTAACCGCGATGCTGATAGCGGATGGGTTCGGCGCCGGGCGGGGCGGCGGCGTAGACCTTGAACTCGGCCACCACGCGCTCCAGGTCGTCGGGGTGCAGGAAGGTGATGGTGCGCTGGCCCACCAGCTCCTCGGGCTCGTAGCCCATCCGCCGCACCGAGGGCGAGACGTAGCTTAGCACCCCGCGCGGGTCGTAGCAGAGGATCATGTCGGTGGCGTTCTCGGCCAGCAGCCGGTAGCGCTCCTCGCTGCGGGCCAGCGCCTCTTCGGCCTCCCGGCGGGCGGTGACGTCGCGGGTGCAGTCCTGCAGCTCGATCAGGTCGCCGGTCTGCGGATCGCGCACGGCGATGGGGCAGGACTCGATCCAGATCTGGCGGCCGTCCTTGCGGATCGCGCGGTACTCGACCCGGGGCGGCGTCGCGCCAGGGCCGGCGGCGAGATAGGCGATGATCGACTTGCGCACCGCCCTCTGGTCGTCGGGATGCACGATGATCACCGACTCCTTGCCCAGCAGCTCCTCCGGAAGGTAGCCGAACAGGGCCTCGGCCGAGGGCGAGACGAAGGTCAGGATTCCCTGCGCGTCGCAGCAGGACACCACGTCGGTGATCTGCTCGGTGATCAGACGGTACCGCACCTCGCTGAGGGCCAGGACGTCCTGCGCCGTTCTCAAACTCTCGCCTCCCTGGCCCGCCCCGGGGAGGCGAGTCGCATGCGCCCTAGCTTGGCCCCTAAAGCGCTCTTCGCCACCACGCTAACCGAGTCCGCGGGGCCCGTTGCAGTCGAGGGTCGTGTTCGGGCCGCGGCTCATGCTGCTGTACTCTCCGCCACCAGCCGCACGACCACCTCGGCGGCGGCCTCCTGGGCGGCGTCCGACAGGTCGCCCACGGCCACCGAGCCCAGGCGGGCGCGGGTTTCCTTCTTGGCCGAGCGCCGGTAGGCCGGGTCGTAGTGCAGCTCGATAAGGGCCTGGGCCAGCTCGGCATAGGCCCCGTCGGCCACCAGCCGCCGCCAGTTCTCCAGCCGCTTCTGGCCGGGATAGGTGGGCAGCCGGGCAAAGGCCGCCTCCAGGTCGCTGGCCACCACGTCGCCATAGGTGGCCGCCAGATAGGCCGCCCGCTCGGCGGGTTCGGCCGTCAGCTCGATGCGCGGCGCGACCTCCATGGCCCGCCAGAGAGTCGGGGGCACCATGCGGTCGCCGATCTTGCTGGACTCCGCCTCGGCCACCACCGGCCTTGCCGGGTCCAGGGCCAGGAGGGCGGCCAGCAGCCGGCTCTCGAACATCTTCTGGCTGGGCTGGGCCTGGCCGTGGAAGCCGCCGAACAGCGAGCCTCGATGTTGGGCCAAGCCCTCCAGGTCCAGGACCTGCAGGCCCCGACGGGCCAGACGCCCCAGCATCTGCGTCTTCCCCGACCCCGTGCCGCCATCCAGCAGCACCAGCCGCCAGGCCGGATCGGCGTCGTAGAGCTGCTCGCTCACCCAGCGCCGGTAGGTGCGGTAGCCGCCGGTGAGCACCGTGGTCCGCCAGCCGATCTGCGACAGGATGGTGGCCATGCCGTTGGACCGCGAACCGCCGCGCCAGCAATAGATCAGCGGCCGGAACTCCGGCGGCTTGTCGGCCAGGGCGCCGCGCAGGTGCCGGGCGATATTGGCCGCCACATAGGCCGCCCCGATGCGGTTGGCCTTGAAG
>JAZKBZ010000180.1:0-7499 GCA_040388315.1 Pseudomonadota bacterium | reverse complement strand
AGCCCTGCGCCATGTGCGCCGGGGCCATCAGCCATGCCCGCATCGGCCGGGTGGTGTTCGGCGCCGAAGATCCCAAGGGCGGGGCGGTGGCGCATGGGCCCCGGTTCTTCGAACAGCCCACCTGCCACTGGCGACCCACCGTGACCGGCGGGGTGCTGGCGCAGGAGAGTTCTGAGCTGCTGAAGGGCTTCTTCCGGGCCCGGCGGAAAAAGGGAGAGACGACATGATGCTGGCCCTGCTCGCCGCGGCGGTCATCGCCGCGCCCGCCGACCTCACCTGGATGGCCGGGTCCTGGCGCCACGAGGCCGACGGCGTGGTCACGCGGGAGACCTGGCTGGCGCCCGATGGCGGGACCCTGACCGGGGCGGGGCAGGTCAATGCGCCGGGCAAGCCGGCCCGCAGCGAGTTCATGACCATCACCGTCGGACCGGCGGGCCTGACCTTCACCGCCTATGTGGACGGCCAGCCCCCGACCCCCTTCGTGGCCGTCCCCAGCGACCCGGGCAGCGCGGTGTTCCAGAACCTGGCCCACGACTTCCCGCAGCGGGTCATGTACCGCCGCTGCGGCGAGAACCTCTGCGCCGGGATCGAGGGGACGGTGGACGGCCAGATACGCCGCGAGCACTGGACCTATACGAGGGTGAACTAGGGCGCCTCACCCATCCTCTCCCCCAAGAGGGGGCGAGGAGAAGATCACCCCCGGAACAGGTCCAGGAAGGCCGCGAGGTCGGCGGGGGAGCCTTTCTCCAGCTTGAGCTTGCCGGAGGTCAGCGCGGCCTGCATCGCGCTTGGCGAGGCCATGGCCGCCACCAGCTCGGACTTCGAGCCCGAGAGCACCACGCCGGCGTCCGGGGTGGCGCCCGCGGCGGTCTCGGCGACGCCGCGGCGGACGCGGATGGTCCAGTCGCCGTCGGCGGCCAGCTTCAGGGCCAGGGCGGCCGTGGCGTCGGCGGCTTTCTCGGCGTTGAGGCGTACCGGGAAGGTGGCGACGATGGCGCTGGCCGGCAGACCCTGGGCCTGGGCCCCGCCCTGGCGGGCGCCGACGATGGTCTTCCAGTTCGGGGCCTTGCCCGACAGCTCGGCGGCCTGTTCGAGATAGTAGTTGCGGCCGTTGGGGGAGACGCTGTCGAAGCCGAGCTGGCGCAGGGACTTCGCCTCAAGCGCGTCGGCCTGGGGCTTCAAGCCCGGATCGGCCCGACCGACATAGGCGGCCAGCTCCGCCGACCATTTCCACTTTCCCGCCATGTAGGCGGCGTCGGCCTTGGCGAGCGCGGCGGCGGGGCCACCGGCCAGGTCGGTGATCTCCTTGGCGCGCAGGTCCGGCGCGTCCCGGGAGAGCTCAGCGGCGTCGCCGCTGAACCAGCCCATGTATCCGGCGAAGATCGAGCGCACCGACCATTCCACCGTGCCGTAGTGTTCGAAGAGGAAGGGGTTGGCGGCCAGGCGGGCCGGCAGCTTGACCTTCTCGACGATCTCGTCCGGCGTCAGGCCCTGGTTCATCCAGCGGACCGTCTGGTCGTGGGTGAAGGCGATGGCGTCGCGGTAGTCGGTCATCGTCGCGGCGATCGTCTCGGCGCCGACGATGGGCCGGGTGTGGGAGGGGACGAGCACCTGGGCGTGCAGGGCGCGCATGCGGTCCAGGGAGGCCACCCACTGGACCGGGTCTCGGTAGCTGGTGCCGCGGATTGTGTAGAGGTTGGGGAAGGCCTTGTAGATGTTGTCGCCAGGGAACAGCACGCGGCGCTCCGGCATCCACACGAAGAGCTGGTCCTCGGTCTCGCCCGGCGCGTGCTGCAGGACGAACTGCTCGCCGCCGAGCTTGATGGAGAGCGTCTGATCGAAGGTGAGGTTGGGGGTGAGGAAGCCCCCCGAGCCGCCGCCGCCGAAGGCCGACAGGAACGGCCCGATGCCGACGCTGACGAACCCGTCCTGCGTCCCCTTGGGCAGGAAGACCCCGTACATGCGGGCTGCGCGGGCGGCGATGGAGGGGGCGGCGACCCCGTTCCACTTGGCGGCCTCCCGCAGCAGGGTCGCCTGGGCGATGACCTTGCCGCCCTTGGCCAGGGGGAAGGCCCGAGCGCCGCTGATGTGGTCGTTGTGGTTGTGGGTGTAGATGATGGCCACGATCGGCTTGCCGCCGGCGTGGGGCGCGAACTCCGCCCAGACCTTTTTCGCCTCGTCCAGGCTGTCGGTGGTGTCGATGATCACCACACCGGACTTGCCCACCACCATGATCGAATTGGCGATGCCGTAGCCGACGGCGGAGAAGACGCCCGGGGCCGGCTCGTAGACCTTGGCCGGGGCGAACTCGGCGGTGTGGGCGGCGAGCGACGGGGCGATGCGGGCGGCGGGCTCGTCGGCCAGGGCGGCGGTGGCCAAGAGGCCTGCCGCAAGGGCGGCGGCGCATGCGCGGATCATGGTGTTTCCCCAACCTGACGGCTCTTGACGCCTAGAACGCTCCTGTCCCGGTCGCGGTCAATACTTGTCAGGCCGCCGGCGCGGTTCGATGATGCGCGAAAATTTATTCATAGGGAGAACGACCATGGGACTTCTTGATGGGAAGGTGGCGATTGTCACGGGCGCGGGCGGCGGTCTGGGCGAGGCCTACGCCAAGCTGTTCGCCAAGGAGGGCGCCAGCGTCGTCGTGAACGACCTGGGGGGCAGCCGCGACGGCTCCGGATCGGGAACCAGCGCCGCAGCCCAGAAGGTGGTGGACGAGATCATCGCCGCCGGCGGCAAGGCGGTGGCCAACGCCGACGACGTCTCCACCATGGAAGGCGGCGAGAACATCGCCAAGACCGCCCTGGATAATTTCGGCCAGATCGACATCCTGGTCTGCAACGCCGGCATCCTGCGCGACAAGACCTTCGCCAACACCTCCGAGGCCGATTGGGACCTGGTGGTGAAGGTGCACCTGAAGGGCACCTATTGCTGCACCATGCCGGTGTGGAAGTGGATGAAGGACAACGGCAAGCCCGGGGTCATCGTCATGACCAGCTCCACCTCGGGCCTCTACGGCAATTTCGGCCAGTCCAATTACGGAGCGGCCAAGGCCGGCATCTACGGCTTCATGCGCGTGCTCTCCATCGAGGGCCGCAAGTACGGGATCCGAGTCATGGCCCTGGCGCCCGGCGCCTTCACCCGCATGACGTCGGACCTGCCCGGCCGCCAGGGCAAGGAGCCGGACGCCATGAGCCTGCCCGAGAATATCGCGCCGGGCGTGCTCTACATGGTCTCCGACCTCGCCGCCGATCACACGGGCAAGGTGCTGGGGGTCTCCTCGCGCGGCGTGCGCGAGATCAAGATGCTGCAGACCGACGGCTTCAACCCGGGCAAGCCCTACACCGCCCAGGACGTGGCCAAGCACGCCGCCGAGGTGTTCTTCCCGGCGGCCCAGGAACGCACGGCGGCGAGCGCTTAAGGGGCTGCCTCTGACCTGCGGGCGACCACAGCCGCCCGCAGGATGGCCTGCTGTTCAACCGAAAGCGTCGCCAGAGCCCGCGAGATCGGGACCAGGCGCGAACCCGTCTCGATCTCGCCTGCGCGCTTGAGCGCGCTGCGCCGGTATTCCCCTGCCTCGCCGGCGAACAGCAGGTGCAGGAAGTCGGGATAGGGATACCGGTAGTCTTCCGGCCGCGCCGACAGGTGGCGGAAATGGATCATGGCGAAGAGGCGGGGGCTGGGCAGGGTCCAGCCGCACTCCTCCAGCAGTTCGCGAGCCAGAGTCTGGCCGACGGTCTCGCCGGGCTCCATGCGGCCGCCCGGCATGACGTGGCTGTCGATGCCGTCGTCCACCACCACGACCTTGGAACTCTTGAACACCACGCCGCGCGCGGAAGTGACGAGGTCGACGGACGGGATTTCGGTACAGGGGAAGACCCGCACCGACAGATGAATCTGCGGGCTCCATCGGGCTTCGCCCTCGTAGCTCGGCGCGCGCCCGGCGATGAGGGCGTCCAGCGACATCCCTAGGCCTCAAACCCCGCCAGCCTGGCGTCCAGCCGGTCGCGGACGGCCGGCCATTCGTCGGCCAGCACCGAGAAGATGCAGGTGTCGCGCACCCGACCGGTCCAGGTGACCCGGTCCTGGCGAAGGGTTCCCTCGTGAACCGCCCCCAGCTTGAGGACGGCGGCCCGCGAGCGGGCGTTGGCGGCGTCGACGCGGAACACCACGCGGCGCGCGCCGTCGCCGAAGGCCTGGCCCATCATCAGCCGCTTGGCCGCCGGGTTCACCGGCCCGCCGCGATAGTCGGGATGGTAGTAGGTGCCGCCGATCTCCAGGCTGGCGTTGGGCAGGTCGTAGGACGAGTAGCAGGTGATGCCGATGCAGCGGCCGCCCGCCACCACCGCCCAGTGGATGGACTTTCCGGTCGCCAGGTCGGTCTTCATCCGCGCCCAGATGGGGTCGAAGTGCTCGCCGGCCATGGAATAGGGATAGAGGTCGGTCCAGACCGCCGGGTCGGCGTCGCAGGCGGCCCGCAGATCCTCCTTGTGATCCTCGGTGAAGGGTTCCAGCCGCACGAAGCGGTTCTCCATCACCCGGGTCGGATCGACTTTCATTCGCCCCTCGCAAACAAGATCGCGGCCTGGACGAGATACAGGATTCCCACCGCCGTCACGATCAGCCGGGTGTAGCGCTTGAAGTCGACGTCGGTGAGCCGGTCGAGGATGCGCCCCCCGGCCGCCGTGCCCAGCAGGGAGAGCGGGACGGCGAGCGCGAACAGCCACAGCGGCGGCATCTCCGCGCCGTCGTGGGTCCGCAGCATCAGGCCGCCATAGACCACGATCTTGGCCAGGTGGGCGAAGACCTGGGTGGCGGCCTTGGTGGCGACGATGACGTGACGGGTGAGCGCGGTGCGGACGAAGAAGATGTCGAGCAAGGGTCCCGCCACCCCGGCCGTGAGGTTCACCCCGGTGACCATGATCCCCGACAGCAGGGCCTGGGCGGGCTTGGCGGCGTCCAGCCGGATCCAGTGCTGAGGCAGCCAGAGCAGGCCCGGCAACAGGCCCATGACCAGGAAGAGGACGGGCTTGGAGGGGGCGAGCGCGATCAGGGAGACCGCCACGCCGGCGATCAGGGAGCCAAGCGCGTAGATCCCGACGATCCGCCAGGCGACATGCTTGCGGTGCAGGATCGCCCGCCAGCCATTGGCGACGAGCTGCAGCACGCCATGGGTGACGAAGGCCGCCGAGACCGGCAGGACCAGGGCCAGGCCGCCCATCAGGACCAGGCCGCCGGCCATGCCGAACACCCCTGAGAGGGTGGCGGTCACGAAGGCCAGGACAGTGATGAAGAGGGCTGCGAGCGCGCTCATGGGGTCGTCCTCCGGTTGCGTCGGCTTCGTCGAGGGGGACACAGGCCCCCTCCGATCGCCGGACAGCTGCGCATCGTGCGCGGAATGTGCGGGTCCGCCCGCTCACCCTCCGGAGGAAGGCGCCGTGCTCGAACCGGCGCCGGTCGCGGCGCGGGGAGGCCAGGGATCACGCGACGGCGGATCAACCCAGCGGCTCGGGGAGCGGTTTGGCTCTACACCCGAACAAGCGGGGCCGTCGAGAGGGGCGGGCTTTCCAAGCCTCCGCTCCGTCGCCAGGATGGCTTTGGAGGGCGCATGACGGACCTGGCGAGCGAAACCGATCTCGACCGCGACCCCGCCGGATGGGCGGCCGAACTGCTGGCCCGCCATGGCCTGGAGGCCGGCGACCTGGAGCCGATGGCAGGCTGGTCCAATGCGATCTGGGCCAGCGAGACCCATGTCGTGCGGATCGCCTCGGGGCGGTTTGCCGGGTCTCTGAGCCATGAGGCCGCCGTGCTGCGGGCCCTGACGGAGGTCCCCTGCCCGCGGGTGACAGCCACCGGCCAGGTGGGCGAGCGGGAATGGATGATCCAGACGCGCCTGTCGGGAACGAACCTGATGCGGCTCTGGCCAGGCCTCGACCTCGCCGAACGGGAGCGGGCGGTGCGGTCCCTGGCGCAGGCGATGCGCGCCGTCCATGCCACCCCCCTGGCGCCGGACCTGCGGGAACCGCCCTGGCGAGCCGCCGCCCTGCGGCCCGGGGGCGACCCTTCCGTGGCCTTGCGGGTTCATCCGATCCATGTCCGCCGGCTCGTGGCGGCCAACCGGGAACGGGGAACCGCGCCGGAGCCCCTGCTGACGGCGGCGGCGACCTTCATCGAGGACCGGTTGGCCTGTTTCGCCGACGACGCGGACGCCCTCACCCACGGCGATCTCGCCTTCGCCAATGTGATCTGGGACGGGACCCGCGCGGGCCTGGTGGACTTCGAGAGCGGCGGGGCGGCGCCCATCGACCGGGAGCTGGACGTTCTGCTGCGGTTCCTCGGCGCGCCGGAGGCCTTCAGCCCCGACGCCGCTCCAGGGTCGGCCGCCGCCTATGCCCCCGTGCTCGGCTGGCTGAGGGACGCCTATCCCGAGCTGTTCGCACACCCGGCCTTGGCCGACCGGCTGGCGGTCTATGGCGCCCTGTGGGAGCTGACCCAGCTGATGAACTATCCCTCCGACCACCCGCGCGACACGGCGGGGCGGCTGGCGGCGATCCTGGCCGGGCGGGCGCCCTGGACGGCGGCCCTGGGGATTTAGCTCGGCGCGCGCTCGGACTCGACGGTCGCCGCGACCCGTTCGACGGGCGGCCGCAGGCGCTCGTCGGCGGCCAGCAAACCCGCCAGTTCCGCCATCGCCGCCGCGTCCGCGCGGCTTGAGATGTCCGCCAGCTTGTCGATGAGGGCGGTCTCCTTCATGCCGGCCTCGTCGAGAGCCAGGCCGTACCAGCCCCAGGGCAGGAGCTCGAGGTTCTGGAGGGCGGCGAGGTCCTGGAAGATGTCGCCATAGACCTCCACCAAGCCCCACATCGGCGTGCCCGAGACGCCGAAGGTCATGGGATCGGCGCCCTGGCGGCAGGCGCGCCAGGCGTCACCGGCCACCAGGAAGCGGTCGCGGGGAACGTCCAGGGTGTCGAGGGTCAGGCCGAACAGCTTGTGCTGCACGGCGTCCACCTGGGGATCGACCAGCACCCAGCGGCCCTGGTTCTCATGCCAGTACTCGCCGACCCAGTGGTCGACGTGCTTGCCCGGCTGGAAATAGTTGGCGAAGCCGCAGCGGACGCGGGCGGCGTAGCCCTTTCGGCGCAGGACGGCGGCCAGGAGGGTGGCGAAGTGCCGGCAGACGCCGACCACGCGGCGGTCCGGCGCGCGGGCCTCGGCGAGGGGGCGATCGTCCAGGCGCAGGGCCTGGCGCAGCATCGCGGCGGCCCCGTGGATCTGCTTTTCGGCGGCGCGGTCGGGGCCGAGGGCGACGCCATAGGCGTCCACCAGCCCCTCGTGGATCAGCAGGCCCTGGACGAAGGCGACGAGGGTCGCGACATCGGCGGAAAGGGCGTCGATCTCGGCTTCGAAGCCCCCCAGGCCGGTGAAGACGCCAGGGGTGCGATAGCGGTCGAGGAAATCGGTCATGGGCGGGCCTCGCGTGCAGGCCAGCCTAGGCGAGA
>JAZKBZ010000179.1:0-9807 GCA_040388315.1 Pseudomonadota bacterium | reverse complement strand
AGGTCGGGAAGGATGATCGTCATCGCCTTGCACTCCTGATGGCGCCCGGGAGCCGCCGCCGGCCCGAAGCCCGACCGGCCACAGCCCGGCACATACATATCGTGTGACGATATAATGGATGGCGGCGTTTGTCTCTACTGTTTCCCCGCCCAGGGGCGCCGACGGCTCAGTTGATGCGCATCGCCGGGAAGCTATGGGATGTCAGTGAGGGGCCGAGACCTGGCGTAGATAGGCGATGAGGTCGGCGCGGTCCTGCGGCGAGGCCACCCGCACCCCCATGGCCACGCCCGGCGCCATCTTGGTGGGCCCCGACAGCCAGAGGTCCAGGTTCGGCGCCGTCCAGACAATGCCGCTGGCCTTGAGCGCGGGGCTATAGGTGAAGTTGGGGACCGTTCCGGCCCGTCGTCCGAACACGCCCCGGTGAGACGGCCCGATCCGGTTGGCGTCAAGGGAGTGGCAGGCGCTGCAGCGCGCGTCGTAGATCGCCGCTCCCCGGTGAGGGTCTCCGGGAAGCGGCGCGGCCCTTACGGCCTTGGCGGCCCCTGGCTGGGGGGACGCCAAGGCCGTCGCCGAAAGCGCCATCAGCCACAGGACCCCAGCCAGGGCGATTCTCCCTGATCGGTTTGCTGTCCGGGGGCTCATCGGTGCGGCGCCTAGCCGAAGATCAACGGGTTGACGGGGATGGGTTCGCCCAAGGCGGCGCCAAGCGTCGCTGCGTGGAAGGCCTCGTCGCCGGCCATGCGAGCCGCCAGCACGTGGAACTCGGTGGCCTCCAGCGATGGGATCAGGCCGAGATAAGCGTTGGCCGCTCCCCGTTCGAGCTTCAGCGCCAGGCGCAGCACCCCGGCCTGGTCCTTCAAGCCCGAGGCGCCCAGGTCGCTGGCGTAGGCGGCAAGCGCCTTGGCCTCGACGGGCTTTCCCCCGAGCCGGCGAACGGCGGCGGCCAAGGCGTCACGATGGCCCTTGTGATGGCTTTGGAAGGTCAGTCCGATCTTCAGCACGTCTGGGGTCAGCAGGCCGCTCTCGGCGCCGAGCTGGTAGGCGGCGATGCCTTCATGCTCAAGCGCGATCGCCGCGTTGAGCAAGGCGACATCCTGCGCCGGATGGCTCGCCCCCCAGGCGTTCCGGGGGGTCGCCACGCCCATGACGGCCAGGACGCCGCCGGCCGAGAGAAGGGTCGCGCCGCTGGCCAAGGCGGAGCGGCGACGGGGGTTGAGGGGTTGGTCAGTCATTGTGAGCGTCTCCATCGGAGGGGAAATCAAAGTTGGAAAGGGCGGCGGCCACGCGCGCCGAAAGCGCCTCGCAGTCGGCGCCGGCAAAGGGAAACGTCCCTTGCAGGGCGCTTCTGAGATCGGGATCGAGCTCTTGCTGAAGCCGGCGGCGCGCGCGCAGGTGGCGGGACTTCACCGTACCGGGAGGAATAGCCAAGGCCTCGGCGGCGGCCTCAATGCTCAGGCCTTCGACATCGAGGAGCACAAAGACAAGCCGGTAGTGAGCGGGCAGGCGCGCCACCGCCTGCTCCAGGATCTGCCGTATCTGCTCCTGGGCCGCCGCCCCTTCGGGACTGACCGGAGTGGCCGAGCCGCGCGTCAGCTTGTTGCGATACTCATCCATTATGACGACGGACCCCGTGTCGAGTTGGGCCCGTCGACGCAGCATGGCTCGACGACGGCCCAGGGCCTCATTGATGACGATCCGCGTCAGCCAGGTGGACAGCGACGCCCCGCCCCGGAAGCCTGTGATCGAGGCGAAGGCGTTCAAATAGGCGCTCTGGACCGCGTCTTCGGCCTCGGCGCGCTGGCCAAGGATGCTCCAGGCCGCCCGGAACAGGCGCTGATTGTTGCGCTCGGTGATGATCCGCACAGCCGTGCCGTCCCGCGCCGCGATCCGGTCGGCCAGTTCAGCGTCTGAAAGGGTCTGATAGTCGATCCTGGCTTGCGCGGTCATCGCCCCGTCCTTGTTCTGGCTATTGGATGTCAGCGATCAGAAACGGTTCCCACCTTAGGCCGCCACATCCGTAGGGCCGCGCCCCATGGCGATGGAGTCCATGAGATCCCGGCGCAGCAAGGGGTCGGACCTGAAGTCCCCAAGCCAGCATTTGGTCAGCATGGAGACCCCGTGCTGATTGACGCCTCGGGAGCTCATGCAACCGTGTCTGGCCTGAATGATCACGGCGACGCCCTTCGGCTGAAGGGCCTCATCGATCGCCTCGGCGATCTGGTGGGTCAGACGCTCCTGCAACTGCAGGCGACGCGCGAACAGATCGACCAGGCGCGAGAGCTTGGAAATGCCCACCACCTTATCGCGGGGACGATAGGCCACGTGGGCCAGCCCGGTGATCGGCGCCAGGTGGTGCTCGCAGGTCGAGACCATCGGAATGGAACCCAGCAATATGGTGTCGTCGTAGCCGGAGGTTTCGCTGAAGACCCGCCCCAGCAAGGCTCGAGGATCGCGCTGATAGCCGGCGAACCACTCCTCATAGGCCCGCGCAACCCGGCTCGGCGTGTCGGCCAGGCCTTCACGCGTCGGATCGTCCCCCGTCGCAGCGATCAGGGTTCGCACGGCGGCCTCCACCTGGGCGCGGTCTGGCCGAAGCGGGCCGGCCCGGTCGCGCGGCGCGGTGCGCTCGTCCCGTGGGCTCAGGGGTTGGCAGGTCTGCATCTAGGGCTCCTCGCTGAATGTCGCCCATTGGATGGCGGCCGGCGAAGAGCGTTCCCTCCGCCTCTTCTCGCACGCTCCGGAGACGCCCGATGCGCCCCCGCGCCAGGCCAGCGCAACGCGAGAGGTCTCGGCATCGATCAGAAATCTCCCCCTTGCCTCGCACGCTTTTGAAGATGTATGGCGGATACATGTTATGAGATTTTGGAGGATCTGCCCATGTCCGCGGCGAGGGACGGTCACCTGGCGCGAGAAGCCGCCGAACATCCGAAACTGGGCTTTTGGACCCGATGGTTCCTATCCACGAACCACAAGGACATCGGCACGCTCTACCTGATCTTCGCCATCTTCGCCGGCGTCATCGGCGGCGCCTTCTCCGGTCTGATGCGCTGGGAATTGTATGAGCCGGGCCTTCAGGTGTTCACCGAAGGCTCCTGGCTTTCGCAGCTGGGCGTCTTCCAGGGCAAGCACGGCTTCAACGTGGTGGTCACCGCCCACGCCTTGATCATGATCTTCTTCACGGTGATGCCCGCCCAGATGGGCGCGTTCGGAAACTACTTCGTGCCCTTGATGATCGGCGCGCCGGACATGGCCTTTCCGCGGATGAACAACATTTCGTTCTGGATGCTGGTGGCCGCCTTTGTGCTGCTCACCCTCTCCATGTTCGTGGACGGCGGCCCCGGCCACGGAGCCGGTACGGGCTGGACTCTCTATCCGCCGCTCTCCACCAGCGGACACACCGGGCCATCTGTGGACCTGGTGATCCTGGCGATTCACCTGGCGGGCGCGGCCTCGATCCTAGGCGCCATCAACTTCATCACCACCATCTTCAACATGCGCGCGCCGGGCATGACCCTCCTGCGCATGCCGCTCTTTGTCTGGTCGGTGCTGATCACCGCCGTGCTGCTGTTGCTCACGCTTCCGGTCCTGGCGGGAGCCGTCACCATGCTGCTGACCGATCGGAACTTCCACACCCACTTCTACGACCCGGCCGGCGGTGGTGACCCGATCATGTATCAGCACCTGTTCTGGTTCTTCGGTCACCCCGAGGTCTACATCATGATCCTGCCGGGCTTTGGGATCGTCAGCCAGATCATCGCGACCTTCTCCAACAAGCCGGTCTTCGGCTATCTCGGCATGGTGGCCGCCATGTTGGCGATCGGCGTCCTGGGCTCGGTGGTCTGGGCCCACCACATGTTCACGGTCGGGATGAGCCTCCAGCTCACCCTCTACTTCCAGACCGCCTCCATGATCATCGCCGTCCCCACCGGCATCAAGGTGTTCTCCTGGTTGGCGACGATGTGGGGCGGATCGATCGACTTCAAGACACCCATGTTGTGGGCGCTGGGCTTCATCCTGGTCTTCACCGTGGGTGGGGTGACCGGCGTGGCCCTGGCCAGCGCGGCCCTCGATCAAAGCGTTCACGACACCTACTATGTCGTCGCCCACTTCCACTATGTGCTGTCGCTCGGAGCGATCTTCAGCATCTTCGCGGCCTTGTACTACTGGTTCGAGAAGATCACCGGCCTGAAGTACAATGAGGTGCTCGGGAAGATCCATTTCTGGATCTTCCTGATCGGAACCAACCTGATCTTCTTCCCGCAACACTTCCTCGGCCTTCAGGGCATGCCCAGGCGCTATGCCGACTATCCCGAGGCCTTCGCCTTCTGGAACAAGGTCTCCTCGATCGGGTACGTGATCATGGCCTCCAGCATGATCTTCTTCTTCGCCATGCTGATCGAAGCCTTCGTCCGGCGCCGGCGCGGCGCCTCCAACCCCTGGGGACCGGGCGCGACGACACTGGAGTGGACCCTGGCCTCGCCTCCGCCCTTCCATCAGTTCAACGAACTGCCGACCATCCCCCCTGAAGCCGAGCACCGATAGGCCCTCGCCGACCGTTGGCGCCCGGTCGCCCGACCGGCGTCAGGGGGCGCGGCGGCGGGCTGACATAAATGACGGCCGGCGACTTACCCCACATCAAACCCATCGCGCGCCAGGCGCTGCAAGATCTGCCGAAAGGAACCACAACATGACCCCAAGCGACCCAGCCCCCTCCCCGGCCCTGTCCCAAACGGCCGAGCCCAACCCGCATTTCCATCCCGAGGCCGTCTATCCGTTCGACGCGCGCGGTGTGGCCAAGCGCTTCCGGCACGCCGCCATCTTTGGCGCCCTCGAGGCCCTTCAGGCCGGCGAGACCATGCGCTTCGTCAACGACCACGACCCCATTCCCCTGCTGCGCCAAATGGCGACGCACTTTGGCGAGACTGTCGCGGTGGAGTACCGCCAGCGCGCAGCCGAGGGCGTGGTGATCGACTTCATCAAGCAGGGCTGACCCTCGCGGGACACTGATCTCCGTCTCGGACCCGGCGGGCCTAACCTCCTGGGGCCCCCCTCGGCGCCCGGCGCTCGCTGGCGTGGAGCAGACCGCCGGGCCGCACATAGACCGCGAAGGTCAGCACCGCGCAGCTCAGATAGAACAGCAGGAAGCCCCACAGCGCGGGGTTGGCCGAACCCGTGCCGGCGATCGACGCCCCGTAGGCCTTGGGGATGAAGAAGGCGCCGAAGGCGGCGATGGCGGAGGTGAAACCGATGACCGCGGCGGCCTCCCGGTCGGCCTGGCCGGGCTCGCCGGTTCGGGCCACGGTCTCGCGCCAGATCGCCGGGATCATCTGGAAGGTGGAGGCGTTGCCAACGCCGCTGAAGAAGAACAGCAGCATGACGGTCGCAAAGAAGCCCCAGAAGCTTCCCGCGCCCAGGAACCAGATCATCCCCCCCACCGAGGCCATCATCGCGATGAAGACCAGCAGGGTTATGCGCCCGCCCCCAAATCGGTCGGCGAGCCCACCGGTGCCGGCGCGCGACAGGGCGCCGACCAGGGGTCCGAAGAAGACGTACTTCAGGGAATCCACCTCCGGGAAGGCTAGCCGGGCGAGCAGCGGGAAACCGGCCGAGAACCCGATGAACGAGCCGAAGGTGCCCAGGTAGAGCCAGCACATCAGCCAGGTGTGAAGGCGCTCGAAGATGGCCGCCTGATCGGCGAACGAGGCCTTGATGGTGGCCAGGTCGTCCATGCCGAACCAGGCCAGCACCGTGCCCACCAGGATGAAGGGTATCCACAGGAAGCCGGCGTTCTGCATCCAAAGCTGGCTACCGCCGCTGACGGTCTGCGGCTCGCCCCCCAGGACGCCGAAGACGGCCACGGTGATGGCCAGCGGCACCACGAACTGCATCAGGCTCACCCCGAGGTTGCCCAGCCCGGCGTTGATGGCCAGCGCCGCGCCCTTCTCCGCCTTCGGGAAGAAGAAGCTGATGTTCGCCATCGAGGAGGCGAAGTTTCCGCCCCCCAGGCCGCAGAGCAGGGCCAGGACGATGAAGATGAGATACGGCGTGTCAGGGGCCTGCACCGCGTAGCCGATGCCGAAGGCTGGAATGAGCAGGGACGCTGTCGAGATTGCCGTCCATAGGCGCCCGCCGAACAGAGGCACCACGAAGGAATAGAATATCCGCAGCGTGGCCCCCGAGAGGCCCGGCAGGGCCGCCAGCCAGAACAGTTGGTCCGGCGTAAACTGAAATCCGGCGGCTGGAAGCTTGGCGACGACGACGCTCCAGACCATCCAGACGGCGAAGGCCAGCAGCAGGCAGTAGGTGGAAATCCAGAGGTTGCGGCGCGCCAGCCGTCGGCCAGCGGTTTCCCAGAACGCGGGATCCTCGGGCCGCCAATCGGTGATCGGCGGCCGCGCCAGGACGACGCCTTTGCCGAGCGGTCCAGAGCCTGCGCCGCGGGCGATGCGGGCGGCGTGCAGGGCGGCCATCTCGGGCAGCTCCGGGAGTTGCTCGCGATCGACGCCCGCCTGTGACTCCATGCGGCGGACCGCCAAATGCATCCAGACCAGGGCGGTGAGGCTCAGCAGGAGGAGCAGGAAGAAGCAGCTGGTCCAGACCCCGGTGAGGTCGTTGAGCACGCCGAAGACCAGGGGCAGGATGAAGCCGCCAAGTCCCCCCACCATGCTGACAACCCCGCCGACCGCGCCGACGTTCTCGGGGTAGTAGGCGGGGATGTGCTTGAGCACCGCCGCCATGCCCAGGCTCATGAAGAAGCCGAGCGCCAGCAGGATCACCAGGAAGGGCCCGAGCCCGATGGAGGTGGAGAAGGCGATCGGCCCCTGAACCCCGTGGATCACATAGTCCGTCGGCGGATAGGACAGCATGAAGGCGAACAGCGCTGCGGCGCCGAATGTCCAATAGAGGACCGCGCGGGCGCCGTAGCGGTCGGAGAGCCGGCCCCCATAGACCCGGAAGAGGCTCGCCGGGATCGCGTAGCCGGCGGTCAGCAGACCGGCCAGCTTCACGTCCAGGCCGTAGACCCCCACGAAGTAGCGGGGCAGCCACAGGGTCAATCCGACGAAGGCGCCGAAGAGGACGAAGTAGTAGAGCGAGAACCTCCAGACCTGAAGATTTCTTAGCGGCCGCAACTGCTCGGCCAGGGTCGGCGCACCGGCGTCGCGCCGTCGCGTGGGCTCGTTTCGGGCCGCGAAGAAGAAGATCAGCGCGATGACGAACAACCCGACGGCCCAGAGTTGGGCGGCGGTGCGCCATCCCAGTCCCAGCATGGCCGCGGGCGCCAGGAACTCCGTGATCACCGCGCCGACTGTGCCGACGCTGAAGACGCCGAAGGCGGCGCCCTGGCGGTCGGAGGGAACGAATTTCGAGACATAGCTGATCCCCACCGCGAAGGACCCGCCGGCCAGGCCCACCCCGAGGGCCGCCAGGAGAAGCCGCAGGTAGGAATCGGCGAAGGACATGAGGAAGGTCGCGACGGCGGCGACCAACATCACGATCAGGAACATCCGCCGACCACCGTAGCGGTCCGACAGGATCCCCAGCACCGCCCGGCTCAGCGCGCCGGTCAGGACCGGCGTGCCGACAAGCAGGCCGAACTGCGTCTCGGTGAGGTGGAATTCGGCCTTCACGTCCAGACCAAGGATCGAGAAGAGGGTCCAGACCGCGAAGCACGCGGTGAAGGCCGCGGTGCTGACCCAAAGCGCCCGTCCGCCGCCTGAAGGGGGTTCGGTCACCGTTGTGTCCATGCCACAATCCAATTCCCGTCAAGACAAGGCAGAACAACCTCAGTTCAGGTTCAAGTCAATACGACCGTCTTCGCGACCAGATGATGCATTCGAAAATCGTTCGCAACTGTGAAATATTGGAAGGGAGTCGCTGAGAACTAGCCGTGGCCCGTAACCCGCCCAACTCACCGCCCCCTCGATGGGCCATGATCCTGAGGACGGTGTTCCGCCCCCAGGTCCGCGCCTGGAAGGGCGAGGCGCCCCTGGGCCCGGTCATCTGGGGCCAGGGCATACTGCCGAGCCTGGTTCTGATCGTGGCCTATGTGGACGCGCTCTACCGACATGACCCGATCACCCAGCAGGCGGTGCTGAGTGCGTTCCAGCTCTATTCAGGCTGGGCGCTTGTGGCCATTTGGCGCTGCGCCGCCAATGCGCAGCCCCCATGGGACACGGTCGCCCGACTCTTGACAATCGCATGGGCTGGCAACGTCTTGCTGGTCGCAGGCTTCCTGCAACTCGCTCTGCTGACCCGCTAGGGGATTGAGGGCAAGTCAGGGGCGCGGACGGCGCCGCGCAGATCGACCCATACGGCGTGGGCGAGCCCCAAGGCCGTGGCGACCCAGGCCGCGAGCGCGATCCAGACCATGGTCTGAGCGACCGCCCGCAGGGGGCCGAACTCCGCCGCCAAGGACAGCCGCAGGCTCGCCAGGGCATACATGCCAAGGGGAAAGACAAGGCTCCAGAGCATGGGCGTGTAACGGAGGGGAACGCGCCGGACGCCATGCTTCCAAAGGCCAAACAGTATCAGCAAGGGGATCCACCACGTCGCCCAAGCCCACATGATCAGGGTGACCCCGTCGATGAAAGGACGCATGGACATTAGGAACGGCACCCCACTGTCTTCCAGGATGAGCGTCGAGCCCGCGTTCGCACTTATCGCGGCGGCGCCCATGACCACCCAAAGGAGCGGGGTGATGTCGTCAGGCCCGATGTCGAAGAAGAAAATGCGATAGGCGAAAAGGGTGATGAATATGCCGTAGAGGGCCAAGCCTACGCCCCATAGCATGTGCGTCAGCACGAACACCGCCGGGGCCAGCGTTCCCTGATGCGGGGCGATTATGGTTCCGAGGATCACCAGCGACTGGGTCCCCACTATGGCGATCAACCAGCCGCCATGCACAGCATTGGCATTGTGGGCGGAGTTGAGGAAGGTCAGCACCGCGAAGCTGAAGTAGATCAGGACGAACCAGGCGGCGAGGGCGAAGACCCAGAGCCCAAGCGCCACATCGGTTTGGCCTCTCAAATTCATGCCCAGGCCGAGCACGTCGCTGGCCGCAACGATGGTGAAGAACGAGAAGACGAGCCTCGGGTTGGTGAGATCCGCCCACAGCGCTTTGGAGGCGCGGGCGGCCCGCAAGCTGGTCAGGAGCACCAGCCAGGGAAAGGTAACGAGGTTGGCGCCGAACATCAGGTTCGAGACGCCGCGATGGCCCTCAAGGTAGAGCGTGTTGGAGATGATACCCGTGGCCATCACCAAGGCGAAATAGCCTGGGAAGAGCCTGCCGACCTGCCCGTCGAGCCAGGCCACCAGCCGCTTGACCCCCTCATGGGGCGCGGTCTTCTCCCTGACCTGCGATGCCGACATCTTCGGTGGGCCTGATACAGCCCCTCATGGGGGTGAATTCAATCCTAGCGAACAACCGCGGCCGTGGCCAACGCCATGGGTGGACGGCGGTCGACGAGTTGATGCGCCTCAATCTCTATACAGCGGGTTGCGTAGCGCAAACGAAGGATCTGACCGGCGCGAGCCGACCCGCCTAAACAACGTGTCCACTGATCCGATGGATCCTTGAAGAACAGAGTGCTGGTGGGCCCGGTAGCACTCGAATTATCTCATATTTTCGTATGATTTCTGGTGATTGAGATCCTCAGAATCTCAAACTACCAACGACTGTACCAACTGAACCCAGTCTGACGCGCCCGACGTCTGGATGCGCCGCACCCGCGGCTATCGCGTGACCTCTGACGCCATAACCTGGAAATCTCTCATGCAGATCGCCACGGTGGAGCGCCAAAAAAAGTG
>JAZKBZ010000178.1:0-5231 GCA_040388315.1 Pseudomonadota bacterium | reverse complement strand
TCGCGTCGGCGTGGTTCTCGAGTTCCTTGACCACCTGCTTCACGCGCTCTTCGAAGTCGCCGCGATAGCGGGTGCCCGCCAGCAGACTGCCCATGTCGAGGGAGAAGATGGTGGCGTTGGCCAGGACCTCGGGAACCTGGTGATTGACGATCTTGCGCGCCAGGCCCTCGGCGATGGCGGTCTTGCCGACGCCCGGGTCGCCCACCAGCAGGGGGTTGTTCTTGGTGCGGCGGCACAGAATCTGGATGCAGCGCTCCACCTCGGCCGAACGCCCGATCAGGGGGTCGACCTTGCCCTGCTTGGCCTTCTCGTTGAGGTTCACGCAATAGGCCTCGAGGGCCTCGCCACCGGTCTTCACCGCGGGCTTGTCCTCGTCCTCGGAGCCCTTGACGGGCTTGGCCGCACCCTCGACGCCGGCCTTCTTGGCGATGCCGTGGGCGATGTAGTTGACCGCGTCGTAGCGGGTCATGTCCTGCTCTTGCAGGAAGTAGGCGGCGTGGCTCTCGCGCTCGGAGAAGATGGCGACCAGCACATTGGCGCCGGTGACCTCCTCGCGGCCCGAGGACTGCACGTGGATGACCGCGCGCTGGATCACGCGCTGGAAGCTGGGCGTGGGCTTGGCGTCCTCGCCGTCGTCCACCACCAGCGAGCGAAGCTCGTTGTCCACGTAATTGGTCAGGGTTGTCTTCAGCGACGGAAGTTCGACGTCGCAGGCTTTCATCACGCCGGCGGCGTCCTCATCGTCGATGAGGGACAGGAGCAGATGCTCCAGGGTCGCGTACTCGTGCTTTCGCTGATTGGCGAAAGCCACCGCGCGGTGGAGGGATTCTTCGAGGTGGCGTGAGAATGACGGCAAGCTGGGCCTCAATCCTTTTCCATGGTGCATTGCAACGGATGCTGATGCCGGCGCGCGGTATCAACGACCTGGGCCACCTTTGTTTCCGCCACTTCGTAAGTGAACACGCCGCACACGCCCACACCGTGTTGGTGGACATGCAGCATGATCCGCGTCGCGTCTTCGCGCGACTTATGGAAGTACTGCTCAAGCACGTACACGACGAACTCCATGGGAGTGTAGTCGTCGTTGAGGAGCAGCACCCGGTACAGAGACGGCTTCTGCGTCTTCGGCTTGGTCTGTGTGATGACCGCCGATTTTACGCCCGTCTCCTGATCACCTTGCTTTCGCTCGGCCATCGAACAGGTCTCCTCGGCGGCCACGGGACCGCCCTACAGATGGATTAGATATGGAAAAGATGGCCCTTTGGAAGGGTCGAAATGGTCGCGCGGGGCGAGATCGTTCCAAAGGCCGCAGTTTTCACCATGCTAACAGGGGGCCAGATGGGTCTGCGGCCCCTGGTTTTCAATCCTGGGCCGAGGATTTCCCGTGTAGGGCGCGCGCCGACGTCAGGGCCTTGGCTCCGAATCGCGCCCGGATCGCGTCGGCGGTGCGCTCGCCGGCCAGGGTTCGCCGCTCGTCGCCGCCGAAAAAGTCGGATTCGACGTTCTGCGGTTCGATCAATTCGGTGATCCCGACCCCGATCAGGCGCCACGACCGGTGGGCCCCGCCCGCCTTCAGCTCGGCGGCCAGCATCTCCTTGCCCACTGCAAGGATGGTCCGGGCGGTCTGGGTCGGGACGGCGAGCGTCTTGCGCCGGGTGATGATCTTGAAGTCGGCGGCCCGCAGCTTCAGCGTCACCACCCGGCCGGCCAGGTTTCCGCCGCGGGCCTGACGGGCGACCTTCTCGGCCAGGTGGGGCAGCTGGCCCTCCAGGTCGACCTGGCTGCGGAGGTCCTCGTTGAAGGTGGTCTCTGCGCTGATGGACTTGCGGATCTGGTCGGGATCGACGGCGCGGGTGTCGCGGCCCTGGGCCAGGGCGTGCAGGCGCAGGCCATTGGATCCGAAGCGGGCGGCCAGGTCCTTGGGCTCGGCCCTGGCGATGTCGCCCACGGTGACGAAATTGGCGTTCTCCAGGCTGGAGACCATGGCCGGCCCTACGCCGGGCAGGATGCCGACGGGCCGGGAGGCCAGGAAGGCCTGGGCCTCGGCTCCGCCGATCACCGAGAAGCCGCGGGGCTTGTCCAGGTCCGAGGCGATCTTGGCCAGGAACTTGTTGGCCGCCAGGCCGATGGAGACGGTGATCCCCACCTCGGTCTCGATCCGGGCCTGCAGGCGGGCCAGAGTCTCCGCCGGCGTGGCCCCGTGCAGGCGCTGCGTGCCCGACAGGTCCATCCAGGCCTCATCCAGGGAGAGCGGCTGAACCAGCGGCGTCAGGTCGGCCATCATCGCCATGATCCGCCGGCTCTCGGCGCGGTACTTGGAGAAGTCGGGTTTGATGATCACCGCCTGGGGGCAGGCCTTGATGGCCTTGAACATCGGCATGGCCGAGCGCACGCCATTGATGCGGGCGATGTAGCAGCAGGTGGTCACCACCCCGCGCTTGCCGCCGCCGACGATCACCGGGACGTCCCGCAGTTCCGGCCGGTCGCGCTTCTCCACCGAGGCATAGAAGGCGTCGCAGTCCATGTGGGCGATGGAGAGGCGCTCCAGCTCGTCATGGACCACCACCCGCGGCGAGCCGCAGGCCGGGCAGCGGCGGATGAAGTCGCCGTGGGTGAAGCAGTCGCGGCAGAGCGCGCTCACGCTCCGGCCTCCAAGGGCCAGAGCCAGGCCGCGCCCCGGACGCCCGAGGAATCGCCATGCTGGGCGCGCCGCACCGGGGTGGCGAAGACGTCGGAGAAGACGTGCGGGGCGATGGCCCCGGGCAGGCGGTCCTGGAGTTCGGCGACATTGGACATTCCGCCCGCCAGGACGATGACGTCGGGATCGAGAATGTCGCAGACCACCGCCAGCCCCCGGGCCAGACGGTCGACATAGCGATCCAGGGCCGCGGCGGCGCCGATGTCCCCGGCCCGGGCCGCGCCGACCACCGCCTCGGCGGTCAGGCCGCCGCCGTGGTCGCGGGCCAATCCCGTCCCGGAGGCGTAGAGTTCCAGGCAGTTCCGGCGGCCGCACCAGCAGGTCGGTCCCGGGTGCTCGGCCGCCGTGGGCCAGGGCAGGGGCGTGTGGCCCCATTCGCCCGCGAAGGCGTTGCGGCCCTCCACGAGCTGGCGATCGATCACCACCCCGCCGCCGCAGCCGGTGCCCAGGATGGCGGCGAAGACCACCCGGCCGTCAGCGCCCGCCCCGTCGACGGCCTCCGACAGGGCCATGCAGTTGGCGTCGTTGGCGTAGCGCACCGGCCGCGCCAGCACCCGGGCGAGGTCGGCGGGGAAGGGGCGGTTGTTCAGCTCGGTGGAGTTGGCGCCTCGCATCAGGTCGCCCGCCGGGGAGATCGAGCCTGGGCCTGCGACCCCGATCCGCGCCGCGCGGGCGCCCGCCCGGCGCTCGGCCTCGGCCACCAAGTCATGGACCGCCGCCAGATCGGCCTCATAGTCGCGTGGGGTGGGGGCCCTGACGCGCGCGACGAACCGGCCCTCGGCGTCCAGCGCCGCCGCCTCGATCTTGGTGCCGCCGAAGTCCACGCCGATGCGGATCATGCCGCCAACATACCTGCCTCAGCCGATGGCGTCTTCGATGGCCGCGCGCAGCTCTTCCCAGTCGTCGATCCGAGTGTGGAGATCGGGCTTGGCCGGCGCCAGGGCGCGCAGCCGGGGATCGGCCACGTGCTGGAACCGGCTGACCGCCGGCGCGCTCTCGGCCACCGAGTCGAGATTGGGGATCAGGTCGTCGATGAAGACCGCGCGCCCCGCCGTCTGGGACGCCAGACCCGCGGCCAGGGGCCCCTTGGGGCCGGTGTTGAGGATCAGCGGGTAGTCCATGCCATGCCGGCCCAGCCAGCGGGCCCGAGCCAGCCTGGCGGGCCCCGGCGCATTGGTCAGGATCACGATCCCGGCCCGCTCCGACAGGCTCCGCAGCGCCTGGACCCCGCCGGGCGTCGGCGTCATGTCGCCGCACCCATAGCGAAAGAAGTCCTCGTAGTGCTTACGTCCCTGGTCGATCTCCAGGTGTTCGGCCTCGCCGGGGCGGTAGATGTTCTGGAAGAGGGCGAACTTGTCGACGCGGAACTCCAGGCCCCGGTCCTCCAGGAACCGCCCGAACCCTTCCATGAACAGGCCCAGCACCTCGTCGACGTCGACGATCAGCAGGGGGCGGGCGGTGTCGACGCCCATGTCGGCCAGTCTGGGAGCGCGGGGCGGTTCGGCCACGAGGCCTCCGAATGCGACTAACGTGAGTTTAAGGATATCCGTGAGATCAAGAGGCTCAAGGTGAGGTCGGTTACCGATTCGCCAGAGCCAAGGATCGTCGGGACGAAAATGGCCAAGAAGGTCCTCATCGTCGAGGATAACGAGCTGAACATGAAGCTATTTCATGATCTCCTCGATGCCCAAGGCTACGAAACGCTGCAGACCCGCGAGGGACTGCAGGCGCTGGCGCTCGCGCGCGAACACCGTCCGGACCTGATCCTGATGGACATCCAGCTTCCCGAGATCTCGGGACTGGAGGTCACCAAATGGCTCAAGGAAGACGATGACCTCGCCCATATTCCCGTGGTGGCGGTGACTGCCTTCGCCATGAAGGGGGACGAGGAGCGCATCCGCGAGGGCGGCTGCGAGGCCTACATCTCCAAGCCCATCTCGGTGTCGCACTTCCTCGACACCATCCGCCGCCTGTTGGAATAGCCGCCATGACCGCGCGTATCCTGGTCGTCGACGACATCGAGGCCAATGTCCGCCTCCTCGAAGCCAAGCTCTCGGCCGAGTACTATGAGGTGCTGGTGGCCTATGACGGCCCGACGGCGCTCGCCATCGCGGCCAAGGAAAAGCCCGACATCGTCCTGCTGGACGTCATGATGCCCGGCATGGACGGCTTCCAGGTCTGCCGCCGGCTGAAGGACGATCCGGAGACCCGCCACGTGCCGGTGGTCCTGGTGACGGCCCTGGACGGCCGCGCCGACCGCATCGCCGGTCTCGAGGCCGGGGCCGACGAGTTCCTCACCAAGCCCATCGACGACATCATGCTGTTCGCCCGCGTGCGCAGCCTGACCCGCCTGAAGATGGTGATCGACGAACTGCGCGACCGGGAGGCCTCGGGCCGCCGCATGGGCGTCATCGCCGGCGCGGCCTCGCGCCTCGGCGGCACGGGCGGCCGGGTGCTGATCGTCGACGATCACGAGCGCCAGGCCCAGCGTATCGCCGCCGAACTGGCCATCGAGCACCGCCCGATCATCGAG
>JAZKBZ010000177.1:0-21345 GCA_040388315.1 Pseudomonadota bacterium | reverse complement strand
CAATCGACGCTACGCAGACCACACGCTCCAGAACGCCTATGCCGACATGAAATCTCGCATGAGCGAAGGCGAAGGATTCAACTATGGGGTGGGGTCAATCCGCGCCCGCTGGTCCAAGGAGGACAACGGCCGCGGGACCTACCAGATCGTCATCACCGAGATTCCGTACCAGGTGAAGAAGGCCGATCTGGTGGAACAGCTCGCCGGCCTGATCGAGCTCAAGAAGGCCCCGCTGCTGGGGGACGTCCGCGACGAGAGCGCCGAGGACGTGCGCCTGATCCTCGAGCCCAAGAGCCGCAACGTCGAGCCCGAGGTGCTGATGGAGAGCCTGTTCAAGCTCTCCGACCTGGAGACCCGCTTCCCGGTCAACATGAACGTCCTCGACGCCCGCGGCACGCCGGGCGTCATGAGCCTGAAGCGCTGCCTGCAGTCCTTCCTGGATCACCGCCGCGAGGTTCTGATCCGCCGCGCCCGCTTCCGGCTGAACAAGATCGAGGCGCGGCTGCACATCCTCGACGGGATGCTGATCGCCTTCCTCAATCTGGATGAGGTGATCCGCATCGTCCGCTACGAGGACGAGCCCAAGGCCAAGCTGATCGAGGCCTTCGAGCTCTCCGACCTCCAGGCCGACGCCATCCTCAACACCCGCCTGCGCCAGTTGGCGCGGTTGGAGGAGATGGAGCTGCGCCGCGAACACGCCGAACTGGCCGAGGAGCGCGACGGCCTGGTGAAGATGTTGGCCGACGAGAAGGCGCAGTGGAAGCTGGTGGGGGTGGGCCTGAAGGACGTGCGCGCGATCCTCGGCCCCGACACCACCCTGGGCCGCCGCCGCTCGACCTTCGACACCGCCCCCGTGGTGGACGCTGATGCGGCGATGGAGGCCATGATCGTGCGCGAGCCGATCACCGTGATCCTCTCCGAGCGCGGCTGGATCCGCGCGGCCAAGGGCCGGGTGGATGATCCCTCGGAGTTGAAGTTCAAGGAAGGCGACAAGCTGGGCTTCCTGGTCCCGGCCGAGACCACCGACAAGCTGCTGATCTTCGCCTCCGACGGCCGGTTCTTCACGGTGGGCTGCGACAAGCTCCCCTCGGCCCGCGGCCACGGCGAGCCCCTGCGGCTGATGCTGGATCTCGACGACAAGACCGACATCATCGACCTCTTCCCCTTCAAGGCCGGCTCCAAGCGGGTGATCGCCTCGAAGGAGGGCTACGGCTTCATCATGCCGGAGGAGGAGGCCATCTCGGCCCGCCGCGCCGGCAAGCAGGTGCTGAACGTCGGCGCCAAGGGCGCGGCCTTCGCCATGCCGGCGACAGGCGACCACCTCGGCGTGATTGGCGACAACGGCAAGATCCTGATCTTCCCCCTGGCCGAACTGCCGGAGATGCCGCGCGGCAAGGGCGTGAAGCTGCAGACCTACCGCGAGGGCGGCCTGCGCGACGCCATCGTCTTCAACGAAGCCGACGGCGCCACCTGGATCGATCCCGCCGGCCGGACGCGGGTCTGGGCCGAGTGGAAGGATTGGCTGGCGCGGCGCGCCGCCGCCGGCAAACTGGCCCCCAAGGGCTTCCCGACAAGCAAGCGGTTCAAGCCGAAGTAGCCGGGGCGGAAACTTGACTTTCCACCCCCCTCATGCGCCCTTCCGCGCCTTGATTTTCTAGAGCTTTGGCGACCATGCATCCCCACCGTTCCCATACCTGCGGCGCCCTCCGGTCGACGGACACCGGTCAGAATGTCCGCCTGTCGGGCTGGATCCACCGCAAGCGCGACCACGGCGGGCTGATGTTCATCGACCTGCGCGACCACTATGGCTTGACCCAACTGGTGATCAGCCCCGAGACCCCCGGCTTCGACCGCGTCGAGCGCCTGCGCGCCGAGAGCGTGATCCGGGTGGACGGCCAGGTCCTGGCCCGCTCGGCCGACACCATCAACCCCAACCTGCCCACCGGCGAGGTCGAGATCCGCGTGTCGTCCATCGACGTGATCTCCGAGGCCGCCGAACTGCCGCTGCCGGTGTTCGGCGAGCCCGACTATCCCGAGGAGATCCGGCTCAAGCACCGCTATCTCGATCTGCGCCGCGAGACCCTGCACAAGAACATCGTCCTGCGCTCGAAGGTCATCCACTCGATCCGCAACCGCATGATCGGCCAGGGCTTCCTGGAATATCAGACCCCGATCCTGACGGCCTCGTCGCCGGAAGGCGCGCGCGACTTCCTGGTGCCCTCGCGCCTGCACCCGTCGAAGTTCTACGCCCTGCCGCAGGCGCCCCAGCAGTTCAAGCAGTTGCTGATGGTGGCCGGCTTCGACCGCTACTTCCAGATCGCTCCCTGCTTCCGCGACGAGGACCTGCGGGCCGACCGCAGCCTGGAATTCTACCAGCTCGACGTGGAGATGAGCTTCGTCACCCAGGACGACATCTTCGCCGCCATCGAGCCGGTGATGCACGGGGTGTTCGAGGAGTTCGCCGACGGCAAGAGTGTCACCCCCTATCCGTTCCCGCGCATCCCCTACCGAGACAGCATCGCCTGGTACGGCAGCGACAAGCCCGACCTGCGCAACCCCATCAAGATGCAGGACGTTTCCGAGCGCTTCCGCGGCGGCGGTTTCGGCCTGTTCGCCCGCATCCTGGAAGACAAGAAGAACGCCGTCTGGGCGATCCCGGCCCCCAAGGGCGGCTCCAGGGCCTTCTGCGACCGCATGAACTCGTGGGCCCAGGGCGAGGGCCAGCCGGGCTTGGGCTACATCTTCTGGAGCGAGGACCAGGGCGCCTGGGGCGGCCCGATCGCTAAGAACCTGGGGGCGGAGGCCACCGAGGCTCTGATGGCCGAAATCGGCCTGGGGCAGGGGGACGCGGCCTTCTTCGTCGCCGGCGATCCAAAGAGCTTCTACAAGTTCGCCGGCTCGGCCCGCACCAAGGTCGGGACCGACCTGAAGCTGATCGACGAGGACCGCTTCGAGTTCGTCTGGATCGTCGACTTCCCGATGTTCGAGATGAACGAGGAGACGAACCACGTCGACTTCTCGCACAACCCCTTCTCCATGCCGCAGGGCGAGCTGGAGGCCCTGGAGACCAAGGACCCCTTGGACATCCTGGCCTACCAGTACGACATCGTCTGCAACGGCTATGAGCTGTGCTCGGGCGCGGTGCGGAACCACCGCCCCGACGTGATGCTGAAGGCCTTCGATATCGCCGGCTACGGCCCCAGCGTCGTCGAGGAGCAGTTCGGTGGCATGCTCAACGCCTTCCGGCACGGCGCCCCACCGCACGGCGGTCTCGCCCCCGGCATCGACCGCATCGTCATGCTACTGGCCGGCCAGACCGCCATCCGCGAGGTCATCGCCTTCCCGCTGAACCAGCAGGGCCAGGACCTGCTGATGAACGCGCCGTCGGAGGTCGAGGAGAAGCAACTCAAGGAACTGCACATCCGCCTAGCCCCGCCCATCAAGGTCTAGGGCGTAGGGCGGCTTCGCTTCGGCGGCGCAGGCCTCAGTGCGTGGAGATGATGTAGCGCGGCTCGCTGGGGGGCGTGGGCGGCGTCGGCGCGCGGATCCGGCCCGAGGGTGGGGCTGGTGGCGTGGGCGGGGTCGGCGGACGCCATCCGGTCCAGCGCACCGTCGCGCCATGGCAGCCGCGGGCGACGAGACCCTGGGGCAGCTTGGTGGAGCCGTCGGCGCAGGCCTCGTCCAATTGGTCCTGGTCCAGGTTGCGAGCCTTCGACAGGTCCACCCCGTAGAGCACGGCCCGGCGCAGGCTGGCGTCGCGGAAATCGGCGCCGGCGAAAGCCGCGCCCGAGAGCACGGCGCTGTCGAGATTGGTGTCGCGGAAGGAGGCCCGGTCGAAGCGGCCGCCGGCCAGCACCGCGCCCTGCATGCCGGCGTCGCGGAAACTGACGTCCCGGGCGTCGGTGCGGCTGAAATTAGCGCCCATCAGCTCGCCGTCATTGAGCTGGGCGCCGCCCATGGAGGCCCGGCCGAAGTTGGCCCCCTGGGCGGATAGGTCGCGCAGGTCGGCGTTGGAGAGATCGGCGCCGACGAAGTTGACGCCCTTGGCCTCCACGTCCCGCAGCTTGGCGTTGGAAAGGTTGGCCGAGCCGAAATTGGCCCCGATCATCTCGGAGTCCGACAGGTCGGCGCGGGACAGATCGGCGTTGGCGAAATTGGCCCCGTAGAAGCGCGCTTCGCGCAGGTCCGAGCCCACCAGGGCCGCACCGGCGAAGTTGGCGCCGTTGAACTGGGCGCCCGTCAGCTTGCGGCCCGACAATTCGCACTTGGCGCAGGCGCCGCCAAAGGAGACCAGCCTGGCCACCTCCTTGTCGCCGATCATGGCGTTGGCGACCCCGGGGGTGACCGCCGTCAGGGCGGCCAGGGCGCCGGCGAGGGGAGCGATGCGGGACAGGGTGATGCGGAAGAAGCCGAACATGGGAGACACCATGTGCCTACGGGGAGGGGCTGCGGCTACTTAAATCGCGGTAATTCTTGACAGATTAGCACGGCGGCACACGCAGGCCGGGTGGCAGGCGGGTGGAACCATCCCCGCAGGCGTGGTTCAGCTGGCCCTGGGTGAGACCCCGGGCCCGGGCCATCTCGGCGCCGGAGAGGTTGGTCCCGTCCAGGTTCGCGCCGGCGAAGTTGGCGCCCTCCAGATAGGTCCCGACGAGGCTGGCGTGGGTGAGGTCGGCGCGGCAAGGCCCGCCTCGGTCACCGAGAGCGCCTCGGCGCGGGCGAAGTTGGCGCTGGAGAACACTCCGCCATAGGCGTTGACGTCCCGCAGGTCGGCGCCGCCGAAATTGGCGCGGTTCATCACTGAGAGGCTCAGGTCCGACTGCCGCAGGCGCGCGCCGGCATAATTTCGGCCCTTGATCTCAAGGCCCGAGAAGTCGGCCTGGAAAAGGTTGCAGCCGGGGCAGTTGGCGCCGCGCCGGGCGGCGGCGATCTGGCCGGCGTTCTGGGCCAGGGCGGGCGCGGCGGCGGCCAGCACGGCGATCAGGCTGAGCAGGGCGAGCGGTCTCATCATGGGAACGGCTCCGGGCGACAGGTCCCGTTCGAATTAGGCCAGCAAGCTTAAGGCCTGGTGACCATGGGGCGTTTCAGCCCGTCCGGCCGCTGTCCTGGGGCCCGGCGCGGACGCCGCAGCTCTCGCAGATCAGGCTGGCACCCTTGCGCACCACCGCCAGGTCGCCGCAGGCGGCGCAGACGTCGGCCTCCAGCCGCGCGCCCCGGGCGTTGGCGCTGGGCAGGAAGACCAGGTTGTCCGGCGTCGCGCCCCGGGCGAAGCCACGGGAGATGAAGTGGGAGGCCGGCTGAGGCTCGCTCTCCTCGGCGTCTCCCTCCGCCTTGCCCCGGCCCAGGCCGTCGGCGTTGAGTTCCCCATCGGCGTTGGCCAGCTCGTCGCGGCCCAGATAGGAGATGCCCAGTTCGCGGAAGATGTAGTCGAGAATCGAGGTTGCCGACTTCACCGAGTCGTTGCCGGTCACAGGGCCAGCGGGCTCGAAGCGGGTGAAGACGAAGGCGTCGACGAACTCCTCAAGCGGCACCCCGTACTGCAGGCCGATGGAGATGCCGATGGCGAAATTGTTCATCAGCGATCGGAAGGCCGCGCCCTCCTTGTGCATGTCGATGAAGATCTCGCCCAGCTCGCCGTCGTCGTACTCGCCGGTGTGCAGATAGACCTTGTGGCCGCCGACGGCCGCCTTCTGGATATAGCCCTTGCGGCGGTCGGGCAGCTTGCGGCGGGTGCGGTCGCGCTCGACGATGCGCTCCACGATCCGCTCCTGCGGCGGGGGCGGAATAGCCGCCTCGGGCTCCCGCGCGGCGCGCGGGGGAGGTTCGGCCACCTTGGGCAGGTCCAGGGTGAAGCTCAGGGGGGCGTCGCCGCGGCGGACCCGCAGGGCGGCGGCGCGGGCCTGGCCGGCCTCGGCCAGCAGGGCCTGGGCGTCGGCCGGCGCGGTGTCCCACTCCAACTCGATCTCGGCGATGGCGGGCAGGTGCAGGGCCGGCTGCAGGGCCGCCAGCATGGTGAAATAGGGCGTCGGTCCGAGGTCTTCGGCGGTGAGGAACACCGCCCGCTGGTCGGGGGTCAGGAAGGGCGCGTCGGTGAGGGCCCCGGCGCCCAGGACGTGGGCCTCGGCCACGGCGATCTCGTCGTCGGAGAAGCCTGCTTGTTTCAGGGTGTCGAAGTCGGGGTCCGCCAGGTCGGCGTCGCTGGCCCCCAGGACGTCGGAGAGGAAACCCGCGTCCACCACCTGAGGCGAGAAGGCGTCCCGCAGATGGGCGGCGAAGGGCAGGGCGGCCTCTGCCGCGGCGATCTCATGGTCGGTGAAGCCGCGGGCCTTGAGGGCCACGTGGTCGATGGCCGGCGAGTCCGACAGATCCAGGCGACCCAGCAGGTGGGCCCGGGCCGCGGCGGGGTCGACCCCCAGGATGGCCAGGCCCTGAAGGGCGGCTTCCGACAGCACCCGGGTGTGGGCGCCGTCCTCGGTCTCGGCGACGGTCACGGGCCCTAGCCAGGGGGCGGAGGCGGCCGAGGCCCCGCCCAGGCGCAGGGTCAGGTCCGGATCGTCGAACACCGCCAACCCGCCGGCGACCGGGATGTCGGCCATGGCCTGGCGCGCCTTCAGATAGAGGTCGCGGGCGGCGTCGCGGCCTTCCCGCGAATCGTAGGCCAGCCCCTGGGCGGCCAGCCAGTCGGCGACACCGCCCAGGCCCAGGGCCACCGAGCCTCCGAAGGCGGCGAGCGCGATGGTCGCCAGGCCCACGGCGTCGTCGAAGCCCGAGGCGTCGAAATCCTCGCCGGTTCCGAAGGCCAGGACGTCGATGCCGCCGCGGGTGGCGGTCCAGGTCTCGGCGATCTGGGCGCCCGCGCCCGGGCCGAAGGCGGCCACAACGGCGCCGGTCTCCCAGGAAGCGGCGGCCAGGGCGACCTGGGCGATGGCCTGGTCGGCGGCGACCTGGGCGATCAGGCCGGGGCCGTCACCGCTTTCGAACTGGGCCTGAGCCGACCAGATGTCCTCGCCGGCGCGGGCGAGCGTCATGGCGTCCATGATCATGACATCGGTGGCGCCCGCGGCGCGGGCGGCCTCGGCGGCGCGGGCCAGGCCGAGATTGGATTGCGGGTCGGCGCAGGCGGCGGGGTCGCCCTCGCAGCGCGCGATGGCGTCCATCACCCCCTGCAGGCGCTGGGCCAGGGCGGTGGCGGCGGCGCGGGCTGCGACTCGACCCCGGCGGCGCGCGCGCAGGGTGTTGAGCGCCTTCTCGAAGCCAGGCTCCCCAGCGGCGATCAGGGTGGGGGTGTCGAGGGCGCGGGGCTCGGCTATGGCCAGGCGGCCGCTCAGCAGGGCGGCGCCGAGGTCGCGGCGGAAGGCGGCGCGGGCCCGGGAGTCGGTGAGCAGTCCCAGCGACCCGGCCTGTTCGGCGATGGCGTCGGCCTTCTGGAAGATGGCGGCGGGCAGGTCGGTGTCGCCGTCCGCCCAGTCCAGCCACGCCTCGACCCGCGCGTCGGTCCAGCCGGCAGGCGCCAGCACCTCGACCACGCTGTCGGCGCGCTCCAGAGGCCTGCGCTCGATCCTCGCCGGTTCGCTTCGCAACGGTTTGACTCCCACCGCGCGAGGTTAGGCGCCCGGAGGGCCGCCCGCAACAGATGTTGTGGTCGCAGGCCAGTTCTCAACAACATCTTGCGACGTTCGCGCCGCTGGACGCTCGATAGGCGCCCGCCTATAGTCCGCCCGCCTCCCAACCCTGTTGGATCTTCAAAACCGTGCTCAAGTCGATCTTTACCTGGTGGAACGGCGCCACCCTCGGCGCGCTTTTCACCCTCTGGCGGCGCGCCGTCTTCGTGGGCCAGGATGACCTGGGCAACAAATACTACCAGGCCAAGGACGACAGCGATTCCTACGACAAGGGCCGCAAGCGCCGCTGGGTGATCTACCAGGGCTACGCAGAGGCCTCCAAGGTGCCGCCGGACTGGCACGGCTGGCTGCACCACACCTTCGAGGAGCCCCCGACCCGCGAGCCGCTGAAGCGGCAGGCCTGGGAAAAGGACCACCAGCCGAACCTCACCGGCACCGTCAACGCCTGGCGCCCCAAGGGCTCCATCAGCCGCGGCGGCGAGCGCCAGAAGGCGACCGGCGACTATGAGGCCTGGCGGCCGGAATAGTGATGGCGCGCGGCTTCCTCAGCCTGACGGTCGGTCTCGGCGCCCTGGCGGCGGCGGGGCTGGTGGCCGCCCAGACCGCGCCCCCGGCGCCGACCGCCCCGACGCCCGGACCCGCGCCCGTCGCCCCGTCCCCCCTGCCGCCCGTCGGCGCCCCGGCGCCCGCCGAGGAAGCGCCGCCGGCCATCGTGCCGGTCCCGGCCCCTGTGGCCACTCCGCCGGTCCAGGCCTCGGAGGTCGCGCCGGCCTCGCCGCCGAAGGCCCAGGTGGCCGAGAAGCCCGCCGAGAGCACCACCAAGCGCGCCCGCTACGATGTCGCCATCATCCAGGCCTTGGACAAGGTCACGGCCGAGACGGTCCGCTTCGAGGCCGCCGTCGGCCAGCCGGTGCGCTACAAGACCCTGGTCTTCACCGTGAAGGCCTGCGAGCAGGCCGCCCCCGACGAACCGCAGGAAGACGCCATCGCCTATCTGACGGTGGATTCGCAGCCCAAGGCCGCGCCGGGCAAGCCGACCCCGCCGCCGCGCCAGGCCTTCAAGGGTTGGATGTACGCCTCATCGCCGGGCCTCAACCCGCTGCAGCATCCGGTCTACGACGCCTGGCTGATCACCTGCAGGGCCGCGGCCCCCGTCGTGGCCGCCGGTAGCCGCTGAAAGTCGGCTTGGACGGCCAGGGCCTTGGCCAGCCGCCGGCGATAGACCGCCCGCGAGATTTCCTGGGTTCCGAACTGCGCCAGGTGCTCGGTCATGAACTGGGTGTCCAGCAGCACGAATCCCCCGGCGATCAGCCGGGCCGCCAAGTGGACCAGGGCGATCTTCGAGGCGTCGGTGGCGGTGGAGAACATGCTCTCGCCGAAGAAGGCGCCGGCCAGGGACACCCCGTAGAGCCCCCCTACCAACTCCTCGCCCCGCCAGCACTCGACGCTGTGGGCGTGGCCGATGGCGAACAGCTCGGCGTAGAGCCGCTCGATGGGACGGTTGATCCAGGTCTCCGCCCGGCCGGGCCTGGCCTCGGCGCAGGCGGCGACCACCCGCGGGAAGGCGGTGTCGATGCGCACCTGGAAGGGATCGCGCCGCACCGTGCGCGCCAGGCGGCGGGAGACATGGAACCCGCCGAGGGGAATCACCCCCCGCCGCTCCGGGTCGATCAGGAAGAGCGCCTCGTCCTCCCGGGCGTCGGCCATGGGGAAGACCCCACGGGCGTAGCATTCCAGGAGTTCGGGCGCCCCAAAGGTCTTCATGGCGCCCGCGTCACAATCTCAGGCCTCAGGCCGACAGGTCGGCCTGCGACTTCATCCAGCGTTCCAGCCAGTGGATGTCGTAATTGCCGGCGATGATGTCGGGCTGGTGGATCAACTCCTGGAACAGCGGGATCGAGGTCTCGATGCCGCCCACCACCATCTCTCCCAGGCAGCGGTTGAGGCGCGCGATGCACTCCTCGCGGTCGCGGCCGTGGACGATGAGCTTGCCCACCAGGCTGTCGTAGTCGGGCGGGATCGTATAGCCGGCATAGAGGGCGCTATCGAGCCGCACGCCCAGCCCGCCGGGGGCGTGGAAGTCGGTGACCAGGCCCGGCGAGGGGGCGAAGGTCTTCGGGTTCTCGGCGTTGATCCGGCACTCGATGGCGTGGCCCTCGAAGACGATGTCCTCCTGGCGGAAGGACAGCGGCAGGCCCGCGGCGATGCGGATCTGTTCGCGCACCAGGTCGATGCCGGTGATGGCCTCGGTGACCGGGTGCTCCACCTGCAGGCGGGTGTTCATCTCGATGAAGAAGAACTCGCCGTTCTCGTACAGGAACTCGATGGTGCCGACGCCGAGATAGCCGATGGCCTTGATCGCATCGACCACCACCTTGCCGATCTTGGCGCGCTCAGCCGCATTGATGACCGGGGAGGGGGCCTCCTCCAGCACCTTCTGGTGACGCCGCTGCAGGGAGCAGTCGCGCTCCCCCAGATGGCAGACATTGCCGAAGCTGTCGGCGATCACCTGGATCTCGATATGACGCGGCGTCTGGAGGTAGCGCTCCATATAGACCGCGTCGTCGCCGAAGGAGGCGCGCGCCTCGGCCCGGGCCGTCGAGACGGCCTCGGCCAGGTCTTCCATGGTCTCGGCGACCTTCATGCCGCGCCCGCCGCCGCCGGCGGCGGCCTTGATCAGGACCGGGAAGCCGATCTGCTTGGCGGCGGCGAAGGCCTCCTCCTCCGTGGTCACGGCGCCGTCGGAGCCGGGGACCACGGGGATGCCCGCGTCCTTCACCGCCTGCTTGGCGGTGATCTTGTCGCCCATCATCAGGATGTGCTCGGCCTTGGGGCCGATGAAGGTGAAGCCGTGGGCCGTGACGATCTCGGCGAAGCGGGCGTTCTCCGACAGGAAGCCGTAGCCCGGATGGATCGCCTGGGCGCCGGTGATCTCGGCGGCGGCGATGATCGAGGGGATGTTCAGGTAGCTCTTGGCCGCCGAGCGCGGGCCGATGCAGACGCTCTCGTCGGCCAGCCGCACCCACATGGCGCCGGCGTCGGCCTCGGAGTGCACGGCCACCGTGGAGATGCCCATTTCCTTGCAGGCCCTGTGGACCCGCAGCGCGATCTCGCCCCGGTTGGCGATGAGGATTTTCTCGAACATGGACCTACTCGATGACGACGAGAGGTTCGCCGAACTCCACCGGGTCGCCATCGCCCACCAGGATCTCCGCGACTTTGCCGGCCTTGGGGGCCGGGATCGGGTTCATGGTCTTCATGGCCTCGATGATCATCAGGGTCTGGCCGGCGGCGACGGTGTCGCCGACCTTCACGAAGGGCGGAGCGTCGGGCTGGGGCTGCATGTAGACGGTGCCGACCATGGGCGACTTGACCAGGTCGCCGGCGCGGCGGGCCTCGGCGGCCACAGCCGCCGCGCTGGGCGGGGCGTCGAGCGCCGGCGCGGCCTGGGCCGGGGCGTGGGCCATCGGCTGGTGCTGGACATATTGCATCGGCGCGGCGGTCATGGTGCGGGCGACGCGGATCTTCAGGCCCGAATGCTCGACCTCGATCTCCGACAATCCGGTGTCGGTGAGGATGTCGGCCAGTTTGCGCACCAGGCGCGCGTCGATCGGATCGGCGGGCGCCTTGGGAGTGCTAGCCATGGAAAAGACCCTTATTCTTAGGCTTGGAGGTTACGCGGACTGACCCGCGGCGGCCTCGACGGCCAGGACATAACTTGCCGCGCCGAAACCCGACACCAATCCGGTGGCGGCCAGCGAGACATAGGTTTCACGGCGGAACGCCTCGCGCGACGCCGGGTTCGAGAGGTGGCACTCGACGATGGGGATATCGAGCATCTTCAGGGCGTCCAGCAGGGCGATGGAGGTGTGGCCATAGCCCGCCGGGTTGATGACGAGGGCGGAGGCCTCGGTGCGGGCCTCCTGCACCCAGTCGATCAACTGGCCTTCGTGGTTGGATTGATGGAACACGACGGTTCGCCCCAGGGCGGCGGCGCGTTGCTCACAGAGCTTGCGCACATCGTCCAGCGTGGCTTTTCCGTAAATCTCAGGCTCGCGGACGCCCAGGAGGTTGAGGTTGGGCCCGCTCAGCACATAGATCGGTTTCGACATTCGGCTCCGCCGTCGATTCCGCCGTCTTGTAACGGGCGGCGGCGGGGGTCACAAGCACTGGGAATGGACGACGTGTTGGACGAGGCGGTCATGACCCTGACCATCAACGGCGAGGAGCGCTCGTTTTCGGGCCTTTCGGACCTGGCGGCCCTGGTGGTGAGCCTGGGCCTGGACCCCCGCAAGGTGGCCGTGGAGCGCAATCTCGAGATCGTGCCGCGCTCGGCCTATGGCGCGACCGCGCTCTCCGACGGCGACCGGATCGAGATCGTCCACTTCATCGGAGGCGGCTGACATGGACGGCGCGACGCACGTGAACGAGCAGGATACCTGGAGCCTCGCCGGGCGCACCTTCACCTCGCGGCTGATCATCGGCACGGGGAAGTACAAGGACTACGCCCAGAACGCCGCCGCCGCCGAGGCCGCGGGCGCGGAGATCGTCACCGTGGCCCTGCGCCGGGTGAACCTGTCCGACCCCAGCCAGCAGATGCTGGTGGACTATGTGAAGCCCGACCGCTTCACCTACCTGCCCAACACCGCCGGCTGCTTCACCGGCGAGGAGGCGGTTCGCACCCTGCGCCTGGCCCGCGAGGCCGGTGGCTGGGATTTGGTGAAGCTGGAGGTGCTGTCGGACCCCAAGCTGCTCTATCCCGACATGGAAGAGACCCTGCGGGCCCTGAAGATGCTGATCAGTGAGGGCTTCCAGGTGATGGTCTACTGCACCGACGACCCGGTCTACGCCCGCAAGCTGGAAGACGCCGGCGCCTGCGCCGTCATGCCGCTCGCCGCGCCGATCGGCTCGGGCCTGGGCATCCTCAACAAGGTCAATATCGGCCTGATCATCGAACAGGCCAAGGTCCCGGTGCTGGTGGACGCAGGCCTGGGCACCGCCTCGGACGCCGCCATCGCCATGGAGATGGGCTGCGACGCCGTCCTGATGAACACCGCCATCTCCGACGCCCGCGACCCCATCCTCATGGCCAGCGCCATGAAGCACGCGGTCATCGCCGGGCGGCAGGCGTTTCTGGCAGGGCGGATGCCGCGGCGGGTCTATGGCGATCCGTCCTCGCCGCAGTCGGGGCTGATCTGACCACCTAGCCTTCCCTAGCGCCATGGGGGCAAGCTCCATCCCAACAACAAGGGAGGAACCGCCATGGGCCAGGCCAAGGGACGCAAGTCGATCTTCATCACCGGGGCCGCCTCGGGCATGGGGCGGGAGACCGCGCGGCTGTTCCACGAGAAGGGCTGGTTCGTCGGGGGCTATGACGTCAACGCCGAGGGGCTGAAGAGCCTGGAGGCCGAGCTGGGCCTCGACAACTGCGTCGTCCGCACCCTGGACGTCACCGACCGCGCCGATTTCCAGGCGGCCTTCGCCGAGTTTGGGGCGGCCACCGGCGGCAAACTGGATCTGCTCTACAACAATGCCGGGATCGGCCGGGGCGGCCCCTTCGCCGACCAGCCCTTCGAGGACGTCATGGCCGTGGTTCAGGTCAATTTCGTCGGCGTCCTGATCGGCATCCATGAGGGGATCAAGCTGCTGAAGGCGACCCCGGGCTCTCTGTGCTTCACGACATCCTCCTCCTCGGCCACCTTCGGTATGGCCGGGATCGCGGTCTATTCGGCCACCAAGCACGCCGTGAAGGGCCTTAGCGAGGCCCTGTCGGTGGAGTTCAAGGCCTATGGCGTCCGGGTCGCCGACGTCCTGCCCGGCCTGATCGACACCCCGATCCTGCCCCCCGGCGCCGCGGCCGCCGCCCCCAAGGAGGGCCTGTTCCGCGCCATCCCGCCCCTGGAGGTCGCCAAGGTGGTCTGGGAGGCCTACCACTCCGACAAGCTGCACTGGTACGTGCCGCCGGAGCTGGTGGAACTGGACAAGGCCGCCACCCTGGCGCCTGAGGCGACTCGCGATCAGATGGCGGCCGGGTCGCTGTTCTCGATGCAGACCTCGGACTAGAGCACGTCAGGCGGAAGTGGATGCCGGTTCCGCCGTCCGACGTGCTCTAAGTTTTTGAATCTAGACCCTTCTTGCCGCTTCAGATGAGACCATTTGAAGCGATCAGGGTCTAGGCGGCCTCCTTCAGCCGCTCGATGTCCAGTTCCGGGGACAGGCCCAGGGTCCGCATCATCTCCTGGCGGCCCGGGCCGAGCGTGGGGGGATAGGCTGCGGCGTTGGCCTTCTTGCCCCGGGCCCAGTAGCCCATCACCCGCATCAGGTTGGCCGGCCGCTTGAGCCATGCCGAGGGATCCTCCAGCATGTGGAAGCCCCGCAGGGCCTGCCGCAGCAGGCCGACATCGGAGCGGATCGCCACGGCCACCCCGTCCTCCAGGAACCGCTTCATCAGCCGGGCCTTCAGCTTCGGCCGGTAGCCGGGAGTGAGCGTGTTGCGGGCCTGGCGGATCGCCTGGCGGTCCTGGTTGAGCATGTCCTGATAGTAGGGCTTCAGGCTGGCGTTGATGGCGCCCTGATAGGCCAGCAGGCGCGCGGCGGGATCGGCGGACTCGGTGAGCGAGTCGCGCAGGGCGTAGGCGCTGACCGCAGCAAAGGAGCAGCCCCGGCCATACAGCGGATTGGTCCGCACCAGACTGTCGCCGAGGGGGAAGTAACCCAGCACCGTGGCCTCGCCCGCCGGCGTCATGTCGCGCCAGCGGCTGCGCAGGTCGCCCATGCCGAACACCCGGCTGACGCCGCGCGACCGCGCCGGATCGATCCAGGGGACCAGGCCCGGAAGCTGGGCGCAGATGGTGTCGAACACCGCCGGATCGACGATGGCCTTGCGCATCTCCAGCTCGATCTCCGGCACGCACATGGTGATGGAGAACCAGCCGTTGTCGGCCGGGAAGACGCCGTACTTCAGGAACCCCAGGTCGCCGGTGCCGGGCGACTTGCCGCGGGTTGGCTCGGCCATGCCGGGGTTCAGGCGGTAGTGGCGGGTGAAATAGAGGATGCCGGCGGTCTCCGAGGCCTCCGCTATGGCCGCTCCGGCCGCCACGAGCTGCTCGATGGCCGTGGTGGTGCGCCCGGCGGCGTCCACCACCAGGTCGGCGGCGAGCTCTCCGCCGCCCTCCAGGGTGACCCCGGTGACCCGCACCGGCGAGCTCGGCTCCAGCTTCAGGCCGGTGACGAAGGCGCCCGAGCGGATCTCCACATTGGCCAACCGTTCCACATAGCGGCGCATCACCAGCTCCAGGGTGGTGCGGCGGCTGGTGAGCACCACGAAGTCGCGGTCCACGGGCTCGGGCCGGTAGCCCTTCTTCAACTCGTCGCTGAGCATCTGTTCGAAGCCCAGGTCGCGGCAGCCGGCGGCCAGCAGGTCGGCCAGCAGCTGCGGATGCTCGTCGCGCAGGATCAGCCGCAGGCGGGCCAGGAAAGCGTGGCTATGGCGCAGGTGCCCGACCCCGCGGCGGGCCCAGTCGGCGAAGGCCTCGTCGGCGTCCCCCTGCGGCGGCGGCGGGTCGCGTTCCAGCAGGACCAGCTGTCGGTCAGGCGAGGCCAGGGCGAGGGCCGTGCACAGGCCGCCGATTCCGGCCCCGATCACCAATACGGTTTCGGTCATGTCGCCTCCCCGGCGTTTTCTTTGATGGTGACACGGGCGCCCGGGGGGAAGGGAAGGGGGGACTTTACAGGTCCGGTTGTCAAGGCTATCGCCCTGCCATGCTGCGTTGCGCCGCCCAGATCATGACCTCCACCATCGCTCCCTCGCGGGGCGTTGGAGGGCGTGCGCGCGACTAGCCGCTTCCTTCAACAGCCCCGCCGGACACGGACGGGGCCTTGAGAGGATCGCCCTGTCTCCCGGATCACCGAGACAGGAAACCCCATGGCCCACGACGACCTCAATCCCAACGCGTTCTACGGCGGCGGCCTCGCCGTCGAGAGCTACGACCTGTTCGCCGCCCAGAACGACAGGATGACCGGCGACGTCGCCTTCTACCTGGACCTGGCCCGCGACCGCGGAGGGCGCATCCTGGAGCTGGCCTGCGGGACCGGGCGGGTGCTGACGCCGCTCGTTGAGGCCGGCTTCGAGGTCACCGGGGTCGATATCTCACGCGCCATGCTGGAGGTGGCCGACCGGCGGCTGCAGGCCCTGCGGCCCTCGGCCTGGGGACGCGCGCGGCTGGTCTGTTCGCCCATGCAGGATTTCGAGACCATCGACCGGTTCGACCTGGTGCTGATCCCGGCCCGGTCCTTCCAGCACCTCACCGATCCGGCCGACCAGAGGAAGACCCTGGAGCGGGTCTGGCGCTGCCTGAACCCCGGCGGGATGCTGGTGATCGACATGTTCGACCCGCGGCTGGAGATGTGCGTCGGCGAGCCCGAGGTCTGGCCGGCGCGGTTGGTGGCGGATCCCGTCAGCGGCCGGCGCTTCCGGCGCACCTGCCTGGGCCGCCACACCGACCCCTTCCGCCAGACCACCGGCGAACGGATGCGCATCGAGGAACTGGACGCTCAGGGCGCCGTCCTGGGCCGTCACGAGACCTCCTGGACCCTGCGTTGGTCGACGCGCCAGGAGATGGCCTACCTGCTGGAGCTCACCGGCTTTGAGGCGATCAGCGTCTATTCGGACTTCCAGCGCTCGCCGCCGGCCTATGGCGGCGAGCAGCTGTGGGTCGCCCGCGCGGTTTAGCCGACCCGCTTCAGATCGCCGGCCTTCGCCTGGGCGATCGCGCCGCGCAGGGCCGGCAGGTCGGCGCCAGGGATCATCCGGTCCCCGACGATGAAGGCCGGGGTGCCCTCGATGCCCAGGGATTGGGCCAGTTCGTGGGTGTCGGTGAGCTGCTTGCCGATGGCGGCGGACTCGCCGGCGGCCTTGGCCTGGGCGGGGTCGATGCCGGCGGCGGCGAGGTGGCGGTCGATCGCCGCCTCGTCCAGCGCCTTCTCGGCCATGAAGCTCTGGTAGAGGGCCAGGCCCTTGGCCTTGCCGGCCGGAGTCAGGGCGACCTTGGCCGCCAGGTTCGATTCGCCTCCGAAGATCGGGAACTCCTTGAAGACGAAGCGGACGTCGGGATTGTCCTGGATGATCTTCACCACCTCGGGCGCGGAGGTTTTGCAGTAGCCGCAGCGGTAATCGAAGAACTCCACCACCGTGATCTTGCCGTTCGGGTTGGCCACGAAGTCGCGGGGATCCTGCTCCAGGGCCTTGCGATGCTTCACCAGGCCGGTCTTGGCGATATCGGCCGCATTGGCGATCTTCTTTTCCTGCAGCTTCTGCACCGCCTCCTCGATGACCTCGGGATGCTCAAGCAGATAGGCGCGCACCTTCTGGCCGAAGGCGGCGTCGGCCGCCTTCTGGCAGCCGGAGAGCGACAGGATGGCGACGAGCGCCAGGGCGGCGGCTGAGAGGAGTTTCATGATGGCTGCTTAGCTTGAACGGCGGGGATTGCGAAGGTCAGCGGAGTGAGCCGCGGCGGATCGAGCCTTCCTTGGCCAGGTCCTTGAGGTCGTCCTTGCTCGGAGAAGAGGCCAGGACGATGTCGGTGGCGCGGCGCCATTCGGGCGTCGCCTTGTCCAGCTTCTCGCGGGCCCGCATGGCGAAGACCAGGGCCTGCTGGCGGTTGCCGATCTGGAAGTTGTATTCGGCGGTGGCGTAGCGGGCCAGGCCGTCCTGTTCCTTGTGGTCATAGGCCTGGGCCAGCAGACGCCAGGCCTCGGCGTTCTCCTCGTCCAGGGACAGCGAGCGCTTCAGCTCGCCGATTCCCTCGTCGACCTTCTTCTCGTCGGTGAGCGCGATCAGGGTCTGGCCCAGGTTGATACGCAGTAGCGGCGCCTCGGGTTTCAGTTCGACCGACTTGCGCTGCGGCGCCTCGGCCTCGCCCGCCCGGCCGAACTCGAACAGGATCTGACCCTTGAGCTCGTAGAGGTAGGGGTTGTCGGGGTGCTCGGCGAGGAGGCCGTCGATGATCTTCAGCGCCTTGTCCGGCTCCTTGAGCTGGTAGTAGGCGATCGCCCGGCCGTAGCGGGTCGTATAGGACTGGTCCTTCTCGTCCAGCTTGCCCATCACCAGCTGGGGATTGATGAAGGCGTCGAGCTTCATCTTCATGACCGCGTGCTCGGTCATCGCCTCCGGCGGGTCTTTCGCGCCGTAGTGGCTGAGAACCTCGGCGCGGCCGCGCAGGGCCTCGATCCGGTCGGAGGACAGGGGGTGGCTGCGGAAATAGGCGAAACGCCGCGCCTCCTGGAAGACCTCCTGGTAGCGAAAGTTGTCGAAGAAATCGACGAGGCCGCGGCCCGACAGGCCAGCCTTCTCCAGATAGGTCAGGCCCGCCTGGTCGGCGCGGGATTCCTGCTCGCGGCTGTAGCCCATGGCCCCCAGGGCCCCGAAGTAGTTGGCGCTGCCCACCAGGGCCGCGGCGCCCTCGGCCGACCCCGCCAGGGCCGCCAGCACCCCTAGGCCCATGGTCAGCAGGAAGGGCTTCATGCCCGCGGCGTTCATGTCTCCGGAGCGGGCGGAGTGGCCGCCCGCCAGGTGGCCGATCTCGTGGGCCATGACCCCCTGCAGCTGGTTGGGGTTCTCGGTCTCCAGGATCAGGCCGGTATAGACCGCCATCTGGCCGGGTCCGGCCGAGGCCTGCAGATCCTTGGAGCCGATCAGCAGGATGTGGATCGCCTTGGCGTCGACGCCGGCGGCCTCGAACAGCGGGGTGGCGTCCTTGCGGAGGGTCTCTTCGATCTCGGTGTCGCGGATCAGCGACACCCCCTCCTGGGCCCGGGCGGGGGCCGCCTGGAGCACCAGGCTGAGGGCGGCCGTCGCCGTCAGGACCAGCCGGGGAAGCGAACGGGCAGGGGACGCCATTCCAGAAACTCCTAGCGCCCCCCAGCCCTTCATACCGTCAGCCTAACCCGTCAGCCGCGACGCCACCAGCCTTTGCGGGGCGCGGCCGGCGGGGTGGAGATTTCGGCCGGATCGGGTTCCTTGACCTTGGCGGCCACGGGTTCCGGCGCGGGCGCCGGTTCCGGAGCGACCACCTCGGCGGCGGGTTCAGCCACGGCCTCTTCGGCGACGGCTTCCACCGGCGCGGCCTCAGCCTTGGGCTTGCGGGCCCGGGTCTTCTTCACCGGGGCGGCGGGCGCCTCGGCCTCGACGACCGGCTCGGGCTCGGGAAGCGGCGCGGCCGCTTCTTCGATCACCGCGACCGGATCGGGCGCTTCCTCGCGGGCCGGGGCCTCGGCGGCCTCGCCCTCTTCGCCGGCGCGACCGCGGCCACGGCCACGGCGCGCACGGGTCTTCTTGGGCTTCTCGTCGGCCGCGGGCAGTTCGACCCACATGTCGTCGCCGCCCTCAACCGCCGGCGCGATCAGCGGCGAGCTTTCCTGCACCACCGTCTCGGCGGCCGAGGCGACGGGCGCGGTGTCATTGGCCGGCGCCGGGGTGCGGAAGTCTTCCGCCGGATCGTGCCAGACGAAGGGATCGTCGCCATAGGGCACCCAGGGACGGGTCCAGGAGAAGGCGTCCTGCGGACGGCTGTCGTCGCGCATGCGGCGACCGCCCCTGCGGCCACGCCGGCGGCGTCGGCCGCCCTGGCCGTCGTCCTCGTACTCGCCCTTGGCCTCTACCGGCGCGCGCGGCTCGGCCGCCGGCTGGTCGGGACGAGGTTCACCATCACGGCGCCCGCGGCGACGGCGACGGCGGCCACGGCCGGCGCGTTCGCCGTCGTCCTCGCCACGCTCCTCCGTGCGGCCCTCGGCCTGACGGGCCACCGCGGGATCGCGGCCGCCCTCGTACTCTTCGTCTTCCTCGGCTTCGAGGATCTCCTCGTCGTCTTCTTCCTCGTCATCGACGGCGCTGTCGTCGAAGTCGTCGTCGTCGGGCACATAGGCCTGCAGCGGGGTGTGGCGCACCACCGCGTGCTCGGGCTTGGCCTCGCTGGCCGTGCGCTCGATCTCGTGCTCGGCGTGCGACATGGCGTCGTCGATGACGATGGTGACGAACAGCCCCAGGCCCTCGTGGATGCGGGCCAGGTGGCTGCGCTTCTCGTTGAGGATGTAGAGGCCGACGGCGCGCGGAACCTTCAGGGTGGCTTCGCCGCCGCCCTTCAGGGCCTCGCCCTCGACGGTGCGCAGGGCCGACAGGGCGCTGGACTCCACCGAACGGACGCGGCCGGTGCCGGCGCAATGTTCGCAGACGTGGGTGGTGCCTTCCAGAACGCCGGAACGACGGCGCTGGCGGCTGATCTCCATCAGGCCAAAGCTGCTGATCTTGCCCATCTGGACCCGCGCGCGGTCGTCCTTCAGGGAGTCCTTCAGCTTCTTCTCGACCGCCCGGTTGTTCTTTGACTCATCCATGTCGATGAAGTCGATGACGACCAGGCCGGCGAGGTCGCGCAGACGCAGTTGGCGGGCGGTCTCTTCGGCCGCCTCCATGTTGGTCTTCAGCGCGGTGGCCTCAATGTTCCGCTCACGCGTCGCGCGGCCGGAGTTCACGTCGACGGCCACCAGGGCCTCGGTCTGGTTGATCACCAGATAGCCGCCCGAGCGCAGGGGCACGGTGGGGGTGTAGATCTGGGCGAGGTGGTCCTCGACCTTGTGCTTGACGAACAGCGGGGTCGCCTCGCGGTAGGCCTGAACCTTCTTGGCCTGCGAGGGCATCAGCATGCGCATGAAGTCGCGGGCTTCCTTGAACCCGGCCTCCCCCTCGACCCAGACCTCGTCGATGTCCTTGTCGTAGAGGTCGCGGATCGTGCGCTTCACGAGGTCTTCTTCCTCGTAGATCAGCGCCGGGGCGACCGAATGCAGGGTCTTGTCGCGGATGTTCTCCCACAGCCGCAGCAGGTACTCGTAGTCCCGCTTGATCTCGGCCTTGGTGCGCTTGGCGCCGGCGGTGCGGACGATCAGGCCCATGCCCTGCGGCACGTCCAGGCTCTGGACCACGCCCTTGAGGCGCTTGCGGTCGGTGGCCGTGGTGATTTTGCGCGAAATGCCGCCGCCACGAGCGGTGTTGGGCATCAGCACGCCGTAACGACCGGCCAGCGACAGGTAGGTGGTGAGCGCCGCGCCCTTGTTGCCGCGCTCTTCCTTGACGACCTGCACCAGCATGATCTGCCGGCGGCGGATCACTTCCTGGATCTTGTAGCGACGCATCAGTCGCCGACGACGCCGGGCGACCTCCTCGTCCATGACGTCGTCGTCGTCGTCACGATCGGTGGCGGCGTCTTCCTCGTCGTCATCCTCGGAGGTGGGATTACCCCGGCCGCGGGGCTCGGAGTGATCGTCTTCTTCCTCGGCCTCCTCGCGCATCAGCGCTTCGCGGTCGGCCACCGGGATTTGGTAGTAGTCCGGGTGGATTTCGTTGAAGGCCAGGAAACCGTGCCGGTTGCCGCCGTATTCGATGAAGGCGGCCTGGAGCGAGGGTTCGACCCGCGTCACCTTGGCGAGATAGATGTTTCCCCGGAGTTGTTTGCGGTTCTGGCTCTCGAAATCGAATTCTTCAATCCGGGTTCCGTCGACCACCACCACACGCGTCTCTTCTGCGTGAGCGGCGTCGATAAGCATTTTCTTGGACATATAGGCGATCTCCGTGGCGCGCCTGGAGCTCTCGGCTCGGGCGCTGCCGGTTTGTCATGAGGGCGCGCACGCCTTCGCCGGCCGCGTCAGAGACGCGGGCGGTGCAAGGCCGAAAAGG
>JAZKBZ010000176.1:0-3526 GCA_040388315.1 Pseudomonadota bacterium | reverse complement strand
GCTTGTTGTTGGCGTACTTCAGCTCCAGCTCGGAGACCGAGGTGTCGAAGCGTTCCACCAGGGGCATGCCGGCCTTGGCGAAGGCCGACATGGCCATCAGGGATGCGCCCTGGGTGATCTTGCGGCCCGAGCCGTCGGATTCGGACTTGCCGGTGTAGTCGGCGATGCGGCCCACGGCGATGCGGGGGGCCACCAGCTTGGCGTTGCGCGCATAGCCGGCCATGCAAACCAGGGCGGCGGAATAGGGGGTCGGGTTGGCGGTGACTGGGGCGGTGCCGATGGCGCGGGAATAGTTGCCGCTGGGGCCCGCCACCGGGGTGGCGCAACCGGCGAGACCGAGGGCCGCGGCGCTGAGCGCGCCGGCGACCCGTTGGAGCGGATTACTGACCACTGCCGACCCCTCCGTTAGCGGTGGCGTTGGCCGTCACCGCGCCGGTGTTGGTCTGGGTCGAGTTGATGATGACGGTGTTGTAGTTGCCCTGGGTCACCACGGTCAGGTTGTTGCCGATGGCCGTGGCGCCGCCCGAGAGCGCGCCGACCCCGGCATAGGCGTCCACCACGCCCGAGGCGCTGGAGAAGCTGGACTGATCCTCGCCGGTGAGCATCAGGCCGTCGACGATGATGCGGTTGCCGTTGGCGTCGCGGGTGGAGACCTCCACCGGATGGTTCTCCGACCCGGCCACGCGGCCATAGCCGGCGTTGAAGTCGGCGGAGTTGGTGGCCATCGCCTGGGCCTGGGCCTGGCCCGCGGCCAGGCCGGCGGCGAGGGCGCAGGCCAGCCCGAGGAGACGCGGCGCGGCGGGGGGAGCGGCGGCCATGGAAATACGAAAACCTCGCGCGGACCAAACGTCTGCCCAGGCAGGAGCAACGAGCGTGCCAAAACTGGACAGCGCGCACTAAAGAGCAAAGACACTGGCGATTTGGTTAATGCGACTCAGCGAACCACCCGGTTTCGCTATTCTTTTGCGTGTGGAGAGCCCGTTGGACCAACCGCGTGAACCCGCCTTCAACGCCCCCTGGCCGGCCCTGGCCATGGCCGCGGTGATCATCGGAGGGTTCGGCCTGCAGACATTCCTGCCGCCTGAGCAAATCTTGCCGACCTACGGGTTCTCGCCCCAGGCCCTGGCCCAGGGGCGGTGGATCACCCTGTTCAGCGCCCTCTTCCTGCATGGGAGCTGGGCCCACGCCCTGCTGAACGGGGTGGCGGTCCTGGCCTTCGGGGCGCCGGTGGCCCGCTACTATGGCGTGCGGCCGGCCGGGGCCCTGGCCTTCCTGCTCTTCTATCTGGCCTGCGGAGCGCTGGCGAACCTCGGCTATGGTTGGGTCCATGCCGGGGACCCGCACCTTCTGGTTGGCGCCTCGGGCGCGGCGGCGGGGCTGATGGCGGCCGCGGCCCGCATGCTGGCGGGGAAGGGGGTTCCCGGCCCCTATCTCAGCCCGCAGGTGGTGGGGATGACGACCGCCTGGGTGGTGGTGAACCTGCTGATCGCGGTGGTGGGGTTCGCGCCTGGGGCGGGCGACATGCCGGTGGCGTGGGAGGCGCACCTGTTCGGCTACGCCGCGGGCCTGGTGCTGGTGACACCCTTCGGCTGGCTATCACGTCGGGGTGTAGTCGATTGATCCGCCAGCGATATTGAGCGACCTTGGTTTTTCCGGGGATTACGGAAGGACGCAGCCATGCTTGTTTCGCAGATCCTGAAGGCCAAGGGCGACCTGGTCTTCACAGCCACCCCCAACGAGACGGTAAGCGCCATCTGCGCCCTGCTGCACTCGCGCAGGGTGGGCGCCATGATCATCATGGACGGCGACCGGGTGGCCGGCATCGTATCCGAGCGCGACGTGGTCCGGGTGATGGCCGAACACGGGGCCTCGGCCCTCAACCAGCCGGTCTCGGCCTGCATGACCCGCGACGTGGTGTTCGCCGAGCCGGGTGAGACGGTGAACTCCCTGCTCAGCCGCATGACCGACCGGCGGTTGCGGCACCTGCCGGTCTGCGAAGGCGACCGGCTGATCGGCATCGTCTCTATCGGCGACCTGGTGAAGCACAAGATCTCCGAGGTCGAGGCCGAGGCCGACGGGCTCAAGGCCTATATTGCGGCGGGATAGAGGGTTCTCTCTATAGGGAGCGCGACGATCGCGCCTCCCGCTCAGCCCGCCTTGAACACCTCGGCGCCCTCGCAGGCGGCCGCGTCGGCCAGACTGTAGCCCTCCAGGACGTCGGAGGTGGCGTCGCGGGCTCTCAAGAGCGCCTCGCGCAGGGAGCAGGTGGCCAGGTCGGGACAGTCGTCGCACTTGCGGAAGGACAGCCGGCTGACACAGGGGGCGAGCGCCAGGGGGCCATCCATGATGCGGATGATCTCGGCGAAGCTGATTTCGGCCGCGGGGCGGGCCAGGAGATAGCCGCCGAACTTCCCGCGCTTGCTCACCACCACCTTGTTGCGGGCCAGCTCCAGCAGAATCGCCTCCAGGAACTTGCGTGGCGCGTCGGCCCGGGCGGCCAATTCCCCCGAAGTGAGCTGGCCGCCGCCCGCGCGGGCCAGTTCGACCAGGGCGCGCAGTCCGTAGCGGGCCTTTTGCGAAAGCATCTGCTCAAACCTCTCCCAACCCCGTGCGCAAAGGGTTTGCGCCCCGTCTTCATAAGGAGACGCACGCTCTGTCCACAAGGCGGGACGCCGATTTGTCACCAAACTGTCGGAAGGGGGTTGCGCGGTTTCGAACCCGCTCATATAAGCCCCCCTCGCTCGGACAACGGGGCGGCGGACAACGGCTTCAGGCGCTACCAAGCACTTGAAAACATTGTTCTTCGCGACGGAGTTAAAGCGGCGATCGGATCTCCGGTCGGGACTTGGAACCTCGGTTCCAACCTCGGCGCGAAGGTTTCCTTTCATCGGTGTCCAGATCTTCTGGATCGGTGAAAAGAGTTCGAAAGAGCCGGTTGACACTAAGGGGTGCGGCCACTAGATACGCCGCTCCTCGCTGAGGGCCAGACGGGCCGCAGCGAAGACTTAGAGGCCTTAAAAACCTCTTGCTTTTCGACTGCAGATCGTTATGTTCCGCAGCTTCAATCGAATCGTTACGGACTTGATGGGGCTTACCCCTCGGTGGGCCCGGAGCGAGATTTTTGCCTAAATCCGGACCTTCCGGGCTCTGGCGAAAAAGTCCGAAAGGATCGGTTGACACGAAAGAGGCCGGCCACTAGATAGCCGCCTCCGCCGACCACCGGCGCTAAACAGTGGGGCAGGGGAAACCCGGTCACGGTCTTTGACATTGTTGATTTGGAAAGAGAAACGCAGGCGGCGGCGCTCTGGCGATAGTCCTAACCAGACTATCTCGACGCTGACTAAATCTGCGGTCTCTTGAAGACAATACCATATGCCAACCGGTCTTCGGACTTGTTGGTGTTATGTACCTCGTCAAGAACTATGTAGACCAATGCCAGACAGACCCTCGGGTCTGTCACATTGAAGTCAGAGTCAACTCAACCTGAGAGTTTGATCCTGGCTCAGAGCGAACGCTGGCGGCAGGC
>JAZKBZ010000175.1:1693-8184 GCA_040388315.1 Pseudomonadota bacterium | reverse complement strand
CCCCTCGGCGGTCTCCATCCATCTGTCGTGGCGGCCCAGGGCGGCCATGTAGTGGACCGGCTCGAACTTCAGCTGGATGGCGGCGTCGAAGTTGGGGTTCTTGGCGAACCATTTCTTGGGCCCCGCCGTGCGCCAGAAGCCGGTGATGTCGTGCGGGGTCGCGGGCATGGGAGTCTCCGGAAGCGCGTCGGCTCGCTCTTTGAATCCTATGTCGGTCGGCCCGGGATTCCGTTCAAGCGCGGTTCACACAGCCACGCTCATTAACGAATTCCAAGGGACATCCACGGCCGCGCGCGGCCAGGCGAGAACAGTGACATGAAGACGGTGATGAGGGGCGCCCTGGCGCTGGTGCTGCTGGCCTCGGCGGCCCCGGCGGCGTTCGCCCAGGAGGACGGCGGCGAGCATCGCCGCGCCAACCGCGACGACGGCGGCTACAATCCCGCCATGCGCGCCAGCACGCGCAACAATCCCGACAACGCCCGGCCGGCGCCGCAGCCCAGCGCTCCGGCCCCGGCTCCTGCGGCGCCTGTGGCCCAGGCGCCCGCGCCCGGCGGCCAGTCCTGGCAGGGGGGCGATCGCCACCGCGGCCAGCAGCCCCCGCCGACCACGACCCAGCCCGATCGCCGTGGCGGCGGGAGCACGACCTGGCAGGGCTCCGGCCAGCGCCAGGGCCAAGGCTGGCAAGGTCAAGGCTGGCAGAGCCAGCCCAACGATCGCCGTCATGACGACCGCAACGACCGCAATGGCCGCAACGACGGCGACCGGAACTGGGGAAACCAGGGCTGGAACAATGGCGGCGACCGCAACTGGCGGTCCGACCGGCAGCCGCGTCCCCGCTATGACCAGCGCCACTATGGCCAGACCTATCGCAGCCAGCAGCGCTACCGCGGCTACGCCTACCGCCCGCCGTCGGGCTTCTACATCCGCAGCTGGAGCTATGGCGACCTGCTGCCGCGCTCCTGGTGGGGCGCCCAGTACCGGCTGAACGACTGGTGGTCCTACGGCCTGCCGATCCCGCCCATCGGCTACGAGTATGTCCGGGTCGGCGACGACGTGCTGCTGGTGGACATGTTCTCCGGCCGGGTGGTCCAGGTGATCTACGACGTCTTCTGGTGATCCAGCCTCCCTCCCGTTCATGCTTGAAGGGGAGGGAGCGACCGGCCGGAGCGGGGCGAAATGTCCTGCAAGTGGCCGTTCGGCTTGACCTTCACGCAAAATTCCGCTGCAAAGCCCCGCCTTTGCTGCGGCGCCGTTGCGCGACGTCGTGGCGACCTTCGTCCTCAGGAGAATGACCATGCGCGTCTACTACGACCGCGACGCCGACCTCGCCCGCATCCTGGACAAGAAGATCGCCATTGTAGGCTACGGCTCCCAGGGCCGCGCGCACGCGCTGAACCTGTCGGAATCCGGCGTGAAGAACGTGGTGGTGGCGCTGCGCCCCGGCTCGGCCACCGCCAAGAAGGTGGAGGCCGACGGCCTGAAGGTGATGAGCGTCGCCGAGGCCGCCGCCTGGGCCGACGCCATCATGGTGCTGGCGCCCGACGAGCTGCAGCGCGGCATCTATAACGAAGAGATCGCCCCCAACATCAAGGACGGCGCGGCCCTGCTCTTCGCCCACGGCCTGAACATCCACTTCAACCTGATCGAGCCCAAGTCGACCATCGACGTGCTGATGATCGCCCCCAAGGGCCCCGGGCACACCGTGCGCGGCGAGTACCAGAAGGGCGGCGGCGTGCCCTGCCTGATCGCCATCCACCAGAACCCGACCGGCAACGCCCAGGACTTCGGCCTGGCCTACGCCTCGGCCATCGGCGGCGGCCGTTCGGGCGTCATCGAGACCACCTTCCGCGAGGAATGCGAGACCGACCTGTTCGGCGAGCAGGCCGTGCTGTGCGGCGGCCTGGTGGAGCTGATCCGCGCCGGCTTCGAAACCCTGGTCGAGGCGGGCTACGCCCCCGAGATGGCCTATTTCGAGTGCCTGCACGAGGTGAAGCTGATCGTGGACCTGATCTACGAAGGCGGCATCGCCAACATGAACTACTCGATCTCCAACACCGCCGAGTACGGCGAGTACGTGACGGGCCCGCGCATCGTGACGGCCGACACCAAGGCCGAGATGAAGCGCGTGCTGGAGGACATCCAGTCGGGCCGCTTCGTGCGCGACTTCATGCAGGAGAACGCGGTCGGCGCCCCGAGCTTCAAGGCCACCCGTCGCCGTGGCTCCGAGCATCAGATCGAGGAAGTCGGCGCCCGCCTGCGCGCCATGATGCCCTGGATCACCAAGAACAAGCTTGTTGATACGGCGCGCAACTAGGCGCGGCGACTCTCTGAAGACAGGAGGGGTCGGACCGCAGGTCCGGCCCCTTTTGCTATGCGCGGTAGTCGCTGATCTGCACCTCGGCGCCGTAGTCGGCGAAGTCGCCGTCGGCGCGGCGGCGGCGGAACTCGCCCCAGGGCAGGTCGCGGTATCGGCGCGGCGTCTGGAGCGGCGCGATGACGGCGGAGTAGGCGGGGTTGAAGAAGTAGGCCAGGCTGAACCGCTCGCCGTCCTCCATGGCCAGCACCCGGTGAAGCGGCGCCTGATAGGCGTCGTTGGACCAGACCTGGATCATGTCCCCCACATTGATGATCAGCCCGCCGGGGACCGGATCGACGGGCCGCCAGACCTCGTCCTTCAGGACCTGGAGGCCGGGGACGCCGTCGGTCAGCAGGACGGTGATCGCCCCGGCGTCGGTGTGGTGATGGATGCCCAGGCCCGCGGGCTCGGCGACCTCGTCGGCCAGCGGATCGCGGGTGGGGTAGTGGTTGAGCCGCAGGAAACTGGTGTGGACGCCTTCGAAGGCCGGGGCCAGCGCCTCGGCCTTCGCGCCCAGGCCCGCGGAGATTTCCCGCAGCAGCCGCAGGCATAGGGCCTCGCAGGCTGTCACATAGGCCCGCGCGGTGGGCTCGAAGGCGCCGCGCCAGGGCGGGAAGGGCGTGGCGCCGGTGAAGGCGTCGTCCGTGGTCAGCAGACCCGCGGCGTCCGGCCCGATGTCGAAGATCTCCTTCTTGTCGCGCCGGTTCTTGGTCAGTTCGCGGTCGTAATAGCCCCAGGGGGTGTCGCGGCTGCGGCTCAGCGCCCGCTTGTCGGCGGCCGGCGCCGCGAACAGGCCGCGCGCCTCCTCCATCACCGCCCCCAGCAGGGCGGGGTCGAGGCCATGGCCGACGAGATGGAAGAACCCCCAGTGGGCGCATGCGCGGGCCAGCCTCTCCCGAACCTCTTCGGGGCGCGCGGCCAGGTCGATGACCGGCACGGTCTGATCGTCGTCCATGGCGGCGGTCCCCTGCAATATCGCGGTCGCGCGTTCCTCTAGCAGGTGGCCTCCGAAACGCGAGCCCGCCGTCAGTCCCGGGACTTGAGGTAGAGCTTGTCGCCCTTCACCTGGAAGGACTCCAGCCGCCGCAGGAAGCTCATGCCCAGCAGGGAGCTCGACATGGGCGCCTGGTTGATCACCAGGGGCATGTCGGAAAAGCCGATGGAGCCCACCGCCAGGCTGTCGGCGGTGAAGGCCGCGCCATAGCCCATGCCATTGGCGGTCTCGGCGGTCTTGTCAAAGGTGAGCGCGTCCAAGTCGATCCCCAGCCGCTTGGCGTCGGCGGGGCTGAGCACGGTGTCGCTGGCCCCGGTGTCCACCAGGAAGCGGACGCGCTGGCCGTTGACCATGCCCATGACGAAGAAGCCGCCCTCGTCGCCCTGCGTGACCACCAGCTCTTGCGGGCTGACCGCGACCGGGTAGGAGGACGAGAACTGCATGCGCACCCGCTGGCCGACGCCGGACAGCTCGCTGCGGTAGGTGACGCCCAGGACCAGCACGGCCACGATCCCGGCCCAGATGCCGGCGTGGCGCGCCGTCTGCCCCCAGCGGACGCCTCTGGACAGCAGGGACGTCGAGAGCATGGCCATCAGCAGCACGCCCCAGGCCACCCAGGCCCAGTCCTCAGGCGAACTCACCGCGCCGGGGAAGGCGGCGAAGAGCAGGCGCACCCCGCCAAGGATGGCCAGCAGGGCGAGGATCCACAGCACCCGCCGACGACGCGCACCGGGCGGGCGCGCCGGGTCGGCGTCTCCGACATTCCACGGTCCACCGCCCTCTGACATCGCCCGTCCCCTCAACCCACCTGCGAACAGACTAATCCAAGGCGTCCCGAAAAAAACTCGCCGAAGATCGCGGCGGCCCCCTTTTCAAGACCGGGCGGCCTTCCTAGCTCTGGGAAGCAGGCCGGGCCCCTCTGGCGATCCTTAGCTCTCCTCCCCGAGCGGATCGTGATGTCGGACTGCATCGGGTGCGCTCGATGCCGGGTCCTTGACGGTTTGGCCCCCCATCCCTCGGTTCCGGACCTCGGGCGCACCCATCCCTTGATGTGATGGAGCCCCGCGCCGATGCCTCTTCTGCTTTGCCCCAACTGCAACACCTCGATGTCGGCCGTCAGCCGGCAGGCGGTGGAGTTCGACATGTGTCCCGCCTGCCGCGGGGTCTGGCTGGACCGGGGGGAGCTGGAGAAGCTGATCGCCGCCGGCCGCGGCGAGGCCCCGGCCCAGGAGGGCCCGGCGCGCATGTGGCGCGAGCCGGAGCGCCCGCGCCGCGACTGGGACGACGACGATGACGACCGCCATCCCGCGCACCGGCGCAAGAAGCGCTTCGACCTGTTCGATATCTTCGACTAGGCGGCCTCAGAGCCAGCCTAGCCCGGCCTCCCCCCGTAAGACCGCCTCGGCCTCGGCCGTGTGCTTGGCGCCTTCGCGCGGATGCAGGACCAGGGCCGGGAGGAGGGCGAGCGGCGCCTTGCCGGTCTTGATGGCGCGGACCAGCACCCGCTTGGCCGGGGCGTCGGCATGGGCGTGGATCGGGCGGATCTGGAAGGAGCGGGCCTTGGGCGCCAGCAGGGCCAGGATGTCGGCCAGCCGGTCGGCGCGGTGGATCAGGGTGATCGTCCCGCCCTCGCGGACCGCCTTGAGTAGGAAGCCTGTCCAGGCCTGAAGGCCTCCGTCGGCCATCCAGGCGCCCGACTTGGCGGGCGCCGGCGCCCGCAGGGCGTTCGGATCGTCGAAGTAGGGCGGATTGGCCATCACCGCGTCGAAGGGGGCGAGCGCCAGGGTCTTGAAGGGCAGGGCGACGTCGCCCGCCAGGATCTCGACGCGGCCCGCCATGCCGTTGAGCGTCACATTGTCCCGGGCGAGGGCGGCCGCGGCGGGATCGCGCTCCAGGCCGACGAAGATCGTCGAGGGCCGCCGGGCGGCGGCGGCCAGCAGGGCCCCGCCCACGCCGCAGCCCACCTCCAGCACCCGGGCCCCGTCGCCGGCGTCGCAGGCGGCGGCCAGCAGGGCCGCGTCCATCCCCGCGCGATAGCCGCCCAGGGCCTGGCGCAGGCGCAGGCGGCCGTCCAGCAGGCGATCCTCGGGTGTGGCCTCCATGTCTGGTCGCGGACTCCTAATCGCCATATCGGGTCGGTGGGGCGTTGTGCTGTCCTTGACCGTGCCTTATCGCGTCACCATTGTCCCCGCAAACGGCGACGCCCCCCGTCTCGCCGCCCCAGATCAGGAGTCCTCGTGGACGCAGTCAGCGCCCCGGTCGTCCGAAAGCCCATCTCCCTCGATGGCCTGCTGGACCTCGCGCGCCCCGACATGGCCGGCGTCGACGCCCTGATCCGCGACCGGATGCAGAGCCCGGTGGCGGTCATCCCGGCGCTCGCCGAACACCTGATCGGCGGCTCGGCCAAGCGGCTGCGCCCTCTGCTGACCATCGCCGCGGCCCGTCTGGCCGGGGCCAAGGACGATTCCTGCCTGAAACTGGCCGCGGCCGTGGAGTTCATCCACACCGCCACACTGCTGCACGACGACGTGGTGGACTCCTCGGAGTTGCGGCGGGGCAAGGTCGCCGCCCACCTGATCTGGGGCGCTCCGGCCAGCGTGCTGGTGGGGGACTTCCTGTTCGCGCGCGCCTTCGAGCTGATGGTGGAGGCCGGCTCCATGCAGGCCCTGGAGATCCTGGCCCGCGCCAGCCGGGTGATCGCCGAGGGCGAGGTGCTGCAGCTGACCCGCGCCCACGACCTCAACCTGCCCCAGGAGATGTACCTGGAGATCATCAAGGCCAAGACCGCCGAGCTGTTCGCCGCCGCCGCCGAGGCCGGGGCGGTCTCGGCCGGCGCTAGCCCTGAGCGCTGCAAGGCCCTGCGCAAGTTCGGCCAGGATCTGGGCGTCGCCTTCCAGCTCGTCGACGACAGCCTGGACTACAGCGGCGTCAGCCAGGAGCTGGGCAAGAACCCCGGCGACGACTTCCGGGAAGGCAAGGCGACCCTGCCCCTGCTGCTGGGCATCGCCCGCACCGGCGCGGCCGAGAAGGCCTTCTGGGACCGGGCTGTGGCCCGCCTGGAGCAGGCGGACGGCGACTTCGAGCGGGCGCGGGACCTGATCACCGGGGCCGGCGCCCTGGACGCCACCCTGGACCTGGCCG
>JAZKBZ010000175.1:0-1683 GCA_040388315.1 Pseudomonadota bacterium | reverse complement strand
AGGCCAAGAGCGCGCTGTCGGAGTTCCCGGCCAGCAACAGCTGGCGCCCGGCCCTGGAAGACCTGGCCGACTTCGCCGTCAGCCGGCTGCGCTGAGGGGTGTTCTGAGCTAGACTGTCCCCGCATCGCGCGTCCGGGGGCGGGCTTGTCGGGAATCCGGCTTAGGAACCCTCTTTCCGTTCGCACGCTCCTACTGGCCAACAGGGAGTGTGTTTCGTGTTTGGTGGTGAACGTCTGGCGCGCCTTGGCGCTTTCAATCCGCAGTTTCCCGACGCCGAGACCCTGCACAAGGGGCTGGCCCACTGGAACCACCGCCGCCTGGCGGTGGCCACGCCGTCGACGGACTGGCGCGCCGAGGTGGCCGAAGAGGCGCGGATGAAGCACTTCGAGGGCTCGTACATCGAGGCCTTCCGCGAGCATGTGGCGCCCCTGGTGGCCGATGTCCCCAGTCACCCGGACGGCTTCATCACCTGGTTTGAGGAGCTCAAGACCTCCGGCCCCGGCCAGTGGGATCCGCTGTTCGCCTGGTTGGAGACCGAGGCCAGCCTGGCCGACATGCGCTGGTTCCTCACCCAGGAAGCCGCCGGCGAGGCCGGCTTCGATGATCTTGTCGCCTTGACCCAGGTGAAGCTGCCGGCCCGGCCGAAGTTGGAGTTGGCCCGCAACTACTGGGACGAGATGGGCCGCGGCAACGCGGGCGGCATGCACGGCCCCATGCTGGAGCGCACGACCCAGGGGCTGGAGCTGGCGCCCACCATCGACTCCACCCTGTGGCAATCCCTGGCGCTCGCCAACACCATGACCGCCTTCGCCACCACCCGACGATATACCTACCAATCGATCGGCGCCTTGGGCGTCGTGGAGCTGACCGCGCCCACCCGCGTGGGCGCCGTGGAGGCTGGCCTGAAGCGCCTGGGGGTCGGCCCCGAGGGGCGCAAGTACTTCGCCCTGCACGCCCACCTGGATATCGAGCACTCCAGGGCCTGGAACGCCGAGGCCCTGGTCCCCCTGGTCGCCGAGACGCCGGAATGCGCCCGCCACATCGCCGAGGGCGCGGTCATGCGCCTGATCTGCGGCGAGCAATGCTTCGAAACCTACCGCGCCCACCTCTGGGCCCACGCCCACCCGCTGGTCTACGCAGCGGAGTAGGGCGGCAGGCCTCACCCCGGGTGGATCATGTTCTCCGGCCGCACCACCTCGTCGAACTCGGCATCGGTGACATAGCCGCCGCCGACGGCCTCCTCCCGCAGGGTGGTGCCGTTCTTGTGGGCGGTCTTGGCGATCTTGGCCGCGGCGTCGTAGCCGATCTTGGGGGCGAGCGCGGTGACCAGCATCAGGGAGCGCTCCAGGGCGGCCTTGATGTTGTCCTCGCGGGCCTCGATGCCCACCACGCAGTTGTCGGTGAAGCTGATGGCGGCGTCGGCGATCAGGCGGCAGGACTGCAGGAAGTTGTAGGCCATCACCGGGTTGAAGACGTTCAGCTCGAAGTGCCCCGAGGCGCCGGCGAAGCTCATGGTGGCGTTGTTGCCGAACACCTGGGTGCAGACCATGGTCAGCGCCTCGCACTGGGTCGGATTGACCTTGCCCGGCATGATCGAGGAGCCCGGCTCGTTCTCCGGCAGGGAGAGCTCGCCCAGGCCCGACCGCGGGCCGGAGCCGAGGAAGCGGATGTCGTTGGCGATCT
>JAZKBZ010000174.1:0-3814 GCA_040388315.1 Pseudomonadota bacterium | reverse complement strand
CGGATCGTGCGCGGCCAGACCCTGTCGCTGAAGCACAAGGAATTCGTCGAGGCCGCCCGCGCCGCGGGCCTGACGCAAGGGTCGATCATCGCCAAGCACATCGTGCCCAACCTGCTGGGGCCGGTGGTGGTCTATGTGACGCTCACCATCCCGGCGGTGATCCTGGCCGAGAGCTTCCTCAGCTTCCTGGGCCTGGGGGTCCAGCCCCCCATGGCCTCGCTGGGCACCCTGATCGCCGGCGGCGCCCAGGACATGGAGCTGGCCTGGTGGCTGCTGGTCTTCCCCTCGCTCACCATGGTGGTCACCCTGATGAGCTTCAACTTCATCGGCGACGGCCTGCGCGACGCCATCGACCCGAAGGATAGGTGAGGGGGGCTCTCCCTTAGAGGGGCTTGAGCTCCACCACTCACAACACTCGTCATCCCCGGGCTTGTCCCGGGGACCCATGATCTCCGTCTCCCGGCAAGTCGCACGAACGTCGCCGCCGAGGGCCGCCTTCGCCGCGGAGATCATGGGTGGCCGGGACAAGCCCGGCCATGACGATCAAAGGGAGAGGGGAGGGCGCCCCGCAACGGGAGCATCTGATCTCTACTTCACCCGCCGCGCCCGCACCGCCCTCTGGCCGTCCAGGTTCATGAAGTAGCCCATGGCGGCCTTGCGGATCTCGGCCTTGGAGCCGGCCCTGGGCGCGCGCGCCAGGATCTCGCTGTCGTTCTGGATCCAGACCGCGCCGTCCTCCAGCTCCACGACCCACTTCCGGTCGCCGCCCTGATAGGCCTTGGTGACATTGCTGGTCACCCGATCCAGCGCCTCGGGCGTCTCGCCGCGCTCGAACATGGCCAGGGAGGGTAGGGTGAAGCCAAAGGCCTGCTTGCGGGCCGCCCGGGCCTGGTCGCGGTCCACCACCACGATGTCGCCCTTCTGCTCGGCGACGTCCAGGGTGGCGACGGCGGCGTCGTAGCAGGCCAGCCGCTCGGCCGCCTCAGTCTTGCCCTTGCAGTCCATCAGGTTCTGGAAGACCGCCGTGCGCGCCGCGGCCTTGGGCTCGGCGGCGTTCGCCGCTCCGGCCAGGGCCAGGGTGGCCAGACCAAGGGCGGTCAGCTTTAAGCGCTTAGGAAACTGTGTCATCCGTGACCCCATGATCTCATCGTCCCGCATTGATAGGGCCACGCCCGGCCGCCGCAAGACGCTGCTCGCCGGCTTGGCCGCCTTTTCGCTCCTGGCGCTTGTCCTCACCGGATGTTCGCAGAAGGCCTCGCGTCCGGCCTGTCCGGCCGGCCAGGTCTGCCTGCAGCTCGGCAACGGCTCCGAGCCCGCCTCCCTGGACCCCCACAAGAGCACCGGGACCTGGGAGGACCGCATCAATTCCGACTTGATGGTGGGACTGACCACCGACGCGCCCGACGGCACGGCGGCGCCCGGCATGGCCGAGCGCTGGACCACCAGCCCCGACGGCAAGACCTGGACCTTCTATCTGCGCGACGCGGTCTGGTCTGACGGCGTGCCGGTCACCGCCGAGGACTTTGTCTTCTCCCTGCGGCGGATCATGAATCCGCAGACGGCGTCGGAGTACGCCTCCCTGCTCTATTTCATCAAGAACGCCCAGCCGGTGAACGAGGGCAAGGCCCCCGGAGAGACCCTCGGCGTCCGCGCCCTGTCGCCCAAGGTGCTGGAGATCACCCTCGAGCACCCGGCGCCCTATCTGACCGAGCTGGCCAAGCACCAGACCATGCTGCCGGTGCCCAAGCACGTGGTGGAGAAGTGGGGCGACGCCTGGAGCCAGCCGGCTCACCACGTCTCCAACGGCCCCTATGTGCTGAAGGAATGGAAGCTCGGCGATCACGTGGCTGCGGTGAAGAACCCACGCTTCTATGACGCCGGGAACGTCTGCGTCGACCAGGTGAACTACTACCCCACTAACGACGCCATCGGCGCCGAGCGGCGGGTGCGCCGCGGCGAGCTGGACGCCAACGCCGACATCCAGTCCAACCGCATCGCCTTCTTGCGCGAGCGGATGCCGGACTACGTCCACACCTACACCTATCTCGGGGTGGCCTATCTGGCCTTCAATTCCGCCGTGCCGGCCTTCAAGGACAAACGGGTGCGCATGGCCCTCGACATGGCCATCGACCGCGAGTTCATCACCGACAAGCTGCTGCGCGGCGGCCAGAAGCCGGCCTACACCTTCGTGCCGCCCGGCGTGGCCAACTACACCCAGGCGGCGCGTCCGGCCTGGGCCGCCTGGCCGCTCGCTCGGCGCCAGGCCGAGGCGCGGCGGCTGCTGGCCGCGGCGGGCTATGGGCCCAACAGACCGCTCAAGATCGAGATCAAGCACCGCAACACGCCCGACCCGATGCTGTTCATGCCCGCCGTCCAGGCCGACTGGAAAGAGGTGGGGGTGGAGACGGCGCTGGTTCAGAACGAGACCCAGATCGCCTACGCCGCCTATCGCTCGCGGGATTTCCAGGTGGCCGACGCCGCCTGGATCGCCGACTACAACGACGCCATGAGCTTCCTCTACCTGCAGCAGTCCTCCACCGGCTCGCAGAACTACGGGGACTACAAGAACCCCATCTTCGACGACCTGCTGGCCCGGGCCGACAACGAGCCCGACGCCAAGGTGCGGGCGGGCTACCTGGCCGAGGCCGAGAAGATCATGCTCGACGACGCCGCGGTGGCCCCGGTCTTCTTCTATGTGAACAAGAACCTGGTCTCGCCGAAGATCACCGGCTGGGTCGACAACATCGTCGACCACCACCGCACCCGCTATCTCTGCATGGCCAATCCGCGATCCTGACCGCCCGCCTGCAAGCCGCGCGGAAGGGGGACCGCGCGCCGTCGGCGCCGGACGCTCGCGCCAGGCGCGATTCCCGGGGCCGAATACGACCGCAATCGGGCCAGGCCGGCCCGATTCAGCCCGGCGGCCAGCGCCAATTGAGGCGCCCTTTGCCCCGTTTCGACACAATCGCTCAGGACTTCGGGTTAGAATCCCACGAAAATGCGGGAATATAGGTAAAATTGTGCGCCGAGCCGGGTGCGACCCGTAATCTGTGACCAGAATGCGACAGGTCGGCGCCCTTCACATTGCCTATCCGTAATGGCCGTTGACCCCCGACCGGTAACCTTCGTAACTCCCACGTAACCGGGTCCGCATGCGGCCCTGGGACCGAGTCCATTTGTGGGGAGCAAGCCTCGCCCGATCCTGATGATCGAACGAGCTGCTGGAGGATCTAAACCTTGAAAACCAATTCCATGCGATCGCGCCTTCTGGCGTCGTCGATGATCTGCGGCGCCGCGATCACGGCCTTCTCGGCCTCGGCGGCCTACGCCCAGGACGGTGAAGTCACCGAAGTCGTGGTCACTGGTTCGCGCATCGTCCGTCAGGACTACGTGGCCAACAGCCCGATCTCGACCGTGACTGGCGAACAGACGGTGGCGAATGCGGACATCACGCTCGACACCTACCTGAACACCCTGCCGCAGGTGAACCCGTCCGGGACCACCACCTCCAACAACCCCGGCAACGGCGGCCAGTCCAACATCGACCTTCGCGGTCTGGGCGCGAACCGTAACGTGGTTCTGGTCGACGGCCGCCGTCCGATGGTGTCGGCCAACAACCTCACGGTCGACCTGAACACCATTCCCCAGGCCCTGATCGAGAGCATCGAAGTCATCACCGGCGGCGCGGGCGCCGCCTACGGCGCCGACGCCATCGCCGGCGCGGTCAACGTCAAGCTGAAGCGCAACTTCGAAGGCGTCGACATCCGCGCCAACTACTCCAACAGCACCGAATTCTGGGATGCTGAAGAGTATC
>JAZKBZ010000173.1:0-1167 GCA_040388315.1 Pseudomonadota bacterium | reverse complement strand
ACGCCTCCCTGGCTGGCCTCCCCCGTGGTGGCAAGCCCGTCCTGGGCGGGCCGGCTCCGGCCCGTGCCGCTGGGACGCCACCTCCGATCCCGGCTGCTGCGAAGCCCATGGGCAAGTCGGACCCCACCTCGACCACGTCCGATCCCTTCGACGTCCAGGCCGGACGGCCCGCTGGTCAGATGACGACGCCGCAGAAGGCCTCGATGGTGCCGACCATGGCTGCCGCCGCGATGATGTCGGTGATGCCGGGGATGAACGCGAAGCCCCACCCCGCCTTCCCGGTGCAGCCCCTGGTCGGTGAGACCGCTCCGGCCCCGATCCGGCTGCCTCTGCAGCCCCCAGCCCGCAACTTCGGCAAGGCCGAGAAGAAGCCGGGCTGCACGGTCTGCGGCGGCCGAGACCATGACAAGAAAGACCACCCGGTCGGTCACCGTATTGCTGTTGCCGCCGACAAGGTCGCCGATAAGATCGGCCTGACGCCGTGGATGTCACCCAGCTCCTTCACTGGCGCCTACAACAGCCACCAGGCCGGTAAGAAGCACAAGGACGACAGCAAGGCAATGGCGCAGGTCACCCCGACTGAGCGCTCCTCCAGCAAGAGACTGGCGAATTCTGAGATGTCTCTTGACAAGGCCGCCCTCCCCGGCGCCCCCAAGGCCCCCACCATGCCGGCGGCGCCAAAACCGGCGACTCCTGCCGCGACAACCACCTCGGTCCCCACTTTCAAGAACAAGGGCGCCGCTCCCGCCTCCGCCGCCGCACCGGGCAAGCCCAAAGCCTAAGCGGTCAGACTCAACCTTTGAACCACAGGATAGCATAAATGGCCATCACGATCACCACTGAGAACGGCACTCTCGTTCGCCCCGGCGCCTACTTCGACGCGCAGGTCCAGAACAACCCGAGCGGCACCTCCACCACCGGCGTCATTGTCGCCGTCGGTGAAGCCGAGTCCGGCCCCAGCGCCGTCGAAGAGGGCGCCAACATCTCGAAGAACACCTACGGCCCCGACCAGTTCGGTGCCCTCCAGGCCAAGTACGGTTCCGGTCCGATCCTCGACGCCTTCCGCGCCGCTGCGGTCGCCGCCAACGACCCCAACATCCGGGGCTCGTTCTTCCGCTTCATCCCCTGCAAGACCAACACCTCGGCGAAGGCCAGCAAGTCGCTGCC
>JAZKBZ010000172.1:0-1275 GCA_040388315.1 Pseudomonadota bacterium | reverse complement strand
GCCATCGACCGTGAGCTGCTGGACGCCTCGGGCATCCTGCCGCACGAGCAGGTGGACGTGCTGAACATCACCACCGGCGCCCGCTTCACCACCTACGCCATCGAGGCGCCGCGGGGCTCCAAGGTGATCGGGGTCAATGGCGCGGCCGCCCGCCTCGTGCAGAAGGGCGACAAGGTCATCATCGTGACCTACGGCATGCTGCCGGCCGAGGAGGCCCGCAACTATTCCCCCACCGTCGTGCTGCTGGACGACGCCAACGACATCAAGAAGGCCGCCTGATGCGCGCGCTCGCCCTGCTGGCGGCGGCGGGCCTGAGCCTCGCCGCCTGCTCGCCGGGCGCGCCCAAGGGCATCGACAAGGCCGCCTTGGACGCCGCGGTCAATGAGCGGGTCGGCGATCCGGGCACCTGCGTGCTGATCGGCGAAACCGGATCGGGCGACGTGGTCTACCGCTTCGGCTCCAACGTCACCTGCGGACGGGTGCTGCCGGCCTGCAATGGGGCCACCCGCACGGTGGAGGCCCTGCTGAAGGTCACCGCCAAGAGCCGGGCGCCGGCCAATGTCAGCTGCGACAGCTCCCCCGACGGGGCGCGGACCGTGGCCTGGGCCGCCGGCGGGGTCGAGACCCACGACGAGTTGGTCTACGCCGCGGCCATGGAGGGCGACAAGACGCCCCCCGGCGTGGTGATCGCCGACAAGCTGGCCGCCGCCTTCGCCGCGGCCGGCCTGATCAAGAAATAGCTCCTCCCCCGCGAGCGGGGGAGGAAGGATCGCTTTAGCGCGTCAGCTCGTAGAGCCCGGTGACGTCCACCCGCACCCGCAGTTCGCCGCCGGCCACGGGGGTGGACTCGGCCTTGTCCATCCGCGCCATGGCCATGATCGGCATCGGCGAGGGCGGGGTGTAGCCGCCGCCTTCGCTGAGCGTCACCAGACGGCCGATGCGATAGCCGGTGGCCCGGGCGTAGAGGTTGGCCTTGTCGCTGAGCGCCTTGACGGCGTCCTCGCGGGCCGCGTTCTCCGCCGCCGTGGGGTCGTTGAGGCCAAAGGAGATGCCGTTCACCTGGTTGGCGCCGGCGTTCACCGTGGCGTCGACGGCCGAGCCCAGGCGGGCCAGGTCGTGGACGGTGACCGTCACCTGGTTGCTGGCCTGGTAGCCGCGCAGCCGGGGCGGATTGTTCTCCACATAGTCGTACTGGGCGTTGAGGCTGAGGCCCGAGGTCTGGATGTCCTTGTCGGCGATGCCGGCGCGGCGCAGGGCGGCGAAGATCTTGTTCAT
>JAZKBZ010000171.1:0-35109 GCA_040388315.1 Pseudomonadota bacterium | reverse complement strand
GTCCCCCTCAGCCGGCCCTCCGGGCCGACAGCTCCCCCAGAGGGGGAGCATCTGTCGCCACCAGTCCCCTTGTGCGATCCGCGCCTCTCGCTACCCTCTCCCCTGTCGAATAGGACCTGCGCCGGCATGGGTAAGCCCGGCGCCCCGCCTTCGGGAGGGCTCCGCGCGTCGCGCCTTGTGCGGTCGCCCCCGGCGAGCCCTGGCGCGTGAGCGCTGAACAGGCTCGGCGGGTGAGGTTCGGCGATCCCCGCGCGGGACGTGGCCAATCCGTCGGGCGACCGAAGGAGACCACCCATGCCGACCATCCAGGCCCAGACCGGCGTCATCACCCAGATCAATGTCTTCACCGTGCCCGATGGCGGCCAGCAGGCCCTCATCGACCTGCTCACCGAGGCCGCCCAGGCCTGCAGCCGCATCGACGGCTGGCTGTCGGCCAGCCTGCACCGCAGCCTGGATGGGACCCGGGTGGTGAACTACGCCCAGGCCCGCGACCAGGATTCCATGGGCCGCATCTTCGCCGCGCTCCAGGCCGGCGGCTTCCTGGAGCGCAACAAGGCCCTCGGCGTCGCCCACCCCGGCCTCTACGAGGTGGTCTTCACCCTGGAAGCGTAGAGCTTCTCGCGCCCCCACGAGCGAGACCCATCCTGCCGCGCGTCTAGTCGCGCCACTCGCTCAAGGTCTCGCCGGTTTCGCCATCCAGGAAGGCGACCCGGTCATAGGCCACCGCGTAGAGGCAGATGGGGCGGTGGTCGGGCGATTCGCTCCAGCAGTGACTCGCTCGCCCGTCCTGGAAGCCGACGAGGCGGCCTTCAAGTCGCAGGCGATAGCTGTGGGAGAGGACGGAGGTGTCGGCCTTGTCGACCTTGCGCACGTACTCGTAGGGCCGCGCGCCGCGCCGCGACAGGCGCGAGCTTCCGGTGTCGAACAGCTGGGCGAGCCCCAGGGTCTGGGCGGCCGGCGGGGTCGGGGTGGCCGGAAGCTCGGTCTTCCGCTTGGGCGGACAGGACTCCGACATCGCCCAGGGCCGGGGCGCCCAGAAGCCTTCCACGGCCTCAACCTTGGACGCCTCCGGCAGCTCCTTCACCAGCGGCAGGGTCGACAGGTCCACAGGCCGGGCCACCAGGCGCAGCGCGCCCGTGTCGATGTCGTATTCCGCGAACGCCTGGACGCCGTCCGCCCCGGTCCGCGGCCCGTCGCAGGCGAAGGGGATCTCCAGGCTGAAGGTCCGCCCCACCAAGGGAGACTTGCCGGTCGGGGGCTTCGCGCCGGTTGCGAAGGCGGCCGCGGCCAGATTGGCGGCCTCCACCAGTTCGGTTCGATTCAGCGCCGGGGGCGGTTCCATCGCTGTCGCAGTGGGCGGGGTGATCGCGGCGGGCGGCGCGGGCGCGGGCGCCTCCGGGCGCCGCAGCACCGCGAACAGCAGGATGGCCCCCAGCACGCCGGCGATGATCAGGGGCGCGATCAGCGAGAGTTTGCGACGAGGCGCCGCCGGTCTATGATCGGACATCGACGAACCTTAGCAGATGGCCACGACATTTTGACAGTTCCTCAGAGATTTCTGAGCGCGTGGCTCAGGAATGAGAGGCGGTCAGCACTGTCGGCCCGCGTCGCGGCTCCGCGATGACAGCGCATCAACTGATCGCGCTCGCCGTCCTGGTCTCAGTGGTCGTCGCCCTCATCTGGGGGAAGCTTCGCGCCGATGTCGTGGCCCTGGCCGGGGCCGCCGTCTTGCTGGGCACGCGGACGATCCGTCCGGTGGAGGTCCAGGGCGCCTTCGCCAGTCCAGCCATCATCGCCCTGGCCAGCCTGTTCGTCATCGCCTACGCCATGGAACTGTCAGGTCTCCTCGGGGCGGTGATCCGGCACGCGACCCGCCTGTGCGCCAAACTCGGAGCTCTGGGCATCTGGCTTGTCATCGCCGTCTGCGGCGCCGCCTCGGCCTTCCTCAACAACACGCCTATCGTCGTGCTGTCGGCGCCGGTGGTGCGCGATGTCGCCCAGTCGCTCGACCTGCCACCCAAGCGGTTCCTCATTCCGTTGTCCTACGCCACCATCTTGGGCGGCGCCTGCACCCTGATCGGCACATCCACGAACCTGCTGGTCAACGACATGGCCCGCAACGCCGGCCAGCCCGGGTTCGGAATGTTCGAGGTCACCCCCGTGGCGCTGATCGTGGCTGCCGCGGGCGGCGTCTACCTGTTCCTGTTCGGCGGTCGCCTGCTGAGCGGGGCCAGCAGTTCCGAGATGCCTGAGACGCTTCCCGCCAAGGCGGCGCAGGCGACGGGCGATGATCCCGCCCTGGTGGCGACCGCACCGGATTTCCGGCCGTTCCCGGCGTTCGCGTCCCTCGCCGTGTTCGCCTGCGTGGTGGCGGTGGCGGCCCTGGGGATCGCGCCTATCGCGGCCTCGGCCTTTTCCGGCGCCGTGCTGCTGGTGCTGATGCGGGTGATCAGCGTCGATGACGCCTACAAGGGGCTGCGGCCGGAAATCCTGCTGCTCATCGCCGGCATGGTGGTGGTGGGCCTGTCCCTCGAGGTCACGGGCCTCGCTTCCCTGGCCACCAACGCCCTGGTGGGCTGGGTCAAGGTGCTTGGTCCCGGCCTGGCGCTCGTCCTTCTTTACGGCGCGACCCTGCTGCTCACCGAGATCCTCTCCAACGCCGCCGTCGCCGTGCTGCTGACCCCGGTCGCCGTCGCCCTGGCCGAGAGCCTCGGGGTCAGCCCCAGGCCCTTCCTGGTGGGGATCATGATGGCCGCCAGCGCGGCCTTCGCCACCCCCTTTGGCTACCAGACCAATGTCCTGGTCTTTCAGCTGGGCCGCTATTCCTACATGGACTTCGTGAAGATCGGCGTACCGCTCAACCTCCTGACCTGGGCGGTCGGCGCCGCGGCCATTCCGATCTTCTTCCCGTTTTGAGTCGCGCAAACGCGCGGAATATCCATGGCTTGCGAGCATCACGAGATTGTCAAGATGTAGAGGGCGCCACGGCGGGGCCTTTTGCTATATTGTCCGATCTTGTCTGTGAATTGGTGGGGTGAATATGCATGATATAAGTTCAGAAACTGTTCTCGTTGTTTGCAGTGATTCAAAACTTGCGGAAAACCTTCTTGAGTCTCTGTTTCGTAATGGCGTGAATGCTGTTGGACCGGTCGACAGTGCTCGAATGGCTCTCGCGGTCGCCACCCACGGTCAGCCCACCTTGGCGGTGATCGCCAACCCCCCCACCGGCCGGCGCGGCGCGGTGGAGCTTGCCCAGGCGCTGGAGCGCGACTGGGGCATCCGATCCTGGATTCTGGACGACGCCGTGTCGGAGCGCGACACCACAGCCGGCGACCTCGCCTGGTCCGCCAACCCCCGGCAGATCGCGGGTCTGCGTCGCGTCCTCGGGCGATCCGACGAGATCGACGCCGTCTGTCTGTGACTCTACCCCGAGTTCCGCAGCCCCGCCGCCACGCCGTTGATGGTCAGGTGGATGCCCTCGCGCACCTCGGGGGTGTCGTCGCCGGACCGCCGCCGGCGGATCAGTTCGATCTGCAGGTGGTTGAGCGGGTCGATATAGGGCAGGCGCGAGCGGATGATGGCCGCCAGGTCGGGGTTGTTCTCCAGCAGGGACGACTGGCCGGTGATGGAGAGCAGGGCCTGGGTGGTGCGCTCCCACTCGGCGCTGATCTGGCCGAAGATGGTCTCCGCCAGGGTGCGGTCCTCCACCAGGCCGGAATAGCGCTTGGCGACGGCGATGTCGGCCTTGGCCAGCACCATCTCCATATTGGCGAGCGTCGTGGAGAAGAACGGCCAGTTGCGGTGCAGCTCCTGAAGTTGCTCGGGAGGCAGGCCCGCCGCCGCCACCGCCGAGCCGAAGCCGTACCAGCCGGGCAGCATCACCCGCGCCTGTGACCAGGAGAACACCCAGGGAATCGCCCGCAGCCCCTCGATGGTGCGGGTCGCCTGGCGCGAGGTGGGCCGGCTGCCGATGTTCAGGTCGGCGATCTCGGCGATCGGGGTGGCGGCGAAGAAGTAGTCGGCGAACCCCTTGGTCTCGTAGACCAGGGCCCGATAGGCGCGGAAGCTCTCGTCGGACAGGCTGCCCATGATCGCGCCATAGGCTTCGCGCGTGGAGACGTCGCGCTTGCGCAGGGAGGCCAGCACCACCCCGGCGGTCAGGGTCTCCAGGCTTTGGCGGGCCAGTTCCGGATCGGCGTACTTGTTGGCCACCACCTCCCCCTGCTCGGTGATGCGGATGTGGCCGTTCACGGTGCCGGCGGGCTGGGCCAGGATGGCGTCGAAGCTGGAGCCGCCGCCGCGCCCCACCGTGCCCCCGCGGCCGTGGAACAGCTGCAGGGACAGGCCCGCGGCCTTGGTGGCCGTCACCAGGGCCGTGGAGGTCTGGTGCAGGGTCCAGGTGGAGGTGAGGTAGCTGCCGTCCTTGTTGCTGTCCGAATAGCCGATCATCACCTCTTGCCGGCCCTTGCCCGCCAGCAGCGCGCGCACCAGGGGCAGGGCGAGATAGCGGGTCATGGTGGCCGGCGCGTCGCGCAGGTCGGCGATGGTCTCGAACAGCGGCTCGGCGAAGATCCGCGTGCCGGCGGGATCGCTCGGCATATAGAGCCCCACCTCCTTGAGCAGCAGGTAAACCTCCAGCAGGTCGGAGACCGAGGTGGTGTTGGAGACGATATAGGCCTTGATGGCCTCGGGGCCGTAGAGCCGAACCGCCTCGGCGGCGGCCTGCAGCACGCCATACTCCTTGGCCGTCTCCTCGCTGTAGCCGGCATAGGGCGAGTACAGCAGCCGCCCGTGGGAGAGCTCCTTGACCAGCAGGTCGCAGCGCTCGGCCTCGGAGAGCGCCTCGTAGTCCGGGCAGACCCCGGCCACCTTCAGCAGTTCGGCGGCGACCCGGGCGTGGACCGCCGAGTTCTGACGCATGTCCAGGGTGGCCAGGTGGAAGCCGAAGCAGTCGACGGCGCGGATCAGGTCGGGCAGGGAGCCCTCGGCGAACACCTCCCCGTGCTGGGCGATCAGGGCGTCCTGCAGGACCTGCAGGTCAGCCTTCAGCTCGTCGGGACTCGTGTAGGGGGCGCTGCGGAAGGGCGACACGCGCACCAAGCCGCCGGTCAGGGCCGGATAGGCCGCGGCCAGCCGAGCGTAGACGCCGGTCAGGGCCCGCCGATAGGGCTCGTCGGCCCGGTTGGGCGAGGTGTCCGGCGAGCGGTCGGCCAGGGCCTGCAGGTCCGGCGGGGTGTGGGCCAGGGTCGAGGAGATGGAGAGTTCCGCGCCCAGGGCGTTGATCCGTCCCAGGTGGGAGTCGAGGGCCGCGCGCGCCTGCCGGGCGAAGGCGTGCCGCATGATGTCGGCGGTGACGAAGGGGTTGCCGTCGCGGTCGCCCCCGACCCAGGACCCGACCCTCAGGAAGCTCGGGAGATGGGCGCCCGGCGTCAGGTTCCGCCAGTGGGCGTAGAGCCGGGGCAGTTCGGTCAGGAAGCTGCGCTCGAAATAGGAGACCGCGTTCTCGATCTCGTCGGTGACCCCCAGCTTCACGCCACGCAGCAGGCGGGTCCGCCAGATGATGGCGATCTGCCGGACCAGTTCCCGCTCGTGGGCCGCCCGAGCGTCGATGTCGGGCGTGTCATGGGCCTCCAGCGCCTCCATGATGGCGCCGGCGCGATCCAGCAGGCTCTTGCGGCGCACCTCGCTGGGGTGGGCGGTGATCACCGGGGCGATGACGGCGTCGGCCAGCAGCTCGGCCACCTTGTCCGGCCCGATCCCGGCCTCGGCCAGGCTGCGCAGGGCGCCGGCCAGGGTGTCGGGGCGGCCATCGCCCTCACGGCCGCGCCGCCGCTGGATCTGGTCCTCGGCGATGTTGGTGATCTGCAGGAAGCAGGCGAAGGAGTGGGCGAAGCGCACCGCGTCTGGCAGGGACAGCCGGCCCAGCCGGGTCTCGACGGCCTTGGCGTCGGCGTCCGGGCCGTCGCGGTGCAGGGCCACCGAGGCCTGGCGTATCTGCTCGATCTCCTCGAACACCGCCAGCCCGTCCTCCGAACGGATCACGTCCCCCAGGATGCGCCCCAGGAAACGCACCGTGGCGCGGAGCTGGACCGGCAGGGAATGGGGCATGGGCGACCTCTCGACAAACGCTCTATGACACCGGTGTCAATCATCCGGCAACCCCCTTGGGGTCCACTTCATCAAGCGCCCAAACTCAACGCCCGGGCCGATAGGTCCGCTCCGTGTGGCCGACCAGCTGGTCGGGGTAGAAATAAACTTCGCGCAGGTCGCCGGCGGCGTAGCGCCTGGCCTGGTCGTTGAAGTGCGGCGACTTTGGATCGCCGCTCTCGCCGCCGGCGGTCACCGCCCGGGCCTTCACCCGGTCGCCGAACTCCACCACCGCCACGAAGCTGTTGCCGCTGGTCCCGTAGTACTTCCTGGTCCCCGGCTTGCGCCCGGCGCCGAAGGAGGCCAGCGACCCCCACTGGGCCGAGGCGAAGGGCACCGGGATGCTCGGGGCGTCGTCGTTGAAGGGCTGGACCAGGTCGCCGGTCAGGCGTTGGAAGCGGTTGATCTGGCCCCAGGGCGTCCGCCAGCTTCCGAAGTCCTGGGCCAGGCGGTCGGAGGCCGCGGCCAGGGCCGCCAGCTTCTGCTGCGAGGTGGTGCGGCCGGCCATGTCCTCATAGACCGAACGCCCGGCGGCGCGGGCGGCGACGGCCACCTCGCCCCACAGCTGCTCGCCCCAGAACACCGCCAGGGACGTGGCTTCGGAGTCCGCCGACCAGCGGTGATCCCAACCCCGCAGCAGGGCGACCTGCTCGGCCAGCCGGGCCTTCAGCGGGTCGTTGGCGGGGGTCGCGTCATAGGCGGCCAGCAGGGGCGGGAGCAGCTGGTCGAAGGCGGTCAGCCGCGGGTCGTAGGCCGCCGCGATCAGGCCGGGCAGGGTGAAGTCCTTGCGGTCCCTCAGCACCAGGTCGGCGTGGATCCCGCGCGGGTTCTCCCCGGCTGAGTCCATGTAGCGCTGATAGTCGGCCTTCTTCGGGCTGTAGGCCCCGGCCGCCGAATAGGGCCAGTTGTTGGTGTTGGCGATCCAGCCATTGGGCGGGTTCAGCAGGTGCGGCGCCTCGTCCAGCGCATGCAGCCCTTTCCAGTCGGTGGCCGGGTCCGCGCCGTCCACGGGCCTGGTGTAGTCGAACCGGTCGTCGCGGCGGGGGATGAACTGGGGGTGCAGATAGGCCACCTCGCCCTTGGCGTCGGCGAACAGGGTGTTGTTGGAGGAGTTGGCTTGGAGCTCCATGACCCTCATGTAGCTGGCGTAGTCGACGGCCTTGGTGCGCAGGAACGACTGGCTCAGCGCCGCCACCGGCCGGTGCATCAGGGCCACGCTGATCCACTTGCCGCCCGCCTCGCGGACGATGGGGCCGTGGTGGGTGCGATAGACGGTGAAGGTCCTGCTCTTCATCGACCCGTCGGCGGCGCGGTAGGGGACGGTGATCAGCGACGTCACGACCGGGCGGTCCTTGGTCCCGTAGCGATAGGTCAGCTTGTCGCCCGCGCCCGAGATGGTCTCGGCGAACTCGTCCACGACGTCGACGCCGCTGGAGGTGTGCATCCAGCCGGCCTTGGCGTTGAAGCCCTGGTAGATGAAGAACTGCCCCCAGGTCGCCGCCCCATAGACGTTCAGCCCCTCGTCGCTGCTCACCTGCTGTTCGGAGCGGAAGAAGAAGCTGGTGTGGGGATTGATCAGTAGCAGGGCGTGCTTGGCCGCCGTGTTGGAGGGCGCGATGGCGAAGCCGTTGGAGCCCGAGGGTTCCTTGAACTGGGCCAGGGCGAACTGCTCGTCGGCCATCGAGGTCCGCCGCCCGCCATAGAAGGCCTCGAGCTGGGGCAGGGAGATGCTCTCGATGTCGCCGCCGATGCTGCCCTCGGTGAAGGAGAGCGCCATCCACGGCTCGAAGTGCCGGATCACCCGCGGCGTCACCTTGGGATGGGTGGCGAGGTAGTAGTTCAGGCCGTCGGCCCAGGCGGTCATCAAGGTCTGCAGCCAGGCGGGGCTCTGCGCGTACTGGGCCTTGAGCTGGGCCGGATCGATGAACAGCTTCATCCGCAGGTCCTGCCAGAGGGCGCCTTCCCCCTCCGCCTCGGCCAGGCGGCCCATGGCGTTGATGTAGTTGGTCTCCACCCGGTTGAAGTCGTCCTCGGCCTGGGCGTAGACCATGCCGAACACCGCATCGGCGTCGCTCTTGCCGTGGACGTGGGCGATCCCCCAGTCGTCGCGGGCGATGGTCACGTCCTGGGCCCGCGCGGCCCAGCGCGCGGCGTCGCCGTCGGCGGCGGCGGCCGGGGAGGCCAGGGCGATCAGGACGGCGATCAGGGCGAGGGCGCGGGGAAGAACTTGCATCCCGCGACGCTAGGGTCAGGCCGTGGCGACGGCAACGCCGCAACCGTGGGAATCGTCGGCGGCCGTCCCGACGCTAGCCGATCAGGCGCCGCACGGCGGCGTCGAGCACGCCCTGCGCCTGGGCGGGGGCCAAGCCCTGCTCGCGGCGCAGGCGCGACCAGGCCTCGAAGCTCAGCATCAGGTCCAGGGCCTCGAGGGTCATGGGATCGACCTGGGTCCCCACCACCCGCTCCAGGATTTCCCGCAGGGCCTTCACCAGCCGGCTGGCGTCATCCCCCAGGAACCGTGAGCGGTGGCGGAAGGTGTCGGAGGCGCGGCGGAAGGGGCCGATCTTCTCGAAGACCATGCTGCGGCGCTCCACCAGCTCCAGCACCCGGCCGCGCCAGTCGGGCGCCTTGAAGGGTTGGTCGGCGATGGCGCGGACCTCGGCCTCTATGACCTCGGACATCTCGCGATAGAGGCCGTCCATGTCGCTGAAGTGCCGGAACACGGTGCGCAGGCCGACGTCGGCGCGCGCCGCCACCTGTTCGGCGCTGGGGGCGACCTCGCCCGACTGGACGATCTCCAGCATGGCCGCGACGATGCGGGCGCGGTTGTCCTCGCCGCGCCGGCGACGGCCGTCGGAGGACGCCCCGGCGTCGGGCTCGACGAGGCTGAGCTTGGGTCGGGATGTCACGCGGCTACACACTCACCAGGGCATCGAAGGCCGCTGAATAGAGCCCGCCGCGCCCGCGCGCCAGGGGTCAGGCGAACAGGGCCATGCATCCGGTCGGCCGGAGGGCGGTATCGACCTTGGCCCGGGCGCCGTCGTCCAGGCCTGCCCGCGACTGCCGCAGCCACTGCAGGCACTTGGCCTGGTAGGGGAAGGGCTGCTGGCTCCAGGCTTGGCCGTCGACGGTGGCGGCGACCTCGGCGGCGCCGTCCATCACCGCCTTGGCGTTGGCCAGCATGACCGGCGGATAGACCCGGCCGATCTCGGTCAGCAGGGCGATCAGGGTGGGCGGCAGGGCGTCCATGGAGATCCAGCCGTCGTCCTTCGGCTCGACCCCCGACTGGTCCTCCATCATCCCGACCCAGGCGGTGACGCGGGGCGCGACCTTCAGGGTCAGCGCCATGGGGGTGGGGTCGAACTCGGCCAGCTGGGTGAGCTGGCCGAACACCGCGAAGTCGCAGGCCGCGGGGCGGTCGCCCAGCAAATAGGGCTGGCGGGTCAGGTGGGCGTCGAAGGCCCGCAGGAACCGCTCATAGGCCGCCTCGATCACCGGACCGGTCGCCGTGTTGGAGCCGACATAACGCAGACGGCCGATCTGCCGCTCGGCGAACATCGCCCCGCGGGCCGCCAGCTCCTCGTCGGGGACGCAGTAGCCGCGCCAGCAGGGCAGGATGGCCGCGGCCTTGGCGATGTCGGCGCCGTAGGCCCAACGGTAGTGGAACATGGCCTTGGTCAGCCACTCGTCGGCATAGTCCTCGATCAGCTCGTCGAGGAAGGCCAGGGCCGGGTCGGCCGGGATCAGGCTTCGGCCCGCATGCTCGCGTTCCAACCGCCGGATGATCGGGGTGGAGTCGGTGACCGCCTGCAGCGTCCCGGCCTCGTCGGGCAGGTAGAAGGTGGGCAGCAGGGCCACCTTGGGCTGGGGCAGCCCCGCCAGGGCCGGGCCGCTGGCAGGGAGGAAGCGGTAGGGGATGCGCCGGTAGCGCAGCACCGCCAGCATCTTGCGGGTATAGGGCGAGCCCGGAGCGCCGGAGAGGGCGATGAAGTCGGACATGGCGGGTCTCCTTACCGGAAGGTCTTGAGCCGGTTGGAATAGGTGATTTCCGTGGAGCCGGCCGGCAGGCTCATCAGGTCGCCATCATGGCCCACGCGGATGGGACCGGAATAGATCTCCCGCGACTTGCCGAGGAACGGTCCCTCCAGCGCCCGCATGGGCAGGGGCGGGATGACGTGGGTGAACAGCAGGGACTTCACCCCCGCCCGCTGGGCGATGCCCGCCGCCTGTTCGGGGGTCGTGTGATAGGTCAGGATGTCGTTGAAGATGGCCGCAAGGTTGCCCCGGTCATTGGCCAGGGCCGCCTTGCGCTGCAGGGCCACGAGGTTGGGCGCCAGGCCCTCGTGCACCAGCAGGTCGGCGCCCTTGGCGGCCGCTTCCAGGCGCGGCGAGGCGGTGGTGTCGCCGCTGATCACCGCGCGGCGGCCCTTGTAGATGAACAGGTAGCCCACCGCCGGATCCACCGGGTTGTGGTGCACCGGGAAGGCGATGACCTTCAGGTCCGGCTCGTCGATCAGGGTGACGTCAGGCAGGTCCGGGCGAGATTCAAATGGATGGGCGACGCCGCCGAAGCCGCTCGGAGGGATCACGACCGGCCCGTGGTGGGCGATGCGGTAGCCGCTGTCGAGCTCGTAGGCCGACTGGAAGCCCGCCACCACCTGGTCGACCCCGGTGGGGCCGTAGACCGGCAGGGGACTGGTGTTGGGCCCGCTAGCCCAGCGCTGCAGCATCAGCTCCCCCAGGCCGTCGATATGGTCGGAGTGGAAATGAGTGAGGAAGACCGCGTTCACGCGGGCCGGGGGCAGGTTCATCAGGGAGAGGTTCTTGGTGCTCCCGGCCCCGGAGTCGATCACGAACAGCTTCTTGCCCGCCAGCACCACGGTGCAGGGCCCGGCCCGGGTCGGATCGGGCATGGGCGAGCCCGAACCGCAGAGCCCGACGTGCAGGCCGTCGGCCAGGCCGGCATAGGGATCGGCGCCCATGGCCTGCATATAGATCCGCGACATGGCCGCGACAGCCAGCTTGCCCCGCACGAGCCAGGCCCCGACCAGGCCCAGGATGATCACGCCCACCAGCACCAGGACGACTGTCCGCAACCTGCGCATGCCCGTTCTCCCCGTTTGTCCCATGTCCCCGGCTTGACCCTGGGATATATTGGCACGCATATTGTCACTAGTTTCAGTCAAGGGCCAGGGGCAACTGGCGCCGGAGGATGCGATGCAGGTTCTGAGGACGCCGGACGAACGATTCACCGGCCTGGCCGACTGGCCCTTCGCCCCCCATTACGCCCAGATCACCGACGCCGACGGGACGGCCCTGCGCCTGCACTATGTGGACGAGGGCCCCCGCGATGGAGCCGTGGTGCTGCTGATGCACGGCGAGCCGTCCTGGGCCTATCTCTACCGCAAGATCATCGCCGCCCTGGTCGCCAAGGGTCACCGGGTGATCGCGCCCGACCTGATCGGCTTTGGCCGTTCCGACAAGCCGGCCCTGCGCACCGACTATACCTACGAGCGCCATGTGGCCTGGATGAGCCAGTGGCTCCTGGGCCTCGACCTGAAGGACGTCACCCTGTTCTGCCAGGACTGGGGCGGCCTGATCGGCCTGCGCCTGGCGGCCGCCTTCCCCGACCGCTTCGCCGGCCTGGTGATCGCCAACACCGGCCTGCCGGTGGGCTCGGGCATGACCGAGGGCTTCAAGGCCTGGCTGGAGTTCAGCCAGACCATTCCGGAGATGCCCATCGGCATGATCGTCAACATGGGGACCGGCCGCGACCTGACCCTGGCCGAGATCGCCGCCTATGACGCCCCCTTCCCGGACGAGACCTACAAGGAGGGCGCGCGCCAGTTCCCCACCCTGGTGCCGGTGACCCCCGAGCACGGCTCGGTGGCGGAGAACAAGGCCGCCTGGCAGGTGCTGGAGACCTTCGACAAGCCGGTGGTCACCGCCTTCAGCGACGGCGACGCCGTCAGCCGCGGCGGCGACGTCGCCTTCCAGACCCGCATCCCCGGCGCCAAGGGCCAGCCCCATGTCACCACCAAGGGCGCCCACTTCCTGCAGGAAGACTGCCCCGAGGAGATCACCGCCATCATCGACACCCTGATCCGCGCCCGGAGCTGAACCCCATGAACGTCGTCAACGCCGTCCTGCCGCCGATGAACCAGGCCATGGAATTCTTCGGAGCGCCCGAGGACGGGCCCTTCGTCATGGTCAACCTGCTGAAGTTCAAGCCCAGGGCCGAGTACCCCGACGGCGCCGACGCCCATCTCACCGGCCGCGAGGCCTATGCCCGCTACGGCGTCGAGGTGACCAAGCTGGTGGAGGCCCTGGGCGGGGCCATGCGCTACAGCGGCGAGGTCACCGGCCTGATGATCGGCGAGGTCGAGGAACTGTGGGACATGGTGGCGCTCGCCGAATATCCGTCCCTGGCGGCCTTCCGCGAGATGGCGATGTCGCCGGCCATGCACGCCATCGAGCACCACCGCACGGCGGGCCTCGCCGGCCAGCTCAACATCAAGACCAGGCCGCTGGCTTAGGCCTTGATCCGCTCCAGGACGATCGCGGCGATCTCATCGCCGTGGGTCTCCTGGAGGAAGTGGCCGGCAGCGGGCAGCAGGTCGAAGCTCGCCTGCGGATAGCGGCCCGCCCAGGCTCGGCCCCAGGCCTCGGTGAACACCGCGTCGTTCCCGCCCCAGACAAAGTGGATGGGTTTTCGCCAGCCCAGCAGGGCCTCGAACCAGAGCGCCTGGGCCTCGGCGGCCCCGCCCTGAGGGTTGTCGAAGGGCAGACTCAGGGGGAAGCGGCGGGGGCCGGCATGGCCGGCCCGGCCGAGGCCCTCGAAGGGGGCGTCGTAGCCACGGCGCGCGACGTCCTGCTCCGGGGTCAGGACGGTAGGTCCCCGTGCCGATGATCCCGAACAGGTCCGCGGGCTTCATGTGCCCGAGCGGCAGCATCATGAACCAGCCCAGGGACAGCTTCTCCGGGATGTTGATCCCGAACAGGCCGTCCGCCTGCCACTGGGCGTTCCACTGCCTCAAGGCGTCGGTGTAGGCATAGGCGGCGTGGTGCAGCCAGGTGTTCATCACCACCAGGCGGGAGAACCGCTCCGGCTGCTCGGCGGCCTGAGCCAGGCCGATGGGGCCGCCCCAGTCCTGGCAGAACAGGGTGACCGCCCGCAGGTCCAGGGTCTCGATCAGCAGCCGATGGGCGGCGACGTGCCGGGCGATGGAGTACCAGCCGTCGTCGGTCACCTTGTCGGAGCGGCCGAACCCGATGTGGTCGGCGGCCACGCAGCGCCAGCCGGCCGCCACCAGCCGCCGGATGATCTTGCGGTTCAGGTAGCTCCAGGTGGGCATGCCGTGCATCAGCAGGGCCACCGGTCCATCGCGCGGCCCCTCGTCCACATAGGCCAGCCGTAACCCCTCGAAGCTGACGTAGCGGCCCGCGAAGGGATAGTCCGTCAGGCCCTCGAACGCCGACTCCGGCGTCCGCAGGAAGGGGACTCCGGCCTCGGTGGTCAGGGTCTGCGGCATGGCTTCAGTTGTCCCAGAGGATGTATTCGTCGCCCGGCTTCTGCGGCACGCCGCCGGGCTTGTCGACCAGGACCGCCCCCTGCAGCAGGGAGGGCCACATGGGCTTGGCGTTCTGGGCGTCCTGGGCCTTCAGCTTGGCCAGCAGGGCCTTGACCTTCTCCGGCTGGGCCTGGGCCAGGTCGTGCTGCTCGGTGGGATCGGCGGCCAGGTCGTAGAGCCAGACCTTGCCGCGCGCGCCGTTGCTCTGCAGCTTCCAGTCGCCGTCCAGCACCACCTTGTACTGGCCCGAGCGCCAGAACATCGTCTGGTGCGGCCGACCCGTGGACTGGCCCTTCAGATAGGGCAGCAGGTCGACCCCGTCGATCACCCGGTCCTTGGGCAGGGGCGCCCCGGCGGCGGCCGCGGCGGTGGCGAAGATGTCGATATGCCCCACCGGATAGGGATAGCGCGAGCCGGCCTGGATGGCGCCCGGCCAGCGCATGAAGAAGGGCGCGTGGATGCCGCCCTCGAAGAAGGTCGACTTGAAGCCGCGATAGGGGCGGTTGATGTCGGGCAGGCCGATATAGCCGGCGCCGCCGTTGTCGCTGGTGAAGATCACCAGGGTGTTCTCGTCGAGGCCCTCGTCTTTCAGGGTCTGCAGGATGCGGCCGACGTTGCGGTCCAGATTGCGCACCATGGCGCCGTAGACCCGCAGGCGGTGGTCCTTGATCTGGGGCAGGGCGTCGTAGTCGGCCTTGGTGGCCTGCAGCGGCGTGTGGATGGCGTTGGGGGCGAAGTACATGAAGAACGGCCGGTTCCTGTTGGCCTTGATCGACGCCACCGCCTCGTCGGTGAGGTAGTCGGTCATGTAGCCCTTGGGAGCGAACATCGGCGAGCCGTTATATTGCACTTGGTAGGGCAGGTTCGGCCACAGGAAGCGGTCGATGGGATCCCAGGCTTGCTTGGCGTTGACAGTCCCGGGATCGCTCTCCGGCAGGTACATCGAGCCCCCGGCGATGAAGCCCAGGCTCTCGTCGAAGCCCTGCGCCTCGGGCCGCGAGCCGGCCGCGCCTCCCAGGTGCCACTTGCCGAAGTGCAAGGTGTGGTAGCCGCGGGTCTTCAGCACTTCTGCAATGGTGAGTTCACCGGCCGGCACGCTCAGGGTGTTGACCGCCGTGGGGGTGGGATCGGTGCTGCCGGGGGGCATGTCCTTGACCCGGTCGTGGAAGAACTTGGGCTTGAAGATCGCCCCGGGCTCAGCCTCGGTGCCCACCATCTTCTCGAAGGCCACCGGCGCGGGAGTGAACTCAAAGCCGAAGCGGGTGGGATAGCGGCCGGTCATGATCGCCGCGCGCGACGGGGCGCAGGTGGCGTTGCCGGCATAGCCGTTGGCGAAGGCCACCCCGTCGCGGCCGATGGAGTCGATGTTGGGGGTCGGGACCTGGCCGCCGGCCACGCCGCCGCCGTTGAAGGTGATGTCGTTGAAGCCCATGTCGTCGGCCAGGATGAAGACCACGTTGGGCGGCCGCGCCCCCGGCGCCGGGGCGGTCGGGCCCTGGGCCCAGGTCACCGGACGGTTCGGTTCGATGTGCGGCAGCCGCGAGTGGGCGATCATGGCGAAGATCGTCGCCCGGTTCATCGCCGCGAGCGCCACGGCGCCGGCTGCCACGACGAACGCCAGGCCGATCCAGATCCGGAGCTTCATGTCTTCCCCCCGCGCCCGCGCTGTCGGCGGGCATATATTGGCATCTAGAGTGTCATTAGATGCGAGGGCGGGCAAGCGGCCTTGCGCGCGCCCTAGCTCCCGGCCCGCTTCACGGTCCTGAAGCCCAGGTGCGAGGAGCCGGTCTCCGGCGGTCCCGGCTGCCGGGCCGAGGGGCGGTAGCGGAAACAGTAGTCGTCGGCGCAGAGATAGGAGCCGCCCTTGATCACGTGCTTGGGCATTGTCGCCCGCGGCTCGCCGGGGTCGTAGGCCATCTCCTCCCCCGGCCCGTGCGGATCGTGGCCCGTGTCCGTCAGGCCGGGCTTGTAGAAGTCGCGGGTCCATTCCCAGACATTGCCGGCCATGTCGTACAGGCCGTAGCCGTTGGCGGGGAAGCACCCCACCGGGGCGGGCCTGGCCTGATAGCCGTCGGCGCCGGTATCGACGGCCGGGAACACCCCCTGCCAGTAATTGGCCCGGGGCCTGATCTGGCTGGAGGGCGCGTCCCCCCACTCGTAGCGGGCGTCCGCCAGCCCGCCGCGGGCGGCGAACTCCCACTCGGCCTCGGTGGGCAGGTCGCGGCCGCGCCAGCGGGCGTAGGCCAGGGCGTCCTCATAGGCGATCTGCACGGCCGGCAGCCGGTCCTGGCCGGCGATGGCGCTCTTGGGGCCGGTGGGATGGCGCCACTGGGCGCCGTCGACGATCTGCCACCAGGCGGCGGGATTGGTCAGCTTGGGATCGGCCAGCGCCCCCTTGAACACGATGGCCGAGGGCTTCAGCAGGGCCGGGTCGACGCCGGGATAGAATTTCGGATCCGGCCGCCGCTCGGCCAGGGTCACATAGCCGGTGGCCTTCACGAACTGGGCGAACGCGCCGTTGGTGACCTCGGTGCGGTCGATGGAGAAGGGGCCCACGCTCACCGTCCGCGGCGGGCCCTCCTCGGGGCGCAGGGGATCCTCGCCCATGGTGAACCGGCCGCCGGCCAGGGCCACCTCGCCGGTCGGCTGGGCCGCGCAGGGCGCCGGACGCGGGCCGTTCGCCGCCGTCCTTTCAGGCCCGCAGGCGGCCAGGAACAGCATCAGCGACAGGAGCAGGGCGATCCGGATCATGGGCCGACACTCCCTCATTGCGACAATCCGCGCCAGCGATCAGCCGCCGGGGACTTGATCCCGATCAAGGTGGAGGCCTTCGCCCAAGCTTAGCAAGGGGGCGCCGTGAAGGCCGATTCCAGCGACGGGACGTCCGCCCCCCGGGCCCCCTGCTGGACGGGCGCCCCGGAGAGAAATCTCCGGGGCGCTCTCTCCGTTCCACCGGATCCGCAGAGGGCGAACACCATGCTGACCTCTCCCCAAGACCTCTCCCGCACCGCCGCCTGGCGCACGCTCCGGATCGTGGCCCTGTCGCTTTCGATGCTCACGGCCGGCTGCGCCACCTCGGCCCAGGACGGGGTCGCCCCCGGCTCGGCGGCGGAGCGGGGCCGCGACCTGGCCGAACTGCGCTGCGGCGGCTGCCATGGCCTTGGCCTCTATGGCGAAAGCCCCCGGTCGCCCTCCACCCCCTTCCGCGACATGCGCCGGCGGATGACCGCGCTCACCTTCCAGCAGCGGATGACCGACATCGCCGAGGGGCGGCACTACGACATGCCGCGCATCGGGCTGAGCGCCGACGAGACCGAGGACATCGCCGCCTATATCGAGAGCCTCGAGAAGCCCTGACCCTCGACTCCGGCGGCGGAAGCCGCCGCGATAGGCGCCCATGAAGGGCTCTGCCTAAGAGAAGGGCGCCTGGCCGCCTGCGCGGCCTCCCGACGTATTACGATTTGATCGGATCGTAATACCGCCCGCACATCGGGGCATGAACCTCGAAAGCCTTCCCCTGGCGCGATTGAGTCTGAGCATGCCGGCCGAACTGGTGGCGCAGCTCGACGCCATGGTCGCCGAGCGCGGCCTGCCCAGCCGCTCCCAGATGATCGCCGAACTGATCCGCCACGAGCTGGCCGAGCATGGCGAGGAGCGGGCCGGCGTGGTCCTGGCCGGGACCATCACCCTGATCTACCGCACCGAGAGCGGCCGGGTCCGCCAGGCGCTCGCCCAAGCCCAGCAGGCCTATCTGGAGGAGGTGATCTCCTCCCAGCACGTCTTCCTGGAGGATGACCAATCCCTGGAGGTGCTGCTGGTCCAGGGGCCCTCGGAGCACCTGCGCGACCTCTGCGACGAGCTGCGCAAGATCCGTGGGGTGCAGCAGATCAAGCTGGTGACCACCACCGCCCTGCTGCCGCCCCTGCACGCCCTGCTCGATCCCGAGGACGCGACATGAGCGCCGACACCGCCAATCCCTATGCCGCCCAGGCCCACGCCCGAGCCATGGCGGGAACCTGGGTGGAGTCCATGCCGACCCTGCCGGCCTCGGCCGCCGTCGAGCTGCCTCCGGGCGTCGCCGCGGAGGCGATGATCTGGGAGGAGACGATCGCGCCCGGAGGCTACGGCGCCAAGCAGATCGACCGCGGCGCGCGGCTGCGGTTGGTGGACCTCGCCGGCGACGCCTGCGCCTCCATGCTGGTGTTCAACGCCGAGCGGCCCATCGAGCGGCTGAACGTGGCCGACACGCTGAAGGTCCAGTGGAACGCCAATCTGGGCGCGGGCAAGCTGGTGCTGTCGGACATGGGCAAGGTGATGTTCAGCGTCCTGGCCGACGAGGCAGGAACCCACGACGCCTTCTGCGGCGCCTCCAACCTGGCGACCAACGCGGCGAAATACGGGACCGGCGACAACTGGGGGCCGCACCCCAATGCGCGGGACCGCTTCAGCCTGGCTCTGGCCAAGTTCGGCCTGGGCCGCCGCGACATCCATCCCTGCATCAACTGGTTCAAGGGCGTGAAGGTCGAGGACGACGGGTCGCTGACCCCGCAGCACGGACCCTTCGCGCCGGGCCGCGGCCTGACCCTGCGGGCGGAGATGGACCTGATCATGGTGTTCGCCAACTGCCCCCACGTGCTGGACGCCCGGTCCGACTACAGCGTCACGCCGCTGCGGGTCAGCGCCTGGCGCGGGCCGGTGACCCCCGCCGACGACCCCCTGCGCAACGCCACGCCGGAGGGCCTGCGGGCCTTCCTCAACGTCGAAGCCGAGTACAGCCGATGAGCGATCCCCTGAGCGGCCTGACCGGCCCCATCGCCCGCGACGACGTCGTGCCCTCCCGCGCCCCCTGGGACGCGGTGGTGCGCAGGGGCCAGACCCTGCGCATCGTCGACCTGGAGGGCAACCAGGCCGTCGACTTCCTGATGTACGCCCTGGCCGACGACGCCGAGCGCTATTCGGCCCAGGACACCATGGCCGCCCAGGGCAATATCTTCCTGAAGACCGGCTCGGTGCTGCTCTCCAACGAGGGAAACCCCATGGCCACGGTCACCGGCACCTCGGTGGCCTATCACGACACCATCGGCGGGGCTTGCTCGTGCGAGAGCAACACCCTGCGCTATGGCCACCACACCAAGAGCCAGCACGCCTGCGTCGAGAACTTCCTGCAGGCCAACGCCAAGCATGGCCGGGGCAAGCGCGACATGGTCTCCAACATCAACTGGTTCATGAACGTGCCGGTGGAGGCCGACGGCGCCCTGGGCATCGTCGACGGGATCTCGGCGCCTGGCCTCTATGTGGACCTGCGCGCGGAGATGGACCTGGTGGCCATCGTCTCCAACTGTCCGCAGATCAACAATCCCTGCAACGGCTTCAATCCGACGCCCGTGCGCATGATCATCGCGGGGTAGGACCAGTGTTCACCAAGGTCCTCATCGCCAACCGGGGCGCCATCGCCTGCCGGATCATCCGTACCCTGAAGACGATGGGGGTCGGCTCCATCGCGGTGTTCTCCGACGCCGACGCTGGCTCCCTGCACGTGTCTCAGGCCGACGAGGCGGTGCGCATCGGGCCCGCTCCGGCGGCCCAGTCCTATCTCGACATCGACGCCATCCTGGCCGCCGCCAAGGCCACGGGCGCCCAGGCGATCCATCCGGGCTACGGCTTCCTCTCCGAGAACACCGTCTTCGCCGAGCGCTGCGAGGCCGCCGGCATCGCCTTCATCGGCCCGACGCCCGCCAACATCCTGGCTTTCGGGCTCAAGCACACCGCCCGCGACCTGGCCCAGGCCCAGGGCGTGCCGCTCGCGCCCGGCACCGACCTGCTGACCGACGCGGACGCCGCCCGCGCGGCAGCCGAGCGCATCGGCTTCCCGGTGATCCTCAAGGCCACCGCCGGCGGCGGCGGCATCGGCATGCGGGTCTGCGAGACCCCCGAGGCGGTGGCCGAGGCCTTCGCCGCCGTGGCCCGCCTGGCGGGTTCCAACTTCTCCGACGCCGGGGTCTTCCTGGAACGCTATGTCCGCAAGGCCCGCCACATCGAGGTCCAGGTGTTCGGCGACGGGCAGGGCCGCGTCGTTGCGCTGGGCGAACGCGACTGCTCCCTGCAGCGGCGCAACCAGAAGGTCATCGAGGAGACCCCGGCCCCGCACCTGCCGGCGGCCACCCGCGCCGCCCTGATGGCGGCGGCCGTGCGGCTCTGCCAGGCCGCCGACTATCGCTCGGCCGGCACGGTGGAATTCCTCTACGACGCCGAGCGCGACGACTTCTTCTTCCTCGAAGTGAACACCCGGCTGCAGGTGGAGCATGGCGTGACCGAGCAGGTCACCGGCGTCGACCTCGTGGAATGGATGATCCGCGGCGCGGCCGGCGACTATGGCTTCCTCGACACGTTTAACGGCGCGGCCACGGGCGCCTCGATCCAGACCCGCCTCTATGCCGAGGACCCCGGCCAGGACTACCGGCCTTCGTCGGGGGTGCTCACCAAGGCGAGCTTCCCCGACGGTGTCCGGGTCGACACCTGGGTCACCGACGGCTCGGAGGTCAGCGCCCACTACGATCCCCTGCTGGCCAAGCTGATCGTCACCGCCGCCGACCGTCCCGCCGCCGTCCGGGCCCTGCAGGAGGCGCTGGACCACACCGCCCTGTTCGGCCTGGAGACCAATCTCGAATGGCTGCGCCAGGTGGCGCGCAGCGAGGCCTTCGTCAGTGGCCAGGTCTCCACACGGGCGCTCACCGAGATCACCTTTGCGCCCTGCACCATCCGGGTGCTGAGCGGCGGGCCGGCCACCACGGTCCAGGACTATCCCGGCCGCCTCGGCTACTGGGACGTGGGCGTGCCGCCCTCGGGGCCGATGGACGCGCTCGCCTTCCGGCTCGGCAACCGCCTGCTGGGCAATCCCGAGGGCGCGGCGGGGCTGGAGATCACCGCGCTCGGCCCCAGCCTGATCTTCAACCACGACGCCGTGGTCTGCCTCACCGGCGCCGAGCTGGAGGCCAGCCTCGACGGCCAGCCGGTGGCCACCTACGCGCCCATCGCCATCGCTGCGGGCCAGACCCTGAAGATCGCCCGGGTCAAGGGCGCGGGCCTGCGCGCCTATCTGCTGGTGCGCGGCGGGCTGGACATCCCGGCCTATCTGGGCAGCCGCTCCAGCTTCACCCTCGGCGGCTTCGGAGGCCATGCGGGGCGGACCCTGGCGGCCGGCGATGTGCTGCATATCGGCCAGGCCGCCGGGGGCGAGGTCTCAGTCCCCCTGGCGCCGGCCCTGAGGCCGGAGCTCTCCAAATTCTGGGTGCTGCGGGTCCTGGCCGGACCCCACGGCGCCCCGGACTTCTTCACGCCGGGCGACATCGCCATGGTCCGCACCGCCGAGTGGAAGGTCCACTACAACTCCAATCGCACCGGCGTGCGCCTGATCGGGCCCAAGCCCCACTGGGCGCGGCGCGACGGCGGCGAGGCGGGCCTGCACCCCTCCAACATCCACGACAACGCCTACGCCATCGGCGCCATCGACTTCACCGGCGACATGCCCATCATTCTGGGGCCTGACGGTCCGTCCCTGGGGGGTTTCGTCTGCCCCTTCGTGGTGATCCAGGCCGACCTCTGGAAGGTGGGCCAGCTGGCCCCCGGCGACACCGTCATGTTCGACGTGGTGGACGACGCCGCGGCCACCGCGGCCGAGACCGACCAGGACCGCCTGGTGGCGCGCCTCGAACCCGCCCCGCCCCCCGTGGCGGCGCCGATCCGCGACCTGGCGGAACTCACCGATCCGATCCTGGGGGAGATCGAGGCCATCGATCACCGGCCCCGCGTGGTCTATCGCCGCCAGGGCGACCGCCACCTGCTGGTGGAATACGGTCCCATCGTGCTGGACCTGGAGCTGCGCCTGCGCATCCACGCCCTGATGCTGGAGCTTCAGGGCCACGCCCTGCCGGGCGTCATCGACATCACGCCGGGCATCCGCTCCCTGCAGGTCCACTATGACAGCCGCGTCCTGCCCCAGGGCCGTCTACTGTCGGCCCTGATGGAGATGGAGGAGCGCCTGGGCGGCCTCGACGACTTCGAGATCCCCAGCCGGGTGGTCCACTTGCCGCTGTCCTGGAAGGACCCGGCGATCTATCAGACCATCGACAAGTACATGGCCTCGGTGCGCGACGACGCCCCCTGGTGTCCCGACAACATCGAGTTCATCCGCCGCATCAACGGCCTGGCGAGCGAGGACGACGTCCACCGCATCGTCTTCGACGCCCGCTACCTGGTGATGGGCCTCGGCGACGTCTATCTGGGCGCGCCGGTCGCCACCCCGGTGGATCCGCGCCACCGGCTGGTGACCACCAAGTACAACCCCGCCCGCACCTGGACGCCGCCCAATGTGGTGGGGATCGGCGGGGCCTATATGTGCATCTACGGCATGGAGGGGCCGGGGGGTTATCAGCTGTTCGGCCGCACCATCCAGGTCTGGAACACCTACCGGCAGACGGGCGCCTTCACTGAGGGCAAGCCCTGGCTGCTGCGCTTCTTCGACCAGATCCGCTTTTTCCCCGTCACCCACGAGGAGCTGACTGAGTGGCGCCGCGACTTCCCCCTCGGCCGCCGTGAGATCCGCATCGAGGAGGAGACCTTCAAGCTCTCCGACTACCGCAAGATGATGGCCGATGAGGCCGAGAGCATCGAGGCCTTCCAGGCGACTCGCCAGGCCGCCTTCGAGGCCGAGCGGCACGACTGGGAGCTGAAGGGCGAGTTCGCCCGAGTGGAGGCCCTCTCCAGCGAGGCCATCGACGAGACCCCAGCCGCCGCCTTCGAGGCGCCCGGCGGCTCGGAATTCGTCGAGGCCCCCCTGGGGGGCAGCGTCTGGAAGATGCTCGTCGAGGTGGGCGACCACGTGGAGAAGGGCGCGATCATCGCGGTGATCGAGGCCATGAAGACCGAGTGCGACGTGGCCAGCCCCAGCGCCGGCGTGGTCCGCCAGGTCTACGCCCAGGAGCGTCAGCCCATCGCCCCGGGCGCTCCGATGATCGCCCTCGAACCGGCCTGAGCCCCATGACCCGTCCCTCCGTCACCGCCATCGCCGCCGAGGTCTCCAGCGGCAAGCGCTCCGCCGAGAGCGTCATCGCCGAGGCCCTGGACTCCATCGCGGCCTATGACGCCGTCCAGGCCCATGCCTGGATCATGCGGCCCGACCCCCAGGCCGTCCTCGCCCAGGCCCGCGCTGTGGATGCCCGCATCGCGGCCGGCGAACAGCTTCCGCTCGCCGGCGTCCCCTTCGCGGTGAAGGACAATATCGACGTGGCGGGCCTGCCAACCACGGCGGCCTGTCCGGCCTACGCCTATGCGCCGGAAGAGACCGCCACCGTGGTGGCCCGTCTGCTGGCCGCCGGCGGGATCGTGATGGGCAAGACCAACCTGGATCAGTTCGCCACCGGCCTGGTGGGCGCCCGCAGCCCCTATGGCGCGCCGGGCTGCGTCTACAACCGCGCCTATGTCAGCGGCGGGTCGAGTTCGGGGTCGGGGGTGGCCGTCGCTGCGGGCCTGGTGGCCTTCGCCCTTGGCACCGACACGGCGGGCTCCGGCCGGGTGCCGGCGGCCTTCAACGGCCTGATCGGCTTCAAGCCCACCAAGGGCCGCTGGAGCAGCTCCGGGGTGGTCCCGGCCTGTCGCTCCCTGGATTGCGTGACGGTGCTGGCCAACGACGTCGCCGACGCCGCCCTGGTCGACAGCGTCGTCGCCGCCTTCGATCCCACCGACGCCTATTCGCGGCTCCCGCCGACGCCGGCGCCCCTCCTGGGGCCGAGCTTCCGTTTCGGCGTGCCCAAGGCCGACCAGCTGATCTTCATGGGCGACGACCAGGCCCAGGCCTTCTACGCCCAGGCCGTCGCCCGGCTCGCGGCCACCGGCGGCGTCCCGGTCGAGATCGACATCGAGCCCCTGCTGGAAGCGGCCAAGCTGCTCTACAGCGGCCCCTGGGTCGCCGAACGCACGGCGGCCATCGAGCCCCTGCTGCGGCAGACCCCGGCGGCGGTCCATCCCGTGGTCCGGGCCATCCTGCAGGGCGGCTTCGGGGTGACCGGGGTCGAGACCTTCCGCGGCCTCTATGCCCTGGCCGACCACGCCCGGGCGGCCGAGGCCCTCTGGCCCCGGGTCGACGTCCTGCTGCTGCCCACCACGCCGACCATCTACCGGCTGCGCGAGGTCATCGCCGAGCCCTTCGCCCTGAACGGGGCGCTCGGCCTCTACACCAACTTCGTCAACCTGCTGGACATGAGCGCCATCGCGGTCCCGGCCGGGTTCCGCGACAACGACACCGGCTTCGGCGTCACCTTGATCGGCCAGGCCTGGGCGGACCACATCCTCCTCGACCTGGCCCGCCGCTACGAGGAGATCTCCCCCATGCCCGACGCCCCCACCCTCGATGTCAGTGGCAAGCCCCAGACCGTGAAGCTCGCCGTCGTCGGCGCTCACCTGGCCGGCATGCCCCTGCACTGGCAGCTCACCTCCCGCGACGCCCGCCTGGTGAACCGTACGAAAACTGCGCCGGCCTACAAGCTGTTCGCCATGACCAACACCACTCCCTTCAAGCCCGCCTTAATCCATGTGGGGGAGGGCGGCGGCGCCATCGAGGTGGAGGTCTATGAGCTGGGCGTGGAGGCCTTCGGCAGCTTCGTCGTCGAGGTGCCTGCGCCGCTGGCCATCGGCACGGTCACCCTGGAGGGCGGCGGCTCGGTGAAGGGCTTCGTCGCCGAGCCCCGCGCCATCGTCGGCGCCGAGGACATCACCGCCCTGGGCGGCTGGCGCGCCTATATCGCCAAGTCGTCGGCCTAGCGGATCAGCCCAGAGCCTTGATAGAAGGAAGCTGACGCTTCTCTCGACAACAAGGCCTCCATGCTGAGCTGGATCCATTCGACCGTGGGCTACGCCTGGGGACCCCTGCGGCTTTTCGAGTCCTTCTTCTTCCTGGCCGGCATCGGCTTCGCGCTCTGCGCGCTGAGCACCTGGATTCTGCTGCCGAAGCTGTGGTCGCGCCTCCCCACCGATCGGGGCCGCGCCTTCGCGGTGAACGCCGAGATGAGCGTCGGCAAGCCGATCAGCGCCGGCCTGATCTTCGTCAGCATCTTCTGCATCGCCAGCCTGATCTTCGTGCCCTTCGGGGCGCGCTGCCTGCTGACCCTGCCGCTGATGGTGGCGGCCATGCTGGTGGGCTATTTCGACGATCGGCGAGGCGGGTTCTCCGAATACCAGCTGGCCCTGATGGACGCTGCCATCGCCGTCGGCGCGGCCATGGTGATCTGCGGCTTTGCGCCCCTCGCCATCTGGCTGCCGATCTGGAAGGGGACCCTGATGCTGGGCCCCTGGCTCTCCATCCCCCTGGCCACTGGCCTCATCTGGCTTTCCATCAACGCCACCAACTGCTCCGACGGCGTCGACGGGGTGTCCGGCAGCCTGACGGGGACGGCCATCCTGCTGCTGGGGGGCCTACTCTATGCGGTGATCGGCAACGAGGTGGTGGCCGGTCACCTCAACATCCCGGTCAATCACGAGGGCGCCAGTTGGGCGATCATGGCCTTCCTGATGGTGGGCTGCGTGGCGGGCTACCTCTGGTACAACGCCGCCCCCAGCCTGGTGCTGATGGGGGACGCCGGATCGCGGCCGCTAGGCCTCTTGATCGGCATGCTGGTGGTGGCCACCAACAATCCGCTGTTCCTGCTGCTGGTGGGGTCGGTGATCCTGATGAACGGCGCCACCGGCCTGGTGAAGGTGGCCCTGCTGCGGTTCTTCGGCCTGAAGATCCTGGCCGGCGTCCGCTTTCCGCTGCACGACCACTGCCGCAAGGAGCTGGGCTGGTCCAACACCCAGGTGCTGGTGCGCTTCATGCTGGTGCACCTGGGCCTCTCGGCCCTGCTGGTGATCCTGGCCCTGAAGGTCCGCTAGGCGGTCACCATCCCCTTGAGCGCCGGCGGCACGGCGCGGCTCTTCTTGTCGTCCAGCGGGAAGTCGTAGACCGCCGTCGAGCCGTAGCGGTGCGGGGCCTGGGGATCGTGGCGGCGCTTGTCGAAGGCCACCACCCGGGTGCCCAGCTTGAAGGCCTCCTTGATGTCGTGGGTGACCATCAGGATGGTGAGTTTGTGCTCGGTCCAGAGCTCGGTGATCAGGCCGTGCATGTCCAGGCGCACCCCGGGGTCCAGGGCGCCGAAGGGCTCGTCCAGGAGCAGGATGCGCGGCCGGGTGATCATGGCCTGGGCGAGCGCCAGGCGCTGCTGCATCCCCCCGGACAGGGCCCGCGGATAGGTCTTCAGGTTGTGCTCCAGCCCCACCCGGGCCAGCAGGGCCTTGGCGGTCTCGCGGGCCTGCTTCCTGTCCTTGCCCGACAGCCGCCCGCGCAGGGGCGAACCCAGGCAGTCCAGGCCGAAGGTGACGTTGTCCAGGGCGTTCATGTGCGGGAAGACCGAGTAGCGTTGGAAGACCACGCCCCGGTCGGGGCCGGGCTCGGGCGACAGCGGCTCGCCGTCCAGCAGGATCTGGCCCTTGGTGGGCGCCTCCTGGCCCAGCGCCAGCCGCAGGAAGGTGGACTTGCCAGCCCCCGAGGGCCCGATGATGGAGACGAAGGCGCCGTCGGCGACGTCCAGGCTGACCTTCTCCAAGACGATCTTGGCGCCGTACTCGACCCACACATTGCGGAAGGAGAGCACGCTCATCGGACGTTCCGCGCCGGGTGGGCCCAGGCGAAGCTGGTGCGGCTCCAGGCCTGTAGCCCCAGGTCCATGATCACGGCCAGCAGCGAGATCCAGACGACGTAGGGCAGGATGATGTCCATGGCGAGATACCGCCGGACCAGGAAGATTCGGTAGCCGAGACCGACGTCCGAGGCGATGGCCTCCGCCGAGATCAGATAGACCCAGGCTGGGCACAGCGAGAGCCGCAGGGAGTCGATCAGGCGCGGCAGGGCCTGGGGCAGGGCGACCCGCAGCAGGGTCAGCCAGGTGGAGGCGCCGAGCGTCTGGGCCTTGACGATCTGTTCCTCGGGGATGGCCGCCACGTGGGTCGCCAGGTCGCGGACCATGACCGGCGTGATGCCCACGAAGATCAGCACGATCTTCGAGGTTTCCCCCAGCCCGAACACGATGAAGAGGATGGGCAGGACCGCGATGGGCGGAATGACGGAAATGGTCGCCACCAGCGGCCCGAGGCTGGCCCGCACATAGGGCAGCAGGCCGATGGTCAGGCCCAGGACCAGGGTGGTGGCCGCCGCCAGTCCGACGGCGACGCCCAGGCGGCTCAGGCTGGCCTTGGTGTCGGCGACGAGAGGAACCTCGCCGGTGCGGGGGTCGGCCTCGAAGGCCATGGTCTGGATGCCCGCGGCCATGGCGGCCGGGATCGGGGTGATCTTGTCGCGAGGATTCTCGGTGTGCCGGGCGGTGGCGATCACCAGGTAGAGCAGGACCAGGGCCAGGATCGGCAACAGGCCCAGAAGGAGGCGACCCCCGACACGCGGCCGCGCGTTCAGCAGACGGCGCATCGGAAATCGCCTCCTTGGGTAAGCGGTTACGACGCGGGACCTAGAGCTTGCCGTCGGCGGCCATCTGCACCCAGGTCGGGTCGAAGCGCAGCTTCACGTTCTTCGGGTCGCCGAGAATCTTGCCGCCCGGGAACTCGATGCCGATGTCGTCCACCGACTTGGCGCCCTGGCCGAACAGGCCGGCGGTGAAGCTGAACTTGCGCACCTTATCGTTGGCGGTGACCAGGTCCGGGCTGGTGGTCGCGGCCAGCGCCGCCTTGGGATCGTAATAGAGGTAGGTGGTCTTCAGCTGGCTTTCGTAGCCCGCCAGGTCGGTGCCGGAGATCTTGGCCATCGCCTCACGGGCGGCCTTCCCGGCGGCGTCCTGCTGGTTCATCAGCATGGTGGTCTCATACCAGATGCCGGCCAGGGCCTTGGCCAGGTTCGGATTGGCCTTGGCCACCTCCGTGGAGATGATCATGCCGTCGAGGATTTCGCCGGGGATCTTGGAGCTGTCGAACACCTCCTTGGCGCCGGCCATCTTCTTGATTTCGGTCAGCTGCGGGTTCCAGGGCACGACGGCCTTGGTCTCCGGCGCGCCGAAGGCGGCCACGATGTCGGCGTCGGAGGTGTTGACCACCTTCACGTCGGTCATCTTCAGGCCCGCGCTCTCCAGCCCGCGGGCCAGCAGGTAGTGGGAGACGGAGTTCTCCACCAGGTTGACCGGACGGCCCTTGATGTCGGCGAGCGTCGCGCCGCCCTTCAGGACGATGCCGTCATTGCCGTTGGAATAGTCGCCGATCATCACGAAGGTGGTGTCCTTCCCGGCGGCGGCCGGAATGGTCAGGGCGTCCATGTTGGTGGAGGTCACCGCGTCCAGCTTCCCGGCGGTGAACTGGTTCAGGCTTTCGACATAGTCGTTGATCTGCACCAGCTTGATGTCGACGCTGTACTTGTCGGACCACTTCTTCACGATCCCGGCCTGTTCGGCATAGGGCCAGGGCATCCAGCCGGCATAGATGGTCCAGCCGACGGTGTAGGTCTTGGCGGCCGGGGCTGCGGCCTCGGTCTTGGTCTCCGTCTTCGGGCTGCAGGCGGCGAGCGCCAGGCCGACAAGGGCCGCCGTGGCGGCGACTTTCACTCCGGTAAGCCACTTGGTCATATCGATCCCCTTCTCGCGAGACCGGCGGTCGCCTGATCTTCGAGCGATATTACTGAGTGCGCAGATCGTAATAATCCACGGCTCTGGCGCGCGTGGCGCGGAGACACCGCAAGGCGCCGCAAAACTACGCAGGACGCCGCCCAGATGTGCGCCCAGGCGTCAATCGGCCCGGCCCTGCCGCCCTCGGAGCGCGCAGGTGGCGTGAATACGATCTTCGCGATTGGTAGTACGGACCGCGCCTCGGAGACGGCTCATGACGCGAAACTTCCAGACTGTGCCCGTGGTCGACATCGCCGGCCTCGCCTCGCCGGCGCCCGCCGACCGCCAGGCGGTCGCCGAGGCTCTGGGTCAGGCGGCGCGGGAGGCGGGCTTCCTCTATGTCACCGGCCACGGCTTCGATCCGGCGCTGATCGCCGACCTGCTGGCCGCCGCCCAGGCCTATTTCGCCCGCCCCCTGCCCGACAAGATGGCCGCCTATATCGGCCGCTCCACCAACCACTCCGGCTATGTGCCCGAGGGCGAGGAGGTGTTTCCGGGCGGCAAGATCGACCGCAAGGAGGCCTACGACATCGGCCTCGACCTCCCGGCCGGCGACGACCGCGCCCCGATGATGGGTCCCAACCTGTGGCCGGACGATCCGGTCTTCAAGGCCGCGGCCACCGCCTACTACGCGGCGATCTCGGCCCTGGCCGAGCGGCTGTTCGGCGGCTTCGCCCTGGCGCTTGGCCTGCTCCAGGACCACTTCGAGCCTCACCTGATCTGCCCGCCCAGCCAGCTGCGCGTCATCCATTATCCCTTCGATCCTCACGCCGAGCCCGATCAACAGGGGATCGGCGCCCACACCGACTATGAGTTCTTCACCCTGCTGCACGGTACCGCACCGGGCCTGGAGGTGATGAACGGCGACGGCCAGTGGATCGACTGCCCGCCGATTCCCGGCGCCTTCGTGGTCAATATCGGCGACATGCTGGAGGCTTGGACCAACGGCGAGTTCGTCGCCACCTCGCACCGGGTCCGCAAGGTCGGCGAGGAGCGCTACAGCTTCCCCTTCTTCGCCACCTGCGACTACTGGACCGTGGTGGAGCCCCACCCGGACTTCGTGAGTCCAGAGCGCCCGGCCCGCTACCCGCGCCTCGTCTCCGGCGACCACCTGCTGGCCCAGACCATCGCCACCTTCGGCTATTTGAAGGACGGGCGCGGCGAGGTCTCGGCGACCCCGGCGTTCGGGCAGGAGGCGAAGGTCTAGCCGGCGCCCTGCTTCGGCGCGTTTGAGTCAAATCCTGCTCAGACACTAGGCAGAAGTCGCGAGATGGGCCCTTCGCCAGGGCCGCGCCGTATTCGCCGCCGCGCGTGCGCCTAGCCTCGAACCTCGCCTGGAGGTTCCCATGACCCCTCGACAAGCCGCCGCCCCGAAGGCCTCTCAGCCCGCCGCGTCCGTCCCCTGGATCGTCCTGCTGCGCTCGGCCCTGTTCCAGGCCATGACCGTCCGGGCCGACCGCCTGGGCTAGCGCGCGCCGGCCCGGCGCCGGGCGATCTGGGGCTCGGCCGTCCCGTGCGCGTGCAGCGGCGGCAGCAGGGAGCGCGTGGTCACCAGCTTGAGCTGCTGCACGGCGCGCACCCGCCGCAGCCGGTCGCAGAGCTGCTGCAGCCGATCCGCCGACCCCTGGACCAGCAGCACCTCCAGCGAGCGGTCCTCCTCCAGGAAGACGTGCTGGGAGGAGATCACCTCCGGCAGGTACTCACTCTGCACCCGGGCCAGGGCATGGCGCACCCGGCCGCTCTCGGCGCGGTAGATCAGGGTGATTGTCCCGGCCAGCACCCCGTCGGCCAGGCCGCCATCGGGGTCGGCCAGCTCGTGGCGGATAAGCTCGGCGATCATCTGCGAACGGCTGGGCAGGCCCCGTCGCGACACCAGGGCGTCCAGTTGCGCCAGCAGCTTGCTGGGCAGGCTGATGCCGATGCGGGCGAGCTGGGGAAGGAGGTCCGGGTCCAAGGCGTAATCCAAACATGACAGGCGGCGACGCCGACAGTCGCACGGGCGATGCGCGGCGATCAACGCGACAGGCCCGATTTCGCGGACTCTCGATCGTCCGCCTCAGGAGGGGGCAGGCGCCGGGACGTCGCAGTCGATCAGGGTCCAGACCGCGGGATCGACGCCGCCGATATCCTGGCCCTCGAGCCAGGGATAGGACGACAGCGTCACGCGCCGCCCGGCGCCCGCCATCTCGCCGTGACAGATGCGCATGGAGAGCGCGGCGACGGCGGCCTCGCGCCGTCCCGCCGCCAGGGCCTCGGTGACGATGGCCGCCAGGGACTCGCCCTTCGGCAGGGGCGTATCCCGGTCGAGGATCTCGGTGAAATGGCCTCCCCCGATCACCAGCAGGCCGCCCCCGCCCGCTTTCCGGTAGGCGACCAGGGGCGAGGCGCTGCCGGGCTCGCGCCGCCAGATCTCCTGGTAGTCCGAATGGATGCCGTCCTCGATCATTACCTCGCCCCGCACGGCGAAGGTGGCCTCGTCCGGCGAGTCGCTGGGGGGCTGGTAGTCGAGGTCGCGCCGCCACAGGCAGACGTTTCCCGTCGCCGTCAGCTCGCCGCCGAAGCCCTGGACGGCCGCCAGCTGGATCAGCTGGGCGTCGCTGTAGTCGGCGAACCCCGTCGCCCCGGGGCGGTTGGGCCGATCGGCCTTCACCCGGATGTCGGCGTACCAGGAGCGGGCCTGCAACCACAGCACCGCGGTGGTCTCGTCGCGATAGCCCTTGGGGGTGGTAATCACCTCGCGGCGCCACAGGCCGGTGAGCTCGGGGGGGACGAAGGCGGTCATGGTCAGGCCTCCAGGGGCCGGTGGCGGCCCATCGCCTTGGGCAGGTCGCCGATGGCCGCCAGCAGGCTGAAGGCGGCGAAACCGAGGGCCATGAAGATCACCGCGCCGACGCACATGGTGGGCTCATAGCCCGATCTCAGGCTGGTGAAGATGCGGATCGGCAGGGTCTGCACCGAGAAGCCGGCCACCATGTAGGCGATCAGGTACTCGTTCAGGCTGAGCACGAAGACATAGACCAGGGCGCAGAGGATGTAGGGGATCATGGCCGGCCGCACCACCATGCGGAAGGCCTCGGCGTCGCCGGCGCCCATGGTTTGGGCCGCCTCGATCGGGGCGCGCTCGATGGACTGGAAACCCACCGACAGCATGGCCACCGGAATGCCCAGCAGGATCACCGAGTGGCTCAGCACCACGTTCTCGATCCGCCCTACATGCCGCCCGTCCCATAGCATGGTCGAGAATATGCGAACTAGTGAGTTTGTTGTGAGCCTTCGCGCGAGCGTTCTACGGAGGGCCGGACTCAGAGGTCGCGAATCGGGTGGGAGGGACCTTAGCTGGCGTCGAGGCGGTCGGTGATGGCCCAGAGGCCATCGACCACCGACTTCAGCTGCTCGGCGTCCTTGTCGTCCTTGCTCCAGATCAGCCGCAGGGCGCTCACGTGGACCCCGATGGAGGTCCAGTCCTGGCGATCCTTGGTGCGCAGGCGGTCGGTGAGCTCGCACAGGCTGTAGGAGGCGTCGCAAAGGGTGCGCATGTCAAACATGCCGGCGATATCGAGGACGACGGCGCTCTCGATATAGATGTCGTCGGCCGAGGCGGTCTTCTCGGCGCACATGGCCTCCAGACGCCCGATGGTGACGCCGAGAGATTTCTTGGCGTCACCAGCCTGGGCGGCCAGCTCGCGCCGGGCCCTCTGCGTGGCGATGTCGGCGGTCATGCCGCCGGGCTTGGCCACCTGCTGGGACAGCCGGTGTTGGACCTTGATGAACTCGGTCTTGCTCAAATTTGCACCCGTGCAGGCTTCATAAGCATGTCGACCTCGTTCTGATCCATGTTGGGATCGGTGGCGGCGCCGACGTGGGTGGACAGATCGTCCTTACGACGGCCCTTCACCCCGAGGGGCGGGCCGAGATTCTTGAATCGACGGTCAGGGCCCACATAGTTGGCGCTCTTGACCATCTGGCGTTCGTCCCGGGCCACCCAGAAGATCCGCTGCAGCAGGATCTCCGGTGTGAAGGGCCGGGTGAGGATGAAGTTGGCGCCGGAGTCGCGGCTCTTCTCCACCATGCTGCGCGGGGCGTGGCCGGTGAGCATGATGACGGGGGTGAAGATCAGCTCCGGCGGGGCGTCGCGCCGCAGCCAGCGGACAAAGTCGTAGCCGTCCATGTCGGGCATCTGGGCGTCGGTGATGATCAGGTCGAGTTCCTGAGTCTTCACGTAGTGCATGGCCTCGGCGCCGGAGCCGCACTTGAACTGCTTGCGGACCCCGAAGCCGCGGACCATCGCGCTCAGCGCTTCGAGGGCCTGCGGATTGTCATCCACAAGCAGGACCACCGAGCGGTCCAGATTGATGCGGATGTTGGGGTCAAGGGCCATGGCGCGACGGGGGGTTCGCTGGACTAAAAGAGGTCTAGGTCGCCGGATTCCGAGGCGACCAGCGCCTCGGCCTCCCGCGTCACCTGGGCGAGCCGCATGGCCAGATCGCCGAGGGTGACCCCGGCGATGGCGTCGGAAAGGTCATACTCGCCGCCGACCTGCGACTGGGTCGAGAGCCGTCGCGTGAAGGTCGCCAGCGCCGCCAGGTGCTGGGTCAGCACGTCGACGGTCTGGGCCTCGTGCAGGGCGATTTCCAGGGTCTCGCCGCGGCTGGCGCGGACCAGCTGGGTGACGAGCATCTCCAGGCGGTCGCAGAGCGCGCCGGCGTGTTCCAACTCGTCGGCCAGGGAGGCCAGGAGCTGCGGGGTCTGGTTGGGTTTGGACTGGGCGGAAGAACTCATCAGAACAGCTCCAGAGACCCTTCGTCCTCGACCACCGGAACGGGCTTGGGCGGCGCCTTCAGGCGCGCCACTTCGTTGGTGTCGGTGACGGTGCGCTGCTGCGCGCGGCCGGTTGTCGGCCAGTATTGGACCCGGCGCGCGCCGACGCCGCCGAGGCTGCCGCCCACCACCGGAATACCTTCGTCGCGAAGGAATTTCTCGGCGAAGGCGGCGTTGGAGGCGCCGACGTCGGACAGGCCGTCGAACATGCGGGCGCCGCCGAACAGCTTGGCCTCCATGCGTTCACGGCGGGCGCCGTTGCGCAGGAGCTCGTTGATCAGCAGCTCCATGGCGTAGGCCCCGTAGCGGCGGCCCTCGTCGAGGCCCTCGACCTTGCCCTCAGGCAGGAGGAAGTGATTCATGCCTCCGATGCCGGTCTCGGTGTCGCGCAGGCACACCGCGACGCAGGAGCCGAGAATCGTCGTCAACATGACGTCCGGATCGGAGGAGACGTGATGCTCCCCCTGGACGACATGGACCCGTTTGCCGGGACGATTTGAGACGTTCTCAACGATCATGAAAGGGGTCCAAACACCGCTTCGATTTTTTCTTTTAGGGTCTGTGTCGTGAACGGTTTGACCAGATAATTATTGACGCCGAATTGAACCGCCCGCTGAACCAGCTCGCGATCGGCGCGGCCGGTGAGCATGATCACGGCCACCTTCGAGGTCGGGCCGTGGGCGCGGATGGCGCGCAGCAGGCCGAGACCGTCCAGCTTGGGCATGTTGAAGTCGGTGATCACTAGGTTCACCGGCGTGCTCAGCATGGCCCTCAGGGCTTCCTCGCCGTCGGGCGCCTCGCGGGTCTGGGTGATCCCCAGGGCGTGCAGGCTCGTGCGGATGAGCGAGCGCATCGTCTGTTGATCGTCGACGATCAGGGTTTTCAGGGCGGACGCGGCAGGCATCACACGTTCCTTTGCGACTCGGCCGTGGCCGAGCAGGTGTTGAGAATGGCCGGGCCCATCCGAGACAGGCCGACCTGCTTTTCCACCGCCCCGATCTCGAAGGCGGCCTTGGGCATGCCGTAGACGACGCAGCTGGACTCGTCCTGGCCCAGGGTGTGGGCGCCGGCCTGACGCATGGCGAGCAGGCCCTCGGCGCCGTCGCGGCCCATGCCGGTCAGGATCACGCCCACGGACGGGCGGTTGAGCTTCGCCACGGAGTGGAACAGCACGTCGACCGAGGGGCGGTGGCCGTTGACGGGTTCGGACTCCCGCAGGCGGCAGACCGGGTGGCTGGAGGAGACCACCTCCAGGTGGGCCGCGCCGCCGGGGGCGACATAGACGTGGCCCGGCAGCAGCCGCGCGCCGTCCGTGGCCTCGGCCACCGTCGCCCCGGAGATCCGGTTCAGGCGATCGGCGAAGCTCTTGGTGAAGGTCGCCGGCATGTGCTGGGTGATGACCGTCGGCGGGCAGGTGTCGGGGAAGTTGGCCAGGATGGTCATCAGGGCTTCGACCCCGCCGGTGGAGGAGCCGATCGCCAGGATCAGGTCGCCTGCGGCCGCGTAGTTCTTGTCGCGCTCCACCGGGGCCACCGGGCCGCTATAGGGGCGCACGCGGGCGCGGGCCGCGGCCTTCACCTTTTCCGGGTCGGGCCGGGCAATCGGCTTGTCCTCGATCAGCAGCGCGCCCAACCGCCGCCGCCGCCGGGCCAGCACGCTGTTGTCGCGCGCGTTCCACTGCACGACCTGCTCGTCGACGATCCGGTCCTCGTAAAGCGCTTCGATCTCGCCCACGGTGATCGCCGCCGCGAGGAAGATGCGCGCATCCTGAGAGGCACCGTCCGTCTCGGCCACCACCAGGAATTCCTCGTTCGACATCGGATCGCCCTCGGGCAGCACCGCGCCGCGCCCGCCGGACAGGAGGTAGCGGCTCGCTGTCGCCGCAC
>JAZKBZ010000170.1:0-7773 GCA_040388315.1 Pseudomonadota bacterium | reverse complement strand
TCGGCCCTCTCCATGCGGGTCACCAGCATTCGCAAGGACGCCGGCGGCACGGCCCAGGTGATGTGGTCGAAGGGCTACGGCGCCATGGGCGCGGCCACCACGGCGGCGGCCCTGCCCGCCGGCCTGGTGGCGGCCAATGAGAGCGTGATCCTGGCCGAGGCCAGCTACGTCTACACCTCGCCGGTGCAGAAGGCCCTGCCGGCCCCCATGACCTTCAGCCAGAAATATTACCTCAAGCCCCGCAAGACCAGCCAGGTGACCTTCACCCCCTGAGGGCCGTGATCGCCTGGGCGATCTCCGCCACCCGGTCCGAGCCCGCCAGGGGCCGCCCGTCCAGGCTGGCGGCGGCCCTCACCCCGATCAGGCTGTTGGTGAGGAACACCGCCTGCGCCGCCCGCAGGACCTCGACCCCCGCCGCCACCTCGGTCACCGGAACCGCCGCCATCACCTGGCGGCGTACGATCCCGTCCAGCACCCCGCAGGCCAGGGCCGGGGTGAAGACCTGGCCTCCGCTCACCCAGAACAGATTGGCCGCCGCCGCGCAGGCCACCTGGCCGGCCCCGTTCAGCATCACCGCCTCGTCGGCGCCGGCGCCCAGGGCCTCGCGCCGCGCCAGCACATTGTCGAGATAGGCGAGCGTCTTCAGCCGCGCGGCCGGCGAGCCCGCATTGCGCGCCACCGTGCTGACCATCAGCCGTGCGGGCGTGGTCGGGGCGACGGACGCCGCCGCCTTCGCGAACAGCCGGGGTTCGGGCCCGGCCGGCCGGTCCAGGCCGCGCCCGCCCGACCCCGCCGTCAGGGTCAGCCGCACGGCCGCCCGGCCCCGCTCCAGCCCCGCCTCGGAGAGCGCGCGGCCCATCAGGTCCATCGCCTCGCCCGGGTCCGGCGCCGGCAGGCCCAGCACCGCGCAGCCGGCCGCCATCCGCGCCAGGTGAGCCTGAGCCTCCACGAGCGTCCCATCCTTGGCCAGCAGGGTCTCGAACAGACCGTCCCCCAGCAGCAGGCCGCGATCGTCCAGGGGGATCACGCGCCCGCCTCCAGGGCGCGGGCCAGGGCCGCGATCTTGTCCTGCGTCTCCCGCCGCTCGGCGCGCGGATCGCTGTCGGCGACGATCCCGGCCCCCGCGCGGGCCTCGATGCGCCAGCCGGCGTCGTCCTGCACGCAGGCGGCCGTGCGGATCAGCACGCTGGAATCGAAGGCTCCGTCGGCCCCGGCCCAGAACAGCGAGCCGCAATAGGGCCCCCGCGGCCCCTCCAGCCCGGCGATCACCTTCATGGCCTGGACCTTGGGCGCCCCGGTGATGGAGCCGGGCGGGAAGGCCGCCCTCAAGAGGTCGATCGCCGTCCGCCCCGCCGCCAGCCGCCCGGTCACCGTGGAGACCAGGTGGTGCACATTGGCGAAGCTCTCCGGCACGAACAGGCCGGGGACCTTGACGCTGCCGGGCTCGCAGACCCGGGCCAGGTCGTTGCGCATCAGGTCCACGATCATCAGGTTCTCGGCCCGGTCCTTCAGGCTGGCGGCCAGCTCGGCCGCCAGGGCCTGGTCCTCCGCCGCCGTGGCGCCGCGGCGCCGGGTGCCCTTGATCGGCCGGGTCTCCACGCCCCCCTCGGCGTCGGTCCGCAGGAAGCGCTCGGGCGAGTTGGACACCACCGCCCGCCCCGGCAGCCTCTGATAGGCCGCGAAGGGCGCCGCGCTCTGCCCGGCCAGCCGCGCCAGCAAATCAAAGGGCGTCGCGCCGGGGGCCAGCCGTCCCGTCCAGCTGCGCGCGATATTGGCCTGGAAGATTTCGCCCGCATGAATGCGGCCCACCACCTCGGCTACCGCCGCTTCATAGGCCTGAGGGTCGGATCCGCTCAACCCGGCGCTCAGCGCCCCCCGCGTCGCGGGCTTGGGCAGCTCCTGCAGCCAGCTCATCGCCTCGAAGGCGGCCTGCTCGCTGTCGGCCTCGTCGAAGCCGCGCCCCACGGCTGTCACCTGGCGGTCCTGGTGGTCGAAGGCCAGCACGCTGGCATAGAGGCCCACCGCCAGGTCGGGCCAGTCGGGGTCGCGCGCCAGGCCCAGGGTCTCCACCCGGTCCCCCAGCTCATAGGTGGCCAGTCCGGCGAGCCCGCCCTGGAACGGCGGCCCGTCCCGGCTTGTCTCTCCGAGCGGCCCCAACAGATCGGCCAGCGCCGCGAAGGGATCGCGCGGATCCCTGGCGTCCAGAATCAGCACCGCCTCGGGCCGCCGCGCCAGATAGGACCAGCGGGCCCGCGGCCCCTCCCCGCCGGACAGGAAGCCGATCGCCCACGGCTCCCCGGCGAAGGCCGACAGGACCTGGAGCGGCTCGCGCCAGGACGTCCGAAGCTGGGCTGCGACGCGCATGGGGCGGGCCTTACCCGCCTGGAAGATCGAAGGGAAGGAGTCGGTGAGCTTGGCGCCCTCGCTTCTGGAATTTCGGAGTCCCCTGCGGCGGAGGGACCCCCTCACCCTACCCTCTCCCCCAGGGGGGAGAGGAGCGTCAACGGCGAACTTCCAGCGACCACCGCGCAAGCCTGACCGTCAGGCCACCCCCCGGTCCCCGCCCTTCACGAACAGCAGCCCCACGAACCCCACCAGCAACAGCAACGCGATGGCCGCGAAGCCCCCCTGCTGGGTCTTGAACACCTGGGTCCCCAGATTGACCAGGAACGACCCCAGCCACACCGTCGCCGTGCCCGAGAGCGCATAGACCCCGAAGAAGGTCCCGGTCTGCTCCGGCGGGGTCAGCCGCGTCAGCAGGGTGCGGCTCGACGCATATTGGGCGGTGACGAAGATGGCGTTGGAGAAGCCGATCAGGATGTAGACCACCTGCGGCCAGGTGCCGAACATCCCCTCCCACAGCCGCGCCGAGGGATCGAAGGCCCACAGATAGAGGATCCGATCCGGCGCCATGCCCAGCAGGGCGATGATGCCGGCCAGCGACATGCCGATCTCGATCTGCACCGCCCGCTTGGGCCCGAAGCCCGCATCCAGCCAGCGGCCGACAAAGCCCCCCAGCACCGCCAGCACGCTGAGGATGATCCCCAGCATCAAGAGCTCCAGCGCCCCCCACTTCATCACCCCGGCCGAATAGATGCCGAAATAGATCAGCAGGGCGGTCATGCCGTCGTAATAGAACATGCGCGAGGCCAGGTAGATCGCCGCCTCCCGGTAGCCCCCCATCGCCTTGATCATCCGCCACAGTTCGCCGGCCCCGCTGGCGAAGGCCTTCAGGGCCGGGACCTGGCTGCGCGGCGCGTCCGGGGTGAACAGGAAGAGCGGGATGGCCCCGATCGCGAACATCACCGCGGCGATCGGCGCCACGATCCGCTCGTGCTCGTGCATCACGACGTCGAGGCCAAACAGTGGCTTGGCGGGCACGAAGGCCCAGTCCACGTGACCCGGCAGGGCGAAGGCCCAGGCGCAGAAGATCAGCGCGCTCACCGAGCCGAGATTGCCCAGGGCCAGGGCCAGGCCCGAGGCCTTGTGCGCGCCCGCCAGCCCCGCGGCGCGGACCAGCAGCGAGTTGTGCAGCACCTCCGAATAGGAGAACAGCACCCCGATCAGCAGCGACAGGGCCATGATGGCGGTGACCGACAGGCCCGACCCGTCCGGCTTGCCCCACCACAGGGCGAAGATGGCCGGGACCATGGTCATCACCACCAGGGCCAGCCACCCCTTGCGCCGCCCCAGCTTGTCGATGGAGGCGCCCAGGAACGGCGCCGTGGCCATCACGATCCAGCCCGCGTACTGGCTCCAGGCCGAGATGATCTGCTGGCCCCGGACGGGATCGCCCACCATGGTCGAGGACACATAGGGCATGAAGACATAGATGGTGATCAGCACCACATAGGGGTTCCGCGCCCCCTCGAAGACCGCCCAGGCGGCCCCGCCCTTGCTCAGCGGCCCATCGCCGCCCACGCCGGCGATCACCGGCGGATCGAGAATGGCCGAGGCCCCGTGCGTCTCACTCACCAGCGTCCTCCCAGCCCGCTCTGACGGCGGCTGGAGCGGAGGTTAGCCTGTCGGGCCGCGATGTAGAGTCGAAAACGAGCGCACTGCGGCGGCGAGACTCCCTCACCCATCCTCTCCCCCAGGGGGGAGAGGAGCAAGTCATCTGGAACCCTCTCCCCCTTTGCGGGGGAGAGGGCAGGGTGAGGGGGCCGTCGGACCGCAACAGGCCGACAGCCAGGGCCCAACGTCGTCCTTGCCGCCCCGCGTGACTTGCGTCCCCAGGCTGCTACCGTCGCCAAATCCCTGAACCGAAAGTTCCGCTCCCCATGACGCTTCCCCGCCGGGCCGCCATCGCCGCCGCCATCGCCCTGATCGCGGGGCCCGCCCTGGCCCAGTCCGCCGCCCCGCAGATCGTCCGCGGCGTGGTCAAGGTCGCCAAGGTCGACGCCCTGGTGCTGAAGACCAAGGAGGGCAAGGAGGTCACCGTGAACCTGGCGCCCAGCTGGACCGTCTCGGTGATGAAGCCCATCACCGTGGCCGCCATCCAGCCCGGCAGCTTCATCGGCACCGCCGAGATGCCCCAGAAGGACGGCCGCGGGAAATCCCTCGAGGTCCACATCTTCCCGCCCGGCGTGAAGATGGGCGAGGGCCACTACGCCTGGGACCTGAAGAAGGGCTCGATGATGACCAACGGCACGGTGGGCAAGGTGGTGGCCAGCAAGAACGGCCAGGAGCTGGACGTCACCTATTCCTACGGGACCCGCCACATCGTGGTGCCCAAGAACGTCCCCATCGTCCAGATCACCCCGGGCGAGCGGGCCATGATCAAGCCAGGCGTTTCGGTCTTCCTGGTCGCCCAGGCGAGCGCCAGGGGCCTCACCACCAACGCCATCTCCACCGGCGAAAAGGGCAAGGCGCCGCCGATGTAGGAGAGAGGCCTCCGCCTACAGATGCTCCCCCGCTGGGGGAGGATCTGAGGAGGGCCCCGCGCCGCGGAGCCCTCCGGAAAACCCTAGAGCCGCAGCAGGAAGCTCACCATCAGCTGGTGGGCCGAATAGTTCTGGTCGCGCCACAGATAGTCGTAGCCGCCGCCCACCGACCAGGCGCCGGGGCTCTTATAGGTGAAGCCCGCCCCGACGTTGAAGGTGTCGGGATCGGCTTTCAGGCCGCTGATGGTGAAGGCCGGGCCGCCGCTCTCGAAGGCCGAGGTGTTGGTCATCATCTCCTCGCTCAGCGAATGCAGCCACTTGCCGTGCACCTCGGGCCGGAAGACCCGCGACCCGGAGAGCGGAATGTCGCGGGAGACCTTCACCCCCAGGCCGCTCTGCAGGAAGTCGTACTGCTGGGCGGCGACCTTCAGGTTGAGCGCCGGGTCGCCGGTCTCGGTATAGGCCTCGGTCCGCAGGTCGGTGTACTGCAGGGTCGCATAGGGGGTGACCACCGTCCGCCCGTCGCCGAGCTGGAAGTGATAGCCCGTCGTGCCGAAGGCGGTGAACTGGCTGCCGCCGTAGTCGGCCACCGCCGTGCTGTCGACGCCGGTGAAGGCCACGTGGCGGAAGCCGGAATAGTTGTCGAAGCCATAGGCGATGGAGCCGTTGAGGAACCAGGGCCCCGGGGCGTAACCGACATAGGCCGTCGCCTGGTAGGAGCTGATGTTGCCGTGGCTGCGGGCCGGATTGACCCCGGCGGCGCCGTTGTTTCCGTCGATGGACGAGAGGCCGTAGCGCAGGCCCAGGCCCGCCCGCGCATTATCGCCGATCGGCGCGTCATAGGCGACCATGGCCCCGGCGATGCGGGACTCGTTGCCCTCATAGCCGGCGACGTCGCCCTGGCGGTCGGAGCTGAAGGGGGACCGCTCGTATCCGAAGCCGGTCATCCACAGGTGCGGACGCCGGTCGTCATCGACCTGGCAGGCCGAGGCGTCGGCCGCGCGGCGGACTTGCCGGTCGCGCATCTGGCTGTCCTGGCTGCAGGACTGCTGGCCCTCGAGGTGGGAGGCCCACAGGTCCTGGAACCGCTGGGTGGCCCGGAAGGCCACCTGGGGCGAGGCCAGGCTGGCGGTGCCCGGGCCGAGCTGGGCCAGGGCCGCCGCGATCGCCGGGGCGTCGGGCAGCAGGGTGATGGCCGTCAGGATTCCCAGGTTGGTCGGGGTCACCGGCAGGGCGTCGATCACCGGGGCGATGACGACGGGCAGGACCGGGTTCACCGCCGGGACGCCCGGGACCACCGGGGCGACCACCACCGGCGTCACCACGTCCACCAGGGGGATCTGGGTGGTGGTGATCCGCACCAGGCCCGCCGTGGTGGGCGCCGCGGAGAAGGCGTAGCGCAGGGTGTTGCTGGTGGCCGTCACCGTGCTGCCGCTGCTGCCGCTGGTGGCGTCGACGATGTTGAAGCTGGTGCCGTTGGCGATCGGGCCGGTGACCGTCACCAGCACCTTCAGGCCGTCGCCGATGGTGGCCGCGCCGACCGGAATGATCTTGCCGTAGAGGGAGGGGCTGAAGATGGTGGTGTTGATGGTGCCCGCCACCGGAATGGCGAAGGCGCCGGCCACGTTCAGGGTGTTGGTGTCGAGGCTATAGGTCCCCGCCTTCACCTGGCCGGTGATCAGGGCGTTGCCACCGGTGACTCGGACCAGCTTCAGGCCGCTGGCCGCCCCGACCGCGCCATCGAAGATACTGCCGTTGTTGAGGGTCAGGGTGCCGGTATTGGCGCCGGCGGTGTTGGTCAGGGCCGCCTTGACGGTCTGGCCGGCCCCCACGTTCAGGAATCCGTCGCCGGCGAAATCCAGGGTCGAGCCGGTGTTGCTGGTGAAGCCGCGATTGAAGTTGACCGTTCCGCTGCCCGTCACGGTGAAGGTGGTGGCGTAGACCGGGCCGTTGAAGGTCACCGTATTGCCGTTGGCGCCCGCGGCGATGTTGAGGAAGGTGGTCCCGGTGGAGCCGACGAAGCCGGTCACCGTGGAGGTGTTGTTGAACAGGACATTGGCCGTATTGGCCGCCGAGCTGGTGATGGCCCCGCCGGCGTCGTTGCCGGTGTTGATGTTCTGGTTCCCGACGGTCAGGGTCCCCGGCCCCTGGGTGTCGACCCCGCTGGCGACCCCCACCGGGCTGACCACCCCGGGCAGCACCACCACCTCGCGCGCCACGGCCATCGTCGAAAGGGCCGCGAGCGCCAGGCTCAGCGGCGGAATCAGAAACATGTTTTTCATGGCGGGCCCCTCCAGGGTCCGTAGGCAGTCTGCGAAGAGGTCTTGCCGCTGGGTGGCGCGGGCCGCCTGAAAAGCACCGCCGGAGCCTCGCTGCGCGCCGAAAGGCGGAAACGTGGCGCTCCCTAAGCGCCCCGTGACGGGGTCGGTTCCATGGCGTCCTTCCGGCCCGCTCCGGCCGAAGCCGCGACCTGGAACACAACAAGAACCTTTGCTAACCTCCTCCTCCTCTCCCCCTCTTGCGGGGGAGAGGATGGGTGAGGGGGCCGATGAGCCGCAACGCGCCGACAGCCAGGGCCCGCAGCCTGCGCGCGACACAGACCCACGCCGAGGCCCGCCTCTGGCACGTCCTGCGCGCGCGGCGCCTCGGCGGTTGGAAGTGGCGCAGGCAGGTCCCGGTCGGGCCCTATATCGCCGACTTCCTCTGCCTCGAGGCCGCCCTGATCGTCGAACTCGACGGCGGCCAACATTCGGAGACGCTGGCCTATGACGCGCGCCGCACCGCCTATCTCCAGACCCAGGGTTTCCGGGTCATCCGCTTCTGGAATTCGTACGTCCTGGAGTTCCGCGGCGACGCCTGCGACGTCATCCTCGCCGCCTGCGGCGGCGAG
>JAZKBZ010000169.1:0-7529 GCA_040388315.1 Pseudomonadota bacterium | reverse complement strand
CACCTGGCGGGCGCGGGGCTGGTAAGGCTGGGCCTCCGACAGGGGCAGGGCGGGGCCGAGGCCGCGCAGGGCGACCTGACGCTGGGCGATCATGCCGTAGAAGGTCTGGGGTGAGCCGGCGGCTTGGCGCAGATAGGTGGCGGCCCGGTCCGAGGCGCCGCGCGCCTCGGCGGCGCGGGCGGCCCAGTAGGCGCCGCCTGAGCGGACCCAGATGTCCTGGTCGGTGTCCTGGGCCAGCTGCGACAGATAGGTCTCGGCCTGGTCGTAGTGGCGCAGGCGATAGGCGGCCATGCCGGCGATCCAGCGCTCATTCACGGCGCGGGCCAGGTCCAGGGCGCGCTTGGAATCGCCCGAATAGAAGGCCTCGCGGGCTAGGCGGGCGTTGTCGGCGTCGAAGGGTCCGCCGGAGCCGGGCGGCACCAGCTCGATCTTGCTCCAGTCGACCCCGGTCAGGCCGGGAACCACCGGCGGGGGCAGGTCCGGCGTCTTGCGCTTGCTGGCCAGGGTGTAGATCCGCTCGGCCACCGGCAGGTCGGCGTAGCGCGACAGCCAGCCCGACAGTTCGTCGAAGTTCGACTTGTGCGCCGTCGGGTGCATCAGGCCGCGATAGGTGATGTAGCCGGAAAGCGAGGGATCGCTGAGCTCGATGCTCTGCATGGTGGCGTCGATGAAATCGCCGCGGTCGACGGATTCGAAGGCCCGGGCGTAGCCCTGCGCGTCTGCGGGCGTCAGGACTTGCGGGCTGCCGGCCAGCGCCTTCCCCGCGATGGTGGCGCAGATCAGGGCCAGGGCCGCGATCCGCACGCGCTTGGTCTGCGTCATGCCCACTTCCACGCCGCCGCGTCTTCGCGAGCCTGGCGTGGCCCTACTTCCAATGACCGGAGACCTTTAAAGCCCTTATGCGGAAAGGGAAAGCGGGTTCGCGCGCGAAGGGTTTTGTTAAGGACGTTCGGGCCGATCCAGGCGCTCGGTGAGCGTCAGCAGGTCACTCCACGCCTTCTTTTTCGCCCCCGGCTGCCGCAGCAGGAAGGCCGGGTGCAGGGTGGGCATGGCCGGCAGCTCGATGGACCCGTCGGTCGACTTCCACTCGAACCAGCGGCCGCGCAGCGAGAGGATGCCTTCCTCCCGCTTCAGCATGGACTTGGCCGACGGCCCGCCCACCAGCAGCAGCATCTTGGGCTTCAGCAGTTCGATGGCCCGCTCCAGGAAGGGGGCGCAGACCATCTGCTCCCCCACCGTCGGGTTGCGGTTGCCGGGGGGACGCCAGAACACCGAGTTGGTGATGAAGACCCGGTCGGTGAGGCCGGCGGCGGCGAACATCTTGTCCAGCAGCTGTCCCGCCCGGCCGACGAAGGGGGCGCCCTGTATGTCCTCCTCCTGGCCGGGGCCCTCGCCGATCACCATCAGGGGAGCGTCGGTCGCGCCGCGATAGAAGACAGACTGTCGCGCGGCGCCCTCGAACTTCAGCGGACAGCCGTCGAAGGCCTCGATGGCGGCCTTCAGGGCCTCCAGGTCCGGAGCCGCCGCCGCCAGGCGTTTGGCCTCGGCCACCGCGGCGGCGACGTCGGGGCCGGCCCTGGCCGCGCCCTGGGCGGGCGGCGGCGCGGCCACGATCCGCTCCGGCGGCTTGGGCGGGACGAACTTGCCCGCCTCGATGCGGTCGGAGGGCTCGTCCAGCAGCATGGCGTCCACGCCGGCCTCGGCCCAGAAGGCGAGCAGGCTTTCGGCGTTGAGGTCGCGCGTGGCGGGGGTCATGGGCCCTTGTAATCGTTCCTGCGGCGGAGTTCACCCTTGACCGCCGATCGATAAGCTTCCGATAAGTCGCCCAACGGATCAACGCCGTGCGGGACAAGGGGAGGGGAACCCCTGGCGCGCGGCCCAGCGGAGCATGGGGATCATGAGCGACGTCATCGAACGCGAGGCCATGGAGTACGACGTCGTGATCGTCGGCGCCGGCCCCTCGGGCCTGTCGGCCGCCATCCGCCTCAAGCAGCTGGCCGAGAAGGCCGGCACGGAGATCACCGTCGCGGTCCTGGAAAAGGGCTCCGAGGTCGGCGCCCACATCCTGTCGGGCGCGGTGATCGATCCCAGCGGCATCAATGAGTTGCTGCCCAACTGGAAGGAGCTTGGGGTTCCGCTGGAGACCAAGGTCACCCGCGACAAGTTCGTGATGCTCGGCCCGCAGGGCGAGCTGGACGTCAGCTTCGTGCCCTTCCCCAAGTGGATGCTGAACCACGGCAACTACATCGCCAGCCTTGGCAATGTCTGCCGCTGGCTGGGCCAGCACGCCGAGAGCCTCGGCGTCGAGATCTATCCCGGCATGGCCGCCTCCGAGGTGGTCTATAATGAGGATGGCTCGGTGAAGGGCGTCGTCGCTGGCGTCTTCGGCGTCGGCAAGGACGGCCAACCCGGCCCCGACTATCAGCCGGGCATCGAGTTGCACGCCAAGTACACCTTCATCGGCGAGGGCGTCCGCGGCTCGCTGGCCAAGCAGTTGCAGGCCAAGTTCGGCCTCACCGAGGGCCGCGAGCCCCAGAAGTTCGGCATCGGCATCAAGGAGTTGTGGCAGGTTCCCGACGAGGCCTTCGAGGCCGGCCTGACCCAGCACACCTTCGGCTGGCCGCTGGACAACGCCACCGGCGGCGGGTCCTTCATGTACCACTTCGGGGACAACTACGTGGCCATCGGCTTCGTGCTGCACCTGAACTACAAGAACCCCTGGCTCTCGCCCTTCGACGAGTTCCAGCGCTTCAAGACCCACCCGGCGATCCGCGGCTACCTGGAAGGCGGCAAGCGCGTCTCCTATGGCGCGCGCGCCATCACCGAGGGCGGTGCGCAATCGCTGCCGCAGCTGTACTTCCCGGGCGGCGTGCTGCTCGGCTGCTCGGCCGGCATGGTCAATGTCCCGCGCATCAAGGGCAGCCACAACGCGGTCAAGAGCGGCATGCTCGCCGCCGAGGCCGCCTTCACGGCGATCCAGGGCGGCCGCAGCAGCGACGAACTGGTGTCCTACGAAGAGGCCTACCAGAAATCTTCCATCGCCAAGGAGCTGTGGAACGTTCGTAACTTCAAGCCGCTGTGGTCCAAATTCGGCACCATCCCCGGCGTCCTGCTGGGCGGCGTCGACGCCATCATGGCCACCGTGCTCAAGGGCTGGTCGCCGTGGGGCACGCTGAAGCACGGCAAGTCGGACGCCGAGGCCACGGGCCTGGCCAAGGACTACAAGCCGATCGTCTATCCGAAGCCGGACAACGTCTTCAGCTTCGACAAGCTGTCCTCGGTGTTCCTGTCCTCGACCAACCACGACGAGAACCAGCCGGCCCACCTGAAGCTTACCGATCCGAGCATTCCGGTGAACGTGAACCTGCCGCGGTTCGGTGAACCGGCGCGCCTGTTCTGCCCGGCCGGCGTCTATGAGGTGCTCTACGACGCCGAGGGGAACAACCCGAAGTTCCAGATCAACTTCCAGAACTGCGTCCACTGCAAGACCTGCGACATCAAGGATCCGTCCCAGAACATCAACTGGACCACGCCCCAGGGCGGGGACGGTCCCAACTACCCGAACATGTAGGGCAAATGGGCGCGTGGACTGTGGCCACGCTTGCGGCGCGGAACGAAAGCGTTGAGGTTCAGGCCCATGCGTAAACTGCTCGCCTGCGTCGCCCCGCTTGTCCTCCTGGCCGCCTGCGCCACCCAGCCGGCGGACGATCTCGCCAGTCTCGATGACCTGGGCGGCTCGTCCTACGGCCTGTTCCTGGCGGGCCAGGGCGCCCTGAACGACGGCCGGGGCGCGGAGGCCGCGGCCTATTTCGAACAGGCCCAGGCCGGCGGCGCCGAGGACGACCTGATCGCCGAGCGGGCCTTCACCGCCGCGGTCATGGCCGGCGACATCGGCAAGGCCGCGGCCTTGGCGCCCACCGGCGACGGGGCCTCGGAATCCTCCAAGCGGCTGGGCCGCATGGTCCAGGCCGTGGAGGCCCTCGCCCAGGGTCAGGGCAAGCCCGCCCAGGCCCTGCTGGCGCCCGAGGGCATGGGCTTCCCGCACAAGGGGGCCGCGGCCCTGCTGGCCCCGTGGGCGGCGGCCATGGCCGGAAACGCCGAGGGCGCGGTGGTGCGGCCCGAGCTGCGCAACGACAAGGTCGTGGAATATTTCGGCCTGCTGGGCCAGGCCTTCCTCTATGAGCGCGCCAAGCGCTACGACGAGGCCGAGACCGACTTCAAGGCCCTGACCGGCGGCGACAATCCCGGCGACATGGTGCTGCTGGCCTATGGCGGCTTCCTGGAGCGCCGGGGCAAGCGGCTGGACGCCGTGGCCGTCTACGACAAGGGCCTGGCCGACGAGCCCGCCAACAGCGTCCTGCTGGCCGCCAAGGCCCGCGCCGCGGCCGGCAAGAGCCCGCCGCCGGCCCCCACCCTGCGTCAGGGCGCGGCCCAGGCCCTGATGGCGCCGGCCGCCAGCATGATGGCCGCCAAGCAGGATCAGCTGGGCCTGGTCTATCTGCGCCTGGCCCTGCGGCTGGACCCCAACCGCAACGAAGCCTGGCTGATGGTGGGCGACCTGATGGAGACCGCCGGCGACATCGACTCCGCCCGCGCCGCCTATGGCAAGCCCAGGCCCGGGTCGCCGGAATACGCCGCGGCCCGCTCCAAGCTGGCCTGGAGCCACCAGAACGCCAAGGATAGCGAGACGGCGCTCACCATGGCCCGCGAGGCCGCCGCCTCCGGCGACCTGGACGCCAAGGTGACCCTGGCCGACCTGCTGCGGGTCAACGAGAAGTTCGCCGAGTCCGCCCAGATCCTCACCGAGGTGATCGCCGCCCGTCCCGGCGACTGGCGGCTGATGTACGCCCGCGGCGTGGCCAACGACCGCGCCGGCCGCTGGGCCGACGGCGAGGCCGACCTGCGCGCCGCCCTCAAGCTGCGCCCCGACGACAGCGAGCTCTTGAACTATCTTGGCTATTCCTGGATCGACCGCGGCGAGCACCTGCCCGAGGCCCTGGCCATGGTGCAGCGGGCGGTGGCGTCCAACCCCAAGTCGGGCGCCATGATCGACAGCCTCGGCTGGGCCTATTACCGGCTTGGCGACTACAAGAAGGCCGTCGAGAAGCTGGAGGAGGCCGTCGAGCTGGAAGCCGGCGACCCCGACATAAACAATCACCTGGGCGACGCCTACTGGCGCATCGGCCGCCGCGCCGAGGCGCAGTTCCAGTGGAAGCGGGTCCTGACCCTCGATCCCGAGGCCAAGATGAAGACCGAGGTCGAGTCCAAGCTCGCCTCCGGCCTCGGCCCCAGCGGTCCGGCTCAGGCGCCCCGCATCGCCGGGCAGTAGGCCCGTGGCCGCCGACACCCTGGCGCCGGCCAAGATCAACCTGTTCCTGCACGTCGGCGCGCCGGGCGACGACGGCTATCACCCCCTCTGCTCCCTGATGGTCTTCGCCGACGCCGGCGACCGGGTGACCCTGCAGGCGGGCGACGCCCTGGACCTGCGGGTGCGCGGCCCCTTCGGCGGTCAGCTGGCGGGGGAGGGCGACAACCTGGTGCTCCGTGCCGCCCGCGCCCTGCTGGCCACGGCCAAGGGCCCCCAGGCGCCCCACGCCTTCACGCTCGACAAGCGCCTGCCGGTGGCCGCGGGTCTCGGCGGCGGTTCCAGCGACGCCGGCGCGGCCCTGCGGCTGATGCGCGAGCAGGTGAGCCCCCGCCTGGACGACGCCGAGCTGGAGGCGGTGGCGGCCAGCCTCGGCGCCGACGGCGCGGCCTGCCTCTGGGGCCGTCCGGTGCTGGCGCAGGGCCGCGGCGAGCGGCTGACCCCCGCGCCCGGCCTGCCGATCCTGGAGGCGGTGCTGGTCAATCCCGGGGTCACGGTCTCCACCCCGGAGGTCTACCGCCGCCTTGACGCGGGTGAGGCGTTCGGCGACGTCGAACCGCCCCCCATGCCCGACGCCTTCGAGAGCGTCGAGGAGCTGGCCGGCTGGCTGGCCACCACCCGCAACGACCTGGAGGCCCCGGCCGTGGCCCTGGCCCCGGCCATCGGCGACGTGCTCGCCACCCTGGCCGACGAACCCGAGGCCCTGATCGCCCGCATGTCCGGCTCCGGCGCCACCTGTTTCGCCCTGTGCCAGGGCGAGGTGGAGGCCGAGACCCTGGCCGAGCGGATCATGGCCATGAAGCCCGACTGGTGGGTCCAGCGCTGCCGCCTCGGCGGCCCCTGGGACTAGGTCCCGGCCACGCCTGACCCGCAAACGAAAACGGGGGCCCCGAAGGACCCCCGTTCCCAACGCTGGGTGTGGTTCGAACTATTCGTGCAGGGCTTCGCCGTGCAGCGACAGGTCCAGACCCTCGACTTCGCCCTCTTCCGAGACACGCAGGCCGGTGGTGAACTTGCAGACGAACAGGATGATCAGGGTGACCACGCCCGACCAGGCGATGGTCGCGCCGATGCCCAGCATCTGCTTGGCCACCGAGGCGCCTTCGCCCAGGCTGTTGATGGCCGGGTCGGCCAGGGCGCCGGTGAGCAGGGCGCCGGCGATGCCGGCGATCCCGTGCACGCCGAAGGCGTCCAGGCTGTCGTCGTATTTCAGCAGGCGCTTGAGCCAGACCGCGCCGACATAGGCCGCGCCGCCGCCGATGACGCCGATGATCAGGGCGCCTTGCGGGTTCACGAAGCCGGCGGCGGGGGTGATGGCGACCAGACCGGCCACCGCGCCCGAGGCCATGCCCAGCATGCCGGGCTTCTTGCGCTCGACCCACTCCACGACCATCCAGGCCAGGGCGGCCGCGGCGGCCGCGATCTGGGTGTTCAGCATGGCGGCCGAGGCGATGCCGTCGGCGGCCCATTCCGAACCGGCGTTGAAGCCGAACCAGCCCACCCACAGCAGGCTCGCGCCGATCATGGTGAAGACCAGGTTGTGCGGCGCCATGTTTTCCGCGCCGTAGCCCTTACGCTTGCCGAGCACCAGGGCGCACATCAGGCCGGCGACGCCCGCATTGATGTGAACAACCGTGCCGCCGGCGAAGTCCAGGACGCCCGCGCCCGAGAGCCAGCCGCCGCCCCAGACCCAGTGACAGATGGGGGCGTAGACGAAGATCGCCCACAGGGTGGTGAAGAGCAGCAGGGCCGAGAACTTCATGCGCTCGGCGAAGGCGCCGGCGATGAGGGCGGGCGTGATGATGGCGAAGGTCATCTGATAGACGATCCAGAGCATCTCCGGCAGGCCCTTGGCGGCCGAGAAGGCCGTCTCGGTGGTGACCCCGTTGAGGAACAGCACGTCGAAGGAGCCGATGTACTTGTTCAGGGTCTCGTCCGGGTTGACCCCGAAGGCCATGCCGTAGGTGATCGCCATCCAGACGATCGTCACCACGCAGGTGACGGCGAAGGACTGGGCCACCGTGGCGATGACGTTCTTGCGGCGGACCATGCCGCCGTAGAAGAGCGCCAGGCCCGGGATGGTCATCATCAGGACCAGGGCCGTGGAGGTCAGGATCCAGGCGGCGCCGGAGCCGTCCAGCTCCAGCTTGACCTGGTGGGCCAT
>JAZKBZ010000168.1:0-37953 GCA_040388315.1 Pseudomonadota bacterium | reverse complement strand
CTTCGCCCGCTTCGGGCGCCTGCACCTGCCGGGCGTCTTCCGGCCCAAGGACGCCCTGGCGATCCATGCGGCGCTTGCGGCCGCTCCCTACCACCGCTCGCTGACCGCGGCCGGCAAGAGCTACGACATCGCCCTGGAAACCCTGGCCGCCATGCCGCCCGAGCGCCGGGCGGAGCTGGAAGCGGCGATCCTGGAGGGCGGGCGGACCGGCTTCCAGTACCAGTTCGACGCCTGGCGGCTGTCGGACCTGATGGAGGCGGGCCAGAGGACCGGCGGGGCTCTGGCGCCCCTGGAGGGCCTCTACGACCTGATCAACAGCGAGCCCTTCCTGGCCTTCATCCGCACCCTCACCGGCGACCCGCGCTGCGCCTATGCCGACGCCCAGGCCACCCGTTATCGCCCCGGCGACTTCCTCACCGCCCACGACGACGACGTGGCCGGCAAGAAGCGGCTCTACGCCCTGGTGCTGAACTTCACGCCCGTCTGGCGGCCCGACTGGGGTGGCCTGCTGGCCTTCCACGACGCCGACGGCCATGTCAGCGAGGCCTATACCCCGACCTTCAACGCCCTGAACATCTTCCGCGTGCCCCAGCAGCACGCGGTGACCCAGGTCGCCAGTTTCGCGGGCGCGGAGCGGCTCTCCGTCACCGGGTGGATCCGTGAGCGCTGAGGCGGCGGCGAAACCCGGCCTGTCGCCCAACCTGCACGGCGCCCTGTGGATGGTGGCCTCGGCCCTGGGCTTCACGGCCATGACCACCCTGATCAAGTATCTGGGGGACGACTACGCGGCCTCGCTGCAGACCTTCTACCGGCAGTTCTTCGGCTTCCTGATCATGCTGCCAGTGATCCTGCGCCATCGCGGCGCGGCCTTCGCCACCACCCGGCCCGGCATCCTGATCTTCCGCTCGGCGGCGGGCACGGTGGGGATGATCCTCTCCTTCTACGCCTTCCAGAAGATGCCGCTGGCCGACGCCAATGCGCTGTCCTTCACCCGCACCCTGTGGCTGGTGCCGCTGGCCTTCTTCGTGGTGCGCGAGCCGGTGGGGCCCCTGCGCATCGGGGCCGCGGTGGTGGGGTTCCTGGGCGTGCTGATCATGCTGCGGCCGGGCGCGGGCGGTTCCTTCGCCATCGGCCTGCCGGCCCTGGCCATGCTGGCCTCGTCCTTCCTGTTCGCGCTCACCATCACCGGTATGAAGGTGATGACGCGGGACCACGCCCCCATGGTGCTGCTGGTCTGGTCGGCGAGCCTGGGCCTGGTGCTGGCCCTGCCCGGCGCCTTCCTGGCCTGGCGCTGGCCCGAGCCCGTTGACCTGCTGCTGCTGGCCCTGATGGGGGTGCTGGGGACCATCACCCAGGGCTGCTACATCAAGGGGATGTCCATCGGCGACGCCGGCGCCATGGCCCCCATCGACTATATCCGGCTGGTCTTCACGGTGATGGTGGGCTTCGCCCTCTTCCACGAGGTCCCGGGCCTCTGGACCGTGGTCGGCGCCGCCGTGGTGGTGGTCTCCACCCTGTTCATCACCTGGCGCGAGCATGTGGCCAACCAAGCCAAGATGGCGGCGCTGGTGGAGCCGCTCTAGGCCGGCCGCCCTCTCTAACCTTCGTCATCCTGAGCCGCCGGCGTCCGTTGCCCGCCTACCGACACGGCCATGCGTAATCTATGGCGCCGCCTGCAACTGCGCCGCTACACTGACTGCGAATACCAGCGTGACTGAACAAACGCCGACCAGAAGCGCTGTCCGGAACAACAGAAGCAGGGCGCGCTGATAGCGCCCGCCCTGCTCCCAGGCCTCATGGCTAAACACATAGCCCCAGAACCGGAAATGCTGCCAAGGGAACAGCGGAAAAGCCGGAACGGGCGTGGTCTGAGACTTGGCATGGGGCGTGCGGGCGATCAGCACGGGCAAGCCGAGGGTCAGGAGAGCGGCCGTAAACACGAATGGCCCCAGCACCGCCACCATGTCGTGCAGGTGACTGATGAGCCAAGGCCAGATGTCCATGGCGACCCTCCCACGTTGTCTCGCAAGCTTACCCTACGAACCCCCGCTGGCTACCCTTCTCAGGGGTTCCCCGGATCGCTTCGCGGTCTAAGCGAACGCGGTATCCAGAGCCTAGGCCTTCGCTTCCCCCTCGACGTGGAACAGGCGGGTGTCGCCGAAGAACACCTCGACCGCCTGGCACTCGGCATGGAGCGCCAGCAGCTCCCGGGCCCGCCTCAGGGCCTCGACATCGTCCCGGCAAAGAGCCGGTTCGAAACGCGACGGCTCCCGGCCGTCGCGGAGATAGATGGTGTAGGTCTTGAGCATGAAATCCCCCGGACGCGCATTGCGGCTGGGGGTCGGCCACGCGCCTTGACGGAGGTCAAATTTCCCGTGGCGGGCGAACGGCGGCCCTCTAGCCGCCCATCCTGTCCAGGAACCCCTTGGCCGCCGCGCGGTGCTTGGGCTTCAGGTTCTTGCCCACCACGGCCATCAGGGCGGCGAACACGGCGGCGTCATCGGTGAAGCCGATCACCCCCAGGATGTCGGGGATCGCGTCGGTGGGCAGGACGAAATAGGCGAGCGCCGCCATCATCAGCCCCTTGGCCGCCCGGGGCGTCTCCGGATCGCGGGCGCAGTACCAGACCGACAGCGCGTCGCCGGCGAAGGGTATCTTGGCGGCCACCTTGCGGAACTTTGGCCAGAAGCCCTGGGCCACGCGCTGCTCGTTCACCCGCTGCACCGCCGGAACCAGGGCGTGGTCGGGATTCAGGGCGCTCTTGGGATCGAAACCGTCGCCATTGACGTGGCGTGACGCTTTTGACTTGCCGCTCATCGGGCTAAAGCCTCGGGGGAAACAAGACCTAGTCTAATCGAAACCGGGAGCGACGCGTCCATGAAACTCAATTCCTCTATCGCCGCGGTTGTCACCGGCGGCGCCTCGGGCCTCGGCGAAGCCACGGCCCGCCAACTGGCGGCCCAGGGCGTCAAGGTGGCCATCTTCGACATGAACGAAGCCAAGGGCGAAGCGGTCGCAAAAGAAATCGGCGGCGTCTTCTGCAAGGTCAACGTGACCTCCGAGGAAGATGTCGACGCCGGCTTCGTCAAGGCCCGCGCCGCCCACGGCCAGGAGCGCATCCTGGTCAACTGCGCCGGCACCGGCAACGCCATCAAGACCGCCGGCCGCGACAAGGCCACCGGCGAGACCAAGCACTTCCCGCTCGACGCCTTCAACCTGATCATCCAGATCAACCTGGTCGGCACCTTCCGCTGCATCGCCAAGTCGGCGAAGGGCATGCTGGACCTGGCCCCGTTGGAAGACGGCGAACGCGGCGCCATCGTCAACACCGCCTCGGTGGCGGCTGAAGACGGCCAGATGGGCCAAGCGGCCTATTCGGCGTCCAAGGGCGGCGTGGTCGGCATGACCCTGCCCATCGCCCGCGACCTGGCCGGCGACGGCATCCGGGTCAACACCATCCTGCCCGGCATCTTCAACACCCCGCTCATGCAGTTCGCGCCCGAGCCGGTGAAGCAGGGCCTGGCCGCCTCCGTGCCCTTCCCCAAGCGCCTGGGCAATGCCGAGGAATACGCCCAGCTGGCCCTCACCATGATCACCAACGGCTACTTCAACGGCGAGGACGTGCGCCTCGACGGCGCGATCCGGATGGCCCCGCGCTGATCTTCCCCGCCTGAGTCCGGAGGGAACCTAAGGCCCCGCTTTACGTTCCCTCCGATTAGGGGTTCGGTGTGACCGGAACCCTAAGTGGGGGGCTTGTCGCGTCATGATCGGACGGTGGGCGCAGCGTTTCGCGGTTGCGGTCGAACGCCCCGTCTTCGGCTATGCCGCAACCCTCGCGGCGGTGGCCGTCGCGGCCCTGGCGCGGGCCGCGGCCGGCCAGTTCATGGCCGCACCGCCCAACTATTCGACCTTCTTTCCCGCCGTGCTGTTCGCCACCCTGGTGGCGGGCTTGCGGGGCGGCCTCCTGGCCACCGCGCTCAGCGCCGGCCTGGTCTGGGCCCTGTGGCTGCCGGAGGCCGCCCTCGGGGAGACCTGGGGCGAGCAGCACGTCCAGCTCCTGCTCTTCGCCTTCGCCGCCGCCCTCACCGCCGTCATCGCCAAGGCCCTGCGGCTGGCCATCCAGCGCGGCGCGGCGGTGGAGGCGCGCTTCCGCATCTTCCAGGAACAGGCCCTGGACGGATTCGTCATCCTGGCGCCCGTGCGCCGGGACGGCGAGGTGGTCGACTTCCTCTGGACCTACGCCAATCCCGCCGCCGAACGTCTGGCCCCCGCCGTCTCCGGCGGGCTGACCGGGCGGCGGGTGCTGGAGGTCTTCCCCGACGAGACCGGGACGGCCATGGTGGAGCGGCTGCGCGCGGCGTTCGTCGCCGACCGGCCCGACGAGATCGAGGTTCGCCGGGTGATCGACGGCGCCGAGCGCTGGATGCGCTCCAGCGCCATGCGCCTGGGGGACGGCCTGGCCGTCAGCTTCCACGACGTCACCGACCAGCGCCTGGCCGATCAGGCGGTGCGCAAGGCCGAGGAGGAGGCCCGCCGCAGCCGCGACGAGTTCGAACACATCGCCAACGCCGCGCCGGTGCTGATCTGGATGAGCGGGGTCGAGCAGGGCGCGATCTGGTTCAACGCCTCCTGGCTGACCTTCACCGGCCGCACCCTGGCCGAGGAGCTGGACCGCGGCTGGCTGGAAGGAGTCCATCCCGAGGACCGCGACCGGGTGCTTGAGATCTACCAGGAGAACTTCACCCGCCGCTCGCCCGCGCGGCTGGAATACCGGGTCCGGCGCCACGACGGCGTCTATCGCTGGCTCGACGAGGCCGCCGCCCCCCGCTTCGACCGGGAAGGCGCCTTCCTGGGCTATATCGGCTCCTGCTCCGACATCACCGACCGCAAGGCCGCCGAGACCGCCCTGCGCGGCGGCGAGGCCCGGGTGCGGGCCCTGGTGGACTCCCTGCCCCAGCTGCTGTGGGCCAGCCGTCCCGACGGCGCCTTCGACTATCTCAGCCCCCAGTGGGTGGCCTTCACCGGCGCCCCGGCCGCCGATCACATGGGCGACGGTTGGCTGCAGGCCATCCATCCAGAGGACCGCGACGACCTGCAGGCCGTCTGGGCCCAGGCGGTGCGCGGCGGCCTGCCCTTCGACGTGGAGCACCGCATTAGGCGCCACGACGGGGTCTGGCGCTGGTTCAACGGCCGCGCCTCGGCGATCCGCGCGGAGGACGGCGGGGTCCGCCGCTGGTTCGGCTCCTCCTCCGACATCACCGAGATCGTCGAGGCCCGCCGCCACCTGGAGGAGCGAGTCGCCGAGCGCACCCGCGAGCTGGAGGCCAGCCTGGAGGAACGCGCCCGGGCCGAGGCGGCCCTCGCCCAGGCCCACCGCCTGGAGACCGTCGGCCGGCTCACCGGCGGGGTGGCGCACGACTTCAACAACCTGCTGACCGTGGTGATCGGCGGGCTGGACATGATCCTGAAGAACCCGGCCGACACCGAGCGGGTCAAGCGCCTGTCGGAGGCCGCGCTGGCCGCGGGCCGCCGCGGCGAGCGCCTCACCCGCCAGCTGCTGGCCTTCTCGCGCCGCCAGGAGCTGAAGCTGGAGGTGGTGGACGTCGGCGCCCTGATCGAACAGGTGGAGCCCCTGGTCCGCCGCGCGGTCGGCGAGGCCATCGACCTGACCGTCCGCTGCGATCCGCAGGTTGGCGCCACCCGCCTGGATTCCGCCCAGTTCGAGGCCGCCTTGCTGAACCTGGTGGTCAACGCCGCCGACGCGGTGGGCGGGGCCGGGCGGATCGAGATCCTCACCCGCCGCGTGAGCCTGGCGGCCGGCGAAGTCCCGGGCGCCCAGGCCGGAAACCATGTGGCGGTCAGCGTCTCCGACACCGGCGGCGGCATGAGCCCGGAGGTCCTGGCCAGGGCCTTCGAACCCTTCTTCACCACCAAGGAGGTGGGCAAGGGCACGGGCCTGGGCCTGGCCCAGGTCTATGGCTTCATCACCCAGTGCGGCGGCGCGGCCACCCTCGACAGCCGCCTGGGAGCGGGAACCACCGTCACCCTCTATGTCCCGGCGGTGGACGCCGTCCCCACGGTCGAGGCGCCCCACGAGCCCGGCGACGACAGCTGGGCCCGGGGGCGGGCGATCCTGCTGGTGGAGGACGACGCCGCCGTCCGGGCGGTGACCGAGGGCCTGCTGGTCGAACTGGGCTGCCGGGTCACCGCCGAGCCCGACGGCCCCTCGGCCCTGGCCCGCCTGCGGTCGGGGGAGCCCTTCGACCTGTTGATCTCCGACATCATCATGCCCGGCGGCATGAGCGGGGTGGAGCTGGCCAAGCTCGCCCGGGCCCGCGACCCCGACCTGCCCATCGTGCTCACCACCGGCTATGCCGGCGACGAGTTCGAGGGCGCCTCGGAGGTCGCTTGGCCGGTGGTGCGCAAGCCCTTCCGCGCCGAGCAGCTGAGCGCCGCGGTGCGCGAGGCCCTGGCCCGGGTCGCCGCGCCCTGAGCCGGAACCCCGGCCCGCGGGAGTCGTTGTCCTCGGACAACGGCAACCAAAGGCGCGACCATGACCCAAGGCGAACAGAAGAACGACGGCTCGCAACCCGGCGTGATGGGCGACGGCACCGAGGAGCAGAACCTCGGCCAGCCGGGAAATCCCAAGGCCCGGATCACCGAGGAAGAGGTGAAGGACGCCTTCAAGGACGCGCCCCCGGCCGACAAGGCTTAAGGCCGGGCGGTCTTGACCGCCATCAAGGCGGGCCCCGACTCCGACTGACATGGGTGTCCCCTCACGAGGACGACTCAGATGAACAGACTGCAGACCAAGGTCGCCGCGATCACCGGGGCCGCGCTCGGCCTGGGACGGGCCACCGCGATCCGCATGGCCGAGGAGGGCGCCTCGGTGGCCGTCCTCGACATGCTGGAGACCGAGGGGACGGCGCTGGCCGCCGAGCTCTCCGCCCGCGGCTTCCCCGCCCGCTTCTGGCGCTGCGACGTCTCCAAGGAGGCCGAGGTGCGCCGGGTGATCGACGAGGTCGCCGCGCACTTCGGCAGGCTGGACATCCTGGTGAACAACGCCGGGGTCTCCGGCGCCAACAAGCCCACCCACGAGATCACCGAGGCCGAGTGGGACTTCGTCCAGGCCATCAACGTCAAGGGCGTGTTCTTCTGCACCAAGCACGCCATCCCCCACCTGAAGGCGGCGGGCGGCGGCTCCATCATCAACCTATCCTCGATCTACGGCCTGGTGGGCGGCCCCGACGTGCCGCCCTATCACGCCTCCAAGGGGGCGGTGCGGCTCATGAGCAAGACCGACGCGCTCACCTACGCCCCCGACAAGATCCGCGTGAACTCCATCCATCCCGGCTTCATCTGGACCCCGATGGTGGAGCATCACCTGAGCGCCGCCGGGGACCTGGAGGAGGGCCGCAAGGCCACCGCCGCCCTGCACCCCCTGGGCCATATCGGCGAACCCGACGACATCGCCTGGGGCGCGGTCTACCTGGCCTCCGACGAGGCCAAGTTCATCACCGGCTCGGAACTGGTGATCGACGGCGGCTACACCGCCCGCTGAGGGCCAAGAGCCCGCCTATGCCTGGAGCGTGACGGGCACCTGAACCGGCATCCACTTCAGGCTGTCACGCTCTACTGCGAGGCCCCCCGCCCCTCGACCCGCACGACGTCCACGAGGACGTCGCCGCGCACCAGGTGCAGCAGATCGTAGCGGTCGATGGTGGGGTCGCAGTGGGGGGCGGTGAACTCCACCCGCTCCCCGCGCGCCACGGCCCTGTGCCGGGGCCGCGTGACCATGCCGTGCTCGTCGCCGAAGAAGTGGTAGCTGGTCCCCGCCCAGGCCTCCCCCAGGGACTCGGGCGCCGGGCCGTCGGTGGCGAAGGCCTTCAGCCCCGCGTCCACCGTCACCCAGCGCGGGGCGTTGGCGCTGATCACCCGGGCCTGGACCATCAGGCTGGTCTCGAAGGCGCCGTCCTCGTCCTCCCCCAGGGCCTCGCGGTATTCCCGGTCCATGAACGCGTAGGACCCGGCCTGGATCTCGTTGAGCACGCCTTGGGCGGCATCCGCCGAGAAGGTGCCGGTGCCGCCGCCGGTGACCAGTCCGATCTCGTGGCCCTGGGCCCGCAGGGCCGAGGCGACGTCCGACAACCTGACGATCCCGTCGGCCACGGCGGCGGTGCGCTCATTGGCGCCGACCATGTGCTGCCAATGGCCGCCATAGCCCTGCACCCCGATCAGCTTCAGCGAGCCCTGCGCCGCGATCGCCGCGCCGACGGCCTCCGCCTGCTCCACGCCGGAGACCCCCGTCCGGCCCATGCCCAGGTCCACGTCCAGCACCACCCGGACGGTGACGCCCGCGGCCCGCGCGGCCTGGCCGATCTCCATCGCGCCATCCGGATGGTCGACGGTGATGGCGAAGTCGGGATCGATCCCCGCCAGCTTGGCGGCCCGCGTCGCCGAGGGCTCCCCCGCCAGCGACGAGGTGATCAGGATGCCGCGGATTCCCGCCGCCGACAGGGCCTCGGCCTCGGCCAGCTTGGCGCAGCAGACGCCGACCGCGCCGGCGGCGATCTGGCGCCGCGCCAGGGCCGCGCACTTGTGGGACTTGGCGTGGGGCCGAAGCGCCAGGCCCGCGGCCTTGGCCCGGGCGGCCATGCGCGCCACGTTGCGGTCGAAGGCGTCTAGATCGATCACCGCCGCGGGGGTCGGGACCCGCCAGCGCGAACCCGGCTGGCCGACGAGAGCCAGGGACAGGGCGGTGGCGGGGCGGTCGGCCAGGAGGCCGAGCTCGGCGACGATGGCCTCGAGGGGACGTTCGGAACTCATCGGCGGCGCACATTCCCCATCAGGCTGCGCATAATCTCGCGGCCGGCCGTGCTGGCCACCGTGCGCAGCAGTTGTTTCGCGAAGGTCTCGCCCATCGACTGGCGATTGGAGGCGCGCGACGCCGGGCGGCGGGCGGGTTCCTCGCCCCAGGGGGACGGGGCCGGCTCGGCGCGCTTTTGCACGGGCGGGGCGGCGGCCGCTTCGGCGGCGGCGGTCGCCCGCGCCGCCAGCTTCTCGAAGGCCGAGTCGCGGTCCTGGGTCTGGTCATAGAGCCCGCGCACCGGGCTTGCGGCCATCACCCCGGCCCGCTCGGCCGGGGTCAGGGGCCCCAGGCGGGAGCTTGGCGGACGGATCAGGGTCTTCTGCACCATGGTGGGCGCCCCCTTCTCATCCAGCACCGAGACCAGGGCCTCGCCGACCCCCAGCGCCTGGATCGCCTCGGCCGTGTCGAAGGCCGGGTTGGTGCGGAAGCTGTCGGCGGCGGCCTTCAGGCCCCGCTGCTCCATCGGCGTATAGGCCCGCAGCGCATGCTGGATGCGGTTGCCCAGCTGGCCCAGCACGGTTTCGGGGATGTCGGCCGGGTTCTGGGTGACGAAATAGACCCCCACCCCCTTGGAGCGGATCAGCCGCACCACCTGCTCGACCTTTTCCAGCAGCGGCTTGGGGGCGTCGCGGAACAGCAGGTGGGCCTCGTCGAAGAAGAAGGCGAGCCTGGGCTTGTCCGGGTCGCCCACCTCCGGCAGCTCCTCGAACAGTTCACTCATCAGCCACAGCAGGAAGGTGGCGTAGAGCCGGGGACTGGCGATCAGCTTGTCGGCGGCTAGGATGTTCACATAGCCGCGGCCCGAGCCGTCGGTGCGCATCAGGTCCGACAGCTGCAGGGCCGGCTCGCCGAACAGGTGGGCGCCGCCCTGGTCCTCCAGGGTCAGCAGCTTGCGCTGGATGGTGGCCACGGTGGTGGGCGAGACATTGCCGTACCTGGCGCCCAGAGCCTTGGCGTTCTCGGAGGCGTAGGCGAGCGCGGCCTGCAGATCCTTCAGGTCCAGCAGCAGCAGGCCCTCCTCGTCGGCGGCGCGGAACACCACCGAGAGCACGCCCTCCTGCACGTCGTTGAGCTCCAGCATGCGGGAGATCAGCAACGGCCCCATCTCCGAGACCGTGGCGCGGATCGGATGGCCCTGCTCGCCGAACAGGTCCCAGAAGACCACCGGCGCCCCGGCCGGGCGCAGTTCCAGGTTCATCACCTTGGCCCGGGCCAGCATCTTCTCGTTGGGGGTCCCCGGGGCGGCCACCCCGCAGAGGTCGCCCTTCACATCGGCGGCGAAGACCGGCACCCCGGCGTCCGATAGCCCCTGGGCCAGGGTCTGCAGCGTCACGGTCTTGCCGGTGCCCGTCGCCCCGGCCACCAGGCCATGGCGGTTGGCGCGGTCGAGCCGCAGGGTCTCGAGGTGATCAGAGAACCCGATCAGGACGCCGTCGTCGGCCATGGAACGCTCCTTGGAAGTGCGGGGGCCAAGCTATCGTCAGCGATGCGCCGCATCCACGGGCAAGGGTAAACAATTGTCACCGGCAGAAACATTTCTCAAACCCCGCAGGATTTGGGTCAGGCTTGCTGGAACCGGCGGAAACGTCGCGAAGAACGCACCATCGTCTCTGGGAAATCAGGCTAGAGGTCAGCTTCATTGACGACGCCCGCGACCCCGAGGACAGTCGGCTCCATGCCCGCCGCCGAACCGACCACCAACGTCTCCCGCATCTGCCTGGTCATCCTGGCGGTGATCGCCAGCGGCGCGACCATCTATTGGCTCGCCGACATCCTGACCCCGCCGGCCATGGCCATGTTCCTGGCCATCGTCATCGACGGCTTCGCCCGGGTGCTGAAGCGCCGGTTGCCGTGGCTGCCGGCCAAGGCCGCCATGCCGGTGGCCATCACCGTCTCCATCCTGCTGTTCGGCACGGCCCTGTTCGTGATCGCCGACAACGGCGCGACCTTCGCCACCCAGCTGGTCACCTATGTGCCCAAGCTCAACAAGCTGATCGCCCAGGTGGCCAATGTGGCCGGGCTCGACGTGGCGCCCACCATCGAGCAGCTGCTGAGCCGGCTCGATCCCAGCAAGTACATCGGCGACGCGGCTCGCGGCATCCAGGGTTTCGCCTCCAACGCCATCTTCATCCTGATCTATCTGGGCTTCATCATCGCATCGCGGCACGCCTTCGAACGCAAGATGGTCGGCATGTCCAACAACCGGGCCAAGCGCCACGAGGCGCTGGAGGCCTTCCAGCGCATCCGCGACGGAGTGGAGCAATACCTCTGGGTCCAGACCGTCACCGGCCTGATGATCGCCGGCGGCTCCTGGCTGGTCATGGCGGTGCTGGGCCTCGACAACGCGGTGTTCTGGGCCTTCCTGATCTTCATCGCCTCCTACATCCCGATCATCGGGGGCGCGATCGGCATCCTGGCGCCGCCGATCTTCGCGCTCATCCAGTTCGAGCCGGTCTGGCCGGCCATCGTCCTGCTGGCGGTGCTGCAGACCATCCAGTTCGTTGTGGGCAACGTGGTCCTGCCGCGCATGCAGGGGGAAAGCCTCAATATCGATCCCCTGGTGGTGCTGCTCAGCCTGGCCTTCTGGGGCGCGATCTGGGGCGTGGCCGGCATGTTCCTCTCCACCCCGCTGACGGTGATGGCCATGGTCATCCTGGCCCAGTCCGACGGAACCCGCTGGGTCGCCGTCCTGTTGTCCGCCGACGGGGAGCCCGAAAAGCTGCGAGACCGGAAGGCCGGACTCGCGCCCGACGAAACGCCGAAACCGAAACGTCCTCGCCGCGTCACGCAAGCGTGAGGGCGAGGGTCCAACCCCGGGGTCTTCAACTTGGCCGTTCAATCCCTATCTGAAGGTGGCTCGGGCGAGTCCCGACGCCCCGACGCCCGCTTTCTCAGCCCCCGGGCGTCGCGAGGACCGAGTGTTTCGCCACCCCCCCTAGGCGAAACCAGGCGCCGCCGGACACTCTCCTCCGGCGGCGTTCTCGCGTCCGGAGCCTGCGCATGACCCGCCGCCCGAAGCCCGTCAAGTCCGCCGCCCCCCTGATCAAGGCCTTCCTGGCCCTGATTCCGGAGAGCGAGGCCGGCCGCGCCTTCATCGAGCAGGCCGCCGCCGACGCCGCCCCCGACGAACTGCCCGAACTGCCGGCCGCCGACCTGGCCGCGGCGCTGGCCGACTTCTGGGCCTTCGCCGAAACCCGGCGGGGCAAGGCGCCGGCCATTCGCCTGGTCCACGGCCAGGCCGGCCTCGACCGCCTGGAGATCGTGCAGGACGACGCCCCCTTCCTGGTGGACAGCGTCATGGGCGAGCTGGGGGAGCAGGGCCTGTCGGTCCGCGCCATGTTCCACCCCGTCGTCACCGTGGCCCGCGACCGCAAGGGTGTGCGCGGCGAGACCGGGACACCGCGCCGGGAATCCCTGATCCAGGTGGTGCTGGAGACCGTGGGCGAGGACCGCGAGGCCGCCCTGATGGCCGGGCTGAAGGCCGCCCTGGCCGATGTCCGCGCCGCGGTGGACGACTTCCCGGCCATGCTGACGCTGATGCGCCGCGCCATCGAGGAGCTGGGCGGCGCCCCCAAGAGCGAGGTCCGCGACGAGGACATCGCCTTCCTGTCCTGGCTGCACGACGAGCACTTCGTCTATCTGGGCGCCCGGGTTTACGAGTACCCGCGCCTGAAGAACGGCGACTACGCCCCGGAAGAACCCCTCTACCAGCCCCAGGACGGGCTCGGCGTGCTGCGCGATCCCGAGCGGACCGTGCTGCGGCGCTCCTCGGAGCCCGCCGTCCTCACCGCCCAGATCCGCTCACGCCTGGCCGATCCGCCGGTGACGGTGGCCAAGTCCAATGTCCGCTCCCGGGTCCACCGGCGGGGCTACATGGATTATGTGGGGATCAAGCGCTACGGCGCCGACGGCAGGCCCTGCGGCGAAATCCGCTTCGTGGGCCTGTTCACCTCCGAGGCCTATGACGAGCCGGCCCGCGACGTGCCCCTGCTGCGGGCCAAGGTGGCCCACCTGCTGGAGCGGGCGGGCGCCACCCCGGGCAGCCACAACGAAAAGCGTCTGCGCAATATCGTCGAGAACCACCCCCGCGACGAGCTGTTCCAGGCCGGCGAGGATGACCTGCTGGCCACCTCGCTGGCCGTATTACATCTCTTCGATCGGCCCCGCGTGCGGCTGTTCGAGCGCCGCGACCCCTATGACCGCTTCGCCTCGGTCCTGCTCTACGTGCCCCGCGAACGCTACGACTCCGATCTGCGCATCAAGGCCGGCGACCTGCTGGCCAAGGCCTATGGCGGCCGGGTCTCGGCCTACTACCCCTATTTCTCCGACGCCCCCCTGGCCCGGGTCCACTTCATCATCGGCTTCACCCCGGGCCAGCACCTCGATCCCGACCTGAAGGCCATCGAGGCGCAGGTGACCCAGGCCAGCCGCACCTGGGAGGACCGCTTCGACGCCGCCGTCCGCGCCAGCGGCCGGCCCACCGACCAGGTCAGCGACATCCTGGCCCGCTACGCCCAGGCCTTCCCGGCCGGCTATCGCGACAACTATGACGCCGGCGAGGCCCTGGCCGACCTGGCGGTGATCGACAGCCTCGAGCCCGAGGAGCCGGTGCGGGTGCGGGCCTATCGCCGCGCTGGCGACGGCAAGACCCAGTTCCGCTTCAAGCTCTACCGCCCTGGCGCCCCGGCGCCCCTGGCCGACGTCCTGCCGATCCTGGAGAACATGGGCCTGAAGGCCATGGTGGAGACCGGCTTCCCGGTCACCCGCGTGGGCGCGGCCCCGGTCTGGGTCCACGACTTCGAGCTGGAGGATCCGCGCGGCGAGCACCTGGTCTTCGCCGAGGTGAAGCTGGCCTTCGAATACGCCTTCGTCGCCATCTGGAGCGGCCGGACGGAGAACGACGGCTTCAACCGGCTTGTGCTGGAGCTCTCCATCACCTGGCGCGACGCAGCCCTGATCCGGGCGCTCGCCCGTCACCGCCAGCAGTCGGGCCTGGACCCCAGCCAGAGGGTGCAGGAGGTCGCGCTCTCCAACCATCCCGGGGTGGCGCGCCTGATCCTGGATCTGTTCCGCACCAAGTTCCACCCGGCCATCAACGCCGATCTCGCCGCCCGCCAGGTCCAGGCCGACGCGGTGATGGCCGAGATCGTCGAGGCCCTGCAGCTCGTCGAGAGCCTGGACGACGACCGAGTGCTGAGGCGCCTGGCCCTGCTGGTGGGAGCCATCAAGCGGACCAACTATTACCAGCCCGGCCCCGACGGCCACGCCAAGCCCTATATCAGCTTCAAGGTGGCCTCAGGCGAACTGGCCGACCTGCCCCTGCCCAAGCCGTTCCGTGAGATCTTCGTCTGGGCCACCCACGTCGAGGGCGTCCACCTGCGGTTCGGCCCGGTGGCGCGCGGCGGCCTGCGCTGGTCCGACCGGCGCGACGACTTCCGCACCGAGGTCCTGGGGCTGGTGAAGGCCCAGCAGGTGAAGAACGCGGTGATCGTGCCTGTGGGCTCCAAGGGCGGCTTCTATCCCAAGCAGCTCCCCAAGGGCGGCTCGGCCGAGGCCGTACGGGCCGAGGGGATCCGCGCCTACACCACCTTCCTGCAGGGCCTGCTGGACATCACCGACAACCTGACCCCGGACGGCAAGGTCATTCATCCCGAGAATGTCGTGGTCCACGACGCCGACGACCCCTATCTCGTCGTCGCCGCCGACAAGGGCACCGCCACCTTCTCCGACATCGCCAACGGCATCGCCGAATCCTACGGCTTCTGGCTGGGAGACGCCTTCGCCTCGGGCGGCTCGGCCGGCTACGATCACAAGGTCATGGGCATTACCGCCCGCGGCGCCTGGGAGGCGGTGAAGCGCCACTTCCGCGAGCTGGGCAAGGATATCCAGAGCGAGCCCTTCACCGTGGTGGGCGTCGGCGACATGTCCGGCGACGTGTTTGGCAACGGCATGTTGCTGTCGCGGCAGACCCGGTTGCTGGCGGCCTTCGATCACCGCCACATCTTCCTCGACCCCGATCCCGACCCGGCCCGGAGCCATGCCGAGCGCGAGCGCATGTTCGCCCTGCCCCGCTCCTCCTGGGACGACTACGACCGCAAACTGATCTCCAAGGGCGGCGGGGTCTTCCCCCGCAACCTGAAGTCCATTCCGCTGAGCCGCGAGGTCCGCGCGATGCTGGAGATCAGCGCGGAGTCGGCCACCCCGGCCGAGCTGCTGTCGGCCATTCTCAAGGCGCCGGCCGAGCTGCTCTATCTCGGCGGCATCGGCACCTATGTGAAGGCCCGCGCCGAGGGCCACCTGGAGGTGGGCGACAAGACCAACGACGCCCTGCGGGTCAACGGCGCCGACCTGAGGGTCAAGGTGGTGGGCGAGGGCGCCAATCTGGGCCTCACCCAGGCCGGCCGCATCGAGTTCGCCCTGAAGGGCGGCAAGATCAACACCGACGCCATCGACAACTCGGCCGGGGTCGATTCCTCCGACCACGAGGTCAATATCAAGATCGCCACCGGCATCCTGGAACGGACCGGGGTGCTCACCCGGCCCAGGCGCGACAAGCTGCTGAAGTCGATGACGCCGGACGTGGCCGCCCACGTCCTGTCGCACAATTACGACCAGACCCTGGCCCTGTCCCTGATGGACCTGGACGCTGTCGGCGAACTGGAGCCCCACGCCCAGTTCATGACCCGGCTGGAGCAGGTCGGGCGGCTGGACCGCGCGGTGGAAGGCCTGCCGGACTCAGGCGTCATGGCGGCCCGCGCCGAGGCCGGACGGGGCATGACCCGGCCGGAGGAGGCGGTGCTGCTGGCCTATGGCAAGCTGGAACTGTCCCACGACATCGTCGCCTCGGCGGCGCCCGACGATCCGCACTTCGAGGCGGTGCTGGAGGGCTATTTCCCCAAGGCTCTGCGCAGGTACGACGACGCCCTGCGCCGCCACCGCCTGCGCCGGGAGATCATCGCCACCGTCGTGGCCAACGACGTGGTCAACCGCTGCGGGCCGAGCTTCCCCTCGCGCCTGATGGCGGCGGCCTCCTGCGACACCCGCGCCTTGGTCACCGGCTATGAGGCGGCCAAGACGGTGCTGGACCTGCCGGCCCTGTGGGACGCCGTCGCCGACCTCGATCCCAAGATCCCGGGCCAGACCCCGGCGGCGGGCCAGATGGCCCTGTTCCGCCGCCTGGCCTACACCCTGCGCGGCGAGACCTTCTGGCTGGCCCGCCGGGCCGGGCGCGAGGGGGCCGGCGTGGTCGAGCTGATCAAGCGCTACGGGCCCGGCACCGCCACCCTGCGCAAGCTGGGCCCCAGCGTGCTCTCGAGCGTCGAGCAGGAACGGACCCTGGCCCAGATCGCCAAGCTGGTGGAGGCCGGCGCCCCGGAGGCCCTGGCGACCCAGGTGGCCAACCTGCAGCCGCTCACCACCGCGGCGGACCTGGTGGACCTGGCCGAGGCCTCCTCCTGGGCCCTGCCGAGCGTGGCCAGGCTCTATCACCAGACCGGCGAGGTCTTCGCCTTCGACCGCCTGCGGGCGGCGGCGGGCGGCTTCACCGCCGGGGACGCCTTCGAGCGCACCGCCGTGCGGCGGCTGCTGGAGGACCTGCTGGCCGAACAGGCGGTGCTGACCCGCTCGATCATGGCCTTCGCCGCCAGCGCCCAGGCCGGCGAAAGCGCCGAGTCCGCCCAGAAGGCCGTGGCCTCCTGGGGCGCCTTGCGCCGCGACGCCGCCCAGGCCGCCCGCAAGGCGGTGGATGAGATCGAGGCGGCCGGCGGCGGCTGGACCTTCGCCAAGCTCACCATCGCCAACGCCGCCCTGCGCGAACTGGCCGCCAGCGCCACCTTGGAGAAGAAGCGGTAAGAAATTACGCGGAAAGGTCCGCCCGTCGGCACCAGCGGTCGAGGTCGCGCTCGCGGCCCATCAGGGCCAGGCCCGAGGCGATGGACTCCAGCTCGCTGCCGCTCTCGATCCTGGCGGGGTCGAAGCGGCGGTGGAAGATCGCCCGCACCGCCGGCACCAGGGAGGAGCCGCCGGTGAGGAAGACGCGGTCGATCTGGCCAGGCTGGAGTCCTGAATCAGCCAGGGCCTCGTCGACGGCGGCCTCGATCAGGGCGAGTTCCGGCGCGATCCAGCCCTCGAACTCCGCCCGCTGCACATGCCGGCGGATCTCGATGCTGCCGGCGGCGAAGCTGAACTCCGCCGCGGTCTCCCGCGACAGGGCCTCCTTCAGACGGCTCACCGAGCGGTAGAGCAGATAGCCGTAGTTCTCGTCCAGGGTCTCCACCAGCCGGGCGATCTTGTCGGGCTCGACGGCCTCGCGCACCAGCTTGCGGATCTCGCGCATGTCGCGACTGGCGCGCATCAGGGCCAGTTGGTCCCAGCGGGCGAAGGTGGAATAGTAGCGGTTGGGGATCGGCAGGGTCTTGCCGAAGGAGGTGTAGCTCGTCCCCTTGCCCAGTTCCGGCGACACCAGGTGGTCGATGATCCGGTAGTCGAAGGCGTCCCCGGCCACGCCGACGCCCGACCGCCCCAGAGGCGTCGAGGCGATCTCGCCGCCCTCGCGGGAAAAGCGGATGATGGAGAAGTCGCTGGTGCCGCCGCCGAAGTCCCCCACCAGGACGGTGGCGTCGGCCTTCAGTTCGCGGGCGAAGAAGAAGGCCGCCCCCACCGGCTCGTAGGCGTAGAGGATTTCCTTGAACCCCAGGCGGGAAAAGGCGGTCTCGTAGCGGCGCAGGGCCAGCTCCGGGTTGGGGGCGCCGCCGGCGAAGGTCACCGGCCGGCCGACGATCACCCGCTCGGGCAGGTCGGCCAGGCCCCGTCCCGCATGATCGCGCAGCTTCAGCAGGAAGGCCGAGAGCAGGTCCTCGAACTGGTAGCGCCGCCCCAGGATCTGGGTCTCCGTGAAGCTCTCCGAGGCCGCGAAGCTCTTGAAGGACTGGATGAAGCGGGTCTCCAGCGGGTCCTCGACATAGGCCTCGATGGCCCACGGGCCGGCCTCCACCGTCCGCTCGTTGGGCCGCTCGGCCGGCGCGTGGAAGCTGAGGGCCGAGCGGAAGGCGAACAGGTCCCCCTCCGGCGCCGGGAAATTGACCAGGGTCGCAGGGCCGCCGTCGCCGGCCAGCGCCACCACCGTATTGGTGGTCCCGAAATCGATGCCGATCGTCCCGGCCATGGCGCGCGCTCCGAAATCTCAAGGTGGGGAGACGACGGATCGCCGCCCCACCCAAGGCGCGCGACCCGCTTAAGTCGTGGACAGGCCCCGACGCATCAGGCCTGGGCCTCCGCGAGGTCCTGCTCGTAGGCCGCCACGGTGGCCATCTGCAGGATGCGGCTGACCGAGGCCGAGAGCGGGCAGATCTGCACCGAGCGCGACAGGCCCAGCAGCAGGGGCCCGATCACCGTGGCCCCGCCCACGGCCTGGACCAGCTGGGTGGAGATGGCGGCCGAGTGGATGGCCGGCATGATCAGCACATTGGCCGGGCCGGTCAGGCGCATGAACGGGTAGTTGACCCGCTTTTCCGGATCCAGCGCCAGTTCCGGCGGCATCTCGCCCTCGTACTCGAAGTCGACGTCCATCTCGTCGAGCATGGCCACGGCCTCGCGCACCTTCTCGCTGCGCTGGCCCATGGGGTTGCCGAAGGTGGAATAGGACATGAAGGCCACCCGCGGGGTGTAGCCCAGCACGCTGACGGTGCGAGCCGCCTGCAGGGCGATCTCCACCAGCTCGTCGGCCTCCGGCATCTCGGTGACGTTGGTGTCGGCGATGAACAGGGTGTGGCCCTTGGCCAGGACCACGCTCATGCCCATCACCCGGCCGTTGGGGGACGGGTCGATGACCTGCAGCACCTCCTCCAGCACCTGGTCGTAGGATCGGGTGACCCCGGTGACCATGCCGTCGGCGTGGCCCAGCGCCACCATGGAGGCGGCGAAGGAGTTGCGGTCCTGGTTGATCAGCCGCTGGACATCGCGCTTCAGGAAGCCCTGGCGGGCCAGCCGGCTGTAGAGATAGTCGACATATTCCGGATTCCGGTGCGACAGCCGGGCGTTGATGATCTCCAGGCCGGTGTCCTTGGGATCGAGGCCGGCGACGGCCATGTTCTCCAGCACCAGGTCCTCGCGGCCCACCAGCACGGCCTGGCCGAGGCCCGCGCTCTGGAAGGCGTAGGCGGCGCGGATCACGCTGGGCTCCTCGCCCTCGGCGAAGACGATCTTCTTCTTGGGCGCGGCCTGGACGGTGCCCTGCAGCTTCTGCAGGAAGGCCGCGGTGGGGTCGAGCCGCTGGGCGAGCGACGCCCGGTAGGCGTCCATGTCCTCGATGGGCTTGCGGGCCACCCCGGTGTCCATGGCCGCCTGGGCGACGAAGGGCGGGATGTACCAGATCAGCCGGGGGTCGAAGGGCGAGGGGATGATGTACTGCGGGCCGAACTTCAGCTGCTGGCCGTGATAGGCCGCGGCCACCTCGTCGGGCACGTCCTCGCGGGCGAGCTGGGCCAGCGCATTGGCGCAGGCGATCTTCATCTCCAGGTTCACGCGGCGGGCGCGCACGTCCAGGGCGCCGCGGAAGATGTAGGGGAAGCCCAGGACATTGTTGACCTGGTTGGGATAGTCGCTGCGCCCGGTGCCGACGATGGCGTCGGGACGCACGGCGTGGACCTCCTCGGGCAGGATCTCCGGATCGGGATTGGCCATGGCGAAGATCAGCGGATTGGGCGCCATCTTCATGATCATGTCCTGGGTCAGCGCCCCCTTGGCCGAGAGGCCCAGGAAGACGTCGGCGCCCACCAGGGCCTCGGCCAGGGTCCGGGCGTCGGTGTCCACCGCATGGGCCGACTTCCACTGGTTCATGCCGGCCGAACGGCCCTTGTAGATGACCCCGGTATTGTCGACGGCGATGCAGTTCTCGTGGCGCACCCCCATGGCCTTCATCAGGTCCAGGCTGGCGATCCCCGCCGCGCCTGCCCCGCAGAGCACCACCTTGACGTCCTTCAGCTCGCGGCCGGTGATGTGGCAGGCGTTGATCAGGCCCGCGCACGAGATGATGGCCGTGCCGTGCTGGTCGTCGTGGAACACCGGGATGTCCAGCAGCTCCTGCAGCTCGGTCTCAATGCGGAAGCACTCGGGGCTCTTGATGTCCTCGAGATTGATGCCGCCGAAGGTCACCCCGATGTTCTTGACCACCGTGATGATCTCGTCGGGATCGGTGGCCGAGACCTCGATGTCGATGGAATCGACGTCGGCGAAGCGCTTGAAGAGCACGCTCTTGCCCTCCATCACCGGCTTGGCGGCCAGGGCTCCCAGATTGCCCAGGCCCAGAATGGCGGTGCCGTTGGAGATCACCGCCACCAGGTTGCCCTTGGACGTGTAGTCGTAAGCCAGCTCCGGATTCTCGGCGATGGCCAGCACCGGCACCGCCACGCCTGGCGAATAGGCCAGGCTGAGGTCGCGCTGGGTCGCCATCGGCTTGGTGGGCATGATGGCGATCTTCCCGGGGGTCGGGTCCCGGTGGAAGCTGAGGGCTTCCTCATCGGTGAAGGTGCGTTTTTCGTCGCTCATAGGGGGAGCGTGTCCTTACGGCGCTGGGGGCTTTTGAATGAAGGGCGCCAACCTACAGAGGCCGGCGCCCTGAAACAACCTGCCGCGGCGAAGCTTCGCCGCGGACGAGGGCGCGGCGATCAGCCGGCCATGCGGGCCTTCAGCGCGGCCTGCATCTCGCCCAGCACCTTGGCGGCGGCCGGGTCCTTCTGGATGCGGCCCCAATAGGCGGCCACCTTGGTGTGCCGGGCCATGGGATCGCCCTTGCCGAACACCATGCCGAACACGCCCACGAACATCAGCATGGGGACCAGCGCGCAGTCGGCGGTGGTGACGCTGTCGCCCACCGCATAGGCGTCCTCCGTCATGAACAGGTTCAGGTGGGCCAGGCCGCTGTCGAGCTTGGCGAAACCCTCCTCCACCACCGCGGCGTCGCGGGTGGCGGGGTTCATCTGGCCAAACAGGTTGGAGCCGCTGGCCATCACATAGAGCTCGGCGACCCGGGCGATCAGGCGGCCGCGCGCGATCTCGTCGGGCTTGCTGGGCCGCAGGCCGGAGGCGGGGAAGGCGTCGGCCAGGTATTCGACGATGGTGTCGCTCTCGGGGATCACCGTGCCGTCGTCCAGCACCAGGGCCGGAATCTTGCCCATCGGATTGATCGCCAGATATTCCGCGCTCTTCAGGTCGCCGGGCGGGGGAAGGATGTGAACCGGCAAGTCCTTGGCGTAGATCGCCATGCGCGGACGCGAGGCGAAGGGCGAGAGATCGTTGGAATAGAGCTTCATGGCGTTTCCTGTCCGGCGCGCGTCTCGAAGGCGGGCGCGCCTGCGGTCGGACTCATAGGGGCGCGGGGGGATCTAGGCCAGGGTTCCGCCTCTTCATTCCCCGCTGGTGTTGGGACCTACCGCCCCGCCCGCCCGCAGATCAGGTCGACGACCGCCGCCCCCATGGCCCGCAGGGTGGCCAGGTCGCCACCGGCGCGGGCGCGGACGGCCATGGCGTTCATCACCGCGGTGGCCACCCTGGCCATGCCCGTGGCGTCGGTGGAGAGCGGCAGGTTGCCCACCTCCATGGCCCGGCGGATGCGGGCCTCGAAGGCCGCGTCGATCTCGGCCAGCGCGGCGGCCAGCACCGCGCGGATGTCGGGATCATCCACCGCCTCGGTGACCGCCGTGCCGATCAGGAAGCAGCCCCGGGGGCCGTGATCGCCGCGCATATAGAGGCCGGCGGCGGCCTCATAGACCCGGGTGAGGGCCGCGCGCAGATGCTCGTCGGGGGCCATGGCGGCGGCCAGCGCTGCTGTGGTCTCGGCGCGGGATTTCTCCAAGGCTTTGAGATACAGGGCTTTCTTGTCGCCGAACGCCCCATAGAGGCTGGGCCGGTTCAGGCCGGTAGCGGCCGAAAGGTCGTCCAGGGAGGTCGCGGCGTAGCCGGTGTTCCAGAAGGCGGCGCGGGCCTGGTCCAGCGCCACGGCGGGGTCGTAGCTGCGCGGACGGCCGCGGGGTCGAGGCTGGTTCTGTACCACTTCGAATCAAATTCCTGAGGCGATTAATTTACTACCGTTAAGGACTTTAATGCCCGGCGCCAGGGGGTATTTCGATCCGCCGCCGGTTGAGGAAATCGCGCGCCGCGCGAGGCCTATTATGTACTGTTTCGCACGAAACTATTGACGCCTTTTATTTTGTATCGGATGGTACGTAAATCAACCGACCGGAGGACGTCATGGAACTCTATTTCTCCCCCTTGGCCTGCTCGCTGGCCTCCCGCATCACCGTCTATGAGGCCGGCGCCGAGGGCCAGATCGCCCTGACCCGCGTGGACACCAAGACCAAGCGCACCGCCGAGGGCGCCGACTACCTGGCCATCAATCCCAAGGGCATGGTCCCGGCCCTGCGCACCGACGCCGGCGAGATCCTCACCGAGAATGCCGCCATCCTACCCTTCATCGCCGACCAGTTTCCGGCCGCGAATCTCGCCCCCGCCGCGGGCCTGGAGCGGTCGCGCCTGGCCCAGTGGCTGAGCTTCATCGGCTCGGAGCTGCACAAGACCGTCTTCACCCCCCTGCTGAGCCCCACGGCCAACGACGGCGCCAAGGTCTATGCCCGCGACGCCGCCCCGGCCCGCCTGGCCTATCTCGACGCCCACCTGGCCGGCCGCGACTACCTGCTGGACCGCTTCAGCGTCGCCGACGCCTACCTCACCGCCGTCCTGAACTGGGCGCAGTTCGTGGGGATCGACCTGAAGACCTGGCCGGCCGTCGCCGCCTACCACGCCCGCGTCACCGCCCGGCCCCAGGTCGCCCGCGCGATGCAGGAGGAGATGGGGCTGTTCCAGGCGGCTTAGGGGCCCCAACCAACGTCACCCCGGCCGCAGCGAAGCGGAGAGCCGGGACCCAGGGCCGCGCTCTCCGCTCCTGGGTCCCGGATCGGCCTGGCGGCCGTCCGGGATGACGGCAGGGTTGGCGCTCTCCCTTGACCCAACCCGCAGGCTCGCGGGACAAGCGCATACGGTGTTCCGTATGACCCTGGAGAGACCCCGCTGACCGCTCCCATCCGCATCGCTGTCGCCGGCGCGCTCGGCCGCATGGGCCAGGCGGTCACCGCCGCGATCGGCGCCCGCGACGACCTGGTGCTCGCCGCCCGCTTCGACCGGCCCGGCGCCGTGGGCGAGGGCCTGGTGAGCCAGGAGGCCGCGCTCGCCGCCTGCGACGTGGTGATCGACTTCACCACGCCTGCCGCCTCCGTGGCGCTCGCCCAGGCCTGCGCCGCCCGCGGCGGCCCGGCCCTGGTGATCGGCGCCACCGGCATCTCCGACAGCGAGGTCGCCGCCATCGACGCCTGCGCGACCAAGATCCCCATCGTGCGGGCCCGCAACTTCTCCCTGGGCGTCAACATGCTGCTGGGCCTGGTGGCCCAGGCCGCCAAAGCCCTGCCGGCCCGGGACTACGACATCGAGATCTTCGAGGCCCACCACCGCCGCAAGGTCGACTCACCCTCCGGCACCGCCCTGATGCTCGGCGAGGCCGCCGCCGAGGGGCGCGGCGTGGACCTGAACGACGTCGCCCAGCGCGGCCGCGACGGCATCAACGGCCCCCGCGCCGAGGGGGACATCGGGTTTTCGGTCATGCGCGGCGGCGACATCATCGGTGAGCATTCGGTGACCTTCGCGGCGGAGGACGAGATCCTCACCCTCAGCCACTCGGCCCGCGATCGGGGCCTCTTCGCTCGCGGCGCCGTGGAGGCCGCCCGCTGGGTGGTGGGCCGGCCCGCCGGAGCCTACGACATGCAGGACGTCCTGGGCTTCAAGGTCTAGGCGCGGCTCAAAGCGGAGAATTTCTCTCCGTATCCGTCATGATGTTGGGGAAGTTGTCATGGCCGGAGACATCCTCGACCTGGACGCCACCAGCCAGCTCGCCGCCCTGGCCAGCAAGCGCATCTCGGCCGAGGAGCTGCTGAAGCTGGTCCTCGGGCGGCAGGAAAAGCTGCACAAGCGGGTCAACGCGGTGGTCAACGCCGACCTGGCCTACGCCCTGGAGCGCGCCCGGGCCATCGACGACACCCGCATCAAGGACGGCCAGCTGGGGCCCCTGGCCGGCCTGCCCATGACCATCAAGGACACCCTGGACGTGGCCGGCATGCCCGCCTCCTCCGGCCTGGACGCCTTCCGCCACCGGATCTGCGAGGACGCCCCGGCCGTGGCCGGCGCCCGGCGGGCCGGGGCGGTGATCTGGGGCAAGACCAATGTCCCGGTGATGGCCGGCGACTGGCAGAGCTTCAACGCCCTGTTCGGGACCACCAACAATCCCTGGGACCTGACGCGCACCAGCGGCGGATCGTCGGGCGGGGCCGCGGCGGCCCTGGCCGTGGGGATCACCGCCCTGGAGATCGGCTCGGACATCGGCGGCTCCCTGCGGGTCCCGGCCAGCTTCTGCGGGGTCTTCTCCCACAAGCCCACCTGGGGCCTGGTCTCCCAGCACGGCCACGTGCCGCCCCAGCCTGGCGCCCACGCCGAGCGGGACCTCAATGTCATCGGACCCCTCGCGCGCTCGGCGCGGGATCTGAAGCTGCTGCTCTCCCTGATCGCCGGCGGCCCGGTGGCGGCCAAGGCCCCGCCCGCCGACCTGGAGAAGACCCGCATCGGCCTGTGGCTGGAGGCCGACGATTTCCCCCTCGACCCCGAGGTGCGCGCGGTGATCGAGGCCTTCGCCGCCAAGCTGATCGCCGCCGGCGCCCAGGTGGAGCCGATCTCCAGCCCCGTTCCCGTCGATCAGCTGATGGGCGCCTACCAGGTGCTGCTGGGCTCCATCGTGGCGACGGACCTGCCCGAGGCCCAGCGCAAGCAGATGGCAGCCATGCGCGGCGTCGCCAAGCTGGCGGTGACCCTGGGCGCCGACGAACGGTCCTCCATCGCCCAGGTGCGGGCCTATACCGCCACCCACGCCGAGTGGCTGGAGGCCGACGAGGTCCGCTGCCGCCTGCGCGACAGCCTCAAGGACGTCTTCTCCCGCTTCGACGTGATCCTGGCGCCGGTGAGCGCCACCGTCGCCTTCCCGCACAACCACAAGCCCTTCGCCGGCCGCAAGATCACCTGCTCCAACGGCGAGACCCTGCCCTACGGCTCCATGCTGAACTGGATCGCGCTCGCCACGGCCTGCCACCTGCCGGTGACCACCGTGCCCGCCGGCCACGCCATGTCGGGCCTGCCGGTGGGTGTCCAGCTCATCGGCCCCCACGGCGGCGACGCCAAGACCCTGGCCGTCGCCCAGGCCATCGATGAAAATATCACCGGCTTCGTGAGCCCGGCCCTGGAGTTCTAGGGGGATCGCGGCCGGGCTCCAGTCGAGCGCACTAAGCCTTCGGCCACTCGCGTTCGAATTGGGCTCGGTTGATCTTGAGGTCATTCCACCGGGGCGGGGTGAGCCCGTGGTTCTTGTCGCTACGGATCGGCTGATCCGCTTCGGTCACGGAGAGAAGGTCAATCCCACGCTCGACCCAGAAGTGGGGCGGCACCTGCTGATGGACAGTGTAGTTTGCCGTCTGACCCCAGATGATGATGCGCTCCCTGGCCGCCAACTTCCTCACCGTTTCCAACGCCTCGCCGATGCGCGGAAGGGCAGCGTCACTTTCCCAAAGAGGGCGGTTCCAGTCGCGATGCAGGATATAGGATAGGCCTTGGCGCAGGGACGCGTCATCGTCAGGAGTGTCGTAGGACGCCAGCTTGCCGACCAGGACGAGTCGCGCAGTTTCCGCATCTTTCGACATGGCGGCAGGAACCGCGACCAGCTTGAGCAGATAGACAGCCAGACCCGCCGCCAAAAGCGCGCTTAACCCGGCTATTGCCCGGCTCCAAGCCTGAGCGTCAGCAAGGGAGAAATACGCAATGACGGCGGGGCCAAGCAGTAGGGCCAAGGTGAGCGCCGCCCGACCTGGGTGCTCCAGCCTCACCATCTCCAGCGTCTCGCGAAGTGCACGCCGATGGACCGTCGCCCAGTATCCCATTCGGCACTTTTAGCCCGATTCCGTGGGCGGCTTGCAAAGTATGGATTCGTTCGCTCGCCCTGCAACCGATGGCCACGGTTTCGAGAGCTTCTCAGTCGGCGATATCAGGCCGCCCCGGTCGAGCCGAACCCGCCGGCCCCGCGCGCCGTCTCGTCGAGGTCGGCCACCTCCGCCACCGACGCCTGGATCACCGGAGCGATCACCATCTGGGCGATGCGGTCGCCCCTGCGAACGGTGAAATCTTCTGCGCCCAGGTTGATCAGGATGACCTTCACCTCGCCGCGATAGTCGGAATCCACGGTGCCGGGCGTGTTCAGGCAGGTGATCCCGGACTTCAACGCCAGGCCCGAGCGCGGCCGCACCTGGCCTTCGAAGCCGCGGGGGATCGCCATCGACAACCCGGTGGGGACGGCGAACCTGTCGCCCGGCCGGATCACCAGGGGCGCGTCCTCGGGGACGGCCGCGCGCAGGTCCATGCCGGCGGAGTCGGCGGTCTCATAGGCCGGCAGGGGCAGGTCGGAATTATGCGGCAGGCGCTTGATGGGCAGGTTCACGACAGCTCCTCGGCCATGCGGGCCGCCAGCTTGCGGGCGACGTCGGACTTGGCGGTTCGCTCCCATCGCTCGATTCCCTGGGCGGTGACGATAGCCACCGCGTTGTCGTCGCCCCCCATGGTGCCCGCGATGCTGACGTCGTTGGCCACGATCCAGTCGCAGCCCTTCTTGGCCAGCTTGGCCTGGGCGTAGGTCTCCACGTCGTGGGTCTCGGCGGCGAAGCCCACCACCAGCTTGGGGCGGCGGAAGCCGTTGGCGAGCGTCGCCAGGATGTCGGGGTTTTCCACCAGCTTCAGGGCCGGCGGACCGTCAGCGCCCTTCTTCATCTTCGTGTCGGCCTGCGCCTCCGGTCGCCAGTCGGAGACCGCGGCCACGCAGACGGCGATCTCGGCGGGCAGGGCGGCCTCGCAGGCCGCCAGCATCTCGCGCGCCGTCTCCACATCCACCCGGGTGACGCCGGGCGGGGTGGCCAGCGCCACCGGGCCGGCCACCAGGGTCACCTGGGCGCCCAGCTCGGCGAGCGCGGCCGCGATCGCGAACCCCTGCTTGCCGCTGGAGCGGTTGGTGAGCACCCGCACCGGGTCGATGGGCTCGGCGGTGGGCCCGGCGGTGACGATGGCGCGCTTGCCCGCCAGCGGCTTGGCCGGGGGGCCCTGCAATGCGGCCATGACAGCGGTGAAAATTTCTGCGGGCTCGGCCAGGCGCCCCGGCCCGAACTCGCCGCAGGCCATGGCCCCGTCGTCGGGCCCCACGAAGCTGACCCCGTCGGCGCGCAGGGTCGCCAGGTTGCGTTGGGTGGCCGGGTGGTTCCACATCCGCACGTTCATGGCCGGGACCATCAGCACCGGCTTGTCGGTGGCCAGCAGGGTGGTGGACGCCAGGTCGTTCGCCAGGCCGTTCGCCGCCTTGGCCATCAGGTCGGCGGTGGCCGGAGCCACCACCACCAGGTCGGCGGACCGCGACAGCTGGATGTGACCCATCTCGGCCTCGTCATCGAGGGAGAAGAGTTCGGAATAGACCCTGTCCTCGCACAGGGCCGAGAGGCTGAGCGGGGTGACGAACTGCGCGCCGGCGGCCGTCAGGATCGGGCGCACCGCGATGCCGGCCTTGCGCAGCAGCCGCACCAGTTCGAGGCTCTTATAGGCCGCGATCCCGCCGCCCACGATCAGGAGAATCCGCTTTTCCGACAAGGCTTCGCGCCCTCCAGGTGTTGGTCCCCGGTCATAGGCCAAACGCGGGCGCTGGACAAACCCGCCGATCTGTTCTTAATTTGTTCCAGCTTCGCTTGGCCGTGCAGGGAGAGAACACGATGGCTGGGTTCAAGGTGTGGTTGAGCGCGGGCGCCGCGCTCCTTCTTCTGGCCGCCTGCGAGCGGCCCTCGGCGGTGGCGAGCAAGTCCTCCGACAATCCTTCGGCGTCGTCGTCCTCCGCTTCCGACAGTGGGCGTGACGCGAGCACGACGGTCAGCGCCGACCGCCGCGACGAGGCCGTGCCCCAGGTGGACGGCAAGCCCATGTGGTCCTCCAGCCGCAAGGGCAGCGCCCAGGAAAACGCCGCCAAGAGCTTCGAGCGCAATGGCGAGGACTTCGGCGCCAAGGACCTCGACGCCTTCGTCCGCAAGGCCCACGCCTTCGTCGACCATCCGCCAGCCGGCACCCAGACCCTCAAGCGGGCCAATGGCGACACCCTGTTCTACGACCCCAAGGGCAATGTCTTCGCCGTGGCCAACAAGGAGGGCGCGCCGCGCACCCTGTTCAAGCCCGACGAGGGCGCCGCCTATTGGGACGAGCAGAAGGCCCGCGAGGCCAGGCGCCAGACGGCGGCCCGCAAGGACAGGGACAGCGACGATGGCTGACCCCAAACACATCGTCCGCACCGGCCAGATCGACTGGTCCCAGCTTCCGGCTGGCCGCCATCCCTTCAATCCCGCCTCGGAGATGAAGATGGCCCGGCTGGGGGACCAGACCGGGATGCGCCGGGTGCTCACCAACCTGGTGCGCCTGCCCCCCGGCAAGGAGAGCTTCATCGCCCACGCCCATTCCGTGGAGGAGGAGTTCATCTTCATCCTGGATGGCTCGGGCCAGGTGGTGCTGGACGGTGTGGCCCATGAGGTGGGGGTCGGCGACTTCGTGGGCTTCCCCACCGACGGGGTGGCGCACGCCTTCGTCAACACCGGGACCGTCGACCTGCTCTATCTTACCGCCGGGGAGCGGGCCCGGGTGGAGGTGGCCGACATGCCCAGCATCGGGAAGACGGCGGTCTTCCGTCCGGGCCGGATCACCCTGTTCGGGGACGGGGATGTCGAGGAGCTGACCGCCGCCGAATGGGGGGCGCGGACGAAGCTTAGCTAGGCAGCCGGCTCGCCAGCCAGAAGACCACCGTCGCCACCAGGGCCCCGATGGCGAACCAGCGGGCGGGGTGGGCCTCCTCGGTCTCCACAACCGCCACGGCGGGCTGGGGCGGGCTCTCCAGAAGGCGGCCCAGATTGCGCAGGGCGCTCAACCCCTCCTCGGCGAAGCGCTTGGCCTTGGCGGCCGGCGACAGCTCCCGGAGCATCCAGCGGCGCACCACCGGATCGGCGGCGGCCCAGATGTCGTGGTCGGGGCAGATGCGCCGAGCCACCCCCTCGACGGTCATCATGGTCTTCTGCAGCAGCACCAGCTCCGGGCGCAGGCGCATGTCGAACAGGGCGGTGATCTCGAACAACTGGATCAGCACCCGGCTCATGGATATCTCGTTGGCCGGGCGGCCGAACACCTGCTCGCCCACCGCCCGCAGGGCCTGGGCGAAGGCCGCGGGGCTGTGGCCGGCCGGGACATAGCCCGCCTCGAAATGGACCTGGGCCACCCGGTCGTAGTCCTTCTCCAGGAAGCCCCAGAGGATTTCGGCCAGGTAGCGCCGCTCCGGCGCCCCCAGGCGGCCGATGATGCCGAAGTCGACGGCCACGACCCGGTCCGGCGCGGCGACGAACAGGTTCCCCTCGTGCAGGTCGGCGTGGAAGACGCCGTGGTCGAGGGCCTGGGCCAGGAAGGCGCGGATCAGGTTGTCGGCCAGGGCCTGGCGGTCGAGGCCGGGCAGGTCGAGGGCCGCGGGATCGGAGAGCGGGGTCCCGGCCGCCCATTCCTGGGTCAGCACCCTCTTGCCCACGCCCTCCCAGACGATCCTGGGGGTCGACATGTAGCCGTCGCGGGCCATGACCTGGGCCAGTTCGTCGGCGCCGGCGGCCTCCAGGCGCAGGTCCAGCTCCAACTCGGTGGCGCGGATCACGGTGGCCGCCAGGGCCCGGGGCGCCAGCCGCCGGGCCGCGAAGCTCCAGCGCTCCACCAGGGCGCCGGCCAGGGCCATGGCCTCGGCGTCCTGGGCCACACGCAGGGCGACCCCGGGGCGCAGGACCTTCACCGCCACCCGGCGGCCGTCCCGTAGCGTGGCCTCATGGGCCTGGGCCAGGGAGGCGGCGGCGACCGGGCGACCGAAGGTGGCGAACAGGCTCTCCACCGTGCGGCCCAGGGTCAGCTCCACCTCGCGGCGGGCCTGGTCGGTGGGGAAGGGATCGAGCTTGTCCTTCAGGCGGGCGAGATCGAGCGCGAAGGTCTCGCCGAAGATGTCGGCCCGGGTGGAGAGGAGTTGTCCCAGCTTGATCGCCACCGGACCCAGCTGCTCGAGGGACCGGGCCAGCCGTTCGCCGGGCCGGCCGACCCTGGAGGATGGTCCAGCCGCCATACGCGACAGATTGGCGAGGACTTTCAGGCCCGGCGGGTAGAGACCGTCCAGTTCGCGAGGCAGCAGGGCGTCATTGCGCGCCAGCAGCAGGCCCGCCCCCACCAACCGACCATAGGCCGACAAGCTCCCCACCGATCAGACAGCCCAACCGTGGTGCAGGGCCGCGACGCCCCCAGTGAAGTTGGTGTAGCCGGCCTTGCCGAAGCCCGCCTTGGTGATCAGGTCGACGAAGGTCCTCTGGTCGGGGAACCGGCGGATGCTCTCCACCAGGTACTGGTAGGAGGCGCGATCCTTGGCCACCAACTCGCCGATGGCCGGGATCACCTTGAAGGAATAGGCGTCATAGGCCTTCCGCAGGGCCTCGGTGGCCGGCCGCGAGAACTCCAGGCACAGGAACCGGCCGCCCGGCTTCAGCACCCGGCGGGCCTCGCGCAGGGCCTGGGAGATGTCGGTGACATTGCGGATGCCGAAGGAGATGACATAGGCGTTGGCGCTGGCGTCGGGCAGGGGCAGGCGCTGGGCGTCGCCGACGGTCCAGGTGATCTCCGGCTCCCCGCCCCGCTCGCGCCCGGCGGCGATCATCTCGGCGTTGTAGTCGATGATATGGATGGCCGCGTCGTCCCCGCCCCGGCGCAGCTGGGCGGCCCGGGCCATCTTGGCGAAGCGGCGGGCCATGTCGCCGGTGCCCCCGGCGCAGTCGATGATGACCTCGCCCGGCTGCGGGTTCAGCCGCGCGGCGGTGGCGTCCTTCCAGAGCCGGTGCACCCCGGCGCTCATCAGGTCGTTCATCAGGTCGTAGCGGCCGGCGACCCGGTCGAAGACGCCGCGCACGAGGCTCGGCTTCTCGGCGGGGTCCACGTCGCGGAATCCGAAGGTGGCGGCGGGTCCTGTCATGATGAGCGGTCTTAGACCGCGAGGGCCGGCCGCGCCAGCCTCGCCGCCGGCTTGAGCCCGGGCCCGACCCATGCCACTCCAGGCCATGCCCGAACTTCCCGAGGTCGAGACCGTCCGCCGCGGCCTGGCGCCCGTGCTGGAGGGCCAGAGGCTCTCCCGCGTGGAGGCTCGCCGCCCCGACCTGCGCTTCCCCTTCCCCGAGGGTTTCGTCCAGCGCCTGGCCGGGGCGACGATCCAGCGCCTGGAGCGCCGCGCCAAGTACCTGATGGGGGTGCTGGACCGCGGCGAGACCCTGGTGATGCATCTGGGCATGAGCGGTCGCTTCGAGATCGCGCGCCCCGAGGGGACGGTGCGGCCCGGCGAGTTCGTCTATGCCGCCGACCCCGACCCCAAGCACGCCCACGTGGTGTTCGACACCGAGGCCGGGGGCCGGGTCACCTATTATGACCCCCGACGATTCGGCTACATGGCGCTGATCGAGACGGCGAAGCTCGAGGAGCATCCCTGGTTCGCCGGCCTCGGCCCCGAGCCCCTGTCCGCCGATTTCAACGCGCAGAGCCTGAAAGCCGCCTTCGCGGGCCGCAAGCAGGGGCCCAAGACCCTGCTGCTGGACCAGCGCGTGGTGGCGGGCCTGGGCAATATATATGTCTGCGAGGCCCTGAACCGGGCGCGCATCTCCCCCTTCAAGCCGGCCGGCGCCATTCCGGCCAAGGCGCTGCCGGGCCTGGTGGCCATCATCCGAGAGGTGTTGGAGGAGGCCATCGCGGCGGGGGGCTCGACCCTGCGCGACTACGCCAGCGCCAATGGGGCGCTCGGCTATTTCCAGCACCGCTTCCGCGCCTATGGCCGCGAGGCCCAACCCTGCCTCAATGACGGCTGCGCGGGCGTCATCGCCCGCGAGGTCCAGGCGGGGCGATCGACCTTCTTCTGCCCGGTTTGCCAGAAATAGTCCCCGCTCCTCCCGGCGAAGGCCGGGCCCCAGATTCATCTCGAAGGTCCGGAGTCGATCCGCGGTCCGCACTTCGGCCCGTTCTGAGATCGAAGTGGGTTTCACCTGGATTCCGGCCTTCGCCGGGACGAGCGGAGAGTTGGTCGCCCGGCATGCCATTTCACTTCGCCGCCAAGCCCGCTAGATACACCCCCATGTTCAAGCTTGGCCCGTTCGCCCTGGCGGCGTTCCTGATCGCCGGACCCGCCCTGGCCAAGCCGCCGGTCTGGACCGTGCGCGACGCCGATTCCGAGCTGGTGATCTTCGGCTCGGTCCATGTCCTGCCGCCGGGGCTGGACTGGCGGCCTCCGGCGCTGGAGGCGGCCCTGGCCAAGGCCGACGACCTCTGGTTCGAACTGCCCATGGGGCCGGCCACCGAGGCCGAGATCGCCGGCCTGGCGGCCTCCAAGGGCGTCCTGCCCCCCGACAGGTCCCTCAGCGGCCTGCTGTCGCCCACCGGGGCGAGCGCGCTCGCCAAGGCCAGCCAGAAATACGGCCTGACCCCGGGCTTCCTCGACCGCCTGGAGCCCTGGTTCGCCGAGGTGGCCCTGGCCGGCGCCGAATTCCGCGCCGCCGGCGCCGACACCGACTCCGGGGTGGAGAAGGCCATCGCCGCCAGCGCGCCCGCCAGCGCCCAGCGCCGGGCCTTCGAGACCGCCGCCCAGCAGATCGCCCTGTTCGACGAGGCCCCGGTCCCGGCCCAGGTGGCCTCCCTGGAAGAGAGCCTGGACCAGATGGACAAGGATCCCGACGCCTATGACCGGCTGGTGGCCGCCTGGATGGCCGCCGACACCGCCGCCCTGGAGCGCGACGCGCTCGATCCCCTGCGCCACGCCTCCCCGGTGCTCTATGAGCGGCTGGTGAGCGCGCGCAACGCCGCCTGGACCCAGGTGCTGGACGGGCGGCTGAAGGGCGCCGGCCGCACGGTGGTGGTGGTGGGGGTGGGCCACCTGCTCACCGCCGACGGGGTGCCGGCCCGACTGCGGGCGCTTGGCTATTCGGTCGAGGGGCCGTAATCGGGCTCTCTACACCTTCCAAGGAGCCGGCCATGGCCTATGAGACCCTGATCGTCGAGACCACCGACGCCGTGACCCTGATCCGGCTCAACCGGCCCGAGGCGCTGAACGCCCTGAACACCCAGCTGCTGTCGGAGCTGTCGGCCGCCCTGGACGCCGCCGAGGCCGATGACGGGGTCCGCTGCCTGGTCCTGACCGGCTCGGAGCGGGCCTTCGCCGCCGGCGCCGACATCAAGGAGATGGCCGACAAGACCTATGCCCAGATGTTCACTGCGGACTTCTTCGGCGCCTTCGCCCGGCGGATGGAGCAGTTCCGCAAGCCGGTGATCGCCGCCGTGGCCGGCTACGCCCTGGGCGGCGGCTGCGAGCTGGCCATGCTGTGCGACTTCATCATCGCCGCCGAGACCGCCAAGTTCGGCCAGCCGGAGATCAACCTCGGCGTCGCGCCGGGCATCGGCGGCACCCAGCGCCTGACCCGCTTCGTGGGCAAGTCCAAGGCCATGGACATGATCCTGACGGCCCGGATGATGGACGCCGCCGAGGCCGAGCGCTCGGGCCTGGTCTCCCGCGTGACAGCCCCCGACAAGCTGATCGAGGAGGCCATGGCCGCCGCGGCCAAGATCGCCGGCCAGTCTCCTCTCGCCGTGATGATGAACAAGGAGCTGGTGGAGGCGGCCTACGAGACGACGCTGGCCACCGGCGTGGCCCTGGAGCGGCGGCTGTTCCACTCCCTCTTCGCCTTCCAGGACCAGAAGGAGGGCATGGCCGCCTTCGTCGAGAAGCGGAAGCCCGACTTCAAAGGGTCCTGATCCGTGCGGCTGATCGCGTTCGGGGATTCCATGGTGGCCGGCGCCGGGGATCCGGAACATCTGGGCTGGATCGGCCGGACGATCGCCGGGCGGCGCGAGATCACCCTCTATAACCTTGGGGTGCGGCGGGAGACCTCCGCCGACATCGCCGCGCGCTGGGACGCCGAGACCCGGCCCCGAATGGTGGACCACGAACCCATGCGGATCGTCTTCTCCTTCGGCGTCAACGACTGCCACCTGGAGGACGGCGCGCCCCGGGTGGCGACCGCCGAGACCCTGAAGACCGCGCGCGCCGTGCTGACTGAGGCCAGAGCCCTGGCGCCGGTTCTGATGGTGGGTCCGCCGCCTGTGGAGGACCCTGGGGTCTGCGCTAGGGTCGAGAGCCTCAATGCGGCCCTGCTGGCCCTGTGCGGGCGGCTGCAGGCGCCCTTCATCGACGTCTTCCAGCCCCTGGTGGCCGGCGGCCTGTGGCAAGCGGAGGCCGCCGCCTGGGACGGCGCCCACCCCGGCGCGGCGGGCTATCAGCAGATGGCCGATCTCGTGGCCGCCCACCCCGCCTGGCGCCGATTTGCCGAAGCTTGCGAATAGCGTCCGAGCCGCATTGACCCGCAGGACGCCTTCCCGTATATCCGCGCCTCCAATTTACCCGCCCGAGCGCAGGTTCGGGCGCGAGCCGTTTTGAGAGCTAAAGCATGGCCAATACGCCTGGCGCCAAGAAGGCCGTTCGCAAGATCGAACGCCGCACCGAAGTCAACAAAGCCCGCCGCTCGCGCGTGCGGACCTATCTTCGCAAGTTCGAAGAGGCCCTGACGTCGGGCGACGCAGCCGCCGCCAAGGCCGCCTTCGTCGAGGCCCAGTCGGAACTGATGCGGGCGGTCACCAAGGGTGTTGTTCATAAGAACACCGGGTCGCGCAAAGTCTCCCGCCTGGCGGCCCAGCTCAAGAAGATGGCCGCTGCCTGAGGTTGCGGCGCCGAGCGCCTAGCTCGGCGGCTATCCTTCTGAAATAACTGACTATTTTGACGCACCCGCGGGTCGAAAGACCCGCGGGTGTTTTCGTGCGCCGCAGCATTTTACGGTCAAGCCTGCGACGAATGTTCTCAGTTAACGGAAGGTCGATTTCGGGATTCCCTTGCCGCGCGAGGGGTCGATTTGAGTCAACGAAAATATCGACTGGACGGGCGAAGAATCTGCGTTGACCCCCCGGTCGCCCTGACTAGTGTTCGAGGTCTTAAGCGCGTTCTTCCATCCTATCTCGGATGAAAAAAGCGGCGGGAGGAGTCTATCTTCTCGCCGGCTAAGAACTTGTGTTTATTCAACAAAGATCCGGTGGGGCGCGGGGCTTCGATCGGACGGGCAGGTGATGGTTGGTGATGACGATGACGACCGGGGGCATAGCGGGCAACATGGCGGAAACGCCGGCGGGCGCTGTCTGGACCAAGACGTGCCAGGCGCTGAAGCGCGAGTTGGGTGAAGCCACGTTCGGCTCGTGGCTGGGCCAGGCGGCCCTGCGCGAGCGCGGGGGAGAAGTCTGCCTGGTGGCCGCCACCGGCGTGGCGCGCGACTGGATTCGTCGGCACGCCTGGCGCCGGATCGGCGAGCTGTGGGCGCAGAACGACCCCATGGGCCGTCCCCTCGACCTGAAGTCCCGCATGGAATTCGACCAGGCCGGCCCCGCCGCGCCCATGGTGGCCGTCGTGGCCCCGGCCGCCGCTGTCGCGGTCCGGGATGCGGACACCGGCGTCATCGAGATCGAGGTCGACATCACCCAACCCAAGGCGGCGCGCCAGCAGGGCCTGCAGGACCGCTTCTCCTTCGAGACCTTCGTCGCCGGCCCCGCCAACGAGTTCGCCTTCGCGGTCGCCCGCCGGGTGGCCTCCTGGGCCGACGGCCACTTCAATCCCGTGCTCTTCCACGGCCCCTACGGCTTCGGGAAGACCCACCTGCTCAACGCCATGGCCTGGGAGGCCATGCGGACGGCGCCGGGCAAGCGGGTGGTCTATCTGACCGCCGAGCGCTTCACCTCCACCTTCGTCAAGGCGGTCCAGGACTGCCAGACCGCGGCCTTCAAGGAAGAGCTGCGCAACGCCGACCTGCTGCTGATCGACGACGTCCAGTTCGTGGCCGGCAAGACCTCCACCCAGGAGGAGCTGTTCCACACCCTGATGGCCCTCATCGAGGATGGCCGCCGGGTGGTGATGACCGCCGACCGCTCGCCCGCCGAGCTGTCGGAGATGGAGCCGCGCCTGCGCAGCCACCTGCAGGCCGGCCTGGTCTGCGGCATCGAGCCCGCCGACCGCACCCTGCGTCTGGGCATACTGGAGCGGAAGCTGGCCACCCTGGCCGGCCAGGGCCGCTTCATCCCCTCGGCCAAGTCCGAGGTGCTGCAGTTCCTCGCCGACCGCTTCACCGACAGCGTGCGCGAGCTGGAGGGGGCGCTCAACACCCTGGTGGCCCGGGTGGGCGGCGAGATCGCCAAGCTCTCCCTGGACGAGGCCCAGGCCATCCTGCGGCCGCACCTGTCCTGCACCGAGAAACGGGTGACGGTGGACCAGATCCAGAAGGCCGTGGCCGAGCACTACGGCCTCAAGCAGGCCGACATGATCTCCGAGCGCCGGGCCCGCGCCGTCGCCCGGCCCCGCCAGGCGGCCATGTGGATCGCCAAGCAGATCACCACCCGCTCCCTGCCCGACATCGGCAGACGCTTCGGCGGCCGCGACCACACCACCGTCCTGCACGCCGTGCGCCGCATCGAGGCCCTGAAGGCCGACGATCCGGTCCTGGCGCGGGATCTCGACCAGCTGCTGCGCAAGCTGCGCAGCTAGGCTTCAGTCCTCAAGTCCGGGATTGAAACGAAGGCCCGCCACCCCCCGGCGGGCCTTTCGCTTTTGGGGATCAGCGCTTCGAGCGCAGCCACAAGGCGATCGCGAACACGACGCCATAGATCGCTACGAATGGAACTGCGATCTCCAGAGTGGCGCTGAGCACAAGCCGACCAAGCCAATACCAGACCGGCGTATCCCCGATACGCGCCATGTGATCAGCGTTCGGGTCGTGATTGTAGACGGCATAGACGAAATAGCCGGAAGCCAGCAGGCCCAGGGCAAGACCCAAGCCAAGGGCGATGAAACTATGGCGCGCCAAACGCTGGAACAGCTGCGAAGTCACGACGCTCATCTCCCAACTCAGCAGCATCGGGATTCAATCCGACCGGCCCGTCAACCACTGCGTTGAAGGCTTTCACTCCTCTCCCCGTTCAGGGGGAGAGGGTAGGGTGAGGGGGCGCGCAGCTGGGCTGCGCGTCGCGGCCTCGGAGCAGCAGCTGAGATTCAGAAAGAGCCCTCACCCTACCCTCTCCCACAAGTGGGAGAGGAGGCGCTGACCTTTGGCCGCCTGCGCCCATCGCCCAAAGAAAAAGGGCGACCGCATCGCTGCGGCCGCCCCTTCGATGTCGCTGAGATGAAGGCGCTTACGCGTCTTCGCCCTGCTTGGCCGAGAGGTCTTCGCCGGTTTCCTGGTCGACGACCTTCATCGACAGGCGGGTCTTGCCGCGATCGTCGAAGCCCAGGAGCTTGACCTTCACGGTCTGGCCCTCGACCAGGACGTCGGAGACCTTGGCGACGCGCTCGTTGGAAATCTGCGAGACGTGGACCAGGCCGTCCTTGGCGCCGAAGAAGTTCACGAAGGCGCCGAAGTCGACGATCTTCACGACCTTGCCGGTGTAGATGGCGTTCAGTTCGGGCTCCGAGGCGATGGACTTGATCCACTCCTTGGCGGCGTCGATCTTGGACTGGTCGGAGGCCGACACCTTGATGGTGCCGTCGTCCTCGATGTCCACCTTGGCGCCGGTCTTTTCCACGATCTCGCGGATGACCTTGCCGCCCGACCCGATCACTTCGCGGATCTTGTCGACCGGGACCTTCATGGTCTCGATCTTCGGGGCGAACTCGCCGAGTTCCTGACGCGGGGCTTCCATGGCCTTGGCCATCTCGGCCAGGATGTGCTTGCGGCCACCCTTCGCCTGCTCCAGGGCCTGCTTCATGATCGCTTCGGTGATGCCGGCGATCTTGATGTCCATCTGCA
>JAZKBZ010000167.1:0-6031 GCA_040388315.1 Pseudomonadota bacterium | reverse complement strand
GGATGTCGTGCATGCGGCGATAGAACTTGGCCCGGTCGTTCATCCAGCTGGCGAACACCGCGCTGACCGCGCCCCAGAGCTGGGCCTCGGGATCCTGCGGGAAGGGATGGCCCAGCTCGCGCTCGACGGCGGCCTTGTAGGCGCTGACCACCTTCTCCCAGTCCTCGGCGCGAAGGGCGGTGTCGACGTGGACGTCGAGCCGCTCCTTATGCTCGTCGAGGATGTCCTCGAACATGTGGTGGTCCAGGTCCAGCACCACGGCCGAATACATCTGGATGAAGCGGCGATAGCTATCGAAGGCGAAGCGGCGGTCGCCGGCCAGCTTGGCCAGGCCCTCCACCGTCTGGTCGTTGAGGCCCAGGTTGAGGACGGTATCCATCATGCCCGGCATCGAGGCCCGGGCGCCGGAGCGCACCGAGACCAGCAGCGGGTTGGCGGCGTCGCCGAACACCTTGCCGGTGAGGACCTCGACCTTGGCCAGGCCCGCGGCCACCTGTTCCTTCAGGCCGTCGGGATAGCGCTTGTCGTTGGAATAGTAGTGGACGCAGGCCTCGGTGGTGATGGTGAAGCCCGGCGGCACCGGCAGGCCCAGGGAGGACATCTCGGCGAGATTGGCCCCCTTCCCGCCCAGCAGGTTCTTCATGGAGGCGTCGCCGTCGGCCCCGCCTCCGCCAAAGGAATAGACCCAGCGCGACTTCGTCAGCGTATCGGTCGACATCCTTGAGTCTCCTAACCCGTCACCAGAGAAAAGTCCGCGACGCGCCCCATGGCGTCACGCACCTGCGCCAAAAGCCGCAGGCGGTTCTCACGTTCCGTCGCGACTTCAGAGTTCACCAATACCTTCTCGAAGAAGGCGTCCACGGGGGCGCGCAGTCCCGACAGGGCACGCATCGCACCTGCAAAATCTTCCTGCTGCAATGCACGCGCCACAGCGGGTTCCGCAAGGGAAATCGCCCCGATCAGGGCGCTCTCCTCGGGCGGCGCGCCCGCCATGCCGACCGCCGGTCCGACCGGAAGCGGCCCCTTCTTTTCCTCGGCCTTGAGGATATTGCCGGCGCGCTTCTCGCCCGCCAGCAGGTTCTTGCCGTCCTCTGTGGTCAGGAATCCGTCCAGGGCCTCGACCCGGGCGACAATGCGCACCAGGTCGTCGTCGCCGAGCGCGAAGACCGCATCCACCAGGTCGTGGCGCTTGCCCTGGTCGCGTAGCACCACCTTCAGGCGGTCGGCGAAGAAGGCCATGACCTCGTCGGCCACCACGCTATAGGGGCGGAATTCATAGATGACCTCGCCCTCGGGCGCCTCGCCGGCCGCGGCCGTGCGGTCGAAGCGGATGTCGAAGTCCTCCTGCGTGGCCACCACATAGGGCTTGCCCTCCAGCAGGGCGGCCTCGAACTCCTCGACATAGGTCTCGAAGACCTCCGAGGGACTGCGCGACAGGGGGCCGAGATAGCCGGTGGTGCGCTTGGTGGAGACGTAGAGGGCGCGGCCCGGATCGACGAAGCAGCGCAGGGAGCGGTACCAGTCGGCCACCAGCTCGCGGATCGGCGCGCGGGCCTCCGAGCCCAGCAGAATGCGGATGACGCCCAGCGCGGCGCGGCGCAAGGCGTAGGGGTCGCGCGAGCCGGTGGGCTTCTCGTTGATGGCGAAGAAGGCCGTGAGCGTGTCGAGCTTTTCGGCGAGCGCCACGGCCATGGTGACGGGGGTGTCGGGCGCCTCGTCATTGGCGCCCACCGGGCGGTAGTGATCGCGGATGGCGTCGGCGACGACGGCGCTGATCTTCTCCTCGCGCGCGTAGTAGCCGCCCATCAGGCCCTGCAGCTCGGGGAACTCGCCGACCATGCCCGTGCCGAGGTCGGCCTTGGATAGGCGCGCGGCCAGGACCGCCTTGGGGATGTCGGCGCCGACCCGCGGGGCGATGGCGCCAGCCAGGATCTCCAGCCGCTCGACCCGCTCATAGAGGCTGCCCAGCTTGGCGTGGAAGGTGACGCCCTTCAGCTTCTCCAAGCGGTCTTCCAGCCTGGTCTTGCGGTCCTCGTCCCAGAAGAAGCGGGCGTCGGAGAGGCGGGCAGACAGCACCTTGGCGTTGCCGGCGGCGATCACCTTGCCCCCGTCGGCGGCCTCGATATTGGCCACGGTGAGGAAGTGGGGCGCCAGCTTGCCGGTGGCCTCGTCGCGGACCGCGAAATACTTCTGGTGGGTGCGCATGGAGGTGCGGATCACCTCCGGCGGCAAGTCCAGGAAGGCCGGGTCCATGTCGCCGAGCACGGGCGAGGGCCATTCGGCCAAGCCCGCGACCTCGTCCAGCAGGCCCTCGTCGTCCACCAGGTCGAGGTTGCGGGCGAAGCAGAGGGTGCGGGCGCCGTCCATGATGCGGTCGCGCCGCTCCTCGGGATCGAGGATCACGAAGTGCTTGGCGAGCTTCTCGGCGTATTCGTCGAAGTCGCGGACCTTGAAGGGCTGGCCCGACCCCATGAAGCGGTGGCCCTCGGTGACATTGCCGCTCTCGATGCCGTCGATGGCGAAGGGCACGATCTCGCCCCCAAACACGCAGACGATGCGCTTGAGCGGACGGACCCAGCGCAGGGTCCCGCGGCCCCAGGTCATGGATTTCGGCCAGGGGAAGTCGCGGACGATCTTCTCGACCATCTCGGCGATGATCTCCGGTGTCGGGCGGCCCTGGCGATGGATGTGGGCGAACCAGACGCCGTCCTTCTCCACCAATTGTTCGCGGGTGAGGCCCGTGGAGCGCAGGAAGCCGTCCATGGCCTGGTCAGGCGCGCCGACCCGGGGGCCCTTGCGATCCTCGTGGCGGTCGCCTTGTGTCGCCGGCAGCCCTTCGGCCACCAGGGTCAGGCGGCGCGGGCCGCCGAAGCTCTTCATCGCCTCGGGGATCAGCCCCTCGGAGGCCAGGTGCTCGCGGGCCATGCGCTCGAAATCGCGCGCGGCCTGGGCCTGCATGCGCGCGGGAATCTCTTCGGAGAACAGTTCGATCAGAAGCTGGGGCATGGTCCTACTTCGCGCCCTGCTCTGTCTGCGGCGGGCTTTCGCCCCCCTCGTTCTTCACCCAGGCCACGGCGCACATCTTGGTCAGGTCGCGGATGCGGCCGATATAGCTCTGCCGCTCTGCTACGGCGATGGCGCCGCGCGCGTCCATCAGGTTGAACAGGTGGCTGGCCTTCAGCACGTGGTCGTAGGCCGGCAGGACGATGGCCTGGCCCTGGGGCCCGGTCATGGCCAGCAGGCGCGGGACCTGGATCTCCATGTCCTCGAACTGACGCTTGAGGGTCTCCACGTCATAGCCGTGGAAATTGGCTTCGGAGTGCTGGCGCTCGTTCTCCAGGAAGACATCGCCATAGGTCTTGGGCTCGGGGCCGTCGGGATCGTTGAAGGCCAGCTGGGTGAAGTGGTCCACGCCCTGGATGTACATGGCCAGGCGCTCCAGGCCGTAGGTCAGCTCGCCGGCCACCGGGAAGACGTCCAGGCCGCCGACCTGCTGCATGTAGGTGTACTGGCTGACCTCCATGCCGTCGCACCAGACCTCCCAGCCCAGGCCCCAGGCCCCGACGGTGGGGTTCTCCCAGTCGTCCTCGACGAAGCGGATGTCGTGCAGGCGGGTGTCGAGGCCGATGGCCTCCAGGCTGCCCAGGTAGAGGTCCTGCAGGTTGTCGGGGTTCGGCTTCAGGATCACCTGGTACTGGTAGTAGTGCTGCAGTCGGTTGGGGTTCTCGCCATAGCGGCCGTCGCCGGGCCGGCGCGAGGGCTGGACATAGGCCGCCCGCCACGACTTGGGGCCCAGGGCGCGCAGGACCGTGGCCGGATGCAGGGTGCCCGCGCCGACCTCAACGTCGTGCGGCTGCAGAATCACGCAGCCCTGACGGCTCCAATAGTCGTGCAATTTCAGGATAAGGCCCTGAAATGAAAGCGGCTTGTCGGCGGGCATGGGGGCTGTTTCGCAGGCGCAAAAAAAGTCGGCGGACCATAGGGCCCGCCGACCTTGGCTTCAACCCACGTAGGGCTGTCTTTAGTTACCCTTGGGAGCCGAACGCCGACCGGCGTTGGACAGGGGCTTGTAGAGGGCCCGGTTCTCCGGGGTGTCGGCCACCGGGCCATTGGTCACCGTGGTGGTGGTGAGCGTGGCCGAGGTGTCGGTGACGGCGCCGGTGGTGGCCACCGGGGTGGTGACGCTGGTGGAGGTGGAGCCGTCCGCCGAGGTAGTGGTCGAGGTGGTGGTCTCGGTGGTCACCGGATCGCCGCTCGGCGTCATCATCGGCTGGGTCATCGGCGTCTGGGCGTCGGCCGGCGGGCTCATGGTCTGGGCCTGGGCCGCGCCCGTCATCAGGGCGGTGGCGGCGGCGGCGGCGAGAAGGTGCTTGAGGGTCATGGTCATTGCTCCTGGTGGTTCCTAGGAATCCCGGCGGCCGGGGGCCGCCGGGCAGCCCCGACTATTTCTGTTGCGGTTTCGGCATGACCTGGGTCGCGGGCGCCGTGGTCGGCGTCCCGACGGTGGCCGAGGCGGGCTGGGCGCTGGCGGCCGCGGCCATGGCGCCCGGCGGCAGCAGCACCTTGTCCACCACGTGGAGGATGCCGTTGGAGGCCATGACGTCGGCCTGGACGATGTCGGCGTCGTTGACCTTCAGCGTCGCCCCGCCCTGCAACTCGACGGAAGGACCGGCCACGGTGGCGGCCTTGCGGGTTGCACCCTTGAACTCCGACGACGGCACCTTGGCGTTGATCACGTGATAGATCAGCACCTTCTGCAGCTGGGCCTTGTTCTCGGGCAGCATCAGCTTGTCCAGCTCGCCGGCCGGCAGGGCCGCGAAGGCCGCGTCCGTGGGGGCGAACACCGTCAGGTTGGGCGTCGTCTTCAGCAGACCGGTAAGGTTGGTGGCCTCGGCGGCCTTCAGGAAGGTCTTGAACTGGCCCGAGGCCTGGGCGGTGGCGACGATGTCGCCCGCGGCGGTGACCTTGGCCGCCGCGGTCGGGGCGGGGGGAGCCTCGGCCGCAGGGCTCGCGGCGGGCGGAGTCTTGGCGGCGGGGGTCTGAGCCTGGGCGGCGCCGGCGATCAGGGCCAGGGCGGCGGTCGCGGTCAGAATGGTTTTCAGGGTCATACGGTCCTCATGACGGGGTTGAATGGAGCCCCCTCCGGCCGGCGCTTCGAAAGCTCGGCCTGTCGGGCTGACAGCGCACGGCGCAGCCAGTGGTTGCCCTCGATCACGGGGTCGTGAACACCCAGACCAGCCCCGCCTGGCGGTGACCTCGCCGGCGCCGCCGCGTCCTTTGCGACCATTCTGGAGGCAGGTTATGCGCGGATTTTGAGCGCGACCGCCCCTACCTGCTCAATTCTTGGGCGCCTTTAGTCTTTTCCTTGATCAGAAGTTACCGCGCGCCCTGCGGGACGGCCGCGTCTCGGTAGCGTCGCCTTGCCGTCGGGGGGGCTGAACTCGCGACGGGCGGGAATTCACCACGGGCGTGCCGAGCTTAGAGGCTGCGCAGGAGCGAACGGATGAAACTGATCATGGCGATCGTCAAACCCTTCAAGCTGGACGACGTGCGCGAAGCGCTCGTGGCCGCCGGCGTCGAGGGGCTGACGGTTTCGGAAGTTAAGGGCTACGGCCGGCAGAAGGGGCAGACGGAGATCTACCGGGGCGCTGAGTACCAGGTGAACTTCGTTCCCAAGGTGAAGCTGGAAGCTGTCGTCGACGACAGCGCCGCGGCCAAGGCCGTCGAGGCCATCACGGCCGCGGCCGCCACGGGCAAGATCGGCGACGGGAAGATCTTCGTCCTCAATGTCGAGGACGCGGTTCGCATTCGGACCGGCGAGTCCGGCACTGCGGCGCTCTAGAGCGCGGCGCGAACTCATCGGGACAAGGGGATAGACATGAGAACATTCGGAATGAAGCGGCTGGCGGGCCTGATGCTCGCCGCCACCCTGGCCGGGGCGCCGCTGGCGCTGCCCGCCTTCGCTCAAGACGCCGCGCCGCCCGCCGCCGAGGCCGCCGCGCCCGCGCCGGAAGCCGCCGCTCCGGAGGCC
>JAZKBZ010000166.1:0-10276 GCA_040388315.1 Pseudomonadota bacterium | reverse complement strand
CGCCACCGGTCGAGCCGCCGGCGCCCGATAGGACCCTGGTGAGCGACTCCGTCCTGGCCCGAACCAGCCAGGCCTCCGGCGCCCAAGCCGGCGGGTCACGCATTCCGCTGATCGCGGGCGGCGGCGTCCTGCTCGCGGCCGCCGCCATGATCGCCGCCCTGCTGCTGGCCCCCAAGACGCCCGAACCCGTGGCCGCGCCGCCCGCCCCGCCGCCCGTCGCGGCCGTCGCCGCGTCGGCGGAGCGCGCGCCCCCGCCCGCGCCGGTCCTGGAAGCGCCGCCCGCTCGGCCCGCGCCCGCCGCGCCCAAGGCGACCTCCCGTCCGGCGGCGCGTCCGGCGACCCAGCAGCCCCCGGCGGCGACCACGAGCCCGGCGCCCATCGCGCCCGCGCCCCTGGCCGTGCCGCAGGCTCCTGCGCCTGCGCCCGCGCCGCCCCCCGCCGCCGCGCCGCCGACCGATCCAGAGGCGCCGATGATCACCCGCCTGCCCGGGCCCTAGGCGCGGCGCACGCGGGCGGCTTTGTAAATCATTGTTCGCGGCCTTGCCGCGCCGCGCTTTCCCGGTTGTTCTGGCCAAGCCTTGGGGGAGGCTGGCCATGATTCATGTGTCCGATTCGGCCAACAACCGGCGCAACCGGCTGATCCTGCGCTGCGTGCTGGAGTTCCTGCTGGACGAGTGCCGCAGCCTCATCCTGACCCACGAGGGCAGCATCACCCGCGCGGCGATCCACCTGGCCGTCGCCCAGGCCTCGCAGCGCGGCGGGGCCGGCGCCCCTGGCGCGATCAGCGTTCGCGCCATCGCCCAGTCCCTGGACCTGGCCTATGAGACCACCCGCCGTCAGGTGGGCGCCCTGGAGGCCGCGGGCCTGCTCGCTCGGGCCGGCGAATCCGGGGTGCGGATCTCCGATGCTCCCACCCAGCCCCGTGTCGGGCGGGCCCGAGGACGCCTAGCCGCCCTGCGCGCCCTGGTGGCCGACCTCAAGGGCCTGAACTTCGAGTTCGATACCGGCCCGCTCGGCTCTTCGATCGAGGACGACGCCCTGGCCGCCCGGCTTTCCGACCTGCTGGACGACTTCATCCTGCGGGTGCTGGAGGCCGGCGTGGAGCCTTACGGCTCGATGCTGGACGCGGTGATCTTCTCGGCCCTGGTGGTCGCCAACGCCGAGGCCATCACCTACGACCCCGAGCTGGCGGGGACCTATGCCTGGTCCGACAGCCCGCCCCCCGACGCGCTTCGCCGGCCGGCCACCATCACCGAACTGGCCGAGCGCCTGGGCCTGCCGCACGAAACTGTCCGTCGGCGGATCACCCGCCACCAGGCCCTGGGCTGGGCCGACCGGGTGCGCGGCGGCTACCTGTCGGCCATGAGCCGCCAGCAGGCGCCCGAGGTCGTCCAGGGCAGCCAGATCATCGTGCAGCGCTTCCTGCAGCTGATCCGCGCCGCCCGGCAGACCGGCCTGGACGTCGAGGCCATAGCCCCCAAGGTCCGCCGCTCGGCCCCCCGCGTCTCGACCCCCGCCTAGAAGATCAAGGCGCGCCCACCACCCGCAGGGTTTCCGGGTCGAAGATCTGAATCTCGCTGCCCATGTCGGCATAGACGACGACCTGCGGATGGTCGGCCAGCACGGTGAAATAGCGGTCGCCGGCGATGGAGACCCCCAGCGGGCCGCAGGGCGGATCCATGGGCGCGTCGCTGGCCTGGCTCTTCTCCCAGGCCGCCTTGTCGGCGCCGGTGGGTTCGAACACGAAGCGGTCCTTGCCCTTGGCGTCATAGCCCTGGGCCGGCGCGAAGGCGCAGGCGGCGGTGAACGGGCCGGGCGAGGCGGCGCGCACGGCGGGCAGGATGGCCTCCAGCGGCGCGGCGGCCGCCTTGTCAAAGGTGCGGACCACCATCCGGCTCTCGCCGCCGGCATAGACCAGCCGGAAGCCGGGCAGGCTGTCGTCGGCCTCGATGTGGACCCCGCCGTGGTCGGGACCGCAGGCGAAGGCCTGCATCGCCAGGCGGGCGCCCTTGACCTCCTGCCAGGCGCAGCCGGCGAATTCCGGCGCATTGCGCAGGGCCGAGACCGGCGCGGCGGGCGCCGGCGGGGCCTTGGCGGCGGGCGCTTGCGCGCCGCAGCCGCTGAGCAGGGCCAGCGCGCAGAGACCCGGGCCGACGAGCCGCATGATGTTCTCCCCCATCCGATCCCTCACCATCGGCCGGAACCCGGCGTCGGCGCAAGGCCGGCCCGTCAGGCTTGCCGCAAACCCACCTGGCGGACGAAGCCCACGACCTGACGCGCAAGGGTCGACAACTGCTCCTGGACGCGGGCCTCGGCGCAGGTCCCGTCGGGGGCGAACGGGGATCCCGAGCCGGTATTGAGGGTCACGCCGAAGGGCGTCGGCCAGCCCCGCAGGGCGTGGACAATACTGCGCAGGGATCCAAGGGTCGCACCGGTCGCCTGCCATCCATAGGCTGTGACCAGAAGACCGACAGCTCGTCCATCCAGATAGGGCCGCGCATCCGCGGCCGTGTCCTGCATCAGGTCCAGGGCGTTCTTCACCAGGCCCGAGACGCCGGCATGATAGGCGGGCGTCGCCAGGATAAGTCCGTCGGCCCTGCGGACCGCGGCCACGAAGGCGAGTTCCTGGGGCGTGCGGGTTTCGACCGAAGGGTCGTAGTGAGGAAGGGTGGCGAGGAATTCACCCCCGAAGAGCCGGGTTTCACAGCCGTCGGCCGCCGCGGACTTGAGCGCGAGCGCCAGGGCCTGCTCCGTGGAGGACCCCGGTTTGGTCGTGCCGCCGATGCCGACGATATAGGGGCGAGCGGCCCCGCTGGGCGCCTCCATGGTCAGGCCTTCCGCTTCCTCGGGTCTCATAGGAACGAGGTGGCGACGTCGCCGAGGCCTTGATCGAACTGGCAGAGGATTTCGTCCCCGGCCTTGACCGGGAAGGCGCGCACGAAGGAGCCCGTGAGGATCACCTGTCCGGGTTCGAAGGCGACCCCGAACTCTCCCAGCTTGTTGGCGAGCCAGGCCACGGACGTCACCGGATTGCCGAGCACGGCGGACGCCTCCCCGGCCTGTTGCAGCTCGCCGTTGCGCAGGATCGTTCCGTGCACGCGGCGGATGTCGATGGCGTCCAGACGGCGCGGATTGGCGCCCAGGACCACGCCTCCGCAGGCCGCAAGGTCCGCCACCGTGTCGATGATGTTCATGCCCGGGGCCCGGGCCACCCGGAAGTCGACGATTTCGATGGCGGGAACCACGAAATCCGTCGCCCGGATCACGTCCATGGGCAGGACGCCGGGGCCCTTGAGGGCCTTCTTCATGACGAATGCGATCTCGATCTCGATCATCGGATCGAAGAAGCGGGCGGCGGGGATCGGCGTCGATTCCGGGATGAACAGATCATCCGTCATGGCGCTGAAGTCGGGCTCGTCGGAGCCCGCCATCTCCTGCATCGGCTTGGAGGTCAGGCCGACCTTGTAGCCCTTGATCCGGGCGCCGCCGGCCAGGCGGCGCGCGACGAAGGCCTCCTGGATCCGGTAGGCGTCCTCGACCTCGATGCCGGGATGGGTTCTGGTTAGCAGCGGCAGGGGCTTGCGTGTCCGGTAGACCCCCTCCAGGTCCTCGACGATCCGCGCGCGGGTGAGGTCGTCAAGCATGGGCGGCTCCGTCCTTGAGGGCCTGGCGGACGGCCTGCAGGTCGGTTCGGGCCGCCGTGGCGAGCGTCGAGAGGTCGGTCACCACCGACACCAGCTGGAACCCCTGCTTGAGCCTCAAGGGCGCCACGCCGGCGTTCGAGAGCACCGCGGTGGCGACGCCGGCGCTACGGGCGGCCGCGCCGACCCTGGCGATGGCCGCATCAAACGCCGGCTGGCCGTCATTGTCCCCCGGGGGGAGACCCAGGGCGATCGACAGGTCGAAGGGACCCACGAAGAGGGCGTCGACCCCGGGCGTGCGCGCGATCGCCTCCACCTCGGCCAGGGCTTCGGCGGTCTCGATCATCGGAATCACCAGGACGCGTTGGTTGGCCTGCGCGAAATAGCCCGGGCCGTCGCGCAGACCGACCCGCACCGGTCCGAAGCTGCGGCGCCCGGCCGGCGGATAGAGGCAGGCCTCCACCGCCCGCCGCGCATCTTCGGCGGTCTGAATCATCGGGATGACCACCCCCAGGGCCCCGGCGTCCAGCAGCCGCCCGATGATGCCCGGATCGTTCCAGGGCGCCCGGACGATCGGCGTCGCCCCGGCGAGGTCCACGGCGCGGATCATCTCCACGGCGGTCTCGTAGTCCATGCCGCCGTGCTGCAGGTCGATCAGCACCCAGTCGAAGCCGGCCCGCCCCAGCGCCTCGGCGGTCAGGGCGCCCGGGATCATGCACCAGGCGCCCAGCAGGGCCTCGCCGGCCGCTAGGCGGGCTTTCAAGGAGGACATCCGGGCGCCGCCTAGAACTGGCCGAGGGCGACGCGGCGGACCACGTCGGTGTCGGTCGGCTGGTGACCCACCTTGTGCCGCGGCGCGGGAATCTCGATGACCGTGTTGGTCAGGCGACCCAGGCCCGTGACCTCCACCTCCACCACATCGCCGATGTTCATCGGCCGGGAATTGGCCGGCGTCCCGGTGAGCACGATGTCGCCCGGCAGGAAGGTGATGTGGCGCGACAGGTCGGCGAAGATGAAGTCGATGGGGAAGGTCATGTCGCTGACCGGACCGTCCTGGACCACCTTGCCGTTGATATAGGTCCGCACGCTCTGCTCGCGGATGTCGACGCCGCGGACGATGCCGGGCCCGACCGGACAGAAGCCGTCCTGGCCCTTCACCCGAAGCATCGAGCCCGCGTCGGTGTCGCGGAAGTCCTGGGCGCCGACGTCATTGGCCGGGGCGAAGCCCGCCAGGTGGTCCCAGACATCCTCGCGCGCCACATTGCGCATCGGCTTGCCGACGATGGCGGCGATCTCCCCCTCATAGTTCAGGTACTTGCAGTCGGCCGGCCGGTGGAGGCCGCCCCGGTGGGCGTTCAGGGTGGTGAGCGGCTTCTGGAAGTAGGTGGGATTGACCAGGGGCGGCGCTTTGAACTCCACGCGCCGCGAGTCGTAGTTCAGGTGGATGCAGATGATCTTGGTGGGGTCGCAAGGCGGCAGGTAGGTCGCCTCGGCCTCCACGACGGTCCGGCCGTCGCCGAGCCGCAGGCGATCGTCCTCCAGCTTCACCCATTGGGGTGTTCCTTCGTGGAGGATGCGGCGCCATTCCTCCCGCGGTCCATCGAGCACGGACATGGGCTTGGTCTTTCCTGTTGCTGGGCTGTGGGGTCTGGGAAGGCGGCGCGTCAGGCCGGGACCATGAAGCCCTTCATCGAGCCAGGGACGGGGGCGTGGCCGAAGGCGTCGCTCTGGTGGTATTCCGACTGGCCCAGCGCGGCGCGGCCGCCCCATCCGATCTCGTTCATGTGGCCCGACGGGTTCTTGAAGTAGAACGAGAACATCTGATCGTTGGCGTGGCTGCCGGGCTCGATGATGATCGGCAGGCCCGCCTGGCGCACCAGGTCGTGGGCCAGGCCGACATCGGCCATGTTCTCCACCTCGAACATCATGTGGTTGATGCGCTTCTCGCCAGGGCCGCTGAAGGCGAAGGTGTGCTGCCGCTCGTTGCAGTGCAGGAACATCAGCGGAATGGGCTGCGGCAGGCCCGGCACGTTCAGCTTGTATTCCACGCCGCCCCGCATCCCGAGCAGCCGGTAGAAGGCGTAGACCTTCTCGAAGCCCGCGGTCTGGGACTGCATGATGTGGCCCAGCCCGCCGCCGCCGGTCTTGAAGCGCCCGTGCATCCGCCGCCCCGGGTGGAAGGGCCTGTCGAACTGCATGTGCGGTCCGTGGAAGATCTCCAGGGCGTGGCCGTTGGGGTCGGTGAGCATCATGACCTCCAGGACGTGGCGGGCCTCGGCCTGCGCCTCCGTTCCGATCGCGACCTCGACGCCGGCCGCCCTCAGCTTCGCGGCCATCTCGTGGAATTCGTCGGGGCCCGCGACCCGCAGGCCCGACACCTTCAGGTCGTCGCTGCCGTCCTGGACCAGGGTGATCCGATGGCGCCAGTAGTCCATGCGAAGGAAGCAGGTCGCGGGGTCGTCGCCAGCCACCACCTCCAGTCCGAGCACCTCGCCCGCGAAGGTCTTCCACGCCTCGATGTCGCTGACCCCGAGGGTCAGATAGCCGAGTTCCGTCACCTGGGTCATGTCACCCTCCCGTCTGGCCGAACGATCCCTTGCGGACCGAGATGTTCTTGATGTCGGCGTAGAAATCGAAGCTCCAGGATCCGCCCTCGCGGCCGATCCCGGACTCGCGGCTGCCGCCGAAGGGCGCCGCCAGATCCCGCACGAAGAAGCAGTTCACCCAAAGCGTGCCCGCCACGACCTGGGAGGCGATCCGCATGGCGCGGGCTTCGTTGCGGCTGAACAGCACCCCGGCCAGGCCGTAGCGCGTGCTGTTGGCCGCGGCGATCACCTCGTCGTCGCTCTCGAAGGTCTGCCAGGTCAGGACCGGACCGAAGACCTCGCGCTGGGCGATCTCCGAGTTCGGGTCGACCTTGGCGAACAGGGTGGGCTGGAAATAGAGCGCCCCGAAATTGGCCGGCGAGCCGCCCCAGATCGCCTCGGCGCCGGCGGCCTTGGCCCGCTCGACGAAGCCGGCCACCCGGTCGAAATGCTCCTGGGTGATCAGCGGACCGACCCGGGTCGCCGGGTCGCGGGGATCGCCCACCACCATGTGGGCGGCCGCGTCGCGCACCTTGGCCAGGAACACGGTCTCGATGGACGCCTCGACGAAGACCCGTGTCCCGGCCAGGCAGACCTGGCCGGCGTTCATGTACTGCCCGGCCACCTTCTGGGCGGCGGCGTCGAGATCGGCGTCGGCGCAGACGATGAAGGGGCTCTTGCCCCCCAGCTCGGCGCTCATCGGGGTGATGGAGCGGGCGGCGGCCTGGCCGATCAGCTTGGCGGTGTCGGTGGAGCCCGTGAAGCTGATCCGGTCCAGGTCGGAATGATTGACCAGGGCGTCGCCGGCGGTCTCCCCGATCCCCTGGACGACGTTGAGGACGCCGGGCGGCAGGCCCGCGGCATGGGCGATATCGGCCATCAGCGAGCAGGTGAGCGGCGCCCATTCGGGCGGCTTGACCACCACCGTGTCTCCCGCCGCCAGGGCCGGGCCCACCTTCCAGGTGGTCAGCATCAGCGGTGCGTTCCAGGGGGTGATCAGCGCGGCCACCCCGGCGGGATCGTAGCGGACGTGGTTGAGGGCCTCCGCGGACTCGATGACGTGGCCCTGCAGGGTCAGGGCCCAGTCGGCGAAGAATTCGATGTTCTGGGCCGCCCGGGGAACCACCCGGTGCAGGTTGCCGGCCAGCAGCGAGCCATTGTCCATGGTCTCCACCGCGGCGAGGTCCTTGGCCCGGGCCCGCAACCCCTCGGCGAAGGCCTTCAGGATCGGCAGGCGGCCCTCCGGTCCCAGGGCGGCCCAGGCGGGAAAGGCGCGTCGGGCGGCGTCCACGGCCTGGTCCACCTCGGCCTTGCCGCCGGCGGCGACGTTGGCGAGGTGGGAGCCGTCGACCGGGGAAAGGTCCTCGAAGCGTTCCGACGACGACACGCGGCGCCCGTCGATCCAGTGATCGGTCGACACCTCAACCCCGGCCACGGTCGCTCTGTTGTCCGCCACGTCACGTCCTCCTCTGGCGACCCCGCGGTCGCGCGCCGTCATCAGGTCCGCCGGGCCCGCCCTGGTGGGGGGCTGTTCGGCGGAGGACACTGACGGTCTTCATTTATGACTATAGTCAGTTTATATCAGCGCAGGGCGGCGTCAACCGAATTCGCGGAAACCGCCGCGGCGGCCGGCGTGCGCATTGACATTGGCGGGCGCGGCCCAAATGGGTTGAGGCGCCGGGTGCGGTTCAGGAGGCAGGTGAAGGTGAGCGACGGGCGCAGGGCGCAGAGCAAGGCGATGATCGCGCGGACCGTCGGCGACCGGGGGCCGGCCCCCGGCCGTCGCGAGCGGAACAAGCAGGAGAAGCGGGCCCGCATCGTCGCGGCCGCGCGGCGTCTGTTCGAGGAGAAGGGCTTCGCTCAGACCACGACCCTGGAGATCGCCGAGGCGGCCGACATCGGGACCGGCACCCTGTTCCTCTATGCGCGCTCGAAGGAAGACCTGCTGGTCATGGTCTTCAAGGACGAGATGCTGGAGACGGCCATGGCCGCCTTCAGCCGGCTGCGCCCGGACGACCCGCTGCTCGAACAGCTGATGCAGGTCTTCGCCGCGATGTTGAGCCATCACGAGCGCGACCGGGACCTGGCCAAGATCCTGCTGAAGGAGATCATGTTCCCCACCAACGACGACCGGCTGGGGGACATCGGCGAGCTGATGGAGGCCATCTTCGCCGAGCTCGGCCGGCTGCTGACGGCGGCCAAGGCGTCCGGAAGCCTGCGGGCCGAGTTCGACCCCCGGCTGGTGGCCGAGATCCTGTTCTCCAACTACTTCATGGACCTGCTGGAATGGTTGCGGGGCCTGTGGTCGAGGCAGCAACTCCTCGACCGCCTGCGGCGGCAGCTGGCCATCACCATCGACGGCCTGCGCTAGCCGCCGCCACGGCGAGGCTAATCCACCCCGGCGGCCGCGAACATGTCGGGCACCTGGGTCCAGGGGCGCTCCATCTGGGCGAACATGTGGTCCAGGGCGAAGTTGCGCGGGGCGCTGGCCAGGTAGAAGCGCTCGTAGAGCTCGACCCGGGCGCCCAGGGCCGAGCCGGCGAAGTCCCAGGCCGTGCGGAACAGCTTGGCGCGCTCGCGGGCGCTCATGCCGTTGGCGCCGGGCATGAAGGCCTCGATCAGCGGCCCGATCTCGGGATTGTCGAGGGCCTCGAGGGATGGCGTCGCCAGCAGATTGTGTGAGCCGATCGTCTTGATGATCTCGTTGGCGCGCACCATCCAGCCCGGCATGTTCGCCCGAACAGCGCGGAACGGGCGATCGTCGGGGAAGAAGGCGCCGTTCCCCCAGTCGCGCGCATCGGCCTCGGCGGCCTTGATGGCCGAACGGGTCAGGCAGGAATAGCCCCACAGCTCGCCCAGCATGGCGGCGGTGTCCGGCCGCTTGTCGGAATTGGTCGCCTGCGCCATCCGCGTGCAGAGCTCGTAGGCGAACTCCAGCTTCACCGCGGCCCGGATGCAGGTCTGCTGCATGATGTTGGCGGCCCAGCCGCCTCGCATCAGCCCGTTATAGACGTCGATGTCGCCGTCGATGAACACGCGCTCCAGCGGAATCTCGACGTCGTCGAAGATCATGAAGGCGTCCTGTTCGTCGAACCGACTCGAGAATGGCCGGTCGCCGACGCTCGCGGCGACGCCGTAGTGGTCGCGACAGAGGGTGTGCAAACCCTTCGCACCCATGGGGATGGAGAAGGCCAGCAGGGTGGCCGGATCGGCGTTGGGCGGCTGGGGCTGGCCGGGATAGACGAACAGTTCGTCGGCGAACGGGCCCAGGGTCGCCAGGATCTTGGCCCCGCGGACGACGATGCTGTCCTTGGTCCGCCGCACCACCCGCAGGGCGAGCTGGCCATTCACGCCTTCCAGGTCCGGCAGGGCCTTGTCGACCACCGGGTGGATGATCGTGTGGGTCATGGAGAGGTCGTTCTCGACCACCTCGCGATAGAAGCGCCGTATCCGGTCGGCGAAGATCGTGTCCCCCTTGGCGGTGAAGATGTCGCTGCGGGCGACGAAGCCCGCCAGGGTGACGTTCACATAGTCGGGCGTGCGCCCCAACATGCCGTTCGAGTAGCGCGCGAAGCGGTCGAACGCGGCGTGCCGCCGACGCAGGTCGTCCGCGCTCTTCGGAACGATCAGACTGGCGTTCATCGGCTTGCCGGTCTCCGGATCGGGAACCAGGGATTCATCGGCGTGGGCGTGCTGCCAGTCGAAATAGCCCGCCATACCCTTCAGCGACCCGGCGAAGGCCGGGTGTGTCAGGACATCGACCTTTCCGCCGCCGAGCCACACCGTCCGGTCGTCCCGCAGCCCCGCGAGGTACTCCTGGCCTGTCCGCGCCGTCATGATTTCCTCCTGCCCCGACGTTGCGGGATATGGTTTCCATCGAACCTCGTCGCCTGCGCCGCAACGCGCGATGAGAGTCGTCATTTATGATCATAGTCAGTTTTGTTCGCGAAGCAAGCTCCGCCGATCACCCGGCGGGTCGTTACGCTATCGCCAGAGCGCGGTCATTGGCGGCTGTGGAGGCCGCCCCGCCAGACGTCCCGGGCGCTGGGA
>JAZKBZ010000165.1:14802-23660 GCA_040388315.1 Pseudomonadota bacterium | reverse complement strand
TGAAGGCGCGCGCGCCGTTCCAGCCGGCGCCCACCACCATGCCGATGGAGGCGATCTCGTCCTCGGCCTGGACGATGGCGTAGCGGGCCTTGCCGGTCTTGGGATCGGTGCGGTAGTCGGCGCAGAAGTCGGTGAAGGCCTCGGCCAGTGAGGTGGACGGCGTGATGGGGTACCAGGCGCAGACCGTGGCCCCGCCATAGACGGCGCCCAGGCCCGCGGCCATGTTGCCCTCGACATAGATGCGGTCGCCCACCTTGTCGGCGCGCCGGGCCCGCAGGCCGAGCTTGGGCAGGTTGGCGCTGACATAGTCGGCCCCCATGCGCAGGGCCGCGACATTGGCCGAGATCAGCCGCTCCTTGCCGGCGAACTGCTCGGCCAGGAGCTGTTCGATGACGCCGATCTCGATGTCCATCAGGGCGGCCAGGGCCCCGACATAGATGGTGTTCTTGAACAGCTGGCGCTCGCGCGGGACCGAATAGGCCTCGTTGCACATCCGCGTCAGGGGCACGCCGACGACGGTGATGTCCTGGCGGAATTTCGACGGCGGCAGGGGCTTGGTGGAGTCGTAGAACAGGTAGCCGCCGGGCTCGATCTCGGCCAGGTCACGGTCCCAGGTCTGGGGGTTCATGGCCACCATCAGGTCGACCCCGCCGCGGCGGCCCAGGTGGCCGGCCTCGGTGACGCGGACCTCGTACCAGGTGGGCAGGCCCTGGATGTTGGAGGGGAAGATGTTGCGGGCCGCCACCGGCACGCCCATCCGCAGGAAGGACTTGGCGAACATGGCGTTGGCGCTGGCCGAGCCCGAACCGTTGACGTTGGCGAACTTGACGACGAAGTCGTTGACGGCCTCTAGCGGGCGCATGGGTGGTCTCCCGCGTGGGTCATCTCGAGGGTGAACTGCTGCATGTCCCAGGCGCCGGTGGGACAGCGTTCGGCGCAGAGGCCGCAGTGCAGGCAGACATCCTCGTCCTTGACCATGATGCGGCCGGTCTTCAGCTCACCGGAGACATAGAGGTCCTGGGTCAGGTTGAGGGCCGGGGCGCTCAGGCGCATCCGCACATCGCCCTCGTCGCCATTGGCCGTGAAGGTGATGGCGTCCACCGGGCAGATGTCGACGCAGGCGTCGCACTCGATGCAGATGGGCTCGGAGAACACCGTCTGGACGTCGCAGTTCAGGCAGCGCTGGGCCTCGGCCAGGCCGAGCTGGAGATCAAAGCCCAGCTCCACCTCCAGCTTGACGTTCCGCAGGGCCTCGCCCTTTTCCCGCAGGGGGACCCGGTGGCGCTGGTCGTTGGAGACGTCGTTGTCGTAGCTCCACTCATGGATGCCCATCTTCTGGCTGACCATCGAGGTTCCCGGCGGCGGGCGATCGGCGACGTCCTGGCCCTGGCAGAACCGGTCGATGGAGATGGCTGCGTCGTGGCCGTGGGCCACGGCCCAGATGATGTTCTTCGGCCCGAAGGCGGAATCGCCGCCGAAGAAGACCTTGGGCAGGGTGGACTGGAAGGTGACCTCGTCGACCTTGGGCATGCCCCAGTCGTCGAAGTCGAGGCCGAGGTCGCGCTCGATCCAGGGGAAGGCGTTCTCCTGGCCGACGGCCACCAGGACGTCGTCGCAGGCGAAATGCTCATCGGGGTCGCCGGAGGGGACCAGCTTGCGGCGGCCGGCCGCGTCGAACTGGGCTGTCACCTTCTCGAACAGCACCCCGGTGAGGCGGCCGTTCTCGTGGGTGAATTCCTTGGGCACCAGGTAGTTGAGGATCGGGATGTCCTCGTGGAGGGCGTCCTCCTTCTCCCAGGGGGAAGCCTTCATCTCCTCGAAGCCGGAGCGGACGATGACCTTGACGTCCTCCCCGCCCAGCCGGCGCGAGGTGCGGCAGCAGTCCATGGCGGTGTTGCCGCCGCCGAGCACGATGACCCGCTTGCCGATCTTGTCGACATGCTCGAAGGCGACGCTGGAGAGCCAGTCGATGCCGATGTGGATGTTGGCGGCCGCCTCCCTGCGGCCGGGCAGGTCCAGGTCGCGGCCGCGCGGCGCGCCGGTGCCGACGAAGATGGCGTCGTAGTCGTCGGCCAGCAGGCCCTTGAGGCTGTCGATCCTCTGGCCCAGGCGCATGTCGATGCCCAGGCCGGTGATGTAGCCCACCTCCTCGTCGATCACCTCCTCCGGCAGGCGGAAGCGGGGGATCTGGCGGCGGATCATGCCGCCGGCCTTCTCGTCGCCGTCGAAGACCACCACGGCGTAGCCGAGGGGGGCCAGGTCTCTCGCCACCGTCAGGGCCGCGGGGCCGGCGCCCACCAGGGCCACCGTCTTGCCGTTGGAGACCGCCGGGACCTGGGGCAGGAAGCCGGTGATGTCGGTCTTGTTGTCGGCGGCCACCCGCTTCAGCCGGCAGATGGCGACCGGCTCGTCCTCAACCCGTCCGCGGCGGCAGGCCGGTTCGCAGGGACGGTCGCAGGTGCGGCCGAGGATTCCGGGGAAGACGTTGGACCGCCAGTTGACCATGTAGGCGTCGGCGTAGCGGCCGTCGGCGATCAAGCGAATGTATTCGGGGACAGGCGTATGGGCCGGACAGGCCCACTGACAATCGACGACCTTGTGAAAGTAGTCAGGCCCCTCGGTACTGGTGCGCTGCAAAACAATTTCCTTCCCGCGACGCTCTACTCTCGCGGCGGCGAAAACGCCCTCCATGTTGCAGGAATGCGTTCGCCAGCCCCGACGCGGCGTTGGAATTCATCTAAATACCGTTCCGCCGCCGCGCCAATACGCTTTCTGATCGTTGATCACTGAATCGGCGCCCCGCCTCGCGCGCAGCCGCTGGGGTCAACAGTGCGTGAGAGTCCGGCCCCCGCGCATCATGAAGCTTTCCTTAATGAAAGATGAACGGCACTCTAGGACTCCCGCGACAGGCGAGCGCTAACCTTGGAGAAGCGTCCGATGCCGAACGAAATGGACCTGCTGCCCGACGCCATCCCCTCGCCCTTCGAGGACGACGACGCGGCCTTCTACGACGCCGACGTGGAGATCAACGACCGCCGCGCCCGCGCCGAGAACGCCGAGGCCCTGCGGCTGGCGAGGGCTCTGTAAGCACCCGCTCATCCCGGCGAAAGCCGGGACCCAGATCCATCTGCGGCGGCGGGGAGTTTCGCCGCTCAAGTGAGCGCATCCTGAAATCATAGTGGGCTTTACCTGGGTCCCGGCCTTCGCCGGGATGAGCGGGGTTGGGAGCTGCGCGCGAAGGCGCCATGATCGCCGCCTCACCCGGGGCGCGACATGGGTTATCGGCAGGTGGTCGGCGCGACCACATGGACCTTTCCGGACCTGAAGGATCTGCTGGCCAAGGCCTCGCCCCTGCGTTCGGGGGATGCGCTGGCCGGGCTGGCGGCCTCCTGCGCCCAGGAGAACGTGGCGGCCAAGCTGGCCCTGGCCGACCTGCCCCTGCGCGCCCTGCTGGACCAGCCGATCGTCCCCTATGAGAGCGACGAGGTCACCCGGCTGATCTGCGACAGCCATGACGCCGGGGCCTTCGCCCCGATCGCGTCCCTGACGGTGGGGGAGCTCCGCGATTTCCTGCTGGCCGAGACCACCACCATCCAGGTTCTGGCGGCGCTCGCGCCCGGGATCACCCCGGAGATGGCGGCGGCGGTGAGCAAGATCATGCGCAACCAGGACCTGATCCTGGCGGCCTCGAAGTGCAAGGTGACCACCGCCTTCCGCGACACCATCGGCCTGCCCGGGACCCTGGCCGTGCGGCTGCAGCCCAACCACCCCACCGACGACCCGGCCGGGATCACCGCCAGCGTGCTGGACGGCCTGATGTACGGCTGCGGCGACGCGGTGATCGGCGTCAATCCGGCCAGCGACAGCCTGGCGGCCAACGGCGAGCTGCTGCGGCTGCTGGACGAGCTGATCGGGCGGTTCTCCATCCCCACCCAGTCCTGCGTGCTGGCCCACGTCACCTCGACCATCGAGCTGATCGAACGCGGGGCGCCGGTGGACCTGGTGTTCCAGTCCATCGCGGGCACGCAGGCCGCCAACACCAGCTTCGGGGTGAACCTGGCCCTGCTGAAGGAGGGCCGCGAGGCGGCCCTGTCCCTCAAACGCGGGACGGTCGGCGACAATGTCATGTACTTCGAGACCGGCCAGGGCTCGGCCCTGTCGGCGGGCGCCCACCACGGGGTCGATCAGCAGACCCTGGAGGCCCGCGCCTACGCCGTCGCCCGCGCCTTCAAGCCCCTGCTGGTGAACACCGTCGTCGGCTTCATCGGGCCGGAATACCTCTATGACGGCAAGCAGATCATCCGGGCGGGGCTGGAGGACCATTTCTGCGGCAAGCTGCTGGGCCTGCCGCTGGGCTGCGACATCTGCCACACCAACCACGCGCAGGCCGACCAGGACGACCTGGACACCCTGCTGACCCTGCTGGCCACGGCCGGAGTGACCTTCATCATGGGGGTGCCCGGCGGCGACGACGTGATGCTGGGCTACCAGTCCACCTCCTTCCACGACGCCCTCTATGTGCGCGAACTGCTGGGCCTGAAGCGGGCGCCCGAGTTCGAGGCCTGGCTGCGGGAGATGAGGATCACCGGGACGGGCGGCGCCCTGCTGCCGCGTACGGCGGGCCATCCCCTGCTGACCGGGAGCCTGGCGTGAGCCTGCCCGATCCCTGGCCCCACCTGGCGGCCCTGACCCCGGCGCGGATCGCGCTCGGCCGGGCCGGCTCGGCCCTGCCGACGCGGGAGGTCCTGGCCCTGTCGCTCGCCCACGCCCAGGCCCGCGACGCCGTCCACGCCCCCTTCGACGCGGGCGGCGTGGCGCGCGGCCTGGAGGCCCTGGGCCACCCGACGATCCAGGTCGCCAGCGCCGCGCCGGACCGGGCGACCTATCTGCGCAGGCCCGACCTGGGGCGGCGGCTATCGGCGGAGAGCCGCGCGACGCTTCAGGCCGCAGGACCTCGGGGCGCCGACCTGCTCCTGGTGGTGGCCGACGGGCTTCCCAGCGCCGCGGTCCACGCCCACGCCGCGCCCCTGGCAGCCGCGCTCGCCCCCTATGTGGCCCGCGCCGGCTGGCGGCTGGGGCCCGTCGTGGTGGCCACCCAGGCGCGCGTGGCCCTCGGCGACGAGATCGGGCAGGTGCTGGGGGCCGCCATGGTGGCGGTCCTGGTGGGGGAGCGGCCGGGCCTGTCGGCGCCCGACAGCCTGGGGATCTACCTGACCCATGGCCCGGCGGTGGGCCGCACCGACGCCGAGCGCAACTGCATCTCCAACATTCGCCCGGCCGGCCTCTCCTACGAGGAAGCCGCCTTCAAGCTGGCCTGGCACGTGGCCGAGGCGCGTCGCCTGGGCCTGACCGGGGTGGGGCTGAAGGACGAGAGCGACCTGGTGAGCCTGACGGCCGAGACGCCCCAGGCCCTGCCGCCGGCCTGACGAAGGGGCGCTGCGGGCCAGGGCCAGGCGCCCCCTGCGGCGGATTCGCGCGCGCGCTCCGCCGCCAGCTTCTCAGCCCACTTTCCCCTTTGTTCATTCCCAGCGGCGAGTATTAAGCATGGGAAGGATCGCTGGTTTCGAGGATTTCACCCCCAGAATGCAGGCCGACCTCGACACCCGGCTAGCCAGGATCGCGCGCGTCAGCGCCAACGGCATGATCCTGCTCGACCGCGGCGGCAAGATCGACTGGGTCAACGAAGGCTTCACCACCATCTCCGGGTTCAATCTGGAGGAGGCCCGCGGCATGACGCCGTGCGCCCTGCTGGAAAGCCCCGACACCGAGCCCCAGACCCTGATAGAGATCCGCCAGGCCATCGCCGAGGGCCGGGGCTTCCGCCGCGAGGTGCGCCTACAAGGCAAGGCCGGCCGCCGCTTCTGGATCGACCTCGACGTCCGCCCGACCTTCGACGCCGACGGCGTCCATGACGGCTTCGTCTCGGTCCAGACCGAGGTCACCTCGGCCAAGGACCTGGAGGCCCGGCTGAAGGCCACCTCCACCTCCCTGCGCTCGGCCGGCCACCTGGGCCAGCTGGGGGGCTGGGAAGTGGACCTGCGCAACGCCGAAGTCCGCTGGAGCCCCGAGGTCCGCGAGATGCTGGGCCGGCCCCGCGCGGTCGACACCCTGCAGGGCTCCCTCGAGATCTATCCGGAGGGGACGCGGGATGCGGTGCGCGAACACCTGCGCGCGGCGATGCAGAGCGGGGCGCGCATCGAGCTGGACTCCCCGGTCCTCACCGCATCCGGCGAGGAAAAGTGGCTCCGCATCGTCGGCGAGCCCGAGCTGGTGGACGGCAAGTGCGTGGCCATCCACGGCGCCATGCAGGACATCACCGCCCAGCGCCAGGCCCACGCCGAGCTGCTGGAGTCCGAGCGCTTCGCCCGCGGCGTCATCGACGGGGTGGCGGCCATGCTCACCGTCATCGACGAGACCGGCGCCATCATCGCCGCCAACAAGGCCTTCCAGGCCCGGGGCGCCGAGATCACCAAGACCGAGACCTACGCCCTGGGCCGCAACCTGTTCAGCGTGGTGGAGCGACTGCCCGGCGCCCACGGCAGGACCCTGAGCCGGGGCCTGCGCAACGTCCTGGCCGGCAAGACCCCATCCTTCATCCGCACCTATCAGGGCGCCAGCGGCGAGTGGTTCCGGATGACCGCCGCCCGCTTCGCCGGCGAGGGGCCGGTGCGCTGCGTGGTCATCACCCAGTCGGTCCAGGACCTGAAGCGGTCCGAGCGCCGGCTGCGGGAGCTCAACGCCAACCTCAAGCGCGCCCGCGACGAGGCCAACGCGGCCAACGCGGCCAAGTCCGCCTTCCTGGCCACCATGAGCCACGAGATTCGCACGCCGCTGAACGGGGTGCTGGGGATGGCCCAGGCCATGGCCCGCGACGACCTGCCGCCGCAGCAGCGCGACCGGCTGATGGTGATCCGCCAGGCCGGCGAGACCCTGCTGGCCCTGCTCAACGACCTGCTGGACCTCTCGCGCATCGAGGCCGGGCGCCTGGAGCTGGAGGATTCCAGCCTCGACGTCCTGCACCTGGTCCAGAGCGCCCAGGCCACCTTCACCACACTCGCCACCGAAAAGGATCTCAGCTTCACCGTCGAGGTGTCGCCGGAGGCCCGCGGTGTCTGGGCCGGCGATCCGACCCGAGTGCGCCAGATCCTCTACAACCTGGTCTCCAACGCCGTGAAGTTCACCGGCGCCGGCGAGGTCAGGGTCGGCGTCTCCGTGGCCGGCCCGCACCTGGTGTTCCAGGTCGCCGACACCGGCCCCGGCATAGATCCCGACCGCCAGGGCGCCCTGTTCCAGAAGTTCGTCCAGGAGGACGCCTCCACCACGCGGCGCTTCGGCGGCTCGGGCCTGGGCCTAGCCATCTGCCGGGAGCTGGCCACCCTGATGGGGGGCGATATCCAGGTCGCCAGCCGCCTGGGGGAGGGTTCGGTCTTCACCGTGCGCCTGCCCCTGACCCGGCTGGGGGACTCCGAGGCCCGCAGCGTCCGCGACGAGGCCTTCGAGGCCCCGCCCCTGCGGGACGGCTCGGCCCTGCGCATCCTGGCGGCCGAGGACAACCCGATGAACCAGCTGGTGCTGCGCACCCTGCTGGCCCAGGTGGGGGTCGATGTCACCTGCGTCGACAATGGCGAGCTGGCGGTGGCCGCCGCGGCCAGCGGCGACTGGGACGCCATCCTCATGGACGTGCAGATGCCGGTGATGGACGGCCCCACCGCCACCCGGCTGATCCGCGACTGGGAGAAGGCCGAGGGCCGCCGCCGCACCCCGATCATCGCGCTCACCGCCAACGCCATGGCCCATCACCAGGCGGAATACGCCGCCGTGGGCATGGATATCCTGGTGCCCAAGCCCCTGGAGCTGGAGCGGCTGCTGATCGCCATCCAGACCGTGCTGGAGGAGACCGACGCCGAACAGCTCGACGTCGTCAGCTGCGCCTGAGCTAGCGCGGCCGCGCAATCCGGTCCTATGTTCCCCGCATTCAAACAAATGCATTTGGGAGCGGCGACATGGAACAGCGGCGATTGGGAACCAGCGGTCTGAAGGTCAGCGCCATCGGCCTGGGCTGCAACAATTTCGGGATGCGGATCAGCGCCGAGGAGACGCAGGTCGTCGTCGACGCGGCCCTGGACAACGGCATCACCTTCTTCGACACCGCCGACGTCTATGGCGGCGCGAAGTCCGAGGAGTTCCTGGGGGCGGCCCTGAAGGGCAAGCGCGACAAGGCGGTCCTGGCCACCAAGTTCGCCATGGGCGAGGGCGCGGGGGGCTCGCGCCGCTATGTGGTGAGCGCTGTCGAGGCCAGCCTCAAGCGCCTGGGCACCGACCGCATCGACCTCTACCAGATGCATCGCGCCGATCCGGACACTCCGATCGAGGAGACCCTGCGGGCCCTGGACGACCTGGTGCGCGACGGCAAGGTGCTCTACCTCGGCAACTCCAACTTCACCGGCTGGCAGATCGCCGACGCGGACTGGATCTCCAAGACCCAAGGCCTGGAGCGGTTCGTCTCGGCACAGAACAATTACAGCCTGCTGGAGCGCAATGTGGAGCGCGAGGTGCTGCCGGCCTGCGAGAAGTTCGGCCTCGGCTTCCTGCCCTTCTTCCCGCTGGCCTCCGGCCTGCTGTCGGGCAAGTACAGCCGCGGCGAGGCGCCGCCCGAGGGCATGAACTCGTTTCTAAAAATCTGGATCGATAAGCAATTAGAGATCGACATAGATCAAGGCGACGCGGCCGACCTCCCGTATACCTTTTTTAACGGTAGCTCGTCGCAGCAACCTTTCTCCGCCGCCGAGGCCGTTCTAGGCGACGAAGACGAAGGAGAGGTGACAGGTGGAAGAAGAACCGATGGAAAGCTGGCGGGT
>JAZKBZ010000165.1:0-14792 GCA_040388315.1 Pseudomonadota bacterium | reverse complement strand
CGCGGCGAGGCGCCGCCCGAGGGCACCCGTCTGGCCGCCTGGGGCCCGCGCGGCGCCGCGGCCCTGAACGACAAGAACTTCGACAGGATCGAGAAGCTGGACGCCTGGGCGCAGGACAACGGCCACACGATCCTGGAACTGGCCTTCGCCTGGATCCTGGGTCACCCGGTGGTGAGCTCGGTGATCGCCGGGGCCACCAAGGTCGAGCAGATCGTCGCCAACGCCAAGGCCGGCGACTGGAAGCTGACGCGGGAGCAGGTGGAGGAAGTCACCAAGCTGGTGAGCAAGGAGTAGGCCAACCTCGTCATCCCGGACGGCCGACAGGCCGAGCCGGGATGACGGCGGTTAGCTAGATCTCCTCGTCGGCGAAGCAGGCGACGTAGAGCTTGTCCAGCAGGCCGAAGAGCTGAGCGCGTTCGTCCTTGGACAAGGCGACGTGGATCTTGGCCTCGTTGATGACCGCCACCTCGCGCAGGTCCTCCAGCGCCTTCTCCCCCACGGGCGTCACATAGAGGGAGTGGCGGCGGCGGTCCTCGGTGGAGCGCTGGCGCTCGGCCCAGCCCAGGCGTTCCAGGCTGTCCAGCAGGGCCACCACCGTGGCCTTGTCGAAGCCGATCTCGCGGGCCAGCGTCGTCTGGGACAGGCCCGGATTGGCGGCGATGAGGGCGAGCGCGCTGAACACGCCGGGCCGCACTTCCTTGCGGTTGATGCGGTCGATGAAGGAGCGCGACAGGTGGTTCTGGATGCGCCGGATGCGGAAGCCGATGACGTCCTTGAGCACGCCCAGGTCGACGTCGGCGGGCAGGTCGACGACCGGCGCGGCCTTGGGGGAAGCTGGGGGCATGGGCGTCGACTTTCAGCGCTAGTCCTGCGCGGCGGATGTCCGTTCCTTGAGGAATCGGGCGACATCGTCAACCATTCTCTCGTGGCTCCACTCGGTGGCGTCCACCATGTCGGCGGGCATTTCGTAGACTGGTATCCCCGCCTTCTCCAGGGCCAGCTTGGTGAACTTGGTGCCCGAAACCGACAGCCGGTTGGTGGTGGGCTGCAGGATGACGGCGGCGTCGATGGCGCAGGCCTTGGCCTCCGACACCATCCAGTCGTTCATCCACGGCGGCAGGTGCAGCACCTCGTTCATGCCGCAGATGCGGCTGGCGAGCGCGCGGAGCGGATCGTCGAGGTTGTAGCGGATGTACTTGGCGCCGGTGAAGGGCAGGTACATGGACCAGACGAAGACGGCGCCCAGCCGCTCCTCCAGGGCGTCGTAGAAGCCGGGGTCGTGCCAGAGGCCGGCTCCGATCCACATCAGCCGGATCTTCTCGGACTTGGCCACCGAGGCGCCGGCCTCGACCCGGGCCTTCACCTCGTCGCGGAACAGGCGGGCGTGCTCCACGGCCCAGTCGGCGCCGCGGTGCCATTGGGGGATCATGGCGTTGGGCATCTGCTCGGCGATGCCGACCGGACACGGGATGGTGCGGGTGGCCAGCTGGGCGGCCTCCTCCATCAGCTCCTCCTGCTCGTTGATCCTGTGCATCAGGGCCAGCAGCTTGCCGTTGTCGAAGGTGCGCCCGGTCTCGGCCTCCAGGAAGCGGATCAGGCCCTTCATCTCCTCCACCAGCAGGTCGATGCGCTGGGCGGTATAGACCTCGTCCCACTCCAGCTTGCCCTTGGTGAACCACTGGCCGTCCTTGTGCTCCCAGCCCGGCGCCTCCAGGGGATAGAAGCGCGACCCCAGGGCCTCGGCCCAGAGCGAGAAGACCCGCTGGATGCAGTCGCAGGTGAGCCGGGCCACCAGGACGGTGGGCCGGGGCAGGCCGCCCCAGGGCGCCTTGTCCGGATCGTTGTCCAAGGTGCAGGCCAAGCCCAGGGAGCAGTAGCGGCAGGAGGAGGCGGGGAAGCCCTCCCGCTCCATCACCTCGAAATAATAGGGCGAGAGCTGCTTGGCCGAGATGTAGGCCGCCCACCACTGGTTGGTCACCATGGGGATGTCCATCACGTGGAAGATCTCGTGCGGGGTGTCGGCCTGGACGATGGCGAAGGGCTCGCCCTTCTCGACGACCCGCTCCTGCAGCTCCTTGACGAACTCCCGCTGGAACCGGGTGGCCAGCGCCGTGGAATTCAGCCGCTTGCTGGAGCGTTCGCCGGTCTGGCGGATCATGTCGTCGGTCTTGTCGGTCATGGCGGCTACTCGAAAAGCTGCGCGGCGGCGAGCTCGGCATAGGTCTCGGCCGAGAGGCCGATGAGCTCGCGGCAGATGGTTTGATTGTGCTGGCCCAGACCCGGCGCCGTGGTCATGACGGCCGGCGTGCGGGAGAGCTTGTAGGGCAGGGCCTGGTGCTCGAAGGCGCCCAGGACCGGATTGTCGAGCCGGGTGAGGAAGGCCCGGGCCCGCAGTTGCGGGTCGCGGTCCACCAGGTCGGCGCAGGTCTGGACCACCCCGGCGGCGACGCCCGTGGCCTGGAGCCGGGCCATCAGGTCGTAGCCGTCCTGGCCGGCGGTCCAGGTGGTGATCGTGGCGTCGGTAGGCGCGGCGCCCATCAGGCCCGCAAGCCTTGCGACGGCGGCCTCGTCCTGCGCGCTGATGGCGATCCAGCGGTCGTCGCCCGCGGTGGGATAGACCCCCTGCAACAGCACCGTGCGGTCGGCGTTGCCGGTGCGCTGCGGCGGACCGTCGATCTGGGCCTCCAGCATGGCGCCGGCCATCTGCTGGACGCAGATCTCGTACATCGACGCATCGATGTGACAGCCCTCCCCCGTCCGGCGGCGGTGGTCGACGGCCGCGGCCAGGGCGGCGGCCATGTAGGGCGGCAGCAGCAGATCGCCATAGGGCACCGCGCTCGGCGTCACCGGCGGACGGTCGGGCCAGCCGGTCATGTAGAGGCGCCCCGAAAGCGCCGCCCCGGTGCCGTCCACGCCCGGCGTGCGGGCCAGCGGTCCGGTCTGGCCATAGATGGAGCCCGACAGCATGATCAGGTCCGGACGGCGGGCCTTCAGCGTCTCATAGTCCAGGCCCAGCGAGGCCATGGTGCCCGGCGAGAAGTTCTCCACCACCACGTCGGCCCAGGCGATCAGGGGGTCGATCACCTCCCGCCAGCGGGGGTGCTTCATGTTGATCCGCAGGCCCTGCTTGGAGGTGTTCATGTGGATGAACCAGGGCTTGTCGTCGAACTGGCCGGCCTTCGAGGCCGCTACCTGGACGTCGATGCGCGACAGGCAGGGGCGCGTCGAGGACTCCACCTTGATCACCGTGGCCCCGTAGTCGGCCAGGTTCTTGGTGGTGACCGAGCCCACCAAGGCCCAGGAGAAGTCGAGCACCTTCAAGCCCTTCAGGGCCGGCTCGTGGCTCGGCTTGGTCACGGGAGCGGCCGTCGGCGCGGCCCGCCATTCGGCCAGGACCTCGGCTGTGTGTTCGCCGAGCGCGGGCGCGGTCCCGACCGACAGGTCTCCGGCCCGGATGAAGGCCTTGGGCGCCACCACGTCCCCGACCTGGGCGAACAGCTGGCGAGCGAGGAGGTGGGGGTCGGCCAGGACGTCGCCGGGCTCGTTGGCGACGGTGGCGTTGATCTCGCGCCGGGCGGCGACCTGAGCCTTGGTGCGGGTCTGGAAGAAGGCGTCCATGGCCGCCTCCCATTCCGCGCGGGTCTCGGCGGGAATGGTGGAGCGGTTGTAGGTCGGCCAGTCGACCTCAGCCATTGGGCAGTCGAACCCGGCCTCGATCATCCAGGCGCAGAGGGCGGCGTTGGGGGCGGCGCCGGCGCGGCCGGAGGCCAGGCTGTGGAAAGCGTAGCCGTCGGCGAGCTGCCAGACGCAGCGGATCTTGGCCATGCCATAGGCGATCTGGACTCCGGTGCGGGGCAGGAGCTTGCGGTCGAACTGCCAGGCCAGGACGCCGTTGGTGTTGCGGCTGGCCGCCACCTCCTGGACCGAGACGTCGACGTGCTGACCGAGGCCCGAGCTCGCCCGTTCGACCAGCGCGAACAGGGCGCCGGCGGCGGCCGAGCCATTGGCGTGGAAGACGCAGGCGTCGGCGGCCTCCTTCACCGGGGCGCGGTCGGGATAGCCGGTGACGGCGAGCGTCCCGCCGAGCGCCGAGCAGACCAGCTCGCCGCCCGCCCAGTCGGCATAGGGACCGGCCGAGCCGAAGGGGTTGATGGAGACGCCGATCAGGCCGGGATTGGTCTTCGCGAGCGTTTCGTGGTCGAGACCCAGGGCCGCGCGGCGCGAAGCCGGCAGGGCGTCGATCAGGATGTCGGCCTTGGCGGCCAGGGCCTTGAGGTCGGGGCTGTCGAGGTCGAGGACCACCGAGCGCTTGCCGAGGTTGCGCGCGATCCAGGCGGGGTCGGCGCGGCCGTGGGCGTCGGTGCGGGCGGGATCGCCGCCGGGAGGCTCCACCTTTACCACCTCGGCCCCCAGGGTGGCCAGGAACCGGCCGCAGGCGGCGCCGAGCGACCCGCCCAGGTCGAGGACCCGGTAGCCGGCGAGCAGGCCCGCGCTCATGCCGGCACGCGGGTCGTCAGCCCACCGACGAAATTGGCCAGCACGGGCGCGAGGGACGCAGCGTCGGGATGGTGCGGCTGGCCCTCGAAGCAGATGGTGGCGGTGCCCTGCGCCTCCAGGGCGCGGCGCTGAGCCGGGTACTCCCAGGTCAGGGCTTCCTCCTCGGCGTAGAAGTTGAAGATCACGCCGGCCGCCCCGCAGGCCCGGGCGAAGTCCGCCAGCGGCTTGGGAGACTGGGGGAAGGTGCGGCTGGAGGCCACGTCGCGGTGATAGTGGGCCATCAGGGCGCGCAGGGGATCGCCGCCGGCCTCGACATCGGGGCCGATCATCGGCTCGCCGAACTCGTGGAAATCCCCGACCACCCGGCCGCCGGCGGCCTCGACGAGGGCGTGCAGGGCGGCCGTGTCCAGAGGACTGCCGGCGATGACGATGCGGGGCGCCTGGGAGACCGGGCCGGGGTTGGCCAGGACCTGGGCCAGGGCCGTGTCGAAGTCGGCGCCCGCCATGGCGCCCTTGGCGGCGAAAATCGAATTGGCCTGGACGCCTGTGATCCTGCCCTCGCGGCGCAGGGCCACGAGATTCCGCATCGCCGCGCGGCGGGCGTTGGAGTCCGCGATGGCGGCGGTGAGGTTGGCGTCCGTGACCGGGGTCCCGGTGACCCGCTCCAGGGCGGCCTTCAGCTCGCCCATGCGGCTGAAATTATACTCGGCGCTGGAGTACCAGGGGGTGTGCAGCAGGTCGAAGAGCAGGGGCTCGGGGACGCGGGCCTCCCCCATCCGGCGGACCTCGCAGAGATAGTAGTAGAGCCGCTGCACCGAGTCCGAGGTGCGCGGCAGGACCACGGCGTCGACGAAGTCATAGCGGCCGGCCAGCAGGCCCTCGAAGACGGCGCGCACGATGGGGTCGAACAGGTCCTCCATGTAGCGGTCGGCGAGCGGCGTGGCGTCCGCGCCGGCCGCCAGTTGCAGGGGAAAGGCGCCGGCCGCGGCGATCAGTTCGGTGGGGCTGGTGTTGGTGAGCCAGCCCACCACCTTGCCGCCCCGGGCCTTGTGGGCGCGGGCGGCGGCGTCGCGGTCGGCGAGGGCCTGGGCGAAGGGCGCAAAGACATCGGCCATCATCAGGCTCCGAGCAGCTGGGGCAGGAAGAGGGCCGTGGCCGGAACCGCCACGATCAGGGCGACGTGGGCCAGGTCGGCCAGCAGGAAGGGCACGATGCCCTTGAAGATGGTCATCAGGGGGATGTCGCGGGCCAGGTTGTGGATGACGTAGACGTTCATCCCCACCGGCGGGTGGACGAAGCCGATCTCCATGGTCCGCACCATCAGGATGCCGAACCAGATCGGATCTATGCCCATCTGGTGGGTGATGGGCAGGAAGATTGGAATGACCAGGGTCATCATGGCCAGGCCATCGAGGAACATGCCCAGCGCCAGCAGCAGGATGACGAAGGCGATGATGACGCCGAGCTTCGACAGGCCGGCATCGGCGATGGCGCCGCTGATCAGCTCGCCGAAGCCGGTGGCGCTGATGAAGGTTGAGAAGATGATGGCGGCGATGATGATGGCGTAGATCATGCCGGTGGTGCGCAGGGTGTCGCCCACCGCCTTGGAGAGCGCGGGCAGGGTCAGGCGGCGGCGCCAGGCGCAGATGGCCAGCGCGCCGACGGCCCCGATGCTGGCGGCCTCGGTGGGGGAGAACCAGCCGGCCGCGATGCCGCCGATCACCAGCAGGACCAGCAGGCCCACATCGATCAGGCCCTTGAGCGAGGCGATGCGTTCGGGCCAGGCGACCCGGGGGCTGGGGGGACCCATGGCGGGGCGCCATTTGCAGAGCATCCAGATGACGGCCATGTAGAACAGGGCCTGGGTCACCGCCGGGATGATGGCGGCGGTGAAGAGTCGGCCGATCGATTGCTCGGCCAGGATGCCATAGACGATCAGGGCGGCGCTGGGCGGGGTGAGCGAGCCGATGGTGCCGCCCGCCGCCAGGGCCCCCGTCGCCAGGGCCGGCGAGTAACTTCGTTTCCGCATTTCGGGCAGGGCCACCAGCCCCATGGTGGCCACGGTGGCCAGGCTGGAGCCGGAGATGGCGCCGAACCCCGCGCAACCGACGATGGAGGCGAGCGCCAGGCCGCCGGGCTTGTGGCCGATGAACTTGGCCGCCGAGTCGTAGAAGTTCTGGCTGGCCCCGGCGGCGAAGCACAGGTGGGCCATCAGCAGGAACAGCGGCAGGACGCCGAGCTCGTACTTGGAGACCATGTCGAAGGCCACGACCCCGGCCTTGATCAGGGCGGCCTCCGGCGAGATCAGCACCGCCAGGCCCGCCATCCCCACCACGCCGAGGGACACGGCGATGGGGGCGCCCAGCGCCAGCAGGATCAGGAGGGCGGCGACGCCCAGGACGCCGATCATGTCAGGGCTCAAGGACGGTCTCCGTCGCCGGGGGCCGGAAGACCTGGATCAGGAACAGTAGGGCCGCGGCCGCGCAGGCGCCGCACCAGAGGATGCGCAGGGGCGCCAGCGGCAGGTGCAGCAGGTCGGTGCGCTCATCGCCAGGCAGGGTGTCGGAGAGCAGCCACAGCCCGCCGATGGCGAGACCGGCGAAGAACAGGGTGGCCAGCAGGGCGGCCAGGCGGGCCAGCACCCGGCGCGGGCCGGCCGACAGGCGCTCGGTGATGACATGGACCGCGGCGTGGGTTCCGGCCAGGGTCGCCCCCACCAGGGCGGCCGAGGCGGCGATCACCACGCAGACCTGGACGATCTCGATGGCGCCGGCGAAGGGCAGGCCGACATGGCGGCCCACCACGCTGAGGAAGTCGACGGCCATGGCCGCGAACAGCCCCACCCCGCCGAGGGCGAAGCAGACGGCCGCCGGACGGCCGAGCCGTTCCTCACCCTCCGCCACGCGCCCTCCTAATTCGTTTGTCTCTTATATCGTTTGTTGACTAAACGGTTTTTTCGGGACGGTCAACGGTCAGGAAAAGACCACCCTGTCCCCCTCCCAGGCGAAGGTCGTCTTCAGACCGACCGCCGCGCCGATCCGGGCGACATAGTCCACCACCGCCTGACCGCGAGGGTCGTTCCCCAGCACCTCCGGCTGGCCGGTGGGGGCCATCCAACCCGGCCGGAAGCCGGCGCTGACCGAACCGTCATCGCCGATCACGCAGTCGGCCAGGATCAGGTTCTTGGCCTCCGGGTGGAAGGGATAGAGGGGATAGTCCGGGTCCGGATCGAAGCCGAACAGGGCCTTGCGCTTGATGGCCCAGGCCTTCCGCTCGGGGCTGTCATTGCCCTCCACCGACAGGGCCTTGGTCACCACCACGAAGTTGCCCAGGCCGTGGAAGATCGGCTTGCCGCGATAGGTCTCCACCCCCTGGATGACGTGGCCGTGCGAGCCGGTGACGATGTCGGCCCCGGCCTCGATGGCGGCCCGCGCCACCGCGCGCTCGTACATGGCCAGGTGCGACGGCGTGTGGACCACCCCCTTGTGGAAGGCCACCACCAGTACGTCGACCCGGGGCCGCAGGGCGGCGATATCGGCCGCCATGGCCTCGACCGTGTCGGGATCGGCGAAGGTGTAGACCTTGGCCGGGCCGCCCGGATTGGCGCCCTCCGGCTCGTAGTGGCTGATGATCTTGATATAGGCGCAGCCGGCCCGCCGCTCGGCCGCCCAGCCCTCGCGGGGACCAACGCAGTTGTAGGAGAGCACGCCCACCTTCAGGCCCTCGCGCGCGACAATGACCGGCGCCCGCGCGGCGGCCAGGTTGGCGCCCGCGCCGGTCGTCGCCACGCCAACAGCCCGCAGGCCGTCGATGGTGTCGGCGATCCCCTCCTCGCCCCGGTCATGAATGTGGTTGCCGGCCAGGGTGGCGATGTGGAATCCGGCCCGGCCGAGGGCGGCCAGGTTCTCCGGCGGGGCGCCGGGGGCGGGGATGTCGCCCACCGACTCCGTCCCACGATCGGTATGCGGCACCTCCACATGGCCCACCAGGATGTCGGCGCTCGCCAGCGCCTCCCGGGAGAGGTCGAAGAAGAAATCGGCCTGGGGCTCGTCCAGGACGAGGTCGCCCACCAGCATCAGTCTCAGGGTCATGACCCCAGCCTAGGCCTCGGCTGGCGCCGACTCCAGGGCCGCCCGCTCCATCAGCCGCCGCGCATGGGCGCCGCCGGCGTCGATGGCCAGGGTCACCAGCCGCAGGTCGGGGCGCAGGTCGATGTTGCGCTGCTGGGCCTCCAGCACCACCACGTCCTCGTCGAAGACGCCGGCCTGGCTCTGACGCATGCGCTCGGTGAGGCCCGCGTCGCCGATGTCGAAGGACCGCGCCATGCCCCAGTAGTAGCGGCACGCAGTCTCGCTCTCCGGGGTCATGAAGTTGACCACCACGCCCTCCACGCCCTGGGAGCGGTCGCCCTCCGGCGCCCCGGTCCCGACCGGCGCCACGCCCACCTCGATGGTCACCGCCGACGGCAGGGCGAAATGGCAGACCTGCCAGCGGTCGACGAGGCCGTCCTTGCCCAGGAAGGTGCGCCAGAAGGGCGGGGCGTCGATGCCCTTCATCCAGCGCTCCACGACGACGTTTTCACCCTCAAGGCGCGTGTCGATGGGGGCCTCGACGATCTCCTTCTGGCCGATGGAGGACGGGTGGACATAGGTCTCGTGGCTGAGGTCCATCAGGTTGTCCACCAGCAGGCGGTAGTCGCAGGCCACGGCATAGACGTCGCCGTCGAAGGTCCAGTCGGGGTGCTCGCAGAACCAGAAGTCGGGGATCAGGGCCGGGTCGGCCAAGGCCTGCTCCCCGATCCAGACCCAGACGAAGCGGTAGCGCTCGATCAGGGGATAGGCCCGGGCCGAGAGCCGCGGCGGCGCGTCCTGGCCCGGCATCTCCACGCAGGCGCCCGCCCCGTCCACCACCAGGCCGTGATAACCGCAGCGCAGGTTGTCGCCCTCGACGGTCCCCAGGGACAGGGGCGCCAGGCGGTGCGGACAGAAGTCGGCGAGCGCCGCGGCCGAACCGTCGGCCCGGCGGTACAGCACCACCTTCTCGCCGCAGATGGTCCGCGCCAGGGGCTTGCGGCCGACCTCCTTGTCCCAGGCCGCCACGTACCAGCGATTGCGGATGAACATGGCGCGGCCTCCCGGATCGGTCGAAGTTTGTATGTTCTACATACTATTTACGGAGGCGAAGGGCGGGTCAAGCCTGCAACCCTCCCCTTTGATCGTCATGGCCGGGCTTGTCCCGGCCACCCATGATCTCCGTCGTTCAGCAAGGACCCGTGGCATCGGCCGCGCGATCTAAATTGAGGCGGAGATCATGGGTCCCCGGGACAAGCCCGGGGATGACGAAACTGGGGATCACTTCACGATGGGCAAACTCACCGACGATTTCGCCAGCACCGTCAGGGTCGGCGCCGGCGTGAGCCGCGGTTGGGCGCGTTCCCGGTAGTCGGCGCCGGCCACGGTGATCTGGATGCGGTGGCCGGCCTTGAAGACGTAGGAGGCCGCCAGCAGGTCAAAGGTGACCTGGGCCGGTTCGCCGGGCGTAAGGGCCGCCGCGTCCTCTTTCCAGCTCCGATGCCAGGGCAAATCGAGCAGCGGCCAAGGCGCGGGGTTGAGCTTGCGCAGGGAGGCCTTCTGGCGGCCGTCGGTGACCACGCTCACCGTGCCATCGGGCGCCACATCCTCCAGGAAGACATAGAGGTTGGCGTCGGGGGCGCTTGAGGTGATCCAGAGGTCGGCGATGGGGTGGCCGGTGATCTCGGCATCCGCCTTCAGTGGCGCTTGCGTGAAGCTCGCCCCGCCCACCGGATGGCAGGAGACGGCGAAGGCGCCCACCGGCTCGGCCGGGCACGGGGTGTCGTAGGTGACGGTGAAGGTCGTGGCCGTCCTGCCGGCCTTGGCCGCGAGCTTGCCGCCGTCGAGGAAGGCCGGCGTGGCCTTGGCGGTCGGCAGCGGCCACTGGCGGGTCGCGCGCCATTCCCCGTCCTTGGGTCCCCGCATGGTGAAGTAGTGGAGCGGGGCGTCGCCGGCGATGCCGGTGTCGATCCCCTTCAGATGATGGTCGAAGAAGCGCAGCTGCTCGGACTGCAGGTCGAAGCCCTCATTGCGGCAGTGCCGCCAGGGGCCGATCAGCATGCGGGTCCCGGGCAGGTTGGCCATGGTCACCAGACCCTGGGTGCGGAAGTCGTCCAGCCAGCCGCCCTGCACATAGAGCGGCACATTGGCCCGCTTCACCTGGTCGGCCACGGCCCCAAGACTGACCTCGTACCAGAAGCGGCTCATCACCAGGGTGGAGTAGCTATCGCGATAGGGCATGCCCTTCATCAGCTCCAGCAGGTTGGTGGAGAGCAGGTGCTCCTCGGCCGCTTGGCGCAGCAACACCTTGGACTCGTCGCCCTGCACGGGATTGGTCTGCAGGTCCTGCTCCACGGTGCGGCTGGGCCCCGTGCCGAACTGGGCGATGATCCCGCCGCGGGTGTGGCCGTCGAAGCGGTCCCAGGCGAAGCAGCCGGCCCAGGCCGCGGCCAGGTGCGGCGGCCGCGCACTGATCGCGTGCATCACCGCCTCGCCGGTGTTGGAGCAGCCGAACATGCCCACCTTGCCGTCCGACCAGGGCTGGGCCGCCAGCCACTCGGTGACTTCATAGGCGTCGAAGCCCTCGGTGAAGTCCTCATACCCCCGGCGGGTCCCGAAGGAGGCGCCGTTGCCGCGCCGGGCGACGACGGCGACGACATAGCCCTGGCGGGTGAGGCTCGCCAGGCCCGGCGCAGGCTTGCCGGTCCCGGCCGCGTCGATGGCCAGCGCATTGTGCCAGATCACCGGCAGGCGGGCCTCGACGGGCTTTCCGTCCTTGGACGGACGATGCAGGGAGACCGCGATGCGCGTGCCGTCGCGCATCGGCAGGTAGAAGGAGGTGACCACCTCCTCGTCATAGCGCGGGGCGGGGTGGTATTCGCCGAAGGCCGCGGCGGCGGCGGGCGAGCCCAGGACCAGGAGGGCGGCGGCGACCAGCCAGGCCAATGGGGCTGAAAGGCGCATCGCGAACTCCGCGGAAGGGAAAGACGGCGGCGCGGCCGTGGGGACAACCGCGCCGCCAGGCGACAGGCTACCAGCTCTTGCTGATCTCGAAGGCCACCATGCGGCCGATGGGTGAGGCCGTCTGGCTGTCCCAGCTCACCGTGCCGTTGAGCACGATGGGCGGATCCTCGTCGGTGAGGTTCTGGGCCGAGAGGGTCAGGCGCACGCCGTCCAGGTGGTAGGGGGCGCTCTCCGGGAAGGCGTAGGAGACCGTGGCGTCATAGGTGGTCTGGCTCGGCGCCTCGACATTGGGGGTGATCGCCGTGTTCCTGAAGCTGTCGACATAGTTGGCGAAGGCATTGGCGCTCCAGCCCGCCAGGCGCCAGCCCAGGGCGTAGCGGACCCGCAGGTCCACCGGGTTGCCGAAGGTGTCGTTGACGTCGATCTCCGGCGCGCCGGCGGCGGTGCGCCGCTTGACGTTGAAGATCTTGGCCACGTCCACCGAGGCGCTCCACTCGCCGATCCCGGTCTCCATCCGGTAGCCGACATTCACGTCCAGGCCATCCTGCTTGAGGCTACCCAGGTTCTGGCGGCGGCCGTCGATGATGGCCCTGATATTGGTCACCGCCTCGACCGGGTTCTGCAGGTCCGGGCTGGTCATGAAGGTGGCCACCCGGGCGTCGAAGGCCGCATTGCCGGCCACGTCCGAGGCCGGCGGCCGGCGCAGGGCGTAGGCTCCGTAGACCGCCGCGTTGGTCAGCGCGCTGTTGGGCACCACGTCGATGCGGTTGGTGTAGTCGATCTTGTAATAGGTGGCCGAGACCCGCAGGCCGCTCAGGAAGGGGTTCCAGTCCAGGCCGTAGGACCAGGTGGTGGCCTCCTCCGGGCCGAGCCTGGAGTTGCCGCCGTTGTAGAAGATGCCCCGCGTCACACCTGAGCCCGAGGTTGGGTCGGTCAGGTTCTGGATGAAGATGTTGAGGATCTGGTCGGCGCCGTCCACCAGGGAGGGGGCGCGGAACGAGGTGCCGTAGGTGGCCCGCAGGCTCAGCCCCGCGAAGGGCGAATAGACCAGGCCCACCTTGGGGTTCGAGGTGCGGCCGAAGTCGGAATACTTCTCCACCCGGCCGGCCAGGGACAGGTCCAGGCGCTCGATGCCCGGCATGGCGTTCTCCCCGCCCACCAGGGGGATGAACAGTTCCCCGAACACGCCGCGCACATTGCGGCGGTTGACCACCAGCTTGGCGGTGACGCTGCCGTCGGCGGCGACATTGGTGGCGAACAGCGACTGGCGGAAGCTGTTGTTGTGATAGTCGGCGCCGATCGCCAGCCGCACCTGGCCGGCCGGCAGGCTCATCAGCGGGCCGTCGGCCTTGAGCTGGAAGTCCTTGTTGATCGCCGTGCCGTACTGGTCGCGCTCGCCGTCGATCAGGTTGAGCAGGGCCAGGTTGTTGGCGCGGTTGAAGGTCCCGTTTCCGAAGGGGTTGAAGGCCGTCGCCGGATTGGACGAGCGCAGGGCCGCCCCCAGCACGACATTGTTCAGCACGCTCTGACGCGATTGGAAGCCGCGGTCCACGCCATGGTCGAAGGACCCCTGCATCTGCCAGTCGTCGGTGACGTCGAAGACGAAGCCGACCGCGTTCTGCTGGGAGTTCTCCCAGCCAGTGGAGTTGGGATTGAGGTCGTCGACGAAGCGGTACTCCACCGTCTCGCTGGTGGGGGTCGGGGTCACCCCGGCCGGGGCCACGAACCACGGATTGGTGTTGGGAACCGAGAGGCTGAACAGGGCCGGCGGGGCGGCCAGGTCGAACTTGCGGCGGGAATAGAAGCCCTCATACCAGAGCTCCAGCCGGTCATCGACCTTGTGGTGGACGTTGAACAGGATGGTGTCGCGCTCCTGGGCCGGCAGCAGGTCGGCGGCGGCGGCCTCGTCGTAGCGGTTGGCCGTGCCGGCGACGAGGGCGGCCGGGCTGACGCCGACGCCATTGGTGTTGGGCAGGGCGTGGCGGACGCCGGAGATGACGATGTTGCCGGGCGCGGCGGTGAAGGGCCGGGCGTCGGAGCCGCCGCGGGCGCGGCGGTCCTGGCTGGCCCAGGGGCGGTCGGCGCCCGACAGGTGGCTGCGCTCGTTGTGCTCGTAGGCGAAGAAGGCGCTGCCGCCGTCCCAGGTCTTGCCGAAGGTCTGGGAATAGACGCGCTGATAGAGATCGTCGGCCGCCCCGTAGCGATAGGAGGTCTCGGCCCCGTCGAAGTTCTTCCGCGTGATCAGGTTGACCACGCCCGCCACGGCGTCGGAGCCGTAGATGGCCGAGGCGCCGTCGGCCACCACCTCGATGCGGGCGAGCGCCACGGCGGGGATCTGGTCGATGTCGGAGAGCGCCTTGATCACCCCGTTGGGGGCCAGGCGGCGACCGTTGAACAGCAGCAGGGTGGCTTCCGGCCCGATGCCCCGCAGATTGACGGTGCGCACCGCCGTACCGTTGGCCGCCGCGTCCTGGGCGCCGCCGGTGAAGGAGTTGCGCGCCTCGTCGGCGCCGAGGTTCAGCACCACCGGCAGCAGCTTGGTGACCTCGCTGGCCGAGGCCACGCCCGAGGCCTTGAGCTGTTCCTGGTCGACGCCGGTGACCGGCGAGCCGGTGGCCGCGACGCCGCGGATCGAGGTGCCGGTGACGACGATTTCGGAGACTTCGCTGGCCCCCTGGGCCCAGGCCTGGCTGGCGAGACCCGCCGCCAGAGCGATGACCGACGCGCCGAGACGCAGTGAAACTGGCCGCTTCATACCCATGACGCCCTCCCGTGGCGTGTTGTCCCGTCTAAGCTGCGGGCCGATGGAGCTATCGCTCAACCGTTGTTCTAACAATTAGTATGTTCGACAAACTAAATACGCGCAAGCGGCTCGCTGAACCCGAGCTTCGCCATGGGCCGACCGTGGCGCCGGCGCCGCAGTCCCGGGCCCGACGGCGCAAGAAAAAACCCTCCCCCTGGGGAGGGGAAGGGCCTTGCTGACGAACCGCGAAGGAGGAGGTTTCGGGTCGGATCTCGCGTCTAGAACTCTTCCCAGCTGTCGTCGGCCGGACGCTGGGCCACCTGGGCGGTGGCGCGCATCTGGGGCCGCGGAGCGTGGGCGGCGGCGGGCGGCGCGCGCCGGGCCGACTGCGGCGCGGCGGCCGCGCCGCCGGTCTTGAAGCGGGCCACCAGGCGGTTCAGCTCCTGGGCTTCCTGGGCCAGGCTGTGGCTGGCGGCGGTGGACTGCTCCACCATGGCCGCGTTCTGCTGGGTCACCTG
>JAZKBZ010000164.1:0-8105 GCA_040388315.1 Pseudomonadota bacterium | reverse complement strand
GCAGAACTGAACCAGGCGCAGCAGCTCGGCGTCAGCATTGCCGGCGGGTATGTCGCCGCGCAGAGTAAGATCATCGCGAGCTACAGCGAAGGCGCTCAGGCGGCGGCGAAGGCGGCAGCTCAACAGCGTGAGATGATTGCCGCTGCGCGTGCTGCTCGGCCCGGCTATCAGCAAGGCCCTGCGCCTCCTGGTGGCACGCTTGCGCTGCCTGGCAACCTCGGGCCGGGACAGAGCATTAGCGGCGCTCCTGGGGGAGCTGGCGCAGCCGTAGGCTGCGACTGAGGGGGTTGCTGAGGCGACGCCGCCTCGCCCTCGCCGGACAGCCGAGCGATGGGGGCGTTGACCTTGACGTTCTCCGTGCCCTCGGGGACCAGGATCTCGTCCACGGTCCCCTCGTCGACGGCCTCCACCTCCATGGTGGCCTTGTCGGTCTCGATCTCGGCGATGACGTCGCCGGACTTCACCACGTCGCCCTTCTTCACGTGCCACTTGGCGAGGGTCCCCTCCTCCATGGTGGGCGACAGCGCGGGCATCAGGATGTCGATGGGCATGGGTCAGGCGCTCGGGCTGGTTTCGACGAGGACAGTGGGCGTCCAGCGCGCCTGGCGCCGGGCGAGCTTCGCCGCATCGGTTTCATCGTCATAGGAGATCGGATCGGGCGTGCGGCCCTCGAAGCCCGCAAGGGCGACGCCGGCGACGTTCAGGGTGGCTACGGCCAGGCCATCATCGGCCGCCAGCAGGGAGGCGACATAGACGCCGCATTCCCCACACAGCAGGGCGTCCACCTGGCGGCGGCCGAACCGGTAGCGGTTCAGCGCGCCGGGCGTGGCCTCGATGTGCAGGCGGCTGGTGGGATCGCTGGTGGTGGCCGCGCCGTGCCGGCGGCAGAAGCCGCACTGGCAGGCGCGCAGGGGCAGTTCGGCGAGCGGTCTACCGGGCTCGAACTCCACCCGGATCGCGCCGCAATGGCAGTGGCCCGCCAGAGTGGTCATGAGGGCTCCAGCGACAGGTGGGCGAGCTGGTCGGCGTTGGCCTCCCAGTTCTGGCCGTCGAAGGCGGTGAGGTCGAGCCTGGCCGCCTCGTCCAGGCAGCGGGCGTTGACCGACCAGCCGTCCGGATTGGAGCGCGGGCGGTAAAAGCTCTTGATCCCGCACTCGGCGCAGAACAGGTGCTTGGCCACGCGCGAGTTGAACGTGTACTCGGCCAGCCGCTCCATGCCCTTGGTCACGCGGAAGCGGCTCTCGGGCACGATGATGTGGATGAAGCCGGTCTTGGCGCACATCGAGCAGTTGCAGCTCTGGGCCTCGACGACCTCCGGCAAGGCCACCTCGAACCGCACGCCGCCGCAGTGGCAGCCGCCGGCGCGCCAGGTGAACGGGTCGAGGCTCATATCTTGTCCGTAGTCCTGAGGCGGGCCCAGCCGTCCGGATCAAGTTTGTTGGCAACGTGCTTCGCGGATGCTGCCGCGACTATCCGATCTTCGTTTTCTGAGAATAGCGCCTCAATTGCTCCCTCCGGGCCAAAGTGGTCCTGCAGAGCTTCTCGACTTATCGAGCATTTGAGAACGGCTTCTCCCTCGCGAAGGTGAAACCAGATTGAGTCGGTGTCGAAGTCGTAGGCGTTCTTGCCTTCGTAGATCGGCATCTTCAACCTTCCTTGTAAGTTGCCGCCTTCACCGCCTTCACGATCTTGTCGACCGAGGGCAGGGACAGCGCCTCCAGATTGGCCGCGTAGGGCATGGGCACGTCTTCCTGGCAAACCCGGGCCGGCGGGGCGTCGAGATAGTCGAAGGCGTGCTCCAGGACGCGCGCGATCACCTCGGCGCCGACGCCCATGGGCCCCCAACCCTCCTCGACCGTGACCAGGCGATTGGTCTTCTTGACGCTCGCAACGACCGTCTCGTGGTCCAGGGGGCGCAGGGTGCGCAGGTCGATGACCTCGGCCTCGATCCCCTCGCCCGCCAGGCGCTCGGCGGCCTCCAGGGCCAGGCCCACGGCGCGCGAGTGGGCGGTGATGGTGACGTCGGTCCCCTCGCGGCGGACGCGGGCCTTGCCGATCGGCACGACCCAGTCGCCCTCGGGCACGTCGAACTCCACCCCATAGAGCATCTCGTGCTCCAGGAAGACCACGGGATTGGGGTCGCGGATGGCGGCCTTGAGCAGGCCCTTGGCGTCGGCGGCGTCATAGGGCGCCACCACCTTCAGGCCCGGCACCTGGGCGTACCAGGCCGAATAGTCCTGGCTGTGCTGGGCGCCGACCCGGGCCGCGGCGCCGTTGGGCCCGCGGAACACGACCGAGCATTTGATCTGGCCGCCGGACATGTAGAGGGTCTTGGCCGCCGAGTTGATGATGTGGTCGATGGCCTGCATGGCGAAGTTGAAGGTCATGAACTCGATGATCGGCTTCAGACCCGCCATGGCGGCGCCGACGCCGAGGCCGGCGAAGCCGTGCTCGGTGATCGGGGTGTCGATGACCCGGCGGTCGCCGAACTCCTCCAGCAGGCCGCGGGAGACCTTGTAGGCGCCCTGGTACTGGGCGACCTCCTCCCCCATCAGGAAGACGGTCTCGTCGCGGCGCATCTCCTCGGCCATGGCGTCGCGCAGGGCGTCGCGGATGGTGGTCTTGACCAGCTTCACGCCCTCGGGGAGCTCCGGGTCGCGCAGGACGGGCCTGGGAACGACGGGGGTCGCTCCCTCGCCTTCCGGCTGCGGCTTGGCGGCCTCCGCCGGTTGCTTCTCGGGGTCGCCGCTGGCCGCGGGCTCGGCCTTGGCGGGCGGGTCGGCCTTGGGCGCCGGCGCGGCCGCTGCGGTCTCCCCCGACAGGCGGGCGATGGGGGTGTTGACCTTGACCTCCTCGGTCCCTTCCGGAACCAGGATCGCCTCGATCACGCCCTCGTCGACGGCCTCCACCTCCATCGTGGCCTTGTCGGTCTCGATCTCGGCGATGACGTCGCCGGAGCGGACGGAGTCGCCGACCTTCACGTGCCACTTGGCGAGCGTGCCCTCCTCCATGGTGGGGGACAGCGCGGGCATCAGGACGTCGGTCACTGGGCGGCCTCCAGATAGACGTCGGTATAGAGTTCGGAGAGCTCGGGTTCGGGCGAGGTGCGCGCGAACTCGGCGGCGTCGGCGACGATGCGCTTGACCTCCGCGTCGATGACCTTCAGCGCGGCCTGGTCGGCCCAGCCCTTCGTCTCCAGCAATTCCTGCAGATGATCGATGGGATCGCGGGTCTTCCTCACCTCGTCGACCTCCTCCCGGGTGCGGTACTTGGCCGGATCGCTCATGGAGTGGCCGCGGTAGCGGTAGGTCTTCATTTCCAGGATGTAGGGGCCCTCGCCCGAGCGCGCGTGCTCGGCGGCCTTTCGCGCGGCGGCCTGCACGGCCAGGACGTCCATGCCGTCCACCTCCTCGCCCGGGATCCGGAAGGAGGCGCCACGCTTGTAGAGGTGGGTCTCGGAGGACGACCGCTCGATGGACGTGCCCATGGCGTACTGGTTGTTTTCGATCACATAGACGACCGGGAGCTTCCAGATCGTGGCCATGTTGAAGCTCTCATAGACCTGGCCCTGGTTGGCCGCGCCGTCACCGAAATAGGTGAAGGCGACCTTGTTGTTGGCCTTGTACTTGTTGGCCAGAGCCAGCCCCGTGCCGAGGCTGACCTGGGCGCCGACGATGCCATGACCGCCGTAGAAGTCGGCTTCGGTTGAGAACATGTGCATCGACCCGCCCTTGCCCTTCGACGAGCCGGTGAAGCGGCCGGTGAGCTCGGCCATGACCTCCTTGGGATCCATGCCGCAGGCCAGCATGTGGCCGTGGTCGCGGTAGCCGGTGATCACCTGGTCGCCGGGCTGCTTGATGGACTGCACGCCGACGGCGATGGCTTCCTGGCCAATATAGAGGTGGCAGAAGCCGCCGATCAGCCCCATGCCGTAGAGCTGGCCGGCCCGCTCCTCGAAGCGGCGGATCAGCAGCATGTCCCGGTAGAACTTGAGCAGGGATTCCTGGGTCATCGGGTCAGCATTATCACCCATGACACCGGTGTCATTCTTCTTCCGCTTGGAAGTCGAGCTTGCCTGCCCGCGCGCCATTCGTTTCTCCGTGGAGTTCGCCACTGGGGCCTCGTTCCCGAGTCAGTCGTCCTGTGGAGCGTCATCGCTTCAGGGTCGAAGCTATAACGCTCCAAACCTTCTGTAGAGCGCGATAAAGGCCAAAGGCCAGTCTGCGGTCACAGCCATCGCGCCCTAGAACGAACGAATCCGCCCTACGGCTTCACCCGGATCACATAGTCTCTCGGGTCGGCGAAACCTAGCAGGGAACGCGCCCGCTCTTCCAGCAGATCGGCCGAAAGACTCGTGTCGCGCAGGAGTCGGGCGCGGGACTCCAGATCCTGCCTCTCGATGCGCACCTTGTTCAGTTCGGCGATCTTGGCGGCCAGGGTGGCGTCGCGCAGATCCGACGACAGCAGGCCGCGATCGCCCGTGAAGGCGTGGAACCCGAAATAGAAGATCAGGAAGGCCAGGGCGGCGGTCGGCAGATAGGGGCGAATTCGTGCGAGCACTGGCTTGGAATCAAACGCGTTTCAGACCGCGTCAGGGTGGCGCTTCATGTTTAATATTGCGTTGCGGTCGAGCTTGAGATCGCCCGGCCAAGAGTCGCATCGGATTGAGGATATTGGGGCGGGGCCTGAGGCGTGGTCGCGCTCCGACAAATTCCCGTCATCCCGGCCGCAGCGAAGCGGAGAGCCGGGACCCAGGGGCCGCGCGCATGGCCCCTGGGTCCCGGATCGGCCTGACGGCCGTCCGGGATGACGGAATTGTCTTGGCAAGCCTGCGCGCTGTTGAGCCTCCTAGGCCGCGACGCCGAACACCGCTCCGACCCCGGCCGTCAGGGCCATGGCCATGGCGCCCCAGAAGGTCACGCGGGCCACCGCCTTCCAGATCGGAGCGCCGCCGGCCCGCGCGCCGACCCCGCCCAGCAGGGCCAGGAAGGCGATGGAGGCCGCCGAGACGGCCGGAACCAGGGCCGGAAGCGGCGTGACGATGGCCAGGACCAGCGGCAGGGCCGCGCCGGCCGCGAAGGTGAGCGCCGAGGTGATGGCCGCCTGCACCGGCTTGGCCGTGGTCATCTCGGAGATGCCCAGTTCGTCGCGGGCGTGGGCGCCCAGGGCGTCCTTGGCCATCAGTTGCCGGGCGACCTCGCGCGCGAGCCCGGGTTCGACCCCGCGCTCGGCATAGATGCCCGCCAGCTCCGCCAGTTCGAGCTCCGGCTGGGTGGCGAGTTCGCCCTTCTCCCGGGTGAGATCGGCCCGCTCGGTGTCGGACTGCGAACTGACCGAGACATATTCGCCGGCGGCCATGGACATGGCGCCGGCCACCAGGCCCGCCACGCCCGCGACGAGGATTTCGCTGCGCCCCTGGGCGGCGGCGGCGACGCCGACGATCAGGCTGGCGGTGGAGACGATGCCGTCATTGGCGCCCAGGACCGCGGCCCGCAGCCAGCCGACCCGCTCGATGAGGTGCATTTCGCGGTGAGATCTAACCATGCTGACCTTATTTGGAGCTGAGGCCCCGGCATGGCCGGGGCGAAGGGCGCCGGGGCGAGGCTAGACCCTGACCGTTTCAGATGGACTCATCTGAAACGGCAAGAAGGGTCTAGTTTCAAAATATTAGAGCACGTCGGGCGGCGGAACCGGTATCCACTTCCGCCTGACGTGCTCTAGCCCTATCCGGCCCGCTTGACCCAGAGGATCCGCTGCAAGGTCCCGTCGCGGTCGATCACCAGATGCTTCAGGGCGCCGGCCACGTGCAGGACGATCAGGGGCCAGAACAGCTTGCTGGCGGCGCCGTGCACCTCCTCGGCGGCCTCGTGCAGCCACTCCACCCGCGTCGGGAAGGGGCTGGGGATGGCGAAGAGGTCGAAGACCTGGATCGGCCGGGCTCCGGACCAGATCGCCAGGGGTCCGGTCACCAGCAACACCGCGATCATCAGCAGGAACAGAACCTGGACCGCCGTGGCGGCCCGATGCAGCCAGACATTCTGCTCCAGGGGCCGCGGATGGGGCTGGGAGAGGCTCCACAGCAGGCGGGCGGCCAGGAAGGTGAAGAGCAGGACCGCCACCGAGACGTGCAGATTCTGGGCGGCGATCTTGGCGGCCCGGTCGGGCGCCTCCTCCATCTGCTCGCCCAGCAGGTAGAGGGCGGTGACGCCGACCGCGCTGATCCAGTGGAGGGCGATGGCCGCCCAACCATAGGCGGCGCGGCTGTTGCGAAGGGACATGGCGGAACTCCGGTTTTCCCGTCCGCCATGCCCTGGGGCTTCAGGCGCCGCCTTGACCGGCGTCAATAGCGACGCTTGTGGCCTTCGGTTTCGAATTTGGTCGGGGCGACGGCGATCAAACCCCCATAGCCAATTCTCTGCGTCATCCCGGACGGCCGGTAGGCCGATCCGAGACCCAGGGGCGGAGGGCGCGGCCCCTGGGTCCCGGCTCTCCGCTACGCTGCGGCCGGGATGACGGGGTGTGGTTCGACCTACTGAGTCCCGGCCCTAGCGCCCCTTGAGGGCCGCGCGGCCGAGATAGACCGCCTGGTCGCCCAGCTCTTCCTCGATGCGCAGGAGCTGGTTGTACTTGGCGGTGCGGTCGGAGCGGGCCAGCGAGCCGGTCTTGATCTGCCCACAGTTGGCGGCCACGGCCAGGTCGGCGATGGTGCTATCCTCGGTCTCGCCCGAGCGGTGGCTCATCACCGAGGTATAGCCGGCGCGGTGAGCCATCTCCACGGCGTCAAGAGTCTCCGACAAGGTTCCGATCTGATTGACCTTCACCAGGATGGAGTTGGCCAGGCCCTTCTCGATGCCCATCGACAGGCGCTTGGGATTGGTGACGAAGAGGTCGTCGCCGACGATCTGGATCTTCGCCCCCAGCTTGTCGGTGAGCAGCTTCCAGCCGTCGAGGTCGTCCTCGCTGCAGCCGTCCTCGATGGTGACGATGGGGAACTGGGCCACCAGGTTGGCCAGATAGTCCACCATGCCGGCGGGATCGAGGGTCTTGCCCTCCCCTCCCATCACGTACTTGCCGTCCTTGAAGAACTCGGTGGCGGCGACGTCGAGGCCGAGCACGAAGTCGCGGCCGGCCTTGTAGCCGGCGGCCTCGCCGGACTTGACGATGAAGGCCAGGGCCTCCTCGGCGGTGGCGATGTTGGGGGCGAAGCCGCCCTCGTCGCCGACATTGGTGTTGTGGCCGGCGGCCTTCAGGGCGCTCTTCAGGCCGTGGAAGATCTCCGCGCCCATGCGCAGGCCCTCGGCGAAGGTGGCCGCCCCGGTGGGCAGGATCATGAATTCCTGGATGTCGATGGGATTGTCGGCGTGGGCGCCGCCATTGATGATGTTCATCATCGGCACCGGCAGGACGCGGGCCGAGACCCCGCCGACATACTTGTAGAGCGGCAGGTCGGCGGCGGTCGCCGCGGCCTTGGCCACGGCCAGGCTGACGCCGAGGATGGCGTTGGCGCCCAGGCGCGACTTGTTGGGGGTGCCGTCCAGCTCGATCAGCAGGGTGTCGAGACGGCGCTGATCCTCGGCCTCGAAGCCGGAGAGGGCGTCGTAGATCTCGCCGTTGACGGCGTCGACCGCCTGCAGGACGCCCTTGCCGCCGTAGCGGCTCTTGTCGCCGTCGCGCTTCTCCACCGCCTCGTGGGCGCCCGTTGAGGCGCCGGAGGGGACGGCGGCGCGGCCGATCGAGCCGTCCTCCAGCACCACGTCCACCTCGACCGTCGGGTTGCCGCGGCTGTCGAGGATTTCGCGGGCGGTGATATCGACGATCTCGGTCATGGGAGTCCCCAGGGTGGGCATTGAGAAAAGGCGCGCGACCCTTAGCCAGCTTCGGCCCCGGGGGCAAATCCTGGAGGCGGCGAGCGGGACCGATTCGGCCCCAAAATTCGCCAGTACCCCGGTTGGGACGACCGGCGCACCGTCACCGTGGGGGACACGACCACGGAGACCATGATGACACCGAAGACGAAGGTTATCGCCGGCTAGGCGGCCGCCCTGGCCGTGGGGGCCCTGATCGGCCAGGCCACGGCCGCCCAACCGCAGATGGAGGCGGCGCTG
>JAZKBZ010000163.1:0-8939 GCA_040388315.1 Pseudomonadota bacterium | reverse complement strand
ACTGCTATGTGCGGGCCCGGCTGAACGACAAGTACGGCGACGCGGTCCAGCCCCGCACCGGCCCGATCCGCGCCGACCTGACCGGCAACATGTGGGCCCAGTCCTGGGGCAACATCTATGACGTGGTGGCCCCGAAGACCGCCGCCTCCAGCTACAATCTCGACGAACTGCTGGTGAAACACGGCTACACGCCCGTGAAGATGACCCAGACCGGCGAGGCCTTCTATTCGTCCCTGGGCTTTGAGCCCCTGCCCAAGACCTTCTGGGAGCGCTCCATGCTCGAGCGGCCCCGGGACCGCGAGGTCACCTGCCACGCCTCGGCCTGGGACGTGAACGACCGCGACGACATCCGCATCAAGGCCTGTTTCAAGGTCAACGGCGAGGATTTCTACACCGTCCACCACGAGCTGGGGCACAACTACTACCAGCGGGCCTATTCGGCTCAGCCCTTCCTGTTCAAGGGCTCGGCCAATGACGGCTTCCACGAGGCGGTGGGCGACCTGGCCGGCATGTCGGCGCTCACCCCCACCTATCTCACCCAGATCGGCCTGCTGGAGAAGGCGCCGGGCGCGGAGGAGGACATCCCCTTCCTGCTGAAGATGGCGCTGGACAAGATCGCCTTCCTGCCCTTCGGCCTGATGATCGACAAATGGCGCTGGCAGGTGTTTTCGGGGAAGGTGGACCCGGCTCACTACAATGAGGCCTGGTGGAAGCTGCGCGGCCAGTACCAGGGCCTGACCCCGCCCGGTCCGCGTCCGGCCGACGCCTTCGACCCGGCGGCCAAGTACCATATCGCCGCCAGCGTGCCCTACATGCGCTACTTCCTGGCCTTCAACTACGAGTTCCAGTTCCAGCGCGCGGCCTGCAAGCAGATGGGCTGGAAGGGGCCGCTGCACCGCTGCTCCCTCTATGGCCGCAAGGACGTGGGCGAGAAGCTGAACGCCATGCTGGCGCTGGGCCAGTCCCAGCCCTGGCAGGACACCCTGAAGGTCTATTCCGGCGAGACCCGCACCGACGCCAGCGCGGTGACGGAATACTTCAAGCCCCTCAACACCTGGCTGATCGCCCAGAACAAGGGCGAGCACTGCGGTTGGTAGGCTGATTTCGGGGGCGGCGTCGCGAGGAGGATATCCTTGCGGCGCCGTTTACCCTGCGGGGCGCCTCTTTCGTTTACGCTGATCTGCGAAATTCCCCCGAATTCCTGCGATCGGGGGCGTGCCGTGCGCGTGAAACTGCAAGACGAGATCAACCGGCCGACCGGCCTTCGGGCGAAGCTCGCGCGGCGGCTGCTGGCCGGAGCCCGGGATGAGAACGGCGCCGCGGCGGTGTTCTTCGCCATCTCGCTGATCCTGCTGGCCCCGCTGTCGCTGGGCCTGTTCGACATCTACCTGGCCTCGACCCAGCGCAACAACCTGCAGGACGCCCTGGACGCCGCCTCCCTGTTCGCCGCCCGCTCCACCGGGACCACCAGCGCCGCGGTGGACGCCGTCGGCGACGCCGCCCTGACCGCCAACCTGGTCCTGCCGGCCGGTTCGACCCTGGTGGCCTCCAACTTCTCCCTGGTGGGCGACAAGGTGGTCGGCTACGCCGAGGTCAGCCCGCCGGCCCTGGCGCCGGGCCTCTGGACCCACGGCACGGTGAAGGCCAATTCCGAGGTCGTTCGCTCGCTGGACAAGCTGGAGATCGCGCTGGTCCTCGACAACACCGGCTCGATGCAGGGGACCAAGCTGAGCACCCTTAAGGCCGCCGCCGCGGACCTGGTGGACAAACTGGTGGTGGCCGCCCAGCGCAGCACCCAGACCGATCCGCTGAAGATCGCCCTGGTGCCCTTCTCCACCACCGTGCGCGTGCAGACCACGACGTCGCTCGCCGCCTACAACACCACCACCCACAGCGGCACGGGCATCCCGGCCTGGATCGACCCCATGGGCAGCTCCCACTGGAGCGGGACCACCAACCACGACATCTTCGAGGTCAGCCCCGGCTCCAGCGCCAAGACCGACCGCTTCGCCATGATGAAGGCCATCGGCTCGTCCTGGAGCGGTTGCGTCGAGCAGCGCGCCCAGCCCTATGACATCAAGGAGGACGCCGCGAGTTCGGGCACGCCGGCCTCGATGTTCATCCCCTATTTCTGGCCCGACGAGCCCGACAGCAACCACTACAACAACTACATGAACGACGGCGGCTCGGGCCTGACCACGCTGCAGAAGGAGCGGCGCACCGGCAAGTACGCCGGCAGCCAGACCCGCACCGGGGCCTTCACCCTCGACGGTTCGGGCTACGGCGCCTACACGCTCGGCCCCAACGCCGGCTGCACCCTGCAACCCGTCATCCCGCTCACCACCAGTTCGGCCAGCATCAAGACCGGCATCGCCGCCATGACCGCGGTGGGAGAAACCAACATCCCCCTGGGCCTAGTCTGGGGCTGGCACGCCATCTCCCCCATCGGCCCCCTCGCCGACGGCTCGCCCTACAACACCCCCCACGTCCGCAAGATCATCATCCTGATGACCGACGGCGAGAACACCATGAACAACCCCTCCCGCAGCGGGGAGGTGAACGGCTCGTTCTATGGCGGCCTGGGCTATATCTGGCAGAATATGCTGGGCACCACCTCGTCGAACGGCAACACCCGGGCCGACGCCATCGACGCGCGCCTGGCCCTGCTCTGCACGGCGGTGAAGGGCAAGGACATCACCGTTTATACGGTCCGCGTGGAGGTCAGGAGCGGCACGTCCACCCTGCTGCAGAACTGCGCCTCGACCCCCGACAAGTTCTATGACGTGCAGGATGTGTCGGACCTGTCGGCGGCTTTCGACGCCATCGCCGGCTCCATCGACAACCTGCGGCTCGCAAAATAGAGGCTCGAGATCAAGAATGGGAGCGTGACGGGCGCCTGAACCGGGATCCACTTACAGGCTGTCACGCTCTGGCCTTGAGAAGTGACCGCCGGAGGCCTACCTTAGGTCCCGGCGGGTCTGCTGCGGATCTCGTCGAAGGCAACAAATCCCAGAGACCTTAATTCTCTCTACGGGAGCTGTCCCTGTCCGGGCTCGTGGGCCCGGGCATATGGCGCCCACCTGGTATACCAGGTCCGAGGGGGTTTTAACCGTCCTTCACGGCTCTCGCGGCGCCGCCACCCTTCCACCCCATAGGATCCGGGTGAGCGACATCTCCTCCAAGAGCGACCTGCGCGGCCGCATGCGCGTCCTGCGCAAGGCCTTGGCCGTCGCCGCCCCGGGCGCCGCCGAGCGCGCCGCGGCCCTGCTGCCCCTGGAGCGGCTGCCGGCCTTCGCGGTGTTCAGCGGCTATCACGCCCTGGGCTCGGAGCTCGATCCCAGCCCGCTGATCCGCCGCCTGGCGGCCACAGGCGCCATGCTGGCCCTGCCGGTGGCGCTCAGCCCCGATGCGCCCCTGGCTTTCCGGGCCTGGGATTCCCGCGACGCCCTGGCGCCCGACGCCCTGGGCGTGCCGGCGCCGCCGCCCTCGGCGCCGGGCCTGCATCCGGACCTGGTGATCACCCCGCTGCTGGCCTTCGACCGCGCTGGCGGACGCCTGGGCCAGGGCGGCGGTCATTTCGACCGCACCCTGGAGGCCCTGCGGGCGGTGAAACCGGTCTTCGTCCTGGGCCTGGCCTATGCCGGCCAGGAGGTGGAGCAGGTTCCCGCCGAGCTCCACGATCAGAGGCTGGACGCCATCCTCACCGAAACCGGCTATAGAGAGCTGAAGAAGACCTAAGGACTTTCAATGCGTTTTGCTTTCTTCGGGGATGTCGTGGGCCGCGCCGGCCGCGACGGGATCGCCGATCACCTGCCCGGCCTGCGCCGCCGGCTGGGCCTGGAATTCGTGATCATCAACGCCGAGAACGCCGCGGCGGGCTTCGGCATCACCGAGAACACGGCCCGCGAGCTGTTCGACGCCGGGGCCGACTGCCTGACGCTCGGCAACCACTCCTTCGACCAGAAGGAGGCGCTCACCTACATCGTGCGCGAACCGCGCCTGATCCGCCCGGTGAACTATCCGCTGTTCGCCGACACCCCTGGCCGCGGCTCGCAGATGTTCGAGACCGACACCGGCAAGCGCATCCTGGTGATCAACGTCCTGGGCCGCATCCACATGGACAGCCTGGACGATCCCTTCGCCGCCGTGGACCGCGAGCTCGAGGCCTGCCCGCTCGGCATGGCCGTGGACGCCGTGGTGGTGGACATGCACGCCGAGATCACCAGCGAGAAGATGGCCATGGGTCACTTCTGCGACGGCCGGGCCAGCCTGGTGGTGGGCACCCACACCCACGTCCCGACGGCCGACTGCCAGATCCTCAACGGCGGCACCGCCTACCAGACCGACGCCGGCGCCTGCGCCGACTATGACAGCGTCATCGGCAACCAGAAGGAAGAACCCCTGCGGCGCTTCACCACCCGCATCTCCGGCGGTCGCTACAAGCCGGCCGAGGGCCCGGCCACGGTCTGCGGGGTCTTCGTGGAGACCGACGACGCCACGGGCCTGGCCCGGCGGGTCGAACCCATCCGCATCGGCGGCCGGCTGTCGGAGACGGTGCCGATGCTGAACGCGGTGGCCGCCGAGTAGGGCTCAGGCTGCGTCGGTCCGCGCCGCCGCCTCGTCCCGCGGGGCGCAGGCCTCCAGGATGGCGGCGATCAGGGCCATGGGCTGGATCGGCTTGGGCTGGACGCCGTCGAAGCCGTGGCCCCACAGCTTCGCGTCCTCGCCGGGCATGGCGTCGGCGGTGAGCGCGATCACCGGGATGTCGGCGGGGCCCGCCTCCCCGGCGCGGATGCGACGCAGGGCCTCGATCCCGGTCATCCGCGGCATGTGCACGTCCATCAGCACCAGGTCGAAGGCGCCGTCGCGCAGCATGTCCAGGGCCTCGACCCCGTCATTGGCGGTCTCGAGACGGGCCCCCACGGCCTCCAGGATGGCGCGGGCCACGGCCTGGTTGATGGGGTTGTCCTCGGCCACCAGGATGCGGACGCCCGAAAGGCCGCCGCCGGGCGCCTCGGGCTCGGCCAGGTCCAGGGCGTCGGCCAGGGGCAGCTCCAGCAGGACGCGGAAGATCGAGCCGCGGCCCGGCTCGCTCTCCACCGCGATGGCGCCGCCCATCAGGTCGGTGAGCTGCTTGCAGATGGCCAGGCCCAGGCCCGTGCCGCCGAATTGGCGCGAGGTGGCCGCCTCGGCCTGGGCGAAGGACTGGAACAGGCGGGCCTGCTGGTCCGGCGAGATGCCGATCCCGGTGTCGGAGACCGCGATCTCGAAGCGCGCGCCGTCCTGGGCGGCGATCTGCGGCCGGATCGACAGCCGAACCTCGCCGGACTCCGTGAACTTCAGCGCGTTGGACACCAGGTTCAGCATGATCTGGCGGAGACGGTTGGGGTCGCCGGCCACCCAGCGCGGCGCGCCGGGCGCCACCTCGTAGGTGAGCTGCAGGCCGCGGGCGTTGGCCACCTCCCGCCACAGGTCGCAGACTCGGGCGCCGACCTCGGTGAGGTCGAAGGCGATCGCCTCCAGCTCCAGCTTGCCGGCCTCGATCTTGGAGACGTCGAGGATGTCGTTGAGGATGGCCATCAGCCCGTCGCCGGAGCGGATCAGCATCTCCACCTGGGCAGCCTGGCGATCGTCCAGCCGGGTCTGTTTCAGGGCGTGCGCCATGCCCAGCACCCCGTTCATCGGGGTGCGCAGCTCATGGCTCATCATGGCCAGGAAGGCCGACTTGGCCTGGTTGGCCTCCACCGCTTCGCGCTGGGCGGTCTCCAGGGCCTGGGCCGCCTGCATGTTGAGGACGGCGCTGTTGAACACATAGACCACCGCCAGGACCGCGCTCACCGCCAGGGTCAGCAGCGGCATGCCGTGGAAGCCGCCGGCGAAGGTCACGAGGAAGAGCAGGGTCGCGGCCGGAATGCCCCCCAGGATGGCGAGCGCCAGCTTGGAGCGGAAGGCGAAGCACTGGGCGTGGATCAGCTGGCTGGCGAACACGGCCACCGCCACCAACTGCAGGGCCTGGGATCCTGTGCGCCAGTAAAGCACCGCGGCGCCGGACCAGACGGCGCTGACGGCCACCATGGTGCCGACATAGGACAGGCGCGTGGCCATCGGGTTGGGGCGGCCGGCGGCCGGCGCGCGGGTGACCCACCAGGTCCAGGCCTCGCCGCCGAACAGGGCGGCGCTCCAGATCAAGGCCGTGGCGAGGCCGAGGTTCAGTCCCAGCAGGCCGCCGCTGATCGCCGACATGACCAGGCGGGCCACGATCGTGGTGCGGGCCTCGGCCGCGACGCGGTCGAGCTCGTCGTTCAGCAGGCGAAGCCCGATCATTCGCGGCCCCCCTGGCGCCCGGAATGTGCAGCCCACACCCTGCCACGCCAATGGTGAAGCCTTCGTTTTTGGGCCTCGCCGCCAATTCCGGTTCAGCGGGGCGGCGGCCCCTTCGGCGGTCGGGGCAGGGTGGCCAGGGTCAGCCTGCCGTCGCCGTCGGCGTCGAGGATGGCGAAGCGCCTGCCGGCGGCCTTGGCCCATTCCTCGGCGGTGACCTTCCAGTCCAGGTCGGCGTCGGCGCCGCGCACCGGCTGGGGCTCGTTCAGCAGGCCGTAGCGCCCCGCGCCCTCGCGCGGAGCGGACCGCGCCGGACCTCCACGTCCGCCGGGGCCGGGGCGGGGGATGTTGCTGGCTTCCGTCTCATCGCCCATGGGCCGCCGGTGGAAACCGCCGCCGCCGGGGCCGCCCTCGCCCGCGAAGCTCATGCGGGTGATCTCCGGGGCGATCTTGGTCTCGTAGGCCTGGTTCTCGAAGCCGTCGATCCTGCCGTCGGCGTTGGCGTCCAGGACCTTGTAGAAGGCCATGGCGTCGGCGCGGAACTCGGCCAGGGTGAGCGCCCCGTCATGGTCGGCGTCGGCCCGGGCGAACCAGGCCTCCAGGCCGCCGCCACCGCGGAACGGCTCGCCGGCGGGGCTGATGAATAGCCGCCCCATCCCCTCCGGCGGCCCCGGCTGGGCGGCGGCGGGCAGGGCGACGAGGCTCAAGGCGATCATCAGGGGCAGGCGGCGAGGCATGGCGGGTCCCGGAACTCTGGAACCCGCAATTGGCCAAGCCCGTGGGGCCGAACTAAGCCCCAGACTGTAACCTCCGCGCAATCTGAGCGCGGGGCTTGGCCGTGGCGGCGCAGCGGGCCATCCTGGGTCACGTCCCCAAGGCCGGAGTTTTCCCATGTCCCGCTTCCTCGCCCGCGTGCTGATCGCCGCGCTCGGCCTCTGGCTCGCCGCCTCGGTGGTGCCGGGGGTCTCCTATTCGGGCTGGCCGGACCTGCTGCTGGCCGCCCTGCTGCTGGGGGTGGTCAACGCGATCGTCCGGCCCATCGTCTTCCTGCTGACCCTGCCGCTGACCATCCTGACGCTGGGCCTGTTCCTGCTGGTGGTGAACGCCGCCATGATCGGGCTGGTGGCCCTGCTGCTGCCGGGCTTCACGGTCACCGGCCTGGTCCCGGGAATCCTGGCGGCCATCGTCACCGGCCTGGTGAGCTGGGTCGGCCAGACGGCGCTCGGCGACGGCCGGAGCGACTGAGCCGTGGCCACCTTCCTGATCCGTCACCAGGGCGAGCTCGGCGTCGAGTGGGCCTTCATCAAGGCCAAGTCGCCGGGCGCGCTCACCACCGCCTTCCGCGAGATCGAGGTGATCGAGCCCTGGCCGGACTGGGCCACGCCCCAGATGGTCAAGGACGTCGGGGTCTATGACCTGAAGGGCGAGCTGAGCCCCCTGCTGCAGAGGCTCAAGCGCGCCGAATAGCGGCCACGAAAAAGGGCGGAGCCTCGCGGCCCCGCCCTCGATCTTAAGCGCTTGAGTGGCTCGGACTTAGAAGTCCATGCCGCCCATGCCGCCCATGCCGCCACCCATGTCGCCGCCGCCTTGGCCGCCCTTCTTCGGGGCCTCGACGATGGCGGCTTCGGTGGTGATCATCAGGCCGGCGACCGAGGCCGCGTCCTGCAGGGCGGTGCGGACCACCTTGGCCGGGTCGATGACGCCGGCCTTGACCATGTCCACATACTCTTCGCTCTGGGCGTTGAAGCCGAAGGTCGCCGAGGCGTTCTCCATGACCTTGCCGACCACGATCGAGCCTTCGACGCCGGCGTTTTCGGCGATCTGACGGATCGGGGCCTGCAGGGCGCGGCGCACGATGGCGACGCCGGCTTCCTGGTCGGCGTTGTCACCCTTGAAGCCGTCCAGAGCCTTGGAGGCCTTCAGCAGGGCGACGCCGCCGCCGGGGACGATGCCTTCTTCAACCGCCGCGCGGGTGGCGTTGAGGGCGTCGTCGACGCGGTCCTTCTTTTCCTTCACTTCGACTTCCGTCGAGCCGCCGACGCGGATCACGGCGACGCCGCCGGCCAGCTTGGCCAGACGTTCCTGCAGCTTTTCCTTGTCGTAGTCGCTCGTGGTGTCTTCGATCTGGCGCTTGATCTGGCCGATGCGGCCTTCGATCGCGTCCTTGGCGCCCGAACCGTCGACGACGGTGGTGTCGTCCTTGGTGATGGTGACCTTCTTGGCCTTGCCGAGCATTTCGAGACCGACGTTCTCGAGCTTGATGCCCAGGTCTTCGCTGATCAGCTCACCGCCGGTCAGGATGGCGATGTCTTCCAGCATGGCCTTGCGGCGATCGCCGAAGCCCGGCGCCTTGACGGCGGCGACGCGGAGACCGCCGCGCAGCTTGTTGACCACCAGGGTGGCGAGGGCTTCGCCCTCGACGTCCTCGGCGATGATCAGCAGGGGACGGCCCGACTGGACCACGGCTTCCAGGACCGGAAGCAGGGGCTGCAGCGAGGTCAGCTTCTTTTCGTAGAGCAGGATCAGAGGCTCTTCGAGTTCGACCTCCATCTTGTCGGCGTTGGTGATGAAGTAGGGCGACAGGTAGCCGCGGTCGAACTGCATGCCTTCGACGACGT
>JAZKBZ010000162.1:0-6634 GCA_040388315.1 Pseudomonadota bacterium | reverse complement strand
TAGGTCTCGGCCATCGAGGCCCTGGGCTCGACGATCACCCCGCCGGTGGGGAAATCGGGGCCCTGGACGTGCTCCAGCAGGTCCATCGTGGTGGCTTCGCGATTGCTCAGCAGCACCAGGCAGGCGTCGATCAGCTCGGCGGCGTTGTGCGGCGGGATGGAGGTGGCCATGCCCACAGCGATGCCGGACGAGCCATTAGCCAGCAGGTTGGGGAAGCCGGCCGGCAGGACGACGGGCTCCTCGTCCTCGCCGTCATAGGTGGAGCGGAAATCGACCGCGTCCTCGTCAATCCCGTCCAGCAGCAGCTGGGCGGCCACGGTCAGCTTACACTCAGTGTAGCGCATGGCCGCGGCGTTATCGCCGTCGATATTGCCGAAGTTGCCCTGGCCATCCACCAGCGGATAGCGCTGGGCGAAGTCCTGGGCCAGGCGCACCAGGGCCTCGTAGACCGCCACGTCGCCGTGCGGGTGATACTTACCGATGACGTCGCCGACGACGCGGGCGCACTTCTTGGCCGTGGTGGTGGGGTCCAGGCGCAGCATGCGCATGGCGTACATCAGCCGCCGGTGGACGGGCTTGAGGCCATCTCGCACGTCGGGCAGGGCCCGACCGGTGATGGTGGAGAGCGCATAGGCGAGATACCGCCGCGACAGCGCCTCGGTCAGCGGCTCGTCGATGATGCGCTCGCCGTCACCGTCGAACGGCGGGGGGGTGTGTTTGGTCATGGGAGAATCGCGAACTCGGTTGCGCGGTGATTCTAGCGGGCCGGGGCTCGCGCGTCTCTAGAGCCGGTCCGCGTCAGATAGACGGTCCACAAGCCAGAGCCGGGCCGGCGGCAAGGGGCGATTGAGCGGATTGAACACGAAGGCCTGCAGGAAGTGGGCGGTCAGGTCGAGACCCGCGCCGACATCGCCGGGCGCGATGCCGCCCTGGGCCGAGAGCAAGAAGGGCGGCAGGGCCAGCAGCCGGTCCTTGTAGGGTTCGCCCGCCGCCCGGCTCACCGCCCGGCCCGTGCGGGGACTGACATAGATCAGGTCGTCCAGAACCCCGGTTGCGGCGCACTTGGACAGGTCCAGGCCAAAGCCCAGGTCCTGCAGCAGGCCGGCCTCGAAGCGCACGAAGATGGCCGGCCAGATGTCGGGATGGATCAGGGAGTCGGTCAGGGCCTCGAAGGCATAGAAGGCGCCGGCGTGCGGCTCGCGCTCCGGCAGGCCCGCCAGGGCCAGCGCATCGTCGAACAGGGCCGAAGGCCCCTCCCCCACCGGCTCCAGGGTGACCGAGCCGAGCTGATCGGACACCCGGGCGCGATAGGAGATCACGGCGCGGGCCCCGGCCTGCAGCAGCGGCTTGAGCCGGCGCGAGGTCCCGCCGGCCACATGGGCGGCATAGCGGCCGTGCTGGGCCGTCAGGAACTCGACAATGGCCCCGGCTTCCCCATGGGGCCGGGCCGAGAGCACGAAGGCGTCGTCTTCGAATTCCATGGGCTAGACGTCGAAGTCGAGGCCCACGTCGCCGTAGAACTCGCGCTTGTCGGCCCAGCGTTCGTCGACCTTGACGGTCAGGAACAGGTGCACGGTCACGCCCAGCAGGGTGGTGAGCTCCTCGCGCGACTTCTGGCCGATCCACTTCAGGGTCTGGCCGTTGGCGCCGAGCACGATGGGGCGCTGGCTCTCGCGCTCCACATAGATGGTCTGCTCGATACGCAGGGAGCCGTCCTTGCGCTCCTCGAACGAGGTGGTCTCCACGGCCGCCGCATAGGGCAGCTCCTCGTGGACGCGCAGATAGATCTTCTCCCGCGTGATCTCGGCGGCCAGCAGGCGGACCGGCAGGTCGGCGGTCTGGTCGGCGGGATAGAGCCAGGGGCCCTCGGGCATCAGCTCCACCAACCGCCTGGTGAGGTCTTCGACCCCGGCGCCGGTGGCCGCAGAGATCATGAAGACCTCGCTGTAGACGCCTGTTTCAAAGAGCCTTTGGGAGATGGCCAGCAGGTTCTCGCGCTTGACGCCGTCGATCTTGTTGAGCGCCAGGATCACCTGCTTGCCGGAGGCCTTCAGACCCTCGACGATGGTGTCGACGTCGGCCATGCCACGGCGGTCGGCGGCCTTGCCGCGGCCCTCGTTGACGGCGATCTCGGCGGCGGCGTCCACCAGGTGGACGATGGCGTCGGCGTCCTCGGTCCCGCCCCAGGCCGAACGGACCATGGCGCGGTCCAGCCGGCGGCGCGGGGTGAAGATGCCCGGCGTGTCCACCAGCACCATCTGGGTGTCGCCCTCGATGGCGACACCGCGGACCGGGAAGCGGGTGGTCTGGACCTTCTGGGTGACGATGGAGACCTTCGCGCCCACCATCCGGTTGGTCAGGGTGGACTTGCCCGCATTGGGCGCGCCGATGATGGCGACAAAACCTGCACGGGTCATTGGGTGGTCTCGTGTTTCAACAACATTACCTGAGCTGCGGCCTTTTCGGCCTCTTGTTTCGATCGGCCCTCGGCGGCCTGGGATTCATAGCCGGCGATCGCCACCTGGACGGTGAAGACCGGGGCGTGGTCGGGGCCGGTGCGGGAGACTAGGCTATAGGCCGGTAGGGCCAGGCCCTGGGCCTGGGCCCATTCCTGCAACCGGGTCTTGGGATCCTTGTTGCGCGGCTCGTCCAAGGTCGAGAACTGGTCCGCCCAGAAGGTCTGGAAGAAGGTCCGGGCCGCATCCATGCCGCCGTCGATATATAGGGCCGCCATCAGGGCTTCGCACGCATCCCCCAGGACGGTGTCGTTTTCCCGGGCGCCGATCTTGGTGGCGCTGGCCGCCAGGCGCAGGGCGTCGGGCAGGCCCACGGCCCGGGCGACGTCGGCGCAGGCGTGGTAGTTCACCAGGGCCGCCATCAGCCGGCTCATCTCACCCTCGCGGGTCTCGGTGTTGAGCGCCATCAGGGCCTCGGCCGCCAGCAGGTTGAGCACCCGGTCGCCCAGGAACTCCAGCCGCTCGTTGTGGCGCACCTTGGTGGCCCCATCGCCGACGCTGGCGTGAGTTAGGGCCCGCTCCAGCAGATCCCGGTCCTTGAAAACGTGGCCTATGCGGGCCTCGAGTTCGGAGACCGCGACGTCGCGCTTGTTCATTTCAGGCTGTGGAAGAACCGGCTTGGCCGCGCGTCCAGGACCCAGGTCCAGGGCTTGAAGAGCGAGGCGCCCTTGTTCCACGACAGCATGATGATGCGGGCCTTGCCCACCAGGTTCTCGGCGGGGACGTAGCCCACGCCGCCCGCCTCGGGCGCCACGCGGCTGTCGAGGGAGTTGTCGCGGTTGTCGCCCATGAAGAAGTAGTTCCCCTCGGGCACCACGAAGACCTTGGTGTTGTCGACGTCGCCGTCCGGGCCGAAATCGTAGGTGATGATCCGCTTCCCGTTCGGGAAGGTCTCCTCGAAGCGTTCGACGTTGCGGGTGAAGCCGTAGCCGGAATCCACCATCACCGGAGCCAGCGGCTTGCGTGGGATGGCCTTGCCGTTGATGTGCAGCACCCCGCCGATCACCTGGATCCGATCGCCCGGCAGGCCGATCAGGCGCTTGATGTAATCGACGTGGCCGTCGCGGGGCAGCTTGAAGACGATGACGTCGCCGCGCTCGGGGATGCGCTCCATGATCCGCCCCTTGAACAGGGGCGGACTGAAGGGGATCGAGTTCTTCGAGTAGCCGTAGGAATACTTCGACACGATGATGTAGTCGCCCTCCAGCAGGGTGGGCTCCATCGAGGCCGACGGGATGGTGAAGGGCTGGAAGAAGATCACCCGCAGGAACAGCGCGATCATGAGGGCGTAGACGACCGTCTTCACGATCTCCACGATCTCGTTCATGGCGCCCGACTTCTCGGAGCCCGCGCTGTGCACGTCGTCAGTCATATTGGGTTCCGAAAACAACCGGCGCGCCGGGGCATGGAGAGGCTGTAGCTAACCGCTGCATAGCCCAGCGGCAAGAGTCGCGCCCGTGAACTCTTCATCAAGGCGAATGGGTCGCATCGCCTGGAGCTTGACCATAGACGCCGGTTTGGGCGGTGGTGTGGCGGTCGTGATGGGCGATCACGGCGCGGGCCACGGCGGCCATCAGGTCCTGGCGCTCGGGCGTCGGGCGACGGGTCTGGGCGATCATCACCGCCACCGCATAGCTGTGGCCGTCCGGCGCGGTCATGATCCCCACGTCGTTGAAGCCGGTGGCCACCGGCCCCATCACCTGGCCGGTCCCGGTCTTGTGGGCCAGCCGCCAGCCCGGCGCGAGGCCGGCCGGCAGCCGGCTGGCGCCGGTCTCGGTCCCGCGCATGATGTCCAGCAGCAGGTCCGTGGAGGCCGGCGCCAGCAGCTCCCCGCGCTGCAGGCGGGCCAGGGCGGTCACCAGTCCGACGGGGGTGGCGGCGTCATAGGGGTCCTGCAGGTACGCATCCAGGTTCACCGAGCGGGCCTCGGGCGACAGGGTGTCGCGCTCGGTCCAGAAGGTGCGGTCGAAGGAGTATTCCGGCTTCCAGTCCAGGCCGGCGATCTGGGCCTGCATCACCTTCTCCGGCGGGCTGGCCCAGACCCCCTTGAGGCGATGGCCGTCGAGGATGGCCTGGACGGCGGTCTGGCCGCCGACATGGGCCACCAGCATGTCGTTGGCGGCGTTGTCGCTCTGGGCGATGGCCCCGCGGATCAGCTCGCGCACCGTGACCGGATAGCCGTTCTCGCCGACATACTTGCGCAGGGGCTGGTGGAAGATGCTGAGGTCGTCCTTGCGGACCACCAGGGTGTCGGCGAGCGCCATCTTGCCCCGGTCCACCGCGTCCAGGGCCGCCAGGGCCACCCAGAGCTTGGACACGCTCTGCTGAGGGAACTTGCTGTCGCCGTCGAAGGAGGCCGTCCAGCCCTCGTCGACGTCGCGCACGGCGATGCCGACCCGCCCGTCGAAGCCGCGCCCCAGGGCGATGATCGCCCTAGAGAGGTCCGGCGCCTCGGTGGCGGCGACGGCCTGCTGCACCGTGCGCCCGGCCGGCAGGCGCTCCGCCGGCCGCCGCGCCTGGGGCCAGGCGAGCGCCAGGACCAGGGTCACCAGCGCCAGCGAAAAGCGCAGGCGGCGGCGGTCGTGCGTTTTTGCGGAGGCCCCCGACATGACGCAATCCTAGCACGAACCGCGCGCGCCTCACCCGTCCTCGCCCGTGACGGGATGGCTTACTCCGGCACAGCCTCGATGATCACGAAGGCCTGGGCGTAGGGGTGGTCGTCGGTGAGCGACAGGTGGATCACCGGCTTGTGGCCGGCCGGGACCATCTTCTCCAGGCGGGCCAGGGCGCCGTTGGTGAGCGCCATAGTGGGCTGGCCCGAACGCATGTTCACCACCCCCATGTCGCGCCAGAAGACGCCGGCCCGCATGCCGGTGCCCAGCGCCTTGGCGCAGGCCTCCTTGGCGGCGAAGCGCTTGGCGTAGCTGGACGCCTTGTCCGGCTTGCGCTCGGAGCGGGTGCGCTCGATCTCGGTGAAGATGCGGTGGGTGAAGCGCTCCCCGAACCGCTCCAAGGTCGCGTGGACCCGGCGGATGTCCGACAGGTCCGAGCCGATCCCCAGGATCATGCCGCGCGCTCGGCGCGGGCTTCGTCCATCAGGGCGCGCATGCGCTGGATGGCCGGGGTCAGGCCCACGAAGATCGCCTCCCCGATCAGGAAGTGGCCGATGTTCAGCTCCATCACCTCGCCGATCGCCGCCACCGGCTTGACGCTCTCATAGTCCATCCCGTGGCCGGCATGGACCTCAAGGCCGATGCGGTGGGCCTCGGCGGCGGTGGCGCGCAGCTTCTCCAGCAGGAACGCCGCCTCGGGCGAACGGTCGCGGACCGCGTCGCAATAGGGGCCGGTGGTGAGCTCCACCACCTGGGCGCCGACGGACCTGGCGGCGGCCACCTGGTCCAGGTCGGCGTCCACGAAACAGGAGACCCGGATTCCGGCCTCGACGAAGCGGCGCACAGTGGGGGCGATGGCGTTGTGGCCCTTGACCACGTCGAGGCCGCCCTCGGTGGTCACCTCCTCCCGGCGCTCGGGCACCAGGCAGGCGGCGTGGGGCACGTGGGCCAAGCAGATGGACTCCATCTCGGCGGTCACCGCCATCTCGAAGTTCAGGGGGATGCCGCGCCGGCGCGTGATCCCAGCCAGGGCGTCCATGTCGGCGTCGGAGATATGCCGGCGATCCTCCCGCAGGTGGGCGGTGATGCCGTCGGCGCCGGCGGCCATGGCCATCTCGGCGGCGCGGACGGGATCAGGATAGGTGGCGCCGCGGGCGTTCCGGATGGTGGCCACGTGGTCGATGTTCACCCCCAGGCGAAGCCGGCTCATCCGTGCAGTCTCCGGCTGCCCGGGTCTTCCACCGGGATCGCCGCCAGTTCCGGCGGCAACTGATCGGCGGGATAGGCCGGCACGTTCAGGCGGGCGAGCGCCACGAAGGGCGCGCCGGGATCGGCCTTGCCGCCGGAGCGATCCACAATAGCCGCGGCCACCACCACGTTGCCGCCCGCCGCCTTGATGGCGTCGACGCATTCCCGCGAGGACAGGCCGGTGGAGACGATGTCCTCCACCATGGCGATCCGCGCACCCGGCGGGATCGAGAAGGCTCGCCGCAGCTTGAAGGACCC
>JAZKBZ010000161.1:0-29195 GCA_040388315.1 Pseudomonadota bacterium | reverse complement strand
GGTCTGGGCATCCGACAGGCTCTGGGCGCAGTCGACCACGCAGTGGTGGTTGGTGAAGACCAGGCCGTCCTTGGAGACCAGGGAGGCCGAGCAGCCGCTGGTGAGGCGCACGGAAGCCGCCTGCACCCGGTCCAGCCATTTCTGGTCGATCTTCACCCCATAGGCCTGGCTGACCTTGGCGGCGGGGAAGTTGTCGAAGGACCACATGCCTTCGTCGGCGAGGGCCGGGGCGGCGGAGACGGCGGCGGCGAGCGCGAGGGCTCCGCCCAGGGTCTTTCGAAGCATGAACATCCCGATGAGGTTTCGCGGCGTCGGGGGAGGCTGCGGAGCGGCGACCTGTAACAATGTAACACCACCCTGGCTAGTCGCTTTAGCGATCAAGCACTTAGCGCCTGTCCGTCTGGAAAGTTACTTATAATTCATGCGATTACGGCCCCAAAAGCGCCGCCTTACAGGGTTTTAACTAGGTTCCCGACGGCCCTGCGCACACATCCTGCGGCGGTTGGAGGGACCCGATGTCACTGGCCTTGGCCACGCTCGTCTATGAATGGCGCCGCTACCTGGCCGCCGTGATCGCGCTGGCCTTTTCGGGCCTGCTGATCCTGGCCCAGGTGGGGATGTTCACCGGCATCGTGAAGGGCGCCACGGCGACCATCGACCGGTCGCGGGCCGACATCATGATCCTGCCGGCCAAGTCCGAGAGCCTGATCAATTCGGGCCCCTCGGGCCTGCCCCGCCGCATCCAGCCGCAGATCTACATGAACCCCGACGTGGTGGAGGTGGCCAGCTTCGACGGCGACGGCGCGCGCTGGAACAACCGGCCCACCGACGGCAAGAAGGCCATCACCACCTATGTCCAGGTCAATATGGTCGACACCCGCGTGGGCGCGGTGACCCTGCCGATGGACTATCCCGAGAGCGTGCGCCTGGCCCTGCAGGAGCCCTACGCCGTGGCCATCGACCGCACGGCCCTGGCCCGCCTGGGGGTCAAGCCCGGGGACGGGGCGGCCATCAACGGCAAGTCGGTCAAGGTGCGCGCCGTCCTCGACGGCTATCCCGACATCAACCAGCCCTCGGTGGTGATCTCCCGCGACACCATGCGGCTGCTGGGCATGGGGGAGAAGGGCGACAAGACCGGACCGCTGATGGTGCAGATCGCCGACTCCAGCCGCGCCGACGCCGTGCGCGACGCCCTCAACGCGGGCGCCAAGGGCGCCTATCGCGCCTGGACCCGGGCCGAGCTCTCCAAGGCCAATGAGGGCGCCCTGATGAAGGAGCAGATCATCGGGGTCATGCTGGGCTTCTCGGTGTTCCTGGGCTTCCTGATCGGGGTGGGGATCACCTCCCAGACCCTGCGCGGGGCGATCCTGGCCAATATCAAGGAGTTCGCCAGTCTCCGCGCGCTGGGGGTCTCCATGGGCTCGCTGCGCCTGATCGTCATCGAGCTGTCCTTCTGGGTGGGGATCGTGGGCCTGGGCGCCACGGGCCTGCTGACCTTCCTGATCTCGCTGCTGGCCAGGAGCGCCGGCCTGCCCATGGGCTTCCCCATCGGCTGGATCACCGGGGTCGCCATCCTGCTGATGCTGATCTCCATGGCCTCGGGCCTGATGGCCATGGGCATCCTGAAGAAGAGCCAACCTGCGGACCTGCTGCGATGAGCCTTTCCTCCGGCGCGATCGGCGCCCACGCCCTGGTGGCCAAGGGCCTGACCAAGCGGTTCAAGACCGGCCGCACCCATATCGAGGTGCTGAAGGCCGTGGACTTCGACGCCCTGCACGGGGACGTGACCATGGTCATGGGCCCCTCGGGCTCGGGCAAGTCGACCCTGGTGGCGACCCTGTCGGGCCTGCTGAAGCCGGACGGCGGCGGGGTGAGCGCCATGGGCGAGGACCTGTGGAAGCTGCGTCCCGGCCAGATCGACAAGTTCCGGCTGGATCACTGCGGCTTCATCTTCCAGGGCTTCAACCTGTTCGGGGCGCTGAGCGCCCTGCAGCAGGTGGCGATCATCCTGAAGTACAAGGGGTTCAGCCCCGCCGAGGCCCGGGCGCGCGCCGAGATCGCGCTCGGCGAGGTGGGCATGACCAACCGCATGCACCAGCGTCCCTCCGAGCTGTCGGGCGGCGAGAAGCAGCGGGTGGCCATCGCGCGCGCGCTCGCCAAGGAGCCGCACCTGCTGTTCGCCGACGAGCCCACCAGCGCGCTCGACGGCGAGAACGGCCAGGTGGTCATCCAGCTGCTGCAGCGGGCCGCCAAGAGCCATGGGGCGGCGGTGATCTGCGTCACCCACGACCCGCGGCTGGAGGCCTATGCCGACCGCATCATCCATATCGAAGACGGGACCATCCTGGACGACCGGCGCACGACGCCGGCCCCGACCCGGACCCCCGAGCTCATCGGAGCCTGAAGACCATGTTCGCTTTCCTCCGCCGCCACGTCGTCTGGCTCGTCGTCCTCGTCATCGCGCTCGCCGTGGGCGGGGGGCTGATGATGAGCGGCAAGGCCAAGGCCCAGAAGGCCGAGGCCGCCAAGGTGGCCGCCGCCAAGGCGCCCAAGAGCCCCTATGTGGCCATCGCCAACGGCAAGGCCGATGTCGAGGGCGGCATGATCCAGGTGGCCGCCCGCCGGGCCGGCATCGTGCGCGAGGTGCTGGTCAAGGAGGGCGACCGGGTCGCCAAGGGTCAGGTCCTGGCCCGCCAGGAGGACGACGAGCCGCGCCTGGCCGCCGCCGAGGCCGCCGCCGCCGTGCGCCAGGCCCGCGCCCAGCTGGCGATGACGCAGGTCCAGCTCACCACCGCCCGGCGCGAGCGCGCCCGCCTGCAGGGGCTGGTGGCCACCAATTTCGTGGCGGGCCAGCGGCTCGACCAGGCCCAGGACAAGATCCGCGAAGCCGAGGCGACCCTGGAGGCCCAGCGCGCCGCCATCGCCACGGCCGAGGCCAACCTGGCCCAGGCCCGCTACAACCAGGAACTGGCCATCGTGCGCGCCCCGGCCGACGGCCGCATCGCCCGGCGCTACGCCAATCCCGGCGCCGGCGCCTCGACCCTGAACGTCTCGACCATGTTCGACCTGGAGCCGGAGGCGCCGCACATCGTCCGCGCCGAGATCGCCGAGGGCGCCCTGCCCTTCGTGCGCATCGGCCAGACCGTGCAGATCGCCCCGGAGAGCGACCCCTCCAAGGTCTATCGCGGCACGGTCCTGCGCCAGGCCGCGGTGTTCGGCGCCCGCAAGCTGGTCTCCGACGACCCCAGCGAGCGCACCGACGACCGGGTGGTGGAGGTGGTGGTCAGCGCCGACGGCGCGCCGTTCCTGATCGGCCAGAGGGTGCTGGTGAAGTTCCTGCGCGGGACGGAAGTGGCGGCCCGGTAGGCGGCGGGCTTCGGCTGCCGTCAGAGCGCTACTTGCACACCATCGGCTGGCGCGGATCGGTGACCAGTTGGAACTCGCCGACGTCGACCTCGGCGATCGGGTAGGGCCAGGATTCCATGACGGCGATGCCGTTGAGTACGGTGCAGACGCTGGTGGGCTCGGGACGGCTGTCGGGGCGGCGGCGCAGGGTGGCGCGGTAGTTCAGAGGTTGGCCACCGGAGTTCTGCACCGACAGCATCATTCCCTGGCCCGATGGACTGAGGGCGAAGACCACCGTGTCCTTCGGCATATTGGCGTGGCCGCCTTGCACCGGGCCGCGGTCCAGGACCCGCCATCCGCCGTCGGGATGAATCTCGACCGCCACATACTCACCGTTGCGAATAGCCATCCACGCGCCCCGGTCGGGCGGCGGCTGGGCGGGAGCGGCGAGGGCCAGGACAGCGAGGGCGTTCAGGAGCGCGATCATGGGCCGACGCTAGCAGCCGCCAAGCACAACTGTAAATCGAGGCGGGGATTTCGCTCCACCTATCCGCCTTCCCTTGCCGGTCGCGCGTTCAGCTCTCCAGCAATATGCCGTCATCCCGGGCGACCGCAGGGAGACCCTGGACCCAGGTGACTGGATGCGGCCCCTGGGTCCCGGCTCTCCGCTTCGCTGCGGCCGGGATGACGGGGTTGGCTGGAGAGCTGAGCCCGCGCCCTTAGAACCGCTGCGCGCCGTCGAGGCGGATGGTGGTGCCGTTGAGGAAGTCGTTCTCGCAGATGTGAGCGGCCAGCTGAGCGTATTCGTCGGGATCGCCCATGCGGTGGGGGTTGGGGACCATGGGGCCCCACTTGGCCTGGGCCTCCTCGTCGGTCATGCGGGCGGAATAGGCCAGGGTCAGGAAGGTGCCGGGCGCGATGGCCATGGCGCGGACGCCGATCGGCGCCAGGTCGCGGGCGATGGTCAGGGTCATGCCGATGATGCCGCCCTTGGCCGCGGAATAGGCGGCCTGGCCGGGCTGGCCCTCATAGCCCGCGATCGAAGCGGTGTTGATCACCACGCCGCGCTGGTTGGAGGCCAAAGGCTCGTTCTTGGCCATGGCCTCGGCGGCCTGGCTGGTGACCGCAAACGCGCTGTTGAGATAGACCCCGACCGTGTGGGCGAAGTGGGCCAGCGGGATGCGCTTGCCCTCCCGGTTGACCGTCCGGGCCGCGCCGGTGGCGCCCGGCGCCGGAGGCCCGCCATGCACCACCACGGCGGCGCGCAGGGGGCCGAGGTCCACGGCGGCCTGGACGGCCCTGGCGATGGAGTCCTCGTCCATGATGTCGGTGCGGACATAGACCGAGCCGTTGCCCAATTCCTTGGCGAGCGCCTCACCGCGGGCGTCGGCCACGTCGGCGATGACCACCTTGACGCCCCGCTGGGCGAGCCTGCGCGCCGTGGCGCTGCCGAAGCCGCCGGCGCCGCCGGTGACCAGGGCCGAGGCGTTGGTGAGATCCATGGTGTCTTTCCCTGTCTTTTGCTTTTGCGCCGGCAGTTTCACGAGCCGACGGTGGGGAAGTCTACCGAAGATCAGAGCGCCCCGCGCCGATACGCGCGGGGCTCGCGTCACGGCGCCGCGACCACCGTGGGACGCCTATTCGGTGGTGGTCCCGTCGAAGTGCTCCTCGGTGGCCTCGGCCTCGACCTTGGTGGCCCGGACAATCCCATCCTTGTGATCGGGGGGGCCATAGATGGTGTAGAGCTTGAGGGACTTGTCGCCGGTGTTGATGACGTTGTGCTTGGCGCCGGCGGGCACGATGATCGCGTCATCGCCCTTGATCTTGGTGCGCACGCCGTCGATCCAGACCTCGCCCTTGCCCTTTTCGACCCTGAAGAACTGGTCGTGGTCCGGATGGACCTCCTCGCCGATGTCTTCGCCGGGCTTGAGGGCCATGAGCACCAGCTGCAGGTGCTTGCCGGTATAGAGCACGCGGCGGAAGTCCTTGTTGTCCTCCGTCAGTTCCTCGATGTCTGCGACGAAGCCCTTCATCGGCGTTCCCTTCCCTGGCGCGGCGACGCCGTCCGCGTCCTAGATGATCCAGGACGCGCGGGATCATTGACGGCTCCGGTGGCCGGGCGAAATGACGCCGGTCAAACCGGGGGCGCGGGGACTCAGCGTTTCGCCTGCTGCTTGGCGAGCTGCTTTTCGAAGTCGGCCTGCTGAGCGTCGATCAGGGCGATGTAGCCGGCCCGGTCGATGAAGGGGTTGGGGCCTGGCGCGCCGAGGCGGGCCTTCTTGGCCTGGGCGTCGAAGAACTCCGGGTGCGGCGCCAGGAAGACGTCGCCGGGCAGGGACCGGGCGATGGCGAAGGTGTGGCGGTAGTCGGCGATGATGCCCGGGTACTGCTCGGGGACCAGGCGGTTGGCCGCCACGCTGGCGCTGCAGAAGTAGAGGGCGGTGTGGGCGGCGCCGTCCTTGTCGGTGACCGGCCAGGACCAGCTGGTGCAGCCCTTCGTATGGCCCGGCGTCAGGTGGGCGGTGAGCTTCAGGCCGCCCAGCTCGACGCTCTCGCCATCCTTGACCGCGCGGTCGAGCTTCACCGGCGGGAAGTCGAAGCTCCTGGTGGTTTCGGAGCCCGGATAGACCCCCTTCTCCAGGGCGTAGCGCTCGCCCTCGGTGGAGATCAGCTGGGCGCCGGTGTCGGCCTTCAGCCTGGCCAGGCCGCCGGCGTGGTCGAAGTGGGCATGGCTGGTGAGCAGCAGCTTGATGTCGCTGAGCTTCACCCCCAGGGCGGCGATGTTGGCCTCCACCAGGGCGGCGTTCTGCGGCAGGCCGACATCGATGAGCACGGCGCCCTCAGGCGTCTTGATCAGCAGGGCGCTGAGGCCCGCCGTGCCCACCTGGTAGGTGTCGCCGATGATCCTGTAGGGCGCGGCGGGCTGCGCCCAGGTGGCGCTCTGGGCCAGGGCGGGGGCGGCGGCCAGGGTCAAGGCGGCGGCGAGCAGGATCGTCTTCATCAGGGGCTTTCCGGCAAGGGGGGAGGCGCGGCGAAGTCTGGCCGCGCGGCGGGCATCTGTCGACGCCCGGGCGGTCAAATTCCAGTGGATGGCCCGCGCCGGTCTCCCGCCCCCTGGCGGGGCGCGAGATGTCAGTGACTGGCGGGCGGCGAGAGGCGGGCGACGTCCTCGGCCGTCACCGGCTCGGGATAGGCGTTGCCGAAATTGGTGCGCACATAGGTGATCACGGCGGCGGTCTGGGCCGGGCTCAGCAGATCGCTGAACCAGGGCATGGCGCCGCGCCCCCTGGTGACCATGACGATAGGATAGGCGGCCGCCTTGAGCTTGGGATTGCTGGCCAGCGACGGGAAGGCGCCGGCGCCCACGGCGCCCTTGCCGTCGGCCATGTGGCAGGTCTGGCAGACCATCTGATAGACCTGCTGGCCGGTGACGGGGACAGGCGGCTTGGAGCCGCCGGGGCCGGGTTCGTCGGCCAGGGCCGGGGCGGCGAGGAGCAGGGCGGCGGCCGCCGCGGCGAGGGCGAGCTTCATGGTCAGGCCTCCAGGGCGCGCTTGTGCAGGCGGGTGATGGCGTCGATGGAGGAGAGCAGCGCCCCTTCCATCCAGCAGCCGACGTAAGACGCGTGCTCCCCGGCCAGGACCACGCGGCCGTCCATGGCCACCAGGGTCTGGTAGTGGGCCGCCCGCGTCTCCTCGGTCCAGCGGGCGCAGCAGCCGAGGATCCAGGGGACGCGGTTCCAGGCGACGGAGGCGCCATTGGAGAACTCCTTGCGGTAGGTCTCCGGGTGGAAGACCGAACCCTGGGCGAGGGCCGCCTCGATGCGCTCCTCCGGGGTCATGCCGGCCAGGTGATAGCCGCCCATGCCGCTGGCGAACGCGCCCAGCAGGACGGCGGGGCCGTCCTTGAGGAAGTTGTTGTTGGGGTAGGAGACCAGGCCGATCTCCTGGTTGGTGAAGGAGTGGCCGCCATAGATGGCGGCGTCCTCCTCCCAGAACCGGCGCTTCATCTCCAGGCCGATCTTCACCGAGTTGGAATAGGGGACCGCGGCGATGGCGGCGTTCATCTTTTCCGACAGGTTGTTCTCGATCTGGCTGAGCACCGTCAGCGGAATGGTGCAGACGCACCAGTCTGCCTTGGCCTCGGTGACCACACCCGTGCCGGTGTCGGCATAGGTGATGGTGACCCCCTTCTTGCCCTGGTCGATCCTGGTGACCTTGGCGTTGTGGGTGATCAGGGGCTGGATCTCGCGGGCGAAGGCCTTGCCGATCATGCCCATGCCGCCCACCGGCTGGAACATGGTGGTCTGGAACTCGTCGTTCATGAAGAACGCCATGTTGCGCCAGATTTTGGAGTCCAGGACGTCCTTCAGGCCAAAGAGATCCGAGGGGGTGGGCGCGCCACCCACCCCGCCGCCGGGCGGCCGCTCGAAGCCGCGGTGCTCCGAGGAGCGCAGGTTCTTGGCGTACCTCATGTCGCCGTCCAGCATGCCCCATTCGCGCAGGGCCTCCTTCAGGCGGTCGCGGTCCTCGACCGTGACGCTGGCGTCGAGGCTCTTCTGGTCGATGGCCTTGCCCAGCAGCTCGGCCACGTTGCCTTCGAAGTCGGCGGCGAGCGCCTTGAACCGTTGCGGCTTGCCGCCGAAGGCGTCGGTGTTGTGGACATAGGCGTTGTGGTTGAACTGGATGAAGGGCTGCAGCTCGACATTGAAGGCCTTGCAGTAGTGCAGCAGGGTCCGGTGGTGGTGCGGGATGCGCCAGGGGCCGGGGTTGAGATAGTTGCCCGCCGCGAAGCCCACCTTCTGGGTCGCCCCGCCCATCTCGGTGACGGTGTCGCCGCCATAGAGGGACCAGTTCCGGCCCCCGGCGCGATCCTGGTATTCCAGCACCTTGACCTTGTAGCCGGCCTTGGTGAGCTCATAGGCCGCCAGCATGCCGGCCAGGCCCGCCCCAAGGACGATGACCGAGGCGCCCTTCTTGGCGCCCGACAGGTTGGGCGGCCCCTTGAACTGGGTCTCGGCGGCGTACCCCAGGGTGGTCATCATATTGTACATGAGGGCCGAGCCCCCCAGCATGCCGATGGTGGACAGCAGCTGCCGCCGCGTCGTCCTCTGACCCGTCTGTTCCATGTGGGCGCCCTCCCCTGACCTCGACCGAGCCTGTGGGTACGAACCCCGCCGCGCCGGCGCCAACCGACAGTGGGGGCGCGCGCGGCTTTTGACCGGGCTGCCTGCGCTTTGACGGTCACGGCGCGAAAGTGGCCAGGGATCGGGCAGTTGGGCAGTGCGCTGGACGCTTGACCTCGACCATCCCGCGCCGCACAAACCGCGCGAAATTCGAACCCTTGTTTGGAGAGACTTCCATGGCGGACATCCGCTTCGACGGCAAAGTCGCGATCGTCACCGGCGCCGGCGGCGGCCTGGGCAAGCAGCACGCCCTGGAGCTGGCGCGGCGCGGGGCCAAGGTGGTGGTGAACGACCTGGGCGGCTCGATGGACGGTTCGGGCGGCTCCTCGGCCGCGGCCGACGCGGTGGTGGAAGAGATCAAGGCCATGGGCGGCGAAGCCTTCGCCAACGGCTCCTCGGTCACCGACGACGCGGGCGTCGCCCACATGGTCAAGCAGACCATGGACCAGTGGGGCCGCATCGACGTGCTGATCGCCAACGCCGGCATCCTGCGCGACAAGAGCTTCGCCAAGATGACCATGGAAGACTTCGAGCTGGTGCTGAACGTCCACCTGATGGGCACGGTCAAGCCGACCAAGGCCGTCTGGGACATCATGCGCGAGCAGAACTACGGCCGCATCGTCGTGACCACCTCATCCTCGGGCATGTACGGCAACTTCGGCCAGTCCAACTACGGCGCCGCCAAGCTGGGCATCATCGGGTTCATGAACACGATCCGCCTGGAGGGCCAGAAGAACAACATCCACATCAACGCCATCAGCCCGGTCGCCGCCACGCGGATGACCGAGAACCTGATGCCCCCCGCCATCCTGGAAAAGCTGAAGCCGGAATATGTGACCCCCGGCGTCGTCTACCTGGCCTCGGAGGAAGCCCCCACCGGCGCGATCCTGACCGCCGGCGCCGGCGCCTTCGCCCTGACCCGCCTCTATGAGACCGAGGGCGTCTATCTCGGCGAGGGCGGCCTGTCGGTGGAAGAGGTCCGCGACAACTGGGCCAAGATCTCCGACCCGGCCGGCCAGCAGGCCTATCTGAACGGCGGCGAGCAGAGCGGGAAGTTCTTCCGCAAGATGCAGGGCGGGTAAGACCCAACCCGAATCCGCCTCGCGCGGCGACGAGGGCGGCCCCACCAGGCCGCCCTTTTTGTTGCGCTGATTTCACTTGCCCCACCCCGGGCAATCGCGCCTAACCTAGCGGCCTAAACGCCCCCAAGAGGTGCGGCCTATCCGGGAGCTTGGATCTTGAGTAACGACTCTGCCGCGGTTCGAGCCAGGCGGTTGCCGCTTTCCACGGCCATGGCCTTCGCCGCGACGAGCCTGCCCATTTCGGCGGTCGCCATCGCCATTTCCGTCTACCTCCCGCGCCACTATGCAAGCCATCTCGGCATCGACCTCGCCCTGGTGGGCGCCGCCTTCTTCATCGTGCGGATGATCGACATCCCGGTCGACGGCCTGCTGGGCTGGACCATGGACAAGACCCGCACCCGCCTGGGACGCTACCGGCTCTGGACGATCCTGGGGGCTCCGGTCCTGATGGCCGGCATCTACTTCCTGTTCCTTCCGCCCGAGGGGGTGGGACGCGGCTATCTGATCCTGTGGCTGCTGGTCATGTATCTCGGCAACTCGATCCTGGCGCTGTCCCACGCCGCCTGGGCCGCGACCCTGGCGCCCCACTACGACGACCGCTCACGGCTGTTTGGCATCATGACGGGGATCGGCGTTCTGGGGGCCGCCTCCATCCTGGCCATCCCGATCATCAATGAGGCGCGGGCCGCTTCGGACGCCGGCAACATCGCCACCATGGGCTGGTTCATCTTCGCCCTGACCCCGATCGCCGTCGCCCTGGTGGTCTGGCGGACGCCGGAGAAGATCGCCCCCGAGGTCCCGGGCCATTCGTTCCGGCTGCGCGACTATGGCGCCCTGATCACCCGTCCCTCCTTCCTGCGGATCTTGCTGGCCGACCTTTGCCTGTCGCTCGGTCCGGGCTGGATGAGCGCGCTGTATCTGTTCTTCTTCACCGACAGCCGCGGCTTCACCACGGGCCAGGCGAGCATCCTGCTGGCCATCTACATCCTGGCCGGTTTCGCCGGCGCGCCGCTGATGGGACGGCTGGCCACCAAGATCTCCAAGCACCGGGCGGTGATGGTCGCCACCACCGGCTATTCCCTTGTGCTGATCTCGCTGATGGCCATTCCGCAGGGCAACATGCTGATCGGCGCGATCCCCATGTTCATGGCCGGTTTCCTGGCCGCCGGCTTCAACGTCCTGACGCGCGCCATGACCGCCGACGTCGCCGACGAAGTACGCCTGGAACAGGGCAAGGAGCGTTCGGGCCTGCTCTACGCCATCACCGTCATGACCACCAAGATCGCCGGCGCCTTCTCCATCGGCCTGACCTTCTTCGTGCTCTCCAAGGTGGGCTATCTCGCCGCCGACGGCGCGCAGAACACGCCCGAGGCCATTCACAACCTGGAACTCGCCTATCTCATCGGCCCGGTGGTGTTCGTGATGCTCGGCGGCGCCTGCATGATCGGCTACAAGCTCGGCGCCGATCGTCACGCCGAAATCCGCCGCGAACTGGATGAGCGCGACGCCCTCTATGACGAGGCGCCGATCATCGAGAGCGTGACCGCCGAAGCCGCGATCGCCACCCCGCCCGGCGCCAGCTGAGGCCCGCGCCGGGCGGATATTGGATTCTGTCGCGTGCGGCCCCTTGAAACCACTTGCTTCGGCACAGGTGATCGCGCGTAACCTATCGGGGTGACTCAAGCCTCCGATGAGTGAGCTGGGTGCGTACGGAGGAAGCGGACTTTGACCCAGACCACGGCGGCGCCCAACCAAGGTCGCCTATCTCTCCCCACCATCCTCGCCTTCGCCTGCACCAGCCTGCCCCTCTCGGCCCTCGGGGTTGCGATCTCGGTCTATCTGCCACGCTATTTCGCCAGCCACATCGGGGTGGAGTTGGCGGTGGTGGGTGCGGTGTTCGCCACCGTGCGGATGATCGACATCCCCCTGGACCCCGCGCTCGGCATGATCATGGACCGCACCCGGACCCGCTGGGGCCGCTACCGGCTGTGGACGGTGATCGGGACGCCGATCCTGATGCTCGCCCTGCTGATGCTGTTCCAGGCGCCGGAGGGGTCGGGTCGGCTCTATCTCGGGGGCTGGTTGCTGGTCATGTACCTGGGCACCTCGATCCTGGGCCTGTCGCACTCGGCCTGGGCCGCCACCCTGGCCACCAACTACCATGAGCGCTCGCGCATCTTCGGGGTGATGACCGCAGTCGGCGTGCTGGGCTCGGTCCTGGTGCTGGCCATCCCCATCCTGCTGGAGCAGCGGGGCATGACCGACGCCCAGAGCGTCCAGGCCATGGGCTGGTTCGTCATCGCGCTGACGCCCATCGCCGTCCTGCTGGTGGTGGCCCGGACGCCCGAGCGGATCACGGTGGACCTCCACACGGGCCATTTCACGCTCAAGGAATACTGGGCGCTGATCTCCCGACCCAACATCATTCGCATCCTGGCCGCCGACCTTTGCCTGTCGCTCGGCCCCGGCTGGATGGCCGCGCTCTACCTGTTCTATTTCAAGGACGCCCGCGGGTTCAGCACGACCGAGGCCAATATCCTGCTGGCGGTCTACATCCTGGCCGGGTTCGCCGGGGCGCCGGCGATCGGCTGGTTGGCCGCCCGGATCAGCAAGCACCGGGCGGTGATGGTCGCCACCACCGGTTATTCGCTGATGTTGATGATGGTCGGCTTCCTGCCCAAGGGCGCCATGGGACTGGCCCTGCCGGCCATGTTCGCCGCCGGGTTCCTGGCCGCGGGCTTCGGCGTCATGACCCGGGCGATCACCGCCGACATCGGCGACGAGGTGCGGCTGGAGGGCGGCAAGGAGCGGATCGGCCTGATCTACGCGCTGACCGTGCTCACCGCCAAGGTGGCCGGGGCCTTCTCAATCTTCCTGACCTTCACCGTGCTGGCTCGGGTGGGCTACAACGCCAAGGAAGGGGCGATCAATTCCGCCCAGGCGATCCACAATCTGGAGCTGGCCTATCTGATTGGCCCGATCGTCTTCGTCATGCTGGGGGGCGCCTGCTTCATCGGCTACAAGCTGGACGCCACGCGCCACGGCGAGGTGCGCCGCCAACTCGACGAGCGCGACGCCCTCTATGACGAGGCCGCGATCATCGAGAGCGTGACGGCCGAGCCTGCCAATGTTGTTCCTCGACCACCCCATTAGAACGTTCCAAGGCCTTCCGAGGCGCATTTTGATTTTTGATTTTTCGAGCCGGCGCGTCCTGCGCCACCCCATTTGGAGACTTTCATGACGGTTTCGCCCTCTGCGAGCCAGCGGCTCCCCTTGCCCATTGTGTTGTCCTTCGCCTCGACGGCCCTGCCGGTCGCGGCCATCGGCCTGGTGATGGGCGTCTACCTTCCCCGGTTCTTCGCCGGACACCTGGGCCTGAGCATGGTGGCGGTGGGCGCCGCGATCACCATCGTGCGCCTGATCGACCTGGGCCTCGACCCGCTGCTGGGCATGGCCATGGACCGCACCAAGTCGCGGTGGGGACGCTACCGGCCGTGGCTGGTGGTGGGCGCACCCTTCGTGATGCTCGCCGTCTACATGCTGTTCATGGCCAATCCGGGAGTCACCGAGGGATACATCATCGGCTGGCTGCTGGTGCTCTATCTGGGCATCTCGATCGTCACCCTGGCCCAGGCCGCCTGGGGCGCAGCCCTGGCCACCGACTATAACGACCGCTCACGGGTCTACGGGGTGATCAGCGCGGTGGGGGTGATCGGCGCCGTGCTGATCCTGGTGGTGCCGCTGGCGGTGAAGGGCAGCTTCGCCAACGGCGTCCACGCCATGGGCTGGTTCTGCATCATCCTGCTGCCCATCACCGTGGTCATCTGCACGATGATCAGTCCGGAACGCGTGGCGCCGCGGACCGCCAGCCCGCAGGCGAGCTTCGCCGACTACTGGAAGCTGCTCACCCGGCCCGAGATGCTGCGGCTGGTCTTCGCCGACTTCGTGCTGGCGCTGGGTCCCGGCACCACCGCGGCCCTCTATCTGTTCTTCTTCCACGACGCCCGGGGCTACACGACGCCGCAGACCTCGATCCTGCTGATGTTCTACATCGCCGCCGGCCTGGCCGGCGCGCTCTTCTGGAGCTGGCTGGCCCAGAGGATGGGCAAGCACCGGGCCCTGATCCTGGCCTCGGTCTGCTACGCCGTGACCCAGTCGATGCTGATGATCATCCCCAAGGCCACCATGGCGCTGGCCATCCCCGGCATGTTCGCCGTGGGCTTCGTCTCGTCCTCCTTCGTGCTGATCGTGCGCGCCATGGTGGCCGACGTGGCCGACGAGGTTCGCTTGGAGACGGGCGAAGAGCGGGCTGGATTGCTCTATGCGCTCGTCACCACCACCCAGAAGATCGGCTCGGCCATCACCGTGGGCATCAGCTTCACCGTGCTGGGCCTGGTGGGCTACAATGCCGCAGAGGGCGCGGTGAACACCCCCGAAGCCATCCGCGGCCTGGAGCTCTGCTATGTCTTCGCACCGGTCATCCTGGTCTTCTTCGGCGGAGCCTGCTTCATCGGCTGGAAGCTGGACGCGGTGCGCCACGGCGAGGTCCGCCGCCAGCTCGACCTGCGCGATGCGCTAGCCGCCGAGGCCGAGTTGCTGCAGGCCGGCTCCGGGTCGAACTTGGCCGACGGCGGCAAGCCCTAGGCCAGACGGCCGGAGCCCCGCCGCCCCTACGGAAAGTGCTTGCGCGGCTGCTCCGGCCACGCTCTCCTGACCGGATTAAGCGCCCCCAGAGGCGCACCAGTCATTATTTGAGGAGACGCTCGTGGCTTCCATAACCGCCAATCCGGCGGCGGGCCGTTTATCGACACCGGTCATATTCGCCTTCGCCAGCGCCGGCATTCCCGGCGCCATGCTCGCCCTGATCCTGGGCACCTACCTGCCGCGCTTCTACGCCGGCCATATCGGCATCTCGCTGACCGCCGTCGCCGGCGCCGTCGCCCTGGTGCGAATCATCGACCTGGGCTTCGACCTGGTGATCGGCGGGGCCATGGACCGCACCCGCACGCGGTTCGGCCGCTACCGGGTCTGGTACGCGCTCGGCATGCCGATCCTGATCCTGTCGATCTACAAGATCCTCAACCCGCCGGCCGACGCCGGCGCCGGCTATCTGATCCTGTGGCTGCTGGTGACCTATACCGGGACCTCGATCACCGGGCTGTCGCACGCCGCCTGGGCCGCGGCGCTCGCCACCGGCTACAACGAGCGCTCGCGCGTCTACGGTTGGATGCAGGCGGTGGCGGTGATGGGCTCGGTCACCCTGCTGATGATGCCCCTGCTGACCGGCGGCGCCATCAAGCCCGGCGAGGGCGACAGCATGCGGGCCATCGGCTATCTGATCATCGGCCTGATGCCCTTCACGGCGGCGGCCAGCATCTTCTTCGCCCCGGAAAAGGTCTCGGCCGAGCGGCCGGAACACGCCAAGCTCAAGGACTACATCTCGGTCTTCACCCAGCCCTCGATGGTGCGGCTGGTGATCGCCGACCTCTTCCTGGTGCTGGGTCCCGGCACCACCGGGCCGATCTACATCTTCTTCTTCCACGACGCGAAGGGCTTCCCGATCAGCGAGGTCAGCCTGCTGCTGATCCCCTATATCGGGGCCGGCCTGTTCGGCGCGCCGTTCTGGGCCCGGATCGCCCAGAAGCTGGGCAAGCACCGCACCCTGCAGGCGGCCTGCGTCTGCTACGCCGTGGCCCAGACCATCCTGATGGCCATTCCCAAGGGCCTGTTCGTCCCCACCGCCATCGGCATGTTCGCCGTCGGCTTCTGCGCCAGCGCCTTCGTCCTGCTGGTGCGCGCCATGGTGGCCGACGTCGGCGACGAGCTGCGGTTGAAGACCGGCAAGGAGCAGACGGGCCTGCTCTACGCGCTGGTCACCATGACCCAGAAGTTCGGCTCCTCCATCACCGTGGCCATCGTGTTCCCGGTGCTGGCCTTCGTCGGCTACAACGCCAAGGATGGGGCCATCAACACCGAGGCGGCGATCCGCGGCCTGGAGACCTGCTACCTCTTCGCCCCCATCGTCCTGGTGCTGGTCGGCGGCGCCTGCTTCTTCGGCTACAAGCTGGACCGGGATCGGCACGCCGACATCCGCCGGCAGCTGGACGAGCAGGAGGCGGGCTTCACCGAGGCCGTCGAGGACGAACCCCTGGCGGGGGTGAGCTCCGGGCCCAGCCCGATCTCGCCGACGCGGTAGGCCGCGCTCCCTAGAGCAGGGCCTTGGCGATCTGGTTGAAGACGTGGGCCGCCGGGCTCTGGGGCGCGGCGGCCGTCACCGGACGGCCGTCGTCGCAGGCCTGGCGCAGGGCCTGGTCCAGCGGGATTTCGCCCAGCAGGGGCAGGCCCAGCCTGGCCGCCTCGGCCTTGCCGCCGCCCTCGCCGAAGATTGGGATGCGGGCGCCGGTGGCCGGGTCGGGGAAGTAGGACATGTTCTCCACGAACCCCAGGATCGGGGTGGCGGTCTTCTGGAACATGGCGACGGCCCGGCGGGCGTCGATCAGGGCGATCTCCTGGGGCGTGGAAACAATGAGAACCCCGTCGAGCTTGATCTTCTGGACCAGGGTCAGCTGGACGTCGCCGGTGCCCGGCGGCATGTCGACCACCAGGATGTCGAGGGGCTCGGCCTCGGTTCCCCAGGCGACATCACTGGCCATCTGGCGCACGGCCGAGGAGGCCATGGGGCCGCGCCAGATCATCGGGGCGCCCTCATCCACCAGGAAGCCGATGGACATCACCTTCATCCCCCAGGCCTCCAGGGGGATCAGCTTCTTGTCGGGGCCGAAGCCCGGGTCGCCGTCGATCCCCAGCATGCGCGGGGCCGACGGACCATAGATGTCGGCGTCCAGCAGCCCGACCCGCAGGCCCATGGCGGCGAAGGCGGCGGCCAGATTGACCGAGATCGTGGACTTGCCCACCCCGCCCTTGCCGCTGGCCACGGCGATGACGCGGCGGACGTGATCGGGCCGGGCGGCGTCCACCGACGGCTTCGGCGCGGCGGCGGGATCCTGAGTGACGCGGGCGCCCTTGACCACGCGGGTGACGCCGGGGGCGGGCGGCGGCGGGGCGTCGGCCTGCACGGTCAACATCACCTGGGCCTGGGCCACGCCATCGACGCGGGACAGCGCCCGCTCGGCCTCCGCACGGGTCGGTTCGTAGAGCGGGATGTCGTTGGCGGCGACCTCCAGCACGAAGCCGGCGCGGCCGGGCGCCAGGTTGAGGCCGTGCACCAGCCGCGCGGAGACCAACCCCTTGCCGGTCTTCGGGTCGAGCACCCGGTCCAGGGCTGCGAGGATAAGGGCCCGTTCAGGGGCGGTCGGGGTGTCCATGACGCCTGTGTGTCTTGCTTTGCGGGCTCGCGCGCCTCATATCCGGCTGACAGCGCCGGTTTACAAGCCCGACGACAGGCAGCCAACGCAGCCGCCGCGCCGAGACAAAAGAAGCAGACGACGCGACCATGCCCTGGAACGACAATGCGAACCCCGGCCCCTGGGGCTCTCCGCCGTCCGGCGAGGGCGGTGGCGGCGACAAGCAGCCCCCCAAGGGCCTGCCCCCGCAGCGCGGCGGTCCGCGCCGTCCGGGCGGGCCCGGCGGGCCGAACGGTCCCGACATCTCCGCCATCTTCGACCGGCTGGTCGCCCAGCTGCGCGGCATGTTCGGCGGCCGAGGTCCCGGCGATCCCGTACGGCCCGGCGCGCTCGCGGCCGTGGCCGGCGCCGGCTTCGCGATATGGGCCCTGTCGGGCCTCTATATTGTCCAGCCCAACGAGGAGGCGGTGGTCACCACCTTCGGCGCCTATTCGCGCTCGGAGACGCCGGGCCTGCGCTATCGTCTGCCCTCCCCCATCGAGCATGTGGAGAAGGTGGCGGTCACCAGCCTGAACCGCATCGACATCGGCGGCTCGGCCGGCGCCGACGTGCCGGAAGAAAGTCTGATGCTCACCGGCGACGAGAACATCGTGAACCTGGACTTCAGTGTCACCTGGCGGGTCGCCGACGCCGCCAAGTACGTCTTCACGGTCCGCGACCAGGAGGACGCGGTGAAGGCCGTGGCCGAGAGCGCCATGCGCGAGGTGGTGGGCAAGACCACCCTGCAGGACATCCTGACCACGGGCCGCGGCAAGGTGCAGACCCAGTCGGCCGAACTGATGCAGAGGACCCTGGACGGCTGGGGCGCCGGGGTCAGCGTCGTGGAGGTGCAGATCCGCAGCGCCAACCCGCCGCAGGAGGTGGTCGCCGCCTTCCGTGAAGTGGCCAACGCCGGCCAGGACGCCGAGAGCGCCGTGAACGAGGCCAATTCCTATCGCAACCGGGTGATCAACGAGGCCAAGGGGGACGCCGCCAAGCTGACCCAGTCGGCCCAGGGCTACCGCGAGCAGGCCGTGCGGGAAGCGATCGGCGAGGCCTCGCGCTTCAGCCAGATCCTCACCGAGTATAAGCGCGCGCCGGGCGTGACGCGGGACCGCCTCTATATCGAGACCATGCAGCGGGTGCTGTCGCGCTCCAACAAGGTGGTCATCGACGGCAAGGGCGCCAGCGCCCCGATCATCCTGCCGCCTGACGTCTTCCGGCCCAAGACCGCCGCCGTCCGCGTCGAGCCGCAGGCCGAGGGCGGCCGTGTCGTCACGCCCAGCCCGGGAGCCCCGCAATGAACCGCCGCCTCACCATCTGGGGCGTCATCGCGCTTGGCGTCCTCATCGTCCTGTTCAACACCCTGTTCATCGTCGAGCAGCGCCAGCAGGCCATCGTCGTCCGCTTCGGCGAACCCGTTCGCGTGATCAATGCGCCGGGCGAGAACGCGCCGGGCCTGAAGATCAAGGCGCCCTTCCTCGAGAACGTCATCAAGCTGGACAAACGCAACCTGAAGCTCGAGGCCGACCAGGAAGAGGTCATCGCCGCTGACCAGGAGCGGCTGGTGGTGGACGCCTTCGTCCGCTACCGGATCTCCAACCCGCTGCAGTATTACCGGACCCTGCGCGACGAGCGCACGGCCAACGACCGCATCGAGCGGCTGCTGAACTCGTCCCTGCGCCAGATCCTCGGTTCGGCCACTTCCAGCGACATCATCTCGGGACGCCGCGGGGCCCTGATGGCCCAGACCAAGGTGGACGTGGCCAAGCGCGCCAACTCCTCGCGCCTGGGCATCCAGATCATCGACGTCCGGATCAAGCGCGCCGACCTACCCGCCGCCAACCAGGCCGCCGTCTATCGCCGCATGCAGACCAGCCGCCAGCAGGAGGCCGCCCAGCGGCGCGCCGAGGGCGAGCAGAAGAAGCGCGAGATCATCGCCGGCGCCGACAAGGAGGTGGCCATCACTCTGGCCACCGCCACCGAGGAGGCCGAGACCACCCGAGGCGAGGGCGACGCCCAGCGCACCCGGATCTTCGCCCAGAGCTTCGGGCGTGATCCCGGCTTCGCGGCCTTCTACCGGTCGATGCAGGCCTATGAGGCCTCCCTCGGCCAGGGCGACACCACCATGGTGCTCTCCCCCGACAGCGCCTTCTTCAAGTACTTCCAGCGCGGGCCGAGCGCCCGGTAGGCATCCGCCCCCTCGGTCTCGATGACCGAGGGGGTCGCCGACCTCAGCCGCAGGCCGCGCCCACGCCGCAGGCCTGGGCCGCCGGCTGGACCGCCAATGGCTGCTCGTCCTCGCCATAGCTGGTGGCGCCGCCGAAGGTGAAGAAGGTCTCCCAGCGCACCCCGGCCGGGTCGTTGACCCAGGCCTTGTCGGACTTGGCGTAGCAGCAGGTGGCGGCCTCCTGGTCCAGGGTCGTCTCGCCCGCCGCCTTCAGCCGGCCGGACAGTTCGTCGAGCTCTGCGCGGCTGTCGACCTGGATGCCCAGGTGGTCGATCCCCGGCGCGCGCTGGCGGGCGGAGATGGCGAAGTTCACCCGCGGGTCCTCCAGCATCCACTTGGCGTAGTCGCTCTCGACGACGCTGGGCGCGGTGTTGAACAGGGTGGAGTAGAAGCCGATCGACTGGTCGAGATCGGCGACACCGAGGTGGATGTGTAGGCGCTTCATGGCTGGCTCCTGGTGTTTGATTCCATATTTCGAGAATTATGGAATTAAAGAACCGCCGTCAAGGGTCAGGCCGATGGCCGCCTGGACTCAAGGGTGGAGCAGTCCCCTCACCTCGTGCAGATCGGCGGCGATGCGGACGCACAGGGCGTGCATCTCCTCGGTGGGGTCCAGCAGGTCGGGGACCATGATGGTCATCATGCCGGCCGAGGACGCGGCGCGGACGCCGTTGTGGCTGTCCTCCAGGGCCAGGCAGAGATGGGGGGCGATCTCCAGGCGCTCGGCGGCCTTGAGGAACGGGTCGGGATGGGGCTTGCCGTTCACATAGTCGCCGCGGGCGACGATGGCGTGGAAGCGGGGGATGATCCCGGCGTGGCCCAGGTGCGCCTCCACCGCCCGGTGGCTGGAGGAGGTGGCGATGGCGCGCGGCAGGCCCAGGGCGTCCAGGGCGTCCAGCAGCTCCAGCACCCCGGTCTTGAGCGCGATCCCCTCCTCGCAGGCGCGGTCGACATGCTCCATGACCCGGCTGTTGAAGGCGATGATCGGGAAATCCTCGCCAAAGTGGTTGAGCACCTGGCGGTCGCCCATCGGGCCCGGCAGGCCGATCAGGCTCTTGAACAGGGAGAGCGGCATGTCGTGGCCGTGCTCGGCGGCCGTGGCGATCATGGCGTCGCGATAGACGACCTCGGTGTCGCAGAGCAGGCCGTCCATGTCGAAGACGACGGCCTTGGGGATGCGGGGCAGGCTCATGGCCCGGCCATAGCGCAGGTCGGCGGCCGGCGCGAAATCAAGCCTGGCGTCAGTCTGTAACGAAGTCCTGGATGGCATAGCCCTGGAAGTGCAGCAGGGCGGTGAGGTCGAAGTGGTCGACCTTGGCGTCGGCCTCGGCGGCGACGATGGGCTTGGCGCGATAGGCGACGCCCAGGCCCGCCTCGTTGATCATGGCCAGGTCGTTGGCGCCGTCGCCGACGGCGAGCGCCTCGGCGGGAGTGACGCCCAGGGCCGCGGTCTCCTCGCGCAGGGCGGCCAGCTTGGCCTCGCGGCCGAGGATGGGGCGGCCCACCTCGCCGGTGAGCCGGCCATCGGCCTCGATCAGGGTGTTGGCGCGGTTGGCGTGGAAGCCCGCCGCCTCCGCCACACGGGAGGTGAAGAAGGAGAAGCCGCCGGAGACCAGGAAGGCCCGGGCGCCATGGGCCGCCATGGTCCGCACCAGGGTCCGCGCCCCGAGGTTCAGCTCCACCCGCTCGTCATAGCAGCGCTGCAGGACGTCGACGGAGAGCCCCTTCAGCATGGCCACCCGCTCGCGCAGGGCGGATTCGAAGTCGAGCTCGCCGCGCATGGCCCGCTCGGTGATCTCCGAGACCTTGTCCTTCACGCCGGCGAAGTCGGCCAGTTCGTCGATGCACTCGCAGCCGATGATGGTGGAGTCCATGTCGGCGATCAGCAGCCGCTTGCGGCGCCCGTTCCAGTGCTGGACGCAGGCGTCGACGGGCAGACCCTCCAGGGCGCCCGCGACGGCGATGCGCACCGGGGCGATGGCGTCGGCCTCGACCGACAGGTCATAGGCGCCGGGACCGAGGAGCCGGGGCTCCTTGACGCGGGCGCGTACGCCTGCGAGCGCTGCGTTGACGAGGTCGACACCGGCCTGGGCCGCTTCGGGCGTGGGACTGACGAGGGTAAGGGCGAGCTGCATGGAGCCCCGCATCTGGCTGATCGCCGGGCCCACGGCAAGCGGCAAGTCGGCGCTGGCCCTGCGTTTGGCGCAGAAGACCGGGGCCGAGATCGTCGGCGCCGACGCACTGCAGATCTATCGCGACCTGCGGGTGGTGACAGCCCGCCCCTCCCGCGAGGAGGAGGCCTGGGTCCCGCATCACCTGGTGGGGACCGTGGACGCCGCCGACGGCTGGTCGGTGGGGACCTGGTCGCGGGCGGCGATGCAGGAGATCGCCGAGATCAGGGGCCGCGGCCGGCCGGTCGTCGTCGTGGGGGGCACGGGCCTCTATTTCCGCGCCCTGACCCACGGCCTGGCGGAGATCCCGGCGACGCCGCCGGAGGTCCGCGACCAGGCCGCCGCCGACTATGAGGCGATGGGCGAGGCCGCCTTCCGCGAGCGGCTCGCCCAGGCCGACCCGGCCGCCGCCGCCCGTATCAGCCCCGGCGACCGCCAGCGGCTGGCCCGCGCCTGGGAGGTGTTCGCCGCCAGCGGGGTCTCGCTCTCCGACTGGCAGGGACGCACCAACCCCGCCCTCCCCGCCGACAGCTACGCGGCCGTGGCCCTGGAGCCCGACCGCCGCTGGCTCTACGACCGCTGCGACGCCAGGTTGGAGACCATGCTGGCGGCCGGCGCGTGCGAGGAGGTGGCGCAGCTGATGGCGCGCGATCTCGACCCCGCCCTGCCGATCCTGAAGGCCGTGGGGGTGCGCGAACTGGCCGCCCAGCTGCGCGGCGAACTGACTCCCGCCCGGGCCCTGGCCGCCGCCCAGCAGGAGACCCGCCGCTACGCCAAGCGCCAGTCCACCTGGCTGCGGGGCCAGATGGCGGACTGGCCGCGGATCACCGCGACCCACCCGGACGACCAGTGGAGGCAGTTTCTTGCGCTCGACCCCGGCTTGACGCCCTGACGGGGGCATGGCATCAGCAAGGACCTTCGTTTCGGAGAATGCTCGTGCGCGAGATTCTTGTACTTGTACGGCGACCTGTCGCGGGCTGACGATCACGTCAGCCTGACCAAGGTCGCTTGCACCAGGCCCTCCGAGGGCCTTTTTTATTGCCCAACCTAGGCGCTATCCAAATGACCGCCCACCAGACCATCGAAGCCGACATTGAAACCCTGACCGGCGCGGAGATCGTCGTGCGCGCCCTGATCGACCAGGGCGTCGAGGTGCTCTTCGGCTATCCGGGCGGCGCGGTGCTGCCGATCTATGACGCCCTGTTCGAGGAGTCGCGCCTGCAGCACGTCCTGGTCCGCCACGAGCAGGGGGCGACCCACGCCGCCGAGGGCTATGCGCGGTCCACCGGCGAGTGCGGCGTGGTCCTGGTGACCTCGGGTCCCGGCGCCACGAACGCGGTCACCGGCATCGTCGACGCCCTGATGGACTCCATCCCCATGGTGGTCATCACCGGCCAGGTCGCCACCCACCTGATCGGCACCGACGCCTTCCAGGAGTGCGACACGGTCGGCATCACCCGGTCGATCACCAAGCAGAACTATCTGGTGAAGTCGGTGGAGGAGCTGCCGCGCATCCTGCACGAGGCCTTCCATATCGCCACCTCCGGCCGTCCGGGCCCGGTGGTCATCGACATCCCCAAGGACGTGCAGTTCTCCAAGGGCGCCTATCAGGGCCCCAAGGCGGTCAAGCACAACCACGACTACAATCCCCGCACCAAGGGCGACGCCGGCAAGATCGCCGAGGCGGCGGCCCTGATCGCCGGCGCCCGCAAGCCGATCCTCTATACGGGCGGCGGGGTCATCAACGCCGGCCCCAAGGCCGCCCAGCTGCTGCGCGACTTCGCCAAGCTGACCGGGGCGCCGGTGACCTCGACCCTGATGGGCCTGGGCGCCTTCCCGGCCTCGGACCCGCAGTGGCTGGGCATGCTGGGCATGCACGGGGCCTATGAGGCCAACCACGCCATGCACGACTGCGACGTGATGATCTGCGTCGGCGCCCGCTTCGACGACCGGGTCACCGGCCGGCTGGACGCCTTCTCGCCGGGATCGAAGAAGATCCACATCGACATCGACGCCTCCTCGATCTCCAAGAACGTCAAGGCCGACATCGGCATCGTCGGCGACGCGGGCTCGGTGCTGGAGGACCTGATCGCGGTCTGGACCTCGCGCAAGATGGCCACCGACAAGGCAGCCCTGAAGGCCTGGTGGACCCAGATCGACGCCTGGCGCGCCCGGCAGGGCTTCCGCTACGCGCCGGACTCCACCCTGATCAAGCCGCAGTACGCCGTGGAGCGGCTGTACGAGCTGACCAAGGACCGCGACACCTACATCACCACCGAGGTCGGCCAGCACCAGATGTGGGCGGCCCAGTACTACCGCTTCGAGCAGCCCAACCGCTGGATGACGTCGGGCGGCCTGGGGACCATGGGCTACGGCCTGCCCGCCGCCGTGGGCGTGCAGATGGCCCACCCGGACTCCCTGGTCATCGACATCGCCGGCGACGCCAGCGTGCAGATGACCATGCAGGAGATGGCCACGGCCATTCAGTACGAGCTGCCGATCAAGATCTTCATCCTGAACAACGAGTGGATGGGGATGGTGCGCCAGTGGCAGCAGCTGCTGCACGGCGAGCGCTACAGCCACTCCTATTCGGCCAGCCTGCCCGACTTCGTGAAGATGGCCGAGGCCTTCGGCGGGGTCGGCATCCGCGCCGAGACGCCCGCCGAGCTAGACGACAAGATTCTGGAGATGATCTCGGTGAACAAGCCGGTGCTGTTCGACTGCCGGGTCACCAAGGAAGAGAACTGCTTCCCCATGATCCCGTCGGGCAAGGCCCACAACGAGATGATCCTGGCCGACGACGGCAGCGACCTGGGCACCGTCATCGACGACGAGGGCAAGGGGCTGGTCTAACAGGCGGCGGAGACCGGCAGCCGGCCTCCGCCCCTTTCGTTAGTCGTCGATCCGTGCCTCGGCGTAGCCGCTGAGCACCTCGACGCCGGACTGGTTGACCGTCTTGACGTCGAACTCGGCCAGCTTAACGCCGTCCTTCTCGGTGATCGCCTTGAGGGTGGCCGTGGCGTCCAGGGTGTCGCCGGGCCAGACCTGGCTGGTGAAGCGCACGCCGTACTTGGTCAGCCGGGCGTCGCCGACATAGTCGGTGAGCATCTTGCCGGTCATGCCCATGGTCAGCATGCCGTGGGCGAAGACCGACGGATAGCCGGCCACCTGGGTGGTGAAGATCTCGTCGGTGTGCAGCGGGTTGTAGTCGCCCGACGCGCCGGCGTACTGGACGATCTGGGTCCGCTTGAGGTCGTCCACCAGGCGGGCGGTGTGGGCGTCGCCCACCTTCAGTGATTTCGCGCTGAGCGCCATGACAGCCTCCCCTACTTCTGCTCGACGGGACGTTCGGTGCGGACACCGACGCCGCGGGCGGTGATCACCAGTTCGCCCTTCTGGTCGCGGTACTCGGTGACGCTCTCGGAGAAGACCAGCTTGCCGGAGCGCTTGCCTTCCTTCTCCCAGGTCTTGCCGGGCGTCGTCGTGGCGGTGAGCACGTCGCCGGCGCGCAGGGGACGGTGATACTCGAAGTGCTGCTCGGCGTGCAGGCCGCCGCCGCCGCCTCCCCCGCCGCCGCCCGGCGCGCGGGTGATGCCGGTCGGGTTCTTGCCCGAGCCGAACCAGGGCTGGCCGATCTTGGGGCGCAGGCCGTAGTCGGGGTCGAACTGGGCGCTGGCCTGGGCGAAGGTCGGCGGGGCGATAATGCCGCCGGCCTCGGTGGTCTTGGCGTAATCGGCGTCGGAATAGACGCGGTTATCGTCGCCGACCGATCGGGCGAACATAAGGATGTGCCCCGCTTCCACGGGAAATGTCTTGGCGGCCATGGGCTCCCTCTCTGTGCGGTCTACGCCGCTCTGAAAATTCTATACCGGCTAGTCTAGGGCCCGCTAGCGCGCCGTCCACTCCGGCTGGCCGATCCGGCTGACGCGGATGAGCCGGCCGTGCAGGGCCACCTCGCGGAACTGATAGAGCCAGGCTGCCGTCGGCGGGTTGATCCAGTTGTCGTCGGCGAACATCCGCAGGATCGGTTCGCCGCCGTCGGGATGGTCCTCGCTCATCGGCGAGTCCGGGTGGTTGAGGCGTTCGACGGGCTCGAACCAGGCGCGGTCCACCTCGGTGGGGTCGGGATTGAGGCTCAGCGTCTCGTCGGACCAGAACACCACCGGCGTCACCACGTGGCCGCCCAGGGTCTCGAAGTCGTCCAGCATGCCGAGCGCGTCGCCGGGCGCGATGGCCACGCCCAGTTCCTCCGAGGTCTCGCGAATGGCGGCGGTGACCGCGTCCTCGCCCTCCTCCAGGTTGCCGCCGGGCAGGGCGTAATTGCCCGCGCCGCGGCGCATGGTGAGCGCGCGGCGCGTCAGCAGATAGGTGAGCTCACCTTCATTGGCCGACAGCACGATGGCCACGGCCGCGCGCCGGCGCCCTGTGGCGTCCAGGGCCCGGCGCGGAAAGGCCGCGAGGTTGGCGGCGATGGCGTCCCGGTCGGCGTGCATGTCGCCAAGCATGCCGACCTGGGCCGCCAGGGCAAGCGGCTTAGGCCTTCAGACGCAGGCCGCCCAGATAGTCGCGCTTGCCCAGCGGCACGCCTTGCATCCGCAGGATGTCGTAGGCGGTGGTGGCGTGGAAATGCAGGTTGGGCAGGGAGAAGGACATCAGGAAGCCCTCGGCCGTGAAAGGCATCCGCATGGAGCCCATCACGAAGGCCATGTCCTTGCCCTCGAAGCCGTTGATCTCGGCCGGGTCCAGGGCCTTGAGCGCGGCCTGGGCGTCGGCCACCAGCTTCTGCAGGTCGGCGTAGCTCAGCGGCGGGGCGGCGCCGCCCGGCGAGAAGGTTCCGGCCCGCACGCCCTCGATGGCGTCGATGGAGTGGTGGACCACCGAGGAGATCTGGAACCAGAAGGGCAGCATGTCCGGGAACAGGCGGATGTCGACGATGCTGTTGGGGTCGACATTGTTGTCGGTGAAGTGGGACAGCCCGCGATCCAGGAAGCCCGCGACGCCGTTCAGCGACTGCAGGAACGAGGTGACACTGACATCGTAGAGTGAAATCGCCATGGCCCGAGGCCTCCCGTGGTTTGTGGTCGCGCTTGTTCTCCGCCATCGCCCCCGCGGAAGGCCAGCGATTTTCGGACCCGCTGGAGCGCGGCAAGGCGGGCGAGGCGCTTCGCCCCGCCCGCCCCTTCTTCAGCCCTTGACGCAAACCACCTGCCGCAACGTGTGGACGATCTCCACCAGGTCGGCCTGCGCCGCCATGACGGCGTCGATGTCCTTGTAGGCCATCGGCGTTTCGTCGATCACCTCGGCGTCCTTCCGGCACTCGACGCCTTCCGTCGCCGCGATGTGGTCGTCCACCGTGAACCGGCGCTTGGCTTCGGTCCGGCTCATGGCCCGGCCGGCGCCGTGCGAGCAGGTGCAGAACGAGTCCCGGTTCCCCTTCCCCCGCACGATGAACGACCGGGCGCCCATCGAGCCGGGGATGATGCCGAGGTCGCCCTCGCCCGCCTTCACCGCGCCCTTGCGGGTGACGAAGACCTGCTTGCCGAAGTGCCGCTCGCTGGCGACGTAGTTGTGGTGGCAGTTCACCGCCTCCTCCGTCGTCATCAGGTCCGGGAAGGTTTCCCGCAACACCTCCAGCACCCGTTCCATCATCACCTCACGGTTGGCCGCGGCATATTTCTGCGCCCAGTTCACCGCCGCGATATAGTCGGTGAAGCCCTCCGACCCTTGCGGGAAGTAGGCCAGGTCGGCGTCCGGCAGGTTGATGAACCACCGCCGCATGTCGGCCTTGGCCCGCTCGATGAAGTAGGAGCCGAACCGGTTGCCGACACCCCGCGAGCCGGAGTGCAGCATGACCCAGACGTCTCCCGCCTCGTCGAGACAGAGCTCGATAAAGTGGTTGCCGGTCCCCAGCGTGCCGAGATGGCCCAGGCCGCGCGGGTGCGCCGCCTTGGCGTGCTTGTCCACGACCGCCTGGTAGCCGGCCTCCAGACCCGCCCACTTGGCGAGCGCGGCGGCCGGCGGATCGCCCGCGTGCGCTCCCTTGTCGTTGCGCCCGCCGTTGTCTGTCCGGCCGTGCGGCACCGCGGCCTCGATGGCCGATCGGATTCCCGCCAGGTTGTCGGGCAGGTGCTCGGCGCGGATCGAGGTCTTCACCGCCATCATGCCGCAGCCGATGTCGACCCCCACCGCCGCCGGGATGATGGCGCCGGAGGTGGCGATGACCGAGCCGACGGTGGCCCCCATGCCCCAGTGCACGTCGGGCATGACCGCGACATGGCTGTGGATGAAGGGCAGGCCGGCGACATTGCGCAACTGCTTGAGGGCGGACTCCTCGATCGGAACCCCCCGCGTCCAGGCCTTGATCAGGCCAGCCTTGCTGTCGATCACTTCGAACCCGCTCATGGGGTTCCCCTTTCCTATTTCCATCCCCTCCCGGTTCCGGTTCGGAAAGCGCGCCCCTGAAACGAGGAACCCCTCCCGGCCGAGCCGGGAGGGGTTCCTTCGTACGTTCCAGATCAGATCGACCTAGACCGAAGCTCCCTCCCAGACGCGCGCAAAGCCGCGCTCGACCTTTTGGCCGGGCTGCGAACTGACGGACGAAGAGTTGAGGGCCATGCCGGCCATGATGACGGTCCTTTCGGGGCGGCGCGGATAACACCGGCCTTTCGGGGGAGCAACCGTGAATTGCACATCGGCGCGCGCCTGTGGCGAGAAGGACGCAGGTGAGGTTGCCCCGTCCGCGCGCATGTGAGAGGTCGTTGCCGAAGCCTTCCGCGAGACCCCGCATGTCCGACACACAACCCGCCTCCGTCTACGACCTGACGCCTTCGGAAGAGGCCGAGAGCCTGGCGACCTTCGCCATCCTGGTGGACAACGAACCGGGCGTCCTACACCGGCTGGTGGGGCTGTTCGCGGCCCGGGGCTACAATATCGAGAGCCTGACGGTGGCCGAGACCGACCGCCGGGCCCACACCAGCCGCGTCACCATCGTCACCCGGGGCACCCCGCACGTGCTGATGCAGATCGAGGCCCAGCTCGAGAAGATGGTGGCGACCCGCCACGTGCAGGACATCACCCGCGACCCCAACGGCCTGGAGCGGGAGCTGGCCCTGGTGAAGGTGAAGGGGTCGGGCGGCGACCGGGTCGAGGCCCTGCGCATCGCCGACATCTTCCGCGCCAAGGTGCTGGACACCACCATCGACAGCTTCATCTTCGAGCTGACCGGCGCCTCGTCGAAGATCGACAAGTTCGTCGACCTGATGCGGCCGCTGGGCCTGGTGGAGCTGTCGCGCACCGGCGTGCTGTCCATCACCCGCGGCGCCGAGCGCTTCTAGAGCCTCTTGAGTTTGGTGGATGACGGGCGCCTGAACCGGCGTCCACTTCAGGCTGTCACGCTCCGCGCCCCACACAGCTTAGCAAAAAACAGACCGTTTGGTCGGTTTGTTTGTTGACGCCGCCCGCGCGTGGTGGTCATTTCCCCTCACGAAACGCGGCCGACCGGCCGAGCCCCGCGGGGCTCGGCGAAGGTTTGGCCCAGACGGGGATTTGGAAACGGCAGGCGATCCATTTATCGCCAGTATATCTTTGATTTATTGATAGATTTTCGGATTTTGCATCTCGGGCCAATTATGGTCGGGGCTGCGCTGGTTAGTTTTAACGTGGATGATTTTGACATTCAGACGGCTCGGCGCCGGCGGCTCCGCAAGGACGCCGCGGGCGCCATGGCTCACCTTCGGCGCCGGCGTCTGCGCGGGTTCGCGCAGGCGGCGCGCTCCGATATCGGGCGCGTGGTTTCACCCATCACCGAGGTCCTCCCACACGGTCGCAGAGATCGTCTGGGC
>JAZKBZ010000160.1:9701-25136 GCA_040388315.1 Pseudomonadota bacterium | reverse complement strand
CCGCACCTGGAAGGGCACAGCGTTCGGCGGCGCGCGCGGCCGCACCGACACGCCCAAGATCGTCGACTGGTACATGGACGGCAAGATCGAGATCGACCCGATGATCACCCACCTCATGCCCCTGGAGGACATCAACAGGGCCTTCGACCTGATGCATTCGGGGGAAAGCATCCGTTCGGTGGTGGTGTTCTAGAGTTGGAAATCCTCAAGTCGCATAAGGTCCACGGCGGAACGCTGAGCTATTGCCGGCACGCCAGCGAGGCCACCGGTACGCCGATGACCTTCTCGATCTTCATTCCCGCCGGGGAGGGGCCGTTCCCCCTGCTGGTCTGGCTCTCGGGGCTGACCTGCACGGAGGACAACTTCACCACCAAGGCCGGCGCCTATGGCGCGGCGGCCGCCGCCGGGATGGCCATCGTGGCGCCCGACACCAGCCCGCGCGGCGCGGGCGTGGCCGACGATCCGGCCTATGACCTGGGGCAGGGGGCGGGGTTCTATGTGGACGCGACCCAGGACCCCTGGGCCAAGCACTTCCAGATGGAGACCTATGTCACGCGCGACCTGCTGGCGGTGGTGGGCGCAGGCTTCCCGGTGGATCTCGCCCGCGTGGGGATTTCCGGCCACTCGATGGGCGGGCACGGGGCCCTGACGCTCGCCCTGCGGCACGCTAACCTGTTTCGCTCGGTCTCGGCCTTCGCGCCGATCTGCTCGCCGACCCGCTGCGACTGGGGGCGGAAGGCTTTCACCGCCTATCTGGGAGAGCACGAGACCGCCTGGGCGCCGCACGACGCCACGGTGCTGATCGCGGCGGGCGCGGCGCGGTTCGACGACATTCTGGTGGACCAGGGGACGGGCGACGACTTCCTCATGAACCAGCTGAAGCCCGAGCTGCTGGCGGCCGCCTGCAAGGCCGCGGGCCAGAAGCTGACCCTGCGGATGCAGGACGGCTACGACCACTCCTACTTCTTCATGGCGAGCTTCATCGCCGACCATGTGGCCTGGCACGCCGCCCGCCTCTGAGGCGCGTGACACCGGTGTCACGTAGGAGCTATCGTCTCCGCAAATGCGGGAGGATAGCCTTTGGGAGACCTGTCTCGGCGCGGTCTGATCGCGGCCGGCTCAGCCCTGCTGCTGCCGTCGCGCGTCCACGCGGCCGCCGCGTCGCCGGTGGTCAAGACCACGAACGGCCCGGTGCGCGGCTATCTCGACCAGGGGATCAAGGTCTTCAAGGGCGTCCGCTACGGCGCCGACACCGGCCCGCGCCGCTTTCGGCCGCCGCGGGCGCCGAGGCCCTGGACCCGGACGCTGGAGGCCACCGCCTATGGGCCGAGTTCGCCCCAGGCCGGCCGTGACGACCCGGTCCAGAGCGAGGACTGCCTGTTCCTGAACCTCTGGACGCCGGGCCTCGGGGGCAGGCGCCCGGTCATGGTCTATCTGCACGGCGGCGCCTATTCGAACGGCTCGGGCTCATCGCCGCTCTATGACGGGGTGCGCCTGAGCCGGCGCGGTGACGTGGTGGTGGTGACGATCAACCACCGGCTCAACGTGTTCGGCTACGGCTTCCTGGCCAGGCTCGCGGGGCCGGAGTTCGCCGACAGCGGCAATACGGGGATGCTGGACATCCTGCTGGCCTTGCGGTGGGTCGGCGACAACGCCGCGGAGTTCGGAGGCGACCCGTCTCGCGTCATGGTGTTCGGTCAGTCCGGGGGCGGGGCCAAGATCGCCACCCTGATGGCCATGCCGGCCGCCGAGGGCCTGTTCCACAGCGCCGCCACCATGAGCGGCCAGCAGGTGACGGCCTCGGGGCCGCTGCACGCCACCGAGCGGATGAGCCTGTTCCTGGCCGCTCTCGGCCTGACCCCGGACCGCGCCGCCGAGGCCGCGACCCTGCCGGTCGCCAGGCTGCTGGAGGGGCTCAGCGTCCGCGATCCCTTCAGCCCGGGGGGGCTCTATTTCGGGCCGGTGCTGGACGAGCGGTCGCTGACGCGCCACCCCTTCTGGCCGGACGCCGCGCCCCAGGGGCTGAAGATCCCGATGATCATCGGCAACACCCACGACGAGGCCCGCGCCTTCGTGGCCCACACCAAGCCCGATCCCTTCAACCTGGGGTGGGACGAGGTCGCCGGCGGGATCGCCCCGGAGATGCGGGTGGACATCGACCCCGACCACGTGGTGGCGGAGTATCGGAAACTGTACCCGGACTATTCGCCGAGCGACGTCTTCTTCGCCGCCATCACGGCGGGGCGCTCCTGGCGCGGGGCGGTGATCGAGGCCGAGGAACGGGCGCGGGCTGGGGCGCCGGCCTATGTCTACCAGCTCGACCTGGGGAGCACCGTGGAGGGCGGGCGGCTGCGGGCCATGCACACCACCGACATCCCGCTGGTCTTCGACAACCTGGCGGCCAAGGGGTCGCCGGTGGCCCCGTCGCCCGCCGCGCGATCGGTGGCCGACGCGATGAGCAAGGCCTTCATCGCGCTCGCCAAGACCGGAAACCCCAACAACCCGGCGATCCCCGCGTGGACTCCCTACGATCTCACCCGGCGCGCCACCATGGTCTTCGACGTGGAGACGCGAATGGTGGACGATCCGCGCGGCGCCGAGCGGCGGCTGTTCGCCAAGGTCCCCTATATCCAGCCGGGGACCTAGACCGCCGCGCGCCGGCGGAAGGGGACGACGACCTCTGAGGTTTCGCGGGCTTCGGGCCCGGGGGCCATGTCCGGCACCCGCAGCACCAGGCCGTTGAAGCTGAAGGCCTGGGCCACCAGGCAGGCGGCGGCGGCGAAGGGCGGCCGTGGCGGGTCGGCCAACAGCCAGGCCAGGTGAGCCTCAAGCCGCGGATAGTCCTCGGCTTGAGCCGCGGCGAACAGGGCCAGGATCAGCTGTTCGTCGCGGCTGAGCGGCAGGGAGCCGGGGACGCCGAGGGTCACCCTGCGCCGCCCATGGCGGGCCAGTTCGCGGACGAAGACCTCCAGGGCGTTGAGCGTCTCCGCGCCGGCCGCGCCGCAGGCCTGGTGGAAGGCGCGCCGCACCAGGGGACAGGCCCCCAGCTCGTAGGCGAGCGCCCGGAAGCCGAAGAGCAGCAGGCGCTCGCCATGGGTGAGGTCGGGGAGGGTGTCTTGCGCCATGGACGACTCCTTGCGGGGTCTCCAGGCTTATTGCTTTTAAGAATGACTCGCAACAAGTGATCGCGAGGCAGCTTGACGGTCCCTGCGGCGCCCGCCGCTAATGGCCGAAAATCCGTCTGGGAAGGGACGCCGCATGATCAAGAATCGCATCACCGAGCTGCTGGGCGTGAAGTACCCCATCGTCCAGGCGCCCATGGGTTGGATCGCCCGCTCGCAGCTGGCCTCGGCGGTGTCCAACGCCGGCGGCCTCGGCATCATCGAGACCTCGTCGGGGGAACTCGACGCCGTGCGCGAGGAGGTCAAGATGATGCGCCAGCTCACCGACAAGCCGTTCGGGGTGAACATCGCCCAGGCCTATGTCCGCGACGCCGACATCGTCTCCTTCGTGGTGGACCAGGGGGTGAAGTTCGTCACCACCTCGGCCGGCGACCCCAACCGCTACTGCGGCGAGCTGAAGGAAGCGGGCCTCACCGTCTTCCATGTGGTGCCGTCCCTGGCCGCGGCGCTCAAGGCCATCGCCGCCGGGGTCGACGGCCTGGTGGTGGAGGGCGCCGAGGGCGGCGGGTTCAAGAACGCCCGCGACGTCTCCTCCATGGTCCTGCTGCCGCTGGTCTGTTCGAAGGTGAACGTGCCGGTGATCGCCGCTGGCGGCATGGTGGACGGACGCACCATGGCGGCGGCCTTCTGCCTGGGCGCCGAGGGCATCCAGATGGGCACCCGCATGGTCTCGGCCGCCGAGAGCCCGGTGCACCAGAACTGGAAGGACGCCATTGTCGAGGCCAAGGAGACCGACACCGTCTTCCTCAACCGCTTCGGCCCCGGCGCGGCCCTGCGGGCCCTGCGCACCGAACGCACCTCGCGCCTGGAGCGCGATCCCGGCGAGCACGGCGTGATGTCGGAGTTCAAGAACACCCAGGCGCTCTATTTCGGCGGCGACATGGAGGCCTCCATCGCGCTCTCCGGCCAGGTCGCCGGCCGCATCGAGGCGGTCAAACCCGTGGCCCAGATCATCGCCGAGATCGTCGAGGAATTCGAGGCGACGATGGCGGAGATGAGCGGGAAGTACGTGAAGGTGGGGGCTTAGGGTCCAAGGCGGCGGCCGGGTAGTCAGCGGCCGCGATCAGCTCGCCGCGTGGTGCCGCTCCAACAAGAGAGCGATCCGAATGGGGTTAGGAGTTCTCGCGGCGGTGGCCGCGCTAGGTAACTGGTCCGGTCAAGACATCGGAGCGCCACGTCAGATCAGCTAGGTCGAGGCTGGTATCTCCGTCATCAAAGCTCGCCTTGGCTCCCACCCGTTTGGCGAGGCTGAGGTAGATGTAGGTCATTCTCCGGGTGTCGTCGCCGGGCAGGCTGTAGCGAACGCCCGTCACTATGGTCGGGTACACGCCGATTGGTTCGCTGCTGGCGAGGTCTTCGGAAATCGCGTCGACGACGGCGCTTCGGTTGATAGAAAATGGGCCCTCCCAAACGATTTCTTTGCCTGGGAACATGATCTCCCCAAAGCGCCCAGAAAGGATCCGGAGCCCTGGATTGCCCCGAATCTCTCGATCCAACTCCGAGGGGTTGAGGGTCAATTCCCCCGTCGACTCGACGCCAATCGCCGGACCCTTGCCAACATTTTTGACGATGACCCGCGCCTCAATGGAAACCATCTCATCTTCAATTCTGAGGCCACCTACCGGGATGATCTCGACGCTGAGCCATGCACGGTCGACCTCAGCGGCGGAGCGCTGGGCAATCTTCAGGTTTTCGTGCGCGATGCGAAGCTGGGCCTCGAAACGCCTTTCCTGCTCAGCAACATCGGCGCGGGCGTCGTCCAGCCCGGCCTGGGAAACGTCCGCGCTCCGCTTGGCTTCACTCCAAGCACGCTTGGCGTACCAGACCGTGTAGGCGAGCCCCACCAGTCCAGCGACATTCAGCCAAAGTTGCCAGACGGCGACATCAACCGCGTCCTCATCAGCGCCAAGCCCACGAACCCTGCTACCGGTGGGGTCGCATTCTTTCTCTTTGGCTCGGCCGCAATGGCTTTGGGCATTCTGCTCGGCCGCCTGTCGGCGCTCGCCGATGGCATTGGAAGTGCCCAAAAGAGACGAGACGCCTCCAGTAGCCACCATCACCAGAAGCCCAATGGCGACTAGTCCTCCAAGCGCAGAGCCGTCACGCCGATTACGGTTAGACATTGGATCATGAAAGCCCCGGTGAACCCGCTCTGGCTGATCTTGTTCGTAACCTCTCGCTCTGTCTCTGGGATTCCCATGCACAGGCTTGATCGCTATCTGCGCGTCGGCACGGCCATGAAGTTCGTGTCGCTTCCAGAATTCGTCAAACTGACCCCGGCCGGAATTGAAGCGTGGGCCAAGGCCGACAAGGCCGATTGAGGTCTAAGCCGCCACCGACTGCCGCTCATCCGCAAACTCGTAGCTGGCTTCGTCCCAGAGGGAGTCCCATTCGGCGAAGCGGGCGTTGGCGTCGCGTAGGCGGGCGTCGTCGCGGACGCTGACCACCTCGCCCTGGGCCTCGTCCCAGACCACGGTGAGGTCGGCTAAGCGGTGGTCGCCGGCGGCCAGGCGGCCCTGGATCTGCAGCCGTTCCACCATCTCGGGCGACACCCGCAGCTTCGTGCGGCCGCCGGCCTGGCGGACGGCGATGTCGGCGTGGGTGATGACCTTGGCGATCATCTCGGCGTTGGCGGCCTCCACGGGGCGGCGGACGTCGAACAGGAACAACGGTTCGGAGCGGACGGCGCGGGGGCGGCGGAGTTGAGCGACGTTGGGCATGGGCAGCTCCTTTCGTTTCGGCATGATCAAGATAGGATGCCGGTGCGTCAGAAACGGACGTACGTTTTTGCTATGTTCTCTTTTTTCCGGGTCCCGGACCCCGGACCGACTCGGCCTATCAACGGTCGATGAGTCACGAAGTTGCCCTGAGGGGATAATCCATGCGCCTGCTCGCCCTCTGCGGCAGCCTGAGGGCCGTCTCCTCCAACAGCGCGGCTCTGCAGGCCGCGGCCCTGCTGGCGCCTGCCGGGGTGGAGGTCGTGGCCTATGGGGGCCTGGCGGGCCTGCCGCACTTCAATCCCGATCTCGACACCGACGCCCCGCCCGCGGCCGTGACGTCCCTGCGCGGCGCCGTCGGCGCCAGCGACGGCCTGCTGATCAGCTCGCCGGAATATGCCCACGGTGTGCCGGGGGCCCTGAAGAACGCTCTGGACTGGCTTGTGGCCAGCCTGGAGTTTCACGACACCCCCACCATTCTCGTCAGCACCTCGCCGGCCTCGATCCACGCCCCGGCCCAGTTGCGGGAAATCCTGACGACCATGTCGGCGCGGCTGGTGGAGGCGGCGTTCGTGACCCTGCCCCTGCGCGGCCGGCCCCTGGACGCCGCCGCCATCGCCGCCGATCCGGAGCTGGCGTCGGCCCTGGCCGGCGGCCTGAGGCGGTTCGCGGCGGCCATCACCGCCCAGCCTCGCGCGGATCGGTAGCCGGAGATGTCGCCGACCGGCTAAGGAGTAGGTGACCAAGTCGGAGGGCGAAGCTTGCGGCACGAGAAGGCGACACGGCTGCTGGAGTTGGCCCGCCTCCTGGCCTCCTCCGCCGAGGGCCTGACCCTGGACGAGATGGCGCAGGCCATGGGGGTGGGACGGCGCACCGCCGAGCGGATGCGCGACGCCGTCCGCGACGCCTTCCCGCAGATGGAGGAGGTGGAGGATCCCCCCACCCGGCGGTTCAAGATTCCCTCCGGCCTGGACGGCATCTTCCAGGCGCCGACCGCCGATGAATTCGCCGCCCTGCACGCGGCGGCCGAACAGTTCCGGGCCATGGGCGCAACCGGGCGGGCCGCGGCCTTGTTGAACCTGGAACAGAAGGTGCTCTCGGCCATGCGGGCCGGGGTGCGCCGCAAGCTCGCCCCGGACCTGGAGGCCCTGTTGGAAGCCGAGGCCATCTCCATCCACGCCGGCCCCCGCCCCTTCGAGGACGAGGCGGTGCTGGGCGCGATCCGCCAGGCCATCAAGTCCCTGCGCCGCCTGCGCTTCCGCTACCAGGGGGGCTCGACGCCCGGACGGGTGCGGGAGGTGACGCCCTTCGGGGTGCTGTTCGGGCGGGCCAACTACCTGGTGGGGGCGGAGGGCAAGTCCACCGAGCCGCGCACCTGGCGGCTGGACCGCATCGCCGACCTGGAGGTCACCGACACCTTCGGCGCCAAGCCCGAGGACTTCACCCTGCAAGCCTTCGTCGAGCGGTCCTTCGGCATCTATCAGGACGTGGTGGAGGAGGTGCGGCTGCGCATCCTGCCGCATGGGGCGGAAGAGGCCATGGGCTGGCGCTTCCACCCCACCCAGAGGCTGGAGCCCCAGGCCGACGGCAGCGTGATCGCCAGTTTCCAGGCGGCCGGCATGCGGGAGCTGGCCTGGCACCTGTTCACCTGGGGCGACAAGGTGGAGATCCTGGCGCCCGAGCGGCTGAAGCAGATGATGCGCGACGAGCTCGCCGTCGCCGTGGCCGCCCACGGCGCGTCATGCTGACGCCGCGCCCCGACGGCCGGGTGGAGAGCCAGGCGCCCGTCACCCTGCCGATCATGGCTCCGCGCCTGCAGGGCGAACTGCACGCCGACGGCCGGGTGGAGGTGGCCCTGTGGGGCGCCGGTGACCTGGGGCGGCTGCGGTTCTCCGCCCTGGCCGGGCCCTATGTCCACGCACCGAACCTGGTGACGACGCCCTCCGGCGGCGCCTGGGCGGCCCAGTCCGACCCGGTGCTGGTGCTGCGCGGCGTGGCTTATCGCGGCTTCACGCCAGCACGGAAATGCGCGTCCTGGGACCGCACGGCGCACCCGAAGTCGAAGGTCACGCGCCGGGGCGAGCGGCGGCGGATCGACCTGCCCTGGGCGGTGCTGCTCATCGAGACCCGGGGCGCCGATCTGGTGGTGTCGGCGGGCGCCGACCTGGACGAGGCTGAGCGGGGTCTGGGCCTGACCGTGGAGACCATCGTCACCGAGGCCGAGCACTATGCGGCCCATTGCGACCAGCTTCCGCAGGCCGATCCGGTGCTGCGCTCCATGGTCATGCAGGGTACGCATGCGGCCCTGTCGTCGGTGCGGCGCGACGACCGGGGACGGTTCGACGGCCTGGCGGCGGGCCTGGCCTATAGCGCCCCGGCGCGGACCTATTACCGCGACGGATACTGGACCCTGCAGCTGCTGCTGACCGCCGCGCCGGCCGTGGTCCACGCCCAGATCGACCTGCTGGCCGCCGGCGTCCAGCCCGATGGCGAGGCGCCCAGCGGGGTGATCGTCTCCGGGCCCGAGATGGCCCAGGCCTGGGAAACCCTGCGCACTACGGTGTTCGGCTATGACTGGATCCACAAGCGCCGCGCCGACTGGTGGAGCGACCACTTCGACTCGCCTCTGTTCTTCGTCCTGGCGCTGGGGGACTATGTCCGGGCCACAGGGGATGTGGAGCCGGTGGACCGGAACTGGCCCTTCGTGCGGGCGATCTACGAGCGCTATGTCGAGCTGTCGCGCGACGGCCTGCCGGCCAAGCCGCGCCATGACCGGGACTGGGCCGACAACGTCTATCGGGCGGGCCACGTCAGCTACAATATCGGCCTGTGGATCGGGACCCTGGACGCGATCGTCGAACTCGGCGCCCGCCAGGATCCTGACCTCGCCGTCCAGGCTCGGGCCACCGCCCAGGCCGCCCGCGAGGCGGTGGCGGCGCAGCTGAAGCGGCCGCACGGCGGCTATCCCGACTATCTCGACACGCTGGCCGACATCGCCGAGGACCATTTGACCCTCGACAGCCTCACCCTGCTGCGCCACGACGCCGTGCCGGGCGCCGACGCCCTGGAGGTGCTGGAGTCCGTCCGCCGCCGCCTGGAGACCCGGCACAATCCCGGCCAGGGCTTCGGCGACTGGGGGATGATGTGCGTCCATCCGCCCTTCAGCCGGCGCGGCGACCTGAGGTCGAAGACCGTCTTCCCCTACCGCTATCACAACGGCTCCGACTGGCCCTGGCTGGATGGCCTCTATGCCGGCGAACGGCTGCGGCGGGGCCTGCCCGGCTGGCGCTATCCCCTGACGCGGTGGTGGGAGTTCTGCCTGAGCCAGGGGTGGATGGGGGCGGTGGAATACTTTTCCCCGCCCTGGGGTCGCGGATCCCTGCTGCAGGGCTGGTCCAGCCTGCCGGCGGCGGTGGCGTTGGCGCACCGGGAGACGGTCCTGGCGGGGGATACGGACTAGCGACTCATCGCCAGAGCGAAATACTCCCGGTCGAACAGGCGGTAGTAGAGCCAGGCGGGGACCCGGTCGTAGGCGGGCTGCACGTCGGCGATGACCTTGGCTTGGCTTAAGTGGACGTCCAGCAGGCGGCGTTTGACGGCGGCCATCTTGCGGATCGGAACCGCCACCGTTGGGGCGGGGAGACCGGCCCCGGCCTCGGTCGGATAGTTGTTGCGGAAGGCGGCGACCCGCTTCAGGGCGATCTTGATCAGGGCCTGAGGCAGGGTGGCCTGATAGAGGCGGCGGACGGAATTGTCCTCCTGCGCCAGTTCGCGCGCCCACCGTCCGACGGCGATGTGGTCGGGGTGGCCATAGTAGCCGACCTTCTCATCGAAACTAATGAGAACGCTGGGTTTCCAGTGATCGATCCGCTTACGGAGGACTTGCTTGATGGCGTCGGCATCTGACCTGGATAGGCCGCCGTCCGGCCACTCCAGAACTTCCACCGCGTGGCCGCCAAGCGCATCCCCGGCGGCCGTGGCTTCCAGTCGACGGACCTCGGCCAACTCCTCGCGGCTGTAGCCGGTGTCGCGGGCCGCCTCGCCACGGGTCAGGTAGATCAGGACGACGGTCGCCCCCTCCCTTGCCAAGTTGGCGAGGGTCCCTGCGCTGGTGATCTCGTCGTCCGGATGGGCCCAGATCGCCATGACGGTCTTAGGCGCGTCCTCGACCAGCAGGCTGCGGCGGGTCGGGACGTGATTGTCGTTCAACAGGGTCTGAGCAAGGCCGAACCCCTCGGCCAGCCACGCAACAATGTCGAGCAACAGGCCGATCACGGCCGGAAGCAGTCCACCAGTTCCGCCAGCCAGGCCTTGAGGTCGTCCTTCCTCTCGGTCGGCGTCTTGCCGTGGCGCACCACCACCAGGTCGAGCTCCGGGGCGATCACCGTGTACTGGCCCTCGTGGCCGTTGGCCGAGAAGCTTCCTGGTCCCCCCATGCCCAGCCACCAGTGGGCGCCATAGGCCCCCTCGGTGACGCCGGGCTGCTGATAGGTGGGGGTGCGGGCATGGTCGACCCAGTCCTCGGGCAGCAGGCGCTGGTTCTCCCACACCCCGCCGCGCAGATAGAGCAGGCCGAAGCGGGCGAAGTCCTGGGCGGTGGCGAAGCAGAAGGACGAGCCGATGAAGGTCCCGGCCGGGTCGAACTTGGGGACCGGGCTCACCATGCCCAGGGGCTCGAACAGTCGCTCGCGCATGAAGGCCTCGAAGTCCGGGCCATAGGCGTCGAGGGTGCGGGCCAGGGTGCGGCTGACGATGTTGGTGGTCCCGCTGGAATAGGACCAGTGGCGCCCGGGCGCATGGTCCAGCGGCTTGTCGGCGGCGTAGTGGGCGACGTCGTCCTTCCCCGCGCCCCACATCATCGCGATGGTGTCCGACGGCTGGTCCGGCTCATAGACCTCGCTGAACCTCAGGCCCGAGGACATGCGCAGCAGGTGATCGAGGGTGATGGCGCCGCGCGGATCGCCGGCGTCGCGCCACTCGGGCACGTCGGCCGGGGCGTGGATGTCCAGCCTGCCGTCCCCCACCAGCAGGCCGGTGAGCGCATGGGTGATGCTCTTGGCCTTGGACCAGGACATGCAGGTCTTGTCGGGGCCGTGGTCGGGGCCATAGCGCTCGAAGATCAGCCGGCCGTCCTTGACGATCACCAGGGCGTGGGCCTCGCCGAAGGCCAGCTGGTCGAACTGCTCGGCCATCAGGTCGTCGAGGCGCAGGCGGTCGAAGCCGGGCGGGAAGAGGCCGAGCGGCCACTCCTCCGTCGGCCAGGGGGTTCCGGCGGGCTGGGTGGGCAGGGGCGGCAGGCTCATGGGGCCAGACTGGCCTGAAGGGGCGACGTTGTCATCCCAGGGTTAGAACTGCATCCGCAGCTTGATCGCGCCGGTGTCGTCCCGGTAGCGGTCGCCCTGGCGGGTTTCGTACTCGACCCGGATCGCGCCCTTCTCGAAGTCGGCCTCCAGGCCGACGGCGGCGCGGGTGAGCTGTCGCGGCAGCTCGGTCCTCACCGTGAAGTCCGGGGCGGCGGTGGGGGCGCTCTCCAGCCGGGCCTTGATGTCCCAGCTCCCCTCCGAGAAGCGCGTGACGCCGACATTGGCGTAGGGCCGCAGCACCACACCCTTGGCGGTGACGTGGGTGGCGCCGATCTCGAGATTGGCCGCGCCCGAGGTGAAGGACTGGTCGGAGTCCCGCACGATCAGATTCAGGCCGGGCGCCCCGCTCTCGCGATAGCCCTTGAGGCCCAGGCGATAGGCCTCCGCCTCGATCGAGGGGCGCAGGTAGAAGGTCCGGCCCTGGGCCAGGTAGGCCGCCCGCAGGCGCAGGGAGGCCAGGTCAGTGACCGGATGGCTGCTGGCGGCGACCTGGGGAATTGGGAAGTTCACCGTCCGGGAGAGATCGGCGCGGCTGTACTGGTAGCTGGCGGCTGCGGCCAGCAGCAGGGGACCCATCTCGCGCTTGATGACGCCGCCGGCCTGGATGCGGCGGGCCCGGGAATGGGTGGGCGCGCCGCTATCGAACTGGCTGTCCTCGAGGCCCAGGGACAGGCCGCCGAACCAGCCCGGCTGGGAAAGCGCGAACTGGCCGCCGGCCTGCAGGCGCATGGCGTGTTGCTGATAGCCAGGCTCGGCGCCCGCCTCCATGCGGCTCGATCCGCCGCCGGCCTTGGCCCAGTAGCAGGACCCTTCGTGCAGGACGTCGGCAGCCCCCTCGCCGCCGGGACAGCTCATCAGCCCACCGACGAAGGTCAGGGACGACATCAGGGGCGTGGCCCCCTGGGTGGGCGCGGCGCCGGGATCGAGCGTGTTCACCCGGGCCACGTAGGCGGCGCGGGACTTCTGGAAGGCCAGATCGTCCAGCAGGGGCTCCTGGGCCGCCGTGCCGCCCAACCCCCAGCTGGTCTGCAGGTGCCGGGTGATCTCCACCTGGTTGGGACTGAGACCGGCCAGCACGAAGTCGACCCTGCTGGTCCCCACCTTCAACTCGGTGGCCGTGGCGGTCAGGCCATAGTCGATCACCAGGGTGTCGCTGGCGTCGGCGGCGATGCCGTTGTTGGTGAGGGAGGCCGCGCTCAGCACGGTGACGTACTTGCCCGGGATCAGGTCCAGGACGTGATAGGGCTCGAGGATCACCTGGCCGGCCAGGGCCGCGGCGCCGGCCACCTCGATGCGGTCGGCGGTCCCGGCGTGATAGCGGGCGTCGATCTTCAGGCCGCCGGTGGAGGATTGGGTCAGGTCGCCGAGGATGCGGGTGGTCCCCACGCTCCCCGCGCCATGGGGCGAGAGCACCCCGGCGTTGGCGAAGGTCCCGCCGTTCAGGGCCCCCACCTTGAAGCTTTCCACCACGCCCGCGGCGCGGTTGGTGAAGCTGTTGGCGCCGCCGCCGAGGCCGATCTCGCCGGTGACCCGGCCGGCGTTGTCCACCGTGTCGTCGCCGTCCGAGCCCAGGATCGCCAGCAGCGACCTCGAGGTTACCGCCCCGCCGCCGATGGTGAGTTTGTTGTGCGCGCCCCCGGCCAGGAAGATCCCGGCCCCGCCCTTCGCGCCGCCCTGGATCGTCCCGTTGACGGTGATGTTGATGTCGCCGCCGCGGCCGTTCGAACCCTGGCCGCCGACGCTCTGGGCCAGGATGCCGTGGGCCCCGTCGCCGAAGGCCTTGATGTCGCCGGCGTGGACGATGGTGATGGCGCCCGCCGTCCCCTTGTCCCCGTTGGAGCCCGAGAGGGCTATGGCCGCCGGGAAGCTGTTGGCGCCCGTGCCGCCGACGCCACCGCCGCCGCCGACGCTCTGGGCGTAGACGCCGTGTGCCCCCTGGCCGGTGGTGGTGATGGTCCCGCTGGTGGTGACCTTGATCACCCCGCCATTGCCGCCGGCCCCGCCGCCGCCGCCCATGCCGAGGCTGGCCACGGAATAGGGGATGCCGGTGTCGATCTTCACCAGGCCCAGGGGATCGACCCCGAACACCAGGGTGGCTGGAACCACCCCGCCGCCCAGGCCGCCGCCGCCGCCGACGCTCTGGGCCAGGACCCCGTAGGCCGCCTTGCCGGAGGTGGCGATGGCGCCCTTCACCGAGACCTCGACATCGCCGCCGTTCCCGCCGGAGGTTCCCTGGCCGCCGAGGGCGACGTTCAGGTAGTTCGACGCATTGGCCGCGCCGCCGATGCCGCCGCCGCCGCCGATCGACTGGGCCAGCACGCCCACGGAACTGGCGCCGAAGGTGACCACGTCGCCGTCCTGGGCGACCTTCACCGCGCCGCCATTGTCCACCGAGCCGCCCTTGCCGCCGATGGACAGTGAGAAGGAATAGCCGCCGCCGATCTCACCGGCGCCCGTGCCGCCGAGGCCGCCGCCGCCGCCGACGCTCTGGGCCAGGACGCCGTAGGAGAGATCTCCCAGGGTGGAGATGGCGCCCTTGTTTGCGACGGTCACCGAGCCGCCCGCGCCCGAGGCGCCGCCGGTCCCGCCCAGGCCGCCGCCGATGCTCATGTCACCGCTGGCCTCGCCGTCCCCCCCGCCGCCGGACCCGCCGCCGCCGCCCACGCTCTGGGCGAAGACGCCCGAGGACATGAAGCCGGCGGTGAGGATTTCGCCGGTGTTCTCGAGGGCCACGTCGCCGCCCTTGCCGGCCGCCCCGCCATAGCCGCCGACCCCGATGGAGACCGCGACGCTGTCGGGGGCCTTGCTGGTTTTCTTGGCCACGTCGCGGGCCAGGTTCTTCCCGAAGGCGCCGGGGTTGGAGAGGATGCGGGAGAATTCGCGCTTGAAGCTGGCGTACTTCTCCGTCGCCTTCTGCTTGAGGCTGGTGTTGGCGTCCTCGCCCTTGCCGTCGGGCAGGACGGTGGGGATGTCGACGCCTTCCAGCAGGGAGCCCATGGACCCCGCGCCGCCGGCCCCGCCGCCGCCGCCGACGCTCTGGGCGGTGACGCCGTTGGCGCCCGAGCCCAGGGTGACGATAGCGCCCGCATTGACCACATGAACCCGGGCGCCGTCGCCGGCCGCCCCGCCGTGCCCGCCCACCGCCACCTTGATCTCGGCGCTGCGCACCTGGCCGCCGACATTGAAGGCCGCCGTGGTGGCCGAGGCGTCGCCGCCGGCCCCGCCGCCGCCGCCGACGCTTTGGGCGAAGATGCCGGTCGAGCCGTCACCATAGGTTCTGACGACGCCAGAATTGTCGACGTTGACGATGTCGCCGGCCCCGCCCTTGCCGCCGGAGCCGCCCACGGCGACGGCGACATTGACCTCGGTCCCCTTGCCGCCCGCCGCGGTGATGGCCGTGGCCGAGGCGTCGCCGCCCCGCCCGCCGCCGCCGCCGACGCTCTGGGCGAAGACCCCCGCGGCGTTGAAGTCGTAGGTGGTGAGCGCTCCGGTATTGGCCACGTCGACCCGCTTGCCGGCCCCGCCGTCGCCGCCGGAGCCGCCCACGGCCACGGAGATGGCGACGGCCACCTTGTCCCCGCCGGCGATGGCCACCGAGGTCGCCTGACCCCCGGCCCCGCCGCCGCCGCCGACGCTCTGGGCGAAGATGGCGTTGGCGAAGTCGCCGGCCGCCTCGATGGCGCCTGAGTTGCGGACATCGACCGTCGAGGCGTCGCCGCCCGACCCGCCGGAGCCGCCCACCGCCACCGAGGCCGAGACGAAGGCCCCGGCGCTGATGGCCGTGGCCGAGCCGCCCTTGCCGCCGCCGCCGCCGATGGACTGGGCGAAGATGGCGTCAGCGCCGAGGCCGGAGCTGCTGATGGCGCCGTCGTTGCGCACCACCACCTCGCCGCCCTTGCCACCGGCGCCGCCGGCCCCACCCACGGCGACCGAGGCGAAGGCCCCGACCCCGAAGGCGTCGCCGCCGTTGCCCCCCCCGCCGCCGACGCTCTGAGCGAAGATGGCCGAGGCGCCCTGGCCCGAGGCGGTGAGGGTCGCGCCCTTGCCGTTGATCGCGGTGACCAGGCCGCCATTGCCGGCGTCGCCGCCGGAGCCGCCGGAGACGCTGATCCAGCCCCCGGCCGAGCCGCCGTTGCCGCCGCCGCCGCCGATGCTCTCCAGGAACATGGCGTG
>JAZKBZ010000160.1:0-9691 GCA_040388315.1 Pseudomonadota bacterium | reverse complement strand
TTGCTGAGACTGACCGCCCCGCCGTCCGGGCAGACGAAATAGACCCGGCAGCGGGCCGACTCCGCGGTGCCGCCATTGCCGGCGTCGGAATAGAAGATGCCGTCCGAGGAGCCGCCGTCGCCGCCGACCCCGCCCAGGCTCTGGCCGAACATGCCGTAGGATTCCAGGCCCTTGGTGGCGATGGTCCCGGTGTTGCTCATGGTGATGGCGCCGCCGGGGGCCGAGGCGCCGCCCTTGCCGCCCTGGCCCACGAAGATGGAGTCGCCGTCGCCGCCGTCGCCGCCCTTGCCGGCCAGGGACTGGCCCAGCATGCCATAGGCGCGGTCGCCGGAGGTCTTCAGCGTCCCGGCGTTGCTGAGGGTGACGTCGGCGGTGAGGCCGCCGTCGCCGCCGGTGGCGCCGGCATAGGCGTTGTTGCCGCCGCCGCCGCGCCCGCCCTGGCCGCCCAGGCTGAAGCCGGCCACGGCGTGGGCCCCCGCGCCCGAGGTGGTGATGGCCCCGCCCGAGGCGATGTCGATGCGCACCGCGCTGGAATCGCCGCCCCGGCCGCCGGCGTTGGAGCTGTCGCTGACGCCCGAGGCGTTGTCGCCGGCTGAGCCCTGGCCCCCCAGGCTGCGGGCCAGGACGCCATAGGCCTTGGCGCCGGTGGTGACGATGGCCGACTTGACGGTCACCAGGATCTTGCCGGCGAAGCCGCCGGTGACATTGGGGCTGTCGTTCACCGACTGGCCGCCGAGACTCTCGGCCAGGACGGCGTGGCCGCCGACACCGGAGGTGGTGAGCGCCCCGGTGGTGGTCACGGTGACGTCGCCGCCGCGGCCGCCCTGGACCCCCAGGGCGCCGAGGCTCAGCGCCGCGATGGCTGGGCCGCTGACCCCGCTGGTGGTGACCGCCGCCCGGTTGTCGACGGTGACCGCGCCGCCGGCGCCGCCATTGGTGTAGACGTCGAGACTGAAGAGGCCGGTGTTGAAGCGGAACCGGCCGATGCCGCCCTGGGACTTGGCCAGCAGGCCCGCGCCATAGTCGCCGCTGGCGCTCACGGTGGCGGTGTTGGTCAGGCTGACGGTCCCGCCGGACTCGCCGTCCTGGAAGTTGGCCGCCGCGCCCCCGGCGCTGATCGCCGGCACGGCGCCGGTCAGGCTGTCGAGCACCTCCTCGGGCTGGGGTGGGGCGTCGAGGAAGGTGAGCGTATTGGTCTGGACGGCGATGTAGCCCAGCACATAGGGGGCGAGCTTGGCCTTGTCCGGGGCGCCGCCGAACAGGCAGCCGGGATTGATCGTGCAGTTGAAGAAGAAGAGCGCGCTGGTGGCCGTGGGACTGGTGTCGCCGTTGATGGCGGCGAGCGCGTTGTTCCCGAAGTCCAGGCGGCCCTGGGCGCTGTTGCGGTCGCCCACCCGGTTGAAGGTCACCGCCCGCGACTGGGCCGTGGCGCCGCTGGCGTAGGTGGCCGGGGTCGAATTGACGACGTCGAGATTGGGGCCCGGCGCGGCGGCGGCGGCCAGCGGGCTGGCGGCCTCCACCACCAGGGCCAGGGCGGCGGCGCGGCCGATCAGGCGCCGCGCGGCCTGATCCAGCCTCCAGGCGCGACGGCCGGCGGGGCGGGAGATCGGGACCAGGCTCGCCGGCGGCAGGGCCTGGACCGCAGCCTCCACGGCCTCCAACGCCAGGTAGAGTCGCCGGGTCGCCGCGGTGGCCGGGCTGTCGCCCACCAGGCGGCGCAGGGCGGAGAGTTCGGCGAGGGTTCCGGAGAACTGCCGGCGCAGGGCCGCGGCGGTGCGGGGATCGGCGGCGTCGGCCAGCAGCCGTGCGCGCAGGCTTTCAAGCGCCTGCGCCAGGCGCAGCAGCTTCTGCGTCCGTCCCGACATGAAGCAAAACCCCCGATACACCGTCCCGGGGAGTTCCCAAGACGGCTAAATCTACCCGTGTTATTCAAGGGTCTGGCGTCGCAACCGGCAATTGGCGAATTTTGGGGAGGGATTCGCCCGCAAGTGTTGCGAGGGTTCGCCTGAGAGGCGAGCAGGGGAAGGTGTGGATGCCGACGAGCCGGATTTTCGACGACCCCTTCGACCTGGGGGGATGGCCGCCGAGGCTGACGGTCGAGGAGATCGCGCAGGTGCGGCGCCATCCCAAGTTCGGCGCGGCCTTCCTGGACAGTGGCGAGCACGCCACCCGGCCCGCCCTGACCCTGGGCCCATTGCGCAGCCTGTTCAAGGACCGCGGCAGCCAGACCATCGGCACCCTGGCCCTGTGCCTCTACGACACCGAGGAGGGGCTGACGGCGGGCCGCCTGACCCGGATGTGCGTGGAGTCGGGAATCTGCAGCGCCGGCCGGGTGGAGAGCTACCTGGCGCTGATGCGCCAGCGCGGCGCGCTCATCCCGCTCGGCAAGTCCTCGGGCCTGCCGGTCCGCCACGGCTTCAGCGAGGGCTATCTCGCCTGGTTCCGGGACTATGTCCGCTCAGGCCTGCGCGCCCTAGCCCTGGTGGACCCGCCCGCCGCCGCGGTCCTGCCCCTGATGGCGGGAGCGGACTTCTTCCATTACACGCGCCGCAGCATGGCCAGCGCGAGCGTCAATCCGCCCCTGACCCACCCCGGCCAGGGTCCCGAACTGCTGCTGTTCGCGCAGCGGGATGCGGGCCTGGCGATCCTGTCGGACCTGGTGGCCGGCCAGTTGGCCTCGGAGACCGGGCGCGCGCCGGTCTCGGTGGCCGACCTGGCGCGGCGGCACGGCGTCTCGCGTGCCCATGTGCTGAAGCTGCTGCGGGACGCCGACGAGGCCGAGGCCTTCGCCTGGAACCCCGAGGCGCGCACCGTGACCCTTCCGGCCTGGATGCTGGAGCGGCTGGAGCAGGGGGTGGCGGTGACCCTGCTCAACCGGCGCTACGCCGCCCGCGCGGTCCTGGCCGCCCCGCGCGGCGCCCTGGCCATCCGGCCGGCCGCCACGGGGGACATGGAGACCCTGCGGGCCCTGATGGAGCAGGCGATCCGCATCCACCTGGCGGCCTATCTGCCGCCGGAGGGGGTGGCCGCCTCCTTCGAGATCATGGGGCTGGACACCCAGTTGATCGCCGATGGAACCTATTTCGTGGTGGAGGCCGATGGCCAGATCGCCGGCTGCGGCGGCTGGAGCCGCCGGGCCACACTGTTCGGCGGCGACCACAGCGCCGGCCGCGACTCAGGCTTGGTGGACCCCGCCGTCGAGCCCGCCCGCATCCGGGCCATGTACACCCACCCGGACTTCGCCCGCCGGGGGGTGGGCAAGCTGATCCTGGACACCTGCGAGGCCGCCGCCGCCGCCGCGGGCTTCCGTCGGGCCGAGATGGCGGCCACCCTGTCGGGGGAGCCCCTCTATCGGGCCGCGGGTTATCAGACGATCGAACCCTTCGAGGCCGAGACCTCCACCGGGTTCAAGGTGCCTCTGATCCGGATGGGCAAGGCCCTGGCGTGAGCCAATGAAAAAGGGCGGCCCGAGAGGGCCGCCCTTCGCCGTGATCCTGGCCGCGAGGTCAGAAGCTGTAGGTGATCCGGCCGTAATAGTAGCCGCCGTTGATGCCGAAGGGCGAGTAGCTGGGATACTGACCCACGCAGCCGCCGCCGGAGGCCACGCAGGCCGCCTGGTACTGGGCCGACAGCTTGTCCGGGTACTTGTTGAACAGGTTGTTGGCGCCGATCGAGAGCGTGACCGCGTCGACGAACTTGTAGGAGACTTCCAGGTCGGTGATGGCCGTCGTGCCGATCGAGGTCTGCAGCAGGGGCCCGGTGCCCGGATCGGAGAGCGACGAGGACTTGCCGTAGACGGTCTCGGTCAGGTTCACGGTCAGGGCGCCGAAGGTGTAGAGGGCGTTCAGGCCGATCTTGTACTTCGGCGAGGCCTTTTCCAGCAGGTCCTTGGCGTTGCCGGCGAACAGGGTCAGTCCGGTCGGATACGGGACGCTGGGCGTGGTCAGCGCCGCGGGCGGCGCCTTCACCTTGGTGACCTTGGTGGTGTTGTAGTTGCCGCTGAGGGTCCAGTCGATCCGGCCGTATTCGCCTAGGTCGGTCGGATAGGAGATCACCAGATCCACACCGCGCGAGCGGGTGTCCAGGCCGTTGGAGAAGATGTTGATCCCGGTGGTGGTGACGGTGGGATCGAGCACGTTGCCGTTGGCCAGGATCGCCGCCAGCACCTGCGGCGAGGCCAGCACGCCGCCCCGGGTGCCGTAGAGCGAGCTGGAGCCGAAGATCCGGTCGGTCAGCTCGATCTGATAGGCGTCGAGGGTCAGGGTCATGGCCGGGAGCGGATGGGCCACGATGCCGACGCTGTAGTTGGTGGATTCTTCCGGCTTCAGGGCGTCGATGCCCAGCAGGCGGGCGGCCGGCGAGTTGGGCGCCAGCTGCACGAAGGCCGCGGTCGGCGACACGTTGGTGGCCGAGTAGTAGGATTCCGCCAGGGTCGGGGCGCGGAAGCCGGTGCTGGCCGTGCCGCGGATGGCGATGGCGTCGTTGAAGTCGTAGCGGCCGGTCAGCTTGGCGACGGTGGTTTCGCCGAAGTCGCTGAAGTGCTCGTAGCGGATCGCGGCGTCCACCTGCAGGGCCTCGATGGGCGAGACCGCCAGGTCGGCGTAGATCGCCCAGCTGTCGCGGCTGTGCTTGCCGGCGTCGGTCAGCGCGAAGCCCGGATAGGACTGCGAGCCTTCCTTGTAGCGCGACGCGGCGTCGCCGGCGCCGATCTCATAGGTCTCGTGACGGTTCTCGAAGCCGAAGGCCGCAGCCAGCGGAGTCGCCAGGCCGACCTCGAACTCCTTGGAGAGGTCGAGGTTGTTGGTCAGCTGCGTGGTGGTCCAGGAGCCGGCGTGGAAGCTGGTAGGGCTGGAGCCCTTGGTCGTCGTGGTGGAGGTGTCGACATAGAGGCTGGCGTTGATCGAGTCCTCGACACGAACCTCGATGTCGTCGACGCCGTAGGTGGAGCTCAGGTCGAAGTTCCAGCCGCCGACCACGCCGGAGAAGCCGATGGCGCCGGCATAGTCGTCCTCGATGATGCGCTCACGCGGGCTGAAGCCCTGGGGATAGGGACGGTCGACCGCGCCCATCTTGCCGGTGACGCGGTTGTAGCGGCGGTAGTTCTCGTAGGCCGAGGCGTCCTTGTGGCCGTAGGAGCCGAAGGAATAGACCTCGAAGTCGTCGCCGATGGAGACGCCGCCGTTATAGCCCAGGTTGCTCAGCCGGTACTCGGCGTCGCCGGAGATCAGGTTGAGGTTCGGGTAGCCGGGGATCAGGCTCTCGATGGCGTTGTGGGCCGCTGAATAGCTCGGGCTGGCGGGGTTGAACACGCGCTGGTCGGGCAGGCCGCGGTTGCTGAAGCCGTGGTACTTGGTCTCGGCCGTCAGGTTCAGATAGCTGTTCTCGGTGGGCGCGGCGCCGATGTTGAAGGAGATCGCGGCGGTCTTGCCGCCCTCGTCCATGTACTCGCCGCCGGTGGCCGAGATCGAACCGCCCGCGTCGGCCTTCTTCAGGATGACGTTGATGACGCCGGCGATGGCGTCGGTGCCGTACTGGGCCGCGGCGCCGTCGGTCAGCACCTCGATGCGGCCGATGGAGGCCATGGGGATGAAGCTGAGGTCGGTGGCCGCCGCGCCCTGATAGGCGCCGGAGAGGACCGCGAAGTTGGCGGTGGTGTGACGGCGCTTGCCGTTGATCAGCACCAGGGCGTGGTTGGGCGACAGGCCGCGCAGGCGCGCCGACAAGGTCAGGTTGGCGGTGTCGCCGCCGAAGGCCTGGGCGTTGAAGGAGGGCACCAGGTTGCTGAGGCCGACCCGCAGGTCGGTCTGGCCGGTGCGGGTCAGGGCGGCGGTGTCCACCACCTGCACGGGCGCGGCGCTGTCCTCGACCTTCAGGCCGGTCTGGCGCGTGCCGGTGACGATGACTTCATCGACGTCCACCGTGGCCGCCGCCAGGGTCTGGGCCGAGGCGTCAGTGGCGCCGGCGATCAATACGGAGGCGAGAGAGACGCTCGCCAGCCATGCGTTTCGGGTCGTGATCTTCATCTTGTAGGCCCCCTCATAATCGCGACGCAGATTGGCCGCAGATCCCCCCGTGCGCCGGATGTGCGCGGCGTCGGGGCGTTGACGGACGGTCCAGGACTGGGTTTTGGCCCTTAGTTCCTGGTGGTCGCCCAGAAATGTTGGTGGTTTGGCTCAATATCCGCGTAGAGAACCGCGAGATGTTCGGCCGCTATAGCCGCATCCAAGTTATAAGTTGAACTATCAACACTCATACCGAAGAGCTCACGCAGAAATTGAGATCGCCCGGCCCGGATGTTTCCTCGTACCTTTTATATTTTCACTTTCGTCAAAAGGTGTCCCGCCATGATTTCTTCAAGGACGTTCATCTGACAGTAAGACTGTCCACATGAATCATTTTGCATGTCAACGCGGCGGAGATTGCCAAGCGCAATGTCTCCAAATGTTGGGTTTTTGACGCATTTCGTGCGCGATAAGCGGGCACGACAACCGTCAGATGAGTCAGTTGTTGGAACACGCGATGGATAAAGACCTGAATAGACTCAGGCCGAAGACCCTAGTAACTGCGCGATAACTGTGCGCAGCTTGCCTGCGTTTTAGTCATGCAGGCCGTTTCGCGGGCGATGTGGGGCCTTCGCGCGCATCGGGGCGGACGGGGCGACGGCTGGCGTGGCTTGAACAACCCCGCCCGCCTGTCCGAAGGTGAGCCGCCCTCGCCGAACGCCGGCGCCGACATGAAGGAAGATCCGATGCGCAGACTGATCCTGGCCGCCCTCCTGCCGGTGCTGGCGACCGCCGCCACGCCCGCGGCCGCCGCCGACGCCATCGTGCGGGTGGGCCCGCCAACCGCCGCCATCCTGCAGGCCGCGGTGGTGCCGGCCGGCTACGACACCATCTATGTCAGCGGCCAGACGCCGCCGCCGCTGAACGCCGGCGCCCCGGCCGGTACGCCGGTGGAGTTCGGCGACACCAAGACCCAGACCATCGGGATCATGAAGAAGATCGACGCGGTCCTGAAGGGCCAGGGCTACGCCATGGGCGACGTGGTGATGATGCGGGTCTATCTGGTGGGCGACCCGGCCAAGGGCGGCAAGATGGACTTCGCGGGGATGATGGAGGGCTACACTCAGTTCTTCGGCTCCGCCGACCAGCCCAACAAGCCCGCGCGGGTGACCATGCAGGTGGCCGCCCTGGTGGCGCCGGGCATGTTGGCGGAGATCGAGGTCCAGGCCGCCAAGAAGAAGTAGGCGTCCAAGACGTTCGCAGCGCCGCCCGCCTCCCGCGGGCGGCGTCTTGCTGCGGGTCAGACCGCGCCGGCCGCCTTCAGGGCGGAGATGCGCGCGTCGTCGTAGCCGAGGCCCTTCAGCACCTCGTCGGTGTGCTGGCCGAGCGTCGGGGGCGGGGCGACGCGGTCGCCCCGCGGCCGGCCCAGGTCGAAGCCGAGATTGAGGGTGGCGGCCTGGCGATCCGTGCCCGGCAGGTCGAAGGCGGCCCGCAGGGACCGGCTGGCGACATGGGCGTTGTCGGCGATCTGCGGCACGGTGCGCACCGCGCCGGCCGGCACGTCGGCGGCGTTGAAGGCCAGCTCCCAGGCCTCGGCCGTGCGGCTGGCGAACAGGGGATGCAGGATCGCCAGCAGGGCGGCCTCGTTGTCGATCCGGGCGTTGGGGTCGGCGAAGCGGGGATCGCGGGTCAGCTCGCCGCAGCCCAGGACCGCGCACATCTTCTCGAATTGCTTCTGGGTGTTGGCGCCCAGCAGCAGGGGCCCGTCGCTGGCCTGGAACGTGGCGGCCGTGGGGCTGGGATTGAAGCCGCGGTTGCCGACCCGCGCCGGCTCGTCCCCGGCGATCAGATAGGGGCCGATCATCGAGATCATCAGGATCAGGGACGAGTCCAGCATGGCCACGTCCAGGTGGCGTCCGCCGCCCCCGAACCGCAGCCGCTGCAGCACCGCGGCCAGGCAGGCGAAGGCGCCGGCATAGCCGGTGAAGGTGTCGATCATCGGGAAGCCGACCTTGGCCACCTCGCCCTGCGGATCGCCGGTGAGGGACATGACCCCGCAGATGGCCTGGACGATGTGGTCGTAGGCCGGGTTGTCGCGCATCGGCCCGGTCTGGCCGTAGCCGGAGAGCGAGCAGTAGATCAGCTCGGGATTGACCGCCCTGGCCTGCTCGTAGCCCAGGCCCAGCTTGGCCAGGACGCCGGGGCGGTAGTTCTCCACCAGGATGTCGGCCTTGGCGATCAGGTCGAGGACCACCTGGACGGCATCGGGGTTCTTCAGGTCGAGCGTGATGGACTTCTTGCCGACGTTCACCGTCTGGAAGGCCGGCGCCATGCCGACGAACTCCGGGCGGCGGTCATAGTGGCGGAAGACGTCGCCCTCGCCGGGCCGCTCGATCTTGATGATCTCCGCCCCCAGCAACCCCAGAACGTGGGTGCAGAAGGGTCCGGCCATGACGTGGGTGAGGTCCACGACGGTCATTCCCGCCAAAGGCCCGGACATCCTGCTACGCTCCCAGTCTGGTCATTATTGGTGATTAGACACGTATTGTTTAATTTGCAAACGATTGAAACCTGAACCAAATTGCGAGCGACGGACGCGGGACCAACCGCGCGCGGGGAGAACCAGGATGACGGGCTGGAAGCTGATCGGCGTGGTCGCGGCCCTGATTCTGCTCGCCGCCTGCGCGCCCGCCAAGCCCGCCGGCGGGGTCGAGGTGTTGAGATACGCCTCGCCCTATTCCCCCAACCACCCCTTCAGCCGCGCCGACATCGCCTGGATGCGGCATGTTGAGAAGGCGTCGGGCGGCCGCATCAAGATCCAGCCCTTCTGGGGCGGCGCCCTGATCAGCTCCGATCAGAGCGTCATCGAGCTGCGCCACGGGGTGGCCGATATCGCCCTGATCACCCCGATCTACATGCGCTCGGGCATGCACGTGATGAAGACCCAGGCCGGCTTCTATGGCGGGGTGCGGACCATCGAGGACCAGGTGGCGGTCTATCGCTGCCTGGAGCAGGCCTTCCCGGTCTTCGGCCAGGAGATGGCCGGCGTCCATGTCCTGGCGGTCCAGGGGGGCAACCTGCCCAACGTGCTCACCCGCGACAAACCGGTGCGCGGCCTGGCCGACCTGCGGGGCCTGCGGCTGCGGGCGCCGGGGGAGCTGACGCCGGTGCTGCAGTCCCTGGGGGTCGACGTTGTCACCATGCCCATGGGGGAGGTCTATTCGGCCATTTCCAAGGGGGTGGTGGACGGGGTGGTGGCGCCGGCCGACGCGGTGAAGTCGCTGCACTTCAACGAGGTGGCCCGGCATCTCTCCCTGCTGCAGGTCAGCCGCGGCGCCTATCCGGCCCGGGCCATCTCCGAGGCCCGCTGGCGCGCGCTCAGCCCCGACCTGCGCCGGGTCCTCACCGAGGCCACGCCGGTCTGGGAGGCCGCGCTCGCCCGGGAAATCGGCAAGGCGGAGGCCGAGGGCATGGCCATGGCCCGCAGCGAGGGGATGTCCATCGTCCCGGTCGATCCCGCCGAGCAGGCGCGCTTCGACGCCGCCTACGACGCCGAGGCCCTGAGGAACGCCCAGCGCCTGGCCGAGTACGGCCTGCCTGGAGAAGCCATCTATCGCAAGGCGCGTGCGGTGATCGCCCAGGGGACGCCGGTCAAGGCTTGCTAGGCCCCGCGCCCCGATGTTAGGCAG
>JAZKBZ010000159.1:0-2431 GCA_040388315.1 Pseudomonadota bacterium | reverse complement strand
GACTCGGCCAGGCCCATGTCCAGGTCGGCGCCAGCGCGCATCCCCACCCAGGCGGACACCACCTTGAAGTCCTCCAGGACCAGGCCCTGGTTATTGGCCACCAGGTCGCCCAGCAGCCGCTGGACGGCGCCCAGGGTCGTGCCGTGGATTCCGCGGACGTGCTCCCCTTCCTGCAGCCAGGTGCAGCCCTTGCCCTCCAGGATGCCGCCCTGGGGCAGCCAGCGCGCGGCCACGGCGTAGTAGACGCGGGCCACCTTTTCGAACGTTTGCAGCACGGTGTGCTCCTTCCTTGTGTGTCGTCCTGGGGGGCACAGCCCGCCCCCAGTCGGGCGCCGTGGGCGGCCGTCAGGCCCCGGGGTTCTCGCGCTGGAACTTGGCCGCGCGGGCCTGGTCGTCGGCCAGGGCCCAGAAGTCCGGGCCCATGCCCAGTTCCCCGGGGAAAGCGATGTAGCAATCAAACCAGCGGTTGCAGCGGTTGCACACGCTGCCTTCGTGGCGCTGGACTTCGTGGCCGTGGCCGATGATGGCGCAGGTGGCCCGGCCCAGGTTGTTCACCAGGCGGCGGCCAGCGCGGCGGATGCGATAGCCCAGGGTGGCCTCCAGGGCCTTGCGCGCCGCAATCTTCGCGCGCATCTGGGTCAGGATTTCTTCGCGGATCATCTTGGTGTCCTTTCTGTCCCGGTGTCTCGGTCACCGTTTACCCCGGGCCATCGTCGCGTGGCCCGTCGCGTTCATCTGTAGGATACACCGCGCGGCGCAGGAGTCAAGAACATTCCAGCGAAGTCTGAAAAGAAAAAGGGCCCCAAGGCGTGCGCCCTGGGGCCCTTTCGAGAGGGGGGGTTGCGTTAGGTTTTCCTGGCGGCGGCGCCCTGGCGTTCCTTGAACATGCACGGGCAGCCGTCGACGGTGCAGATAACGTATCGCGCGTCCCTGGGATGCGCAATATGCGGGTGCCCCGTGTTCCCGCACCAGCAGCCCGGCGCATCCACGCACCGGGCTGCCGGGTTGTGCTGGCGCTTGCAAAAGCCGCAGCGGCCGTTCTTCATGGCCCTACCGCTTCCCGATGAAGTCCTGGATGGGCTGGCGGCTGTACTGCTCGGCCTGGGGCGTGCCGTCATGGCTGGGGCGGCCTTCCGCGTTGCACTGGCCGCAGGGCGCCGTCATGCCGTTGCACAGGGTCCTGGCGCTGTTGTAGTGGTGCCCGCACGCCAGCACGTAGACGTTCAGGCCGTACTTCCCGTCCGATTTCTTGGGCATGGCTTGGTTCTCCAGGGCGGGTTCTGGCCACCCGCGTGGGCCCCGGCGGTCGAAGCCCGCCGCCGGTCGGGCGCTGGGTTACTTCGCCTTGTTCGGTTCGGGCTGGGTCACCACGTCGCCCACCTGGTAGACGCGCACCCCGATGCTGTACTTGGCCTTCTGGTCGGCCATCTTCAGCGCGTTCTGCTGGGACTGGGACCAGCCCAGGACCATCAGCTGATACCGGCCCGCCTTCACGTCGGCGTCGATGTTGGCCAGCATCTGGGCGCGCTCGTCCGCGATGTACTGGGCCTCGGTGCGCCCGGCCACGATGGCGTTGGACTTGGCCATGTAGTCGGCCTTTTTCGCGCCGGTGATCTTGAACTCGGCGTAAAAGCCGTCCGTGCCCGCGGCCATGCGCACCTCGTACTGGTAGTTCTTGCGCTCCTGGTCCACCCAGCTGTTGCCGTTGGCGTGCGCCAGGTTCCGGGCCAGGTCCAGGGCGCCCACCACCACGTGGGTGTACGTCCGGGGGGACTTGCGCTGGTACTTGCGGCCGTTCAGGGTCAGCGTCGTTTTGTTGTCGGCCATGGTTCGGTCCTTTCCTTCGGGGTTCTGGCCACCCCTGGGCCCCGGGCGTCGTCCGCGCGTCCGGTCGCGTCTGCATGTAGAATACCACATGCTGACCCTGCGTCAAGGAAAATCTTCAGACTTCGCTGAATATTTCCAGTCCTCAGTGGTAGCCCGCTGGACACCACCCGCCAGCGGTCGGGCGCTGGGCGGCCGCTAGATCCCCGCGCGCCGGTACTCCTCGGCCTCGGCGTCCGCCAGGTCCCCGGCCTCCATCCAGTCCAGGGTCGCCTGGGCCGCGTCGATGCCCGCCAGCTGCAGGGTCGCGGTGAAGGTGGCCAGGGCGATGTCGTCCATGCCCAGCTGGGCGGCCTCGCGCGCGTCGTCCAGGGCCTTGCCCAGGGCGGCCGCGCTGCGCTTGCGCAGTTCCATCAGCAGACGGTCCTGGGCCTCCCGGGGCAGCTGGTAGCGGGGAATCTTGCCCTGCAGGGTCTTGTCCACGGCCGCGCGCATCATGATGCCAGCCGCGCGCGTTCCCAGTTCGTTTTCGTTCAGCATGGTGGGCTCCTTCGTCCCGGTGTCTCGGTCACCGTTTCCCGCCGCAGGTCGTCGCGCTTGCGGTCGC
>JAZKBZ010000158.1:0-9155 GCA_040388315.1 Pseudomonadota bacterium | reverse complement strand
TCACGGGGGAGCGTTCGCCCCACCCGCCGTGGCGGGCGATGGACAGGATGTCGGCCCCGCCCTCGTAGGCGTCGGTGGCGCCGCCCCGGCGCAGCGAGTGGCCGCGCAGTTTGTCCCCGCCGGGCACCCGCGCCCGCACGGCGGCCCGGGCGATGACCAGCTCGACCGTGGACGGGGCCATGCGCAGCCCAGGCGGCCCGGCCCACACGCCGGACCCGTTGACGTGGTCGTGGCGGTCCACAGCCCGCAGCAGCGGCCCGTCGACCATGCCCAGGCCGGCCATCAGCGCCACCCACGCGAGGGTGTTGGTGGCGGGGCACATGTCTCCCAGCTCGGGCTTCCACGGGATAGCCACCGTGCGGCCCTTGCCGGTCTGGTCGGTCTTCGACCGGGCAACGAACACCTCCACACCGGTGCGGACCCGCCTCACATGGTCGACGTCGAGGCCGGTCAGCTCCGACCGGCGGGCCATCATCGCCCACCCCAGCGACAGCACCGCCCGGTCGCGCGCCCCGGCGTTGGTGGCCGGGTCGCACACCGTGAACATGGCGGCCAGCGTCGGCAGCCGCAGCCCGGGCACGCCCTTGCCGTCGGTGTTGCCCGGCATCCTCGACCGCTCCACCTCGTACCCGTCGACCACGCCGGCGGCCATGAACGTGTCGGGCGGGTTCTCCCCGTGCAGCCGGTGGTAGGTCCGCACGGCCGACAGGGCCTGCCGGATCGAGTTGGGCGCCAGGCCCTGCCGGCCCCTGTTCTTGCCCCGGTCGATCGGCCGCTGACACAGGTACACCGCGAACGCCTCCAGTGTGGCCGCGGTCGCCGGCAGCTCGCGGCGCTGCGTCTTGTCGCAGAAGTCGAGGAACAGCTGCAGCCACCGCAGGTACGCCCGACGGGTCGACTCGGCCCGGGCCTGCCGGTGGTAGCGGGCGGCCCTCGGGTCGCGCCGGTTGTCCGGGTCGGGCAGCGCCAGGCGGGCAGCCCGGTCGTCGTACAGCTCGGCCGCCCGCACCAGCCGGGCCTGAACCGCCGGCGGCAACACCAGCTCCCGACCGCCCGAATCAGGGTCCATGATCAGCCTCCACCCGTCGTGGCCAGGTCTTTCGTGCCTGGAGCCCAGAGCTAGCATGTGATAATACACATTATCGGGCACCAGTCTTGCGCTCAGGCAGGCACGCCGGCGCCCGACTCGCCAAGTGCCGGCGTCGATGGGTGGGGGCTCGCCGGGTGATCTTGGGCGGGGTCGGCGGCGACCAGGAGGATGTGCGGGACGAACCCGGCCGGCACGCTGCCCGCGTACTCGGCGGCCTTCGTCTGGGTGGGAAACCACTGGGCTGTGCCGAGCGGGCAGCGGCACAGCGTGCACCACGCCTCGGCCGGGTCGCCGAACAGGACCACGACGTAGCCGCCGGGGCCGGCCGGGTTCACATGTCCGCCTTGGAGAGCTGGCAGGGCCAGCACAGCCCGTAGTGGACGATCACCGCGTCGCGTTGGAACGTGCCGCGGACCAGGCCGGTGGGGGAGGGTTGGCGGCACACGTCGCAGGTCTGATCCTCGACCCCGTCGACGGCCCAGATGCCGGCGGCGGTGCAATCGGTGCAGGCGACGTAGCCGGGCATCCACACCGCCAGGTGGACCACGGTCTCCACCCCCAGGCGGGGGGCGTCGGCGACGTGCTCGCAGCCGTAGCCGTGCCCGGTCGAGGCGAGCCGGTTGTGCTCGTCGACGGCACGGCACAGCCAGGCGGGTGCCGTGCTCAACGCGCCGATCTCGTAGACGACCGAGTCGGGGTCGCCGAGGGGGCCGAGGGCGACCCGGCGGGCCTCCACGGCGGCGGCCTCGGCTGCGGCCGGGTCCGGGTCGGTCATGCGGCGGCCGCCGCGCGGTCGTGGGTGCAGCGCCGGACCGGGTCGCGCGTGTCGGGGTCGACGATCCAGCCCGCAGGGTCGCAGGCGGTGCAATCGGCCGCCCGGGAGCGACGTTGTCTCGGCGCCGGCGGGGCCGGTGGGGCGCCGGCCAGGTGCTCGGTGATGCGGTACGTGAGGGCGCCGGCGACGTGGTTGACGCCGGCCAGGCTCCCCGACAGGGCCGCCACCACGGCCGGTTCGGACCAGCCGGCGGCGAGCCGTTCGGCGATCAGCTCGGCCAGGCGCTCGGCCGGGAGGCCGGTCACCGTGTGCCGGCCGGTCGTGGGCTGCACCTCGGCCAGGACCCGGCGGGCGGCGACCAGCTCGGGGGTGTCTTCCGCCGGAGGCGATCCACCACCACCGTCTTTCGCCGGCTCGGTGGCGGCGCGGGCGCGGCGCTTGGTGGTGGTGGTGGTTTTGGTACTTCTAAGACCCTGGTCTTCTAAGTACTTGGACCCGGATTGGCCATCGATGGGTGAGCCATGCATGGGTGACCCGGGTATGGCGGGCGGGGGGTCACCATGGGTGGGTGAGCCATGTATGGCTGATCCACCCATGGTCTGACCTGCGGTTTCTTCCACGGCGGCGGCCATCGGGCGGAGGCTGATCTTCCACTGCCACACGAACCGGCCACTGCGGTCGGGGTCGTTGACGCGGGTGGTGCGCAGGTGACCGCGCCGCTTCAACCCCTTGATGATCGTGGCGACGGCGTCGGTGCCCAGGTCGTCGCCGGCGATGGCGTCGATGCGGGCGCGGCTGCACCGGTAGCCCGACGCCATGCCGAGCAGCGCGCCGAGCAGGGCCCGTTCGCGCAGGGTGTAGCCGCGGAAGTCGAACCCCTGCTGCTCGTCGCGGTCGCCCCGCAGCAGTGCGTTGGGCAAGATCTGGAAGGACGCGGCCAGGGGGTCGGCCTGTTCGATCAGTAGCTCGATGCCCTGGTTGTCGCCGGCGCTCACGCGGCACCGCGCGGGGCCTCGAACAGGCATCGGCCCGGGGTAGAAACTGCGATGTTGCTCATGACAGTCCTCTCGTGCGACGGGAGGTTTCTGTCGGAGCTGGTTGCTATGCTCACGGCAGATACCGCCTCATCGCGGTGTCGGTTGTTGACCTCTCCGCGTGGGTGCGAATGGTCTCTAAGGGCCGTCAGGAGTTCCTTGCTCCGGGCGGCCCGACCTTTTTGCCTACCTCTGGCGGTTCGTCCCCTCGCGGGGGCGACGCACCATATGTCCGGTATCCGGGGACGGTACCCGACGAGGGGGCGTCCGGTCCGGCGGATCGGCTCGGTTCAGACTCAAGCGGCTTCCTCCTCCTGCTGGGCGTCCTCGGCGGCCATCGCCTGCCGGAACTCGGTGATCATGTGCTGCACCCGCGGCGCGGTCACGCCCAGCGTCTCGGCCACAGACGCGAGGGTGCGCCCACCTTTACGCCTACCGCCGGCGGTCAGCCGGACGACCTGCTGGGCTTTGAGCAGGCGCAGCCGGTCCACTGCGGCGCGGGCCTCGGCGAGCAGGTCGACGGCCTGGGCCAGGGCAAGGTCGGCATCCGGGTTGGCCTCGACGCGGGTGGTGAGGGCGTCAACGGCTCGGCGGAGGGTCGTGGCTGGGGTTGGGGGCATGGGACCTACCTTCGTCGTTTACAGGGAGGTAACCGGGTAAGACGCGCCGGGCGGCGGCGCTCTTTTCCCGCGCTACGCCGCCCGGGGCAGCGTCCAGTGCCCCCCGTACATCTCGGCCAGGGCCGGCTCCAACACCTGCAGGTGCTGGCGCCACAGCGGCCGGTGGGCGTAGATCGCGGCGCAGTCGGCGTCCGCGTCGAGCCGGAAACGCATGTGCCGAAGCGCGTGCATCAGCACGTCGAAGTGGCGCGGGACGGGCGCCTCCAGGCCGCCGTGCGACGGGGCCCGGCCCACCGCGCGGGCAGCGTCGAGGGTGATGGGCTGGGCGTCGGGCCAGCGGGCCAGCACCGGGCCGTCGCAGTCGACCGCGGCGTAGTAGGTGACCAGGAAGATCTGCCCGGCCGGGCCCCACGACGTCGAGTGGATCTCCAGCAGGTCCCGGTCCTCGAGGATGTCGTGGCGGGCCAGCTCGAGCAGGACGTCGGCGTGGGGGCCGGTGTCGGCCTGTACCGGCAGGACGGTGCGCCACGCCTCGGCGCCGAGCAGGTAGAGGCCGCTCGCGTCGGCGGCGACGGGCCAGGTCTCAGTGCGGATCGTCATGTCTCCCATGCGGGGCCTCCTAGGCTGCGGGGTCGGGCTGGTTGGCGGTCGGGGTGGTGCCGTCGCGTAGCTTGCGGCCGTTGGCGACGACCTGACCCATGCGGCCGCGGGTCACTATTCCTCCCCGGTCCGGGCCCCACCGAAGTGTCTCGGCGAGCTGGACCAGGGTGAGGCTGCGGTCTTCGTACACGCGGAGCGCCTGAATGTCGCGCAGGCCGATGCACCGCTCGGTCAGGTTCCGGTGCTCGGCCAGCAGGGCCAGGGCCGCCTCGAACGCCTCCTCGGGGGGCATCGCGTTGATCGCCTTCGCGGCCATGTCGAACGCGGCGCGGGTCAGGAGCACCTCGGCTCGGGGTGTCGGCTCGTCGGGTGGTTGGTCTGTCACGGGCGACATCCTAGCCGCGTCGTCGATCTCGCCAGGTCGGCTCGTATCGGGGTGGGGTAGCCCCGGGCGAGGTGGCCCGGGGCCTGACACGTGACATCTTCCCTCGCGGTACTAGACATGTCTAGGGCAGGACTATACATTGAGTCTACGTGTAGGTCGCACCTAGACACCGGGAGATCATCGCCGATGGCAACGACGACGACAGCCACCTCGACCGCGGCCCAGAAACGGCGCGAGCGGATGCTGGCGGCGCTGCGGGCCACCGCCCTGGACGAGTCGGCAACCCCGGAAGAGGTCGCCAAGGCGATCACCGAGCTGAGCCGGGAGGTGGGCACTATCCCGCCGCGGCTGGCCGAGATCCGCCGCAATGCGATCGTCGCCCTGCACTCCGCCGGGCACAGCCTCTCCGACATCACCCGCATGGTCGGGCTCAGCCTGCGCGGCGGCCGGCTCTGCCAACTCATGGCCGAGCACCGCCGCCCGCCCGTCACGGAGGCCACCGATGGGACTGCTTGATCGGCTGCGCCCGCGCCGGGTCTGCGACTCGTGCCCCGGCGCCTGCGACGACGGGTGCGTCATCCTCGGCGCCCTCGTCGAGCAGACCCGGCCGCTGTGGGGCGAGGACGGTGCCCGGTTCAACGACTGTGCCGGTACGTCCCGGCGTCGACCCATTCGCACACTTCGTCCCGGTAGCGACGCGCCGGGCCGACACCTAGATCGGGAGGAGGCGTCGTGACCGCTTCGACAATGTCCGACATGCCTGCACCCACCAACACCGTCAATGGCTTCCACCCCACCCTCCCCACGCTGCCCGGGGCGGCGGCCCCTGCACAGCCGCCCCGGGCACCTGACCAGGCCGAGCTGGACCGCAAGCGCCATGAGGCGCGGGCCGCCCGCATCAAGATCATGCGCACCGAGGGTCCGATCGTTCGGTGGATCTTGCGCGGCATCTACCTGCTCGCCCTGATTACCGCCGGCATCGGCCAGGCCACCGGCCTCATGACCAAGCTGCACCTGGTGCTGCTCCTCGCGCTCATCCCGGTCATCGCGACCGAGGCCCTGGCCGTGGCCTTCGCCGCAGTCGCGGCCTACCGGCGCAAGCTGGGCGAGAACGCCTACCTGGCCTTCTCGCTGGCCGTCACGTTCAGCGGCTTCGCCGTCTGGGTCAACTGGTACGGCCACCACGACACCCAGCCATTCCTGGCGTACTTCTTCGCCATGTTCTCGGCGGCCGGGTTCGTCGTGTTCGTGATCGAGTCGGCCTTCGCCCGCCGCGACAGCCTGCTGCTGCAGAACCAGATCGACGACCCGCCGCCCGTGTACGGCCTGTGGCTGCAGCTGACCCAGCCCCGCCTCGTCGCCAGGGCGAAGGAGCTGGCCGTCAAGAACCCGGGCCTCGGCCGGGGCGGGTCGCTCGAGCTGGCCCGCATCACGATCGCCGCGGACGCCCGCCGCAAGGCCATGCAACGCGTCATCAAGGCTGACCTGGCCCGGGTGCTGGGTGCCGACAACGCCAACCTGATGATGTCGGTGATCGACCCGGATCTGTTGACCGACGAGATCCAGTCGCAGTCGCGGCTGGGCGAGCTGGCCGGCATCTACGCCCGCAGGATCGACCCGGCACAGATCGAGGCGGCCCACGCCGCCGAGGCCGCAAAGCGCCGGCGCAGTGCCCGGGTCGTCCGGGTCGCCACCCCCGATTCGGGGCTCGCCGGGGGCGCGACGGGGGCATCGCAGACTTCTAGCCGGACTTCTACCGCCCAAAACGGGGCCAACCGGGCATCGTCGTCGACGCGCAAGCAGCCGGCGAAGGGCGCCACGGAGCCCAAGCAGAAGCGGCCAGCCGCGGTCCTGCTCCAGCAGTACGACGACCTCACCACGGCCGAGCCGGCCCTGCAGGAGCAGGCGAAGGCCGAGCGGCTCGGCGTCAGCTACGCCCGCCTCGGCCAGGTTCTACGCGACGCCGGCCGGCGCCAGTCCACCAGCTAACGAAGGAGCTCCACATGGCCACCGAGACGACCGAGCGCTACCCGGCAGCCCCGCCGAAGCCGGGCCACAGCGCGATCATGGCCGCGATCGTGTGCGTGATCATCGCGGCGTCGATCCTCAGCTTCGAGGCGGCCATGTTCATGGGCTCCGGCCAGTCGGCGGCGCCCCTGTTCCGCACCCCCGTGATCTACCTGACGCTCGTCGGGCTGGCCCTGGTCGCCCTCGCCGCCGGCTCCATCGTCGTGGGCGGCGTCCAGGTCTACCGGTCGGTAACCGGGCCCGGCCCGACGCCCGCCCCGCCGGCCCCCACGGCGGCCTCGACCGGCGACGAGCCGACCGACCCGTGGGCCCGGGGCGCCGCGTTCCCGGGCGCAACTTACGGCACCCCGGCTGTCGTCGACACGGCCGACGTCGGGTCGTAGCTTGCTGCGGCTCCTTGCTGTCCCGGCCCGCGTGAAGTTGCGGCGCCCGGGGCGGCGAGCCGGGGCAGCAAGCAGGCCGCCGTGTTGCGGCGGTGCACCAGGCCGGCCGGGCCAGCAACTTACGACCCGCCGGCACGACAACTCCACAGGCTCCCCACCCCGCCCGAGCAGGGCGATCCGGCAGCAACTTCTGGTGGGGCGGGCGCAACCGCCACCCCCTTCCCCCGGCGCGGTTGCGCCCTCCCGACCAGAAGTTCACACCGGCCTCGCCGCCGCAACAACGGCAGCAAGCTGAGCCGCCGAGCGGGCAGCAACTTGCTACGGGCCGAGGGTGGGCGCCGACGCAACACCGCGCAGCAAGCTGCGGCACAACTCGTGCCGGGCGGGCGCAGCAACTTGCTGCTCCTGTGACCTACCGAAGGAGGGCCCTCATGGTGAGGAAGCCAGAGACGCAGATCGATGAGATGCGGCGCAATCAGGGCACCCGGCCCGACCAGCCGCGCGGGTACTTGATCTCGTTCTTCATCGGCGACCGGCAGTGGGAGGACAAGCGGCCCTACTTCATCGACGCCGACCTCACACCGGGCGTGGCCCTCCAGCAGACAGCCGGCAAGCTCGACGCCGTTCTGCGCGGGTTCATCGCCGCGGCCAGCGTGCGCAAGCCCGAAGAGATTCGGACATGTCGCCTCGAACTGACCGAATGGGGCAACACCGCCGGCCGGCCCGACCTGGTGTGGACCGTCTCCTGGGACCCGGAGTGACAACCCGACGCGCGGCGCGGGTCGAGCGGCGGGCGACCTGGCACAGCAGCCGACTCCAGGAGGCCCGCACGCCCCGCGACCGGCTGGCAGCGGCCAGCGCCGCCCTGCAGGCCGAGGCCGCGGCCGGCGAGGTCGGCCAGGCCGACATCGAGGCAGCCACGGACGCCATCCTCGCCCTCGTCAACGGTTGGCGGGCAGCTCAACGCAACGCACAGGAAGGGCAGGCGGCATGACCAGCACCAAGACCGCCCCAGACGAATTTCTACTACTACAGGGGGAGGCCCCTGGGGACGCCCACAGCGCTCAGGGCGCCCGTCGGGCTGTAGGTCGGGCAACCGTCGGCCAACCCTCCGGCTCGCCCGTGTCAGCCGTTCCGGCCCCCGCTGCGCCGGCCCGCCCAGCCCGCCCGGTCAAGCCGCCGAAGGCCAAGACCACCCGACCCCCGAAGGCACCCCGCGCGCCCCGCAAGCCGGCCCGGGTCGCGGCCCGCATCGGCGCCCGCCGGTGGTGGCTGCTGACCTCCCGCCCGACCTCGCTGGCCGCCATGTGGCGACTGTCCGCAGTCAACCGCGACCGCATCCCGCTGGGCTCGGCGCCCCTCGGGCTGATCTGGCGGCTCGCCAACTGGACCGAGCGGCTGATCTTCTTCTGCCTCGTCGCCCTCGCACCCACGGTGCTGACCGGCCCCTTGCGGTGGCTGGCGGCGCGGCCCACCCGACGGTGGGCCTTCTACCTCGTCACCGCGGCGATCGCGGCGACGTTCCTGCCCAACCTCCTGCACCGCTGACCGCTCGCCCCGCAACCCTCCCCCGGAAAGGAACCTCCCGTGTTCGGCTTTCAATTCACGGTCGGCGCGGCCTTGGTCGTGGTCGGCCTGGTCGCCCAATGGCTGATCAAGAAGCGGCTGCAGCACAAGGACGTCAAGAAGATCTACATGTGGATCGCGTGGATCATGGCCGCCCTGGGCGGGACTGCCCTGTCGATCAACGTCGGCGACTTCGCCGGCGTGACCTCCATCGGCGCCACCGTCATCAGCTGCCTCGGCCTGCTGTGGATCGTGGTCGACCTGGCCGACAAGCGCCCCGACTGGCCGGCGTTCATCCTCATCACGATCATCCCGTCGTTCATGAAGGCGTCGGCCGGCCTGCTCGGCAAGTTCTTCGACCTCCTGCTGCTGCTGCCGTCGCAGTTCACGATCCACGCCGGCACCTGGTTCGGCTTCTGACATGGACCCGGTCAGCACCATCCTCGCGATCATGCTGGTGATCGGGCTGCTCAAGCGGGCACCCCACGTGATCGCCGACCTGGTCGACGCCGCCCGGGAGGGCGCCTGGTCGCGGGCCTACCGCGACCAGCTCGCCCGGCTGCGCAAGGCCGGCCTGGCCCCGTCAAAGGCCGGAGGGGCGGCGAGGCGCTACCTGGCCAACGCCTACCGGGAGGCCGCCGCCGCAATGTCGCGGCGGCGGCAGGACCGGCGGG
>JAZKBZ010000157.1:0-16764 GCA_040388315.1 Pseudomonadota bacterium | reverse complement strand
AGGCCAGCCGGCGGATGTGGGCGGCCTGGGGCAGGAGGTGGGCCTCGGTGAAGGGGGCGTGCAGCCGGGTCAGCGCCTCCTTCCAGCTCGGGAAGCCCTCCTGCTTGATCCAGGCCGGATCCTGCCATTCGGGCAGGTCCGGCGCCCGCGACAGGGCCTCCAGGGCGAACTTGCGCACCGTGCGGGCCGGCAGACCGGCGGTGGCCGGATAGATGGGCTCGACCTCGGGGATCTCGTCGGCCTTGTCGAGGGGCAGCATGTAGTCGGGATGGGCGATCTGCAGGGTCAGGCCGAACCGCTCCACCTTGCCCGAGACCAGGCGCTTGGAGCCCACCGGGTGCTTGGCCTGCAGCTGGCCGCCGAAGCTGCCGAAGAAGATCAGGTCCAGCGTCCCCGTGCCGTCGAAGGTCTTGATCTTCCACGGCTGCTGGGCGCTGCGCGGGACCTGGTAGGCGTCGATCTCCACCCGGAAGGTCTGGACCTCGCCCTCCACGGCGTCCACCACCGTGGCCTCGCGGCGCTTGATCAGCGAGTGGGGCGCCAGGAACAGCACGTCGCGCACGATGGGCCCGGCCAGCTTCTCCAGCAGCGGCGCCACGCGGGCGCCGACGCCCTTCAGCGTGGTGACCGGGGCGAAGAGGGGAAACAGAATCTCGGGCCGCATGGCGCGATCATAGCGTGAAGCTGGACGCCCGCCGCCGCCCATGATGATCTCCCGCCGACCTTTGGGGGAAGAAATCTATGCGCAACCTGTTGACCGCCGCGGCCCTGGCCGCCTTGCTGGCCGGCTGCAATCAGCAATCCGGGGCCGGCGGCCAGACCGAGACCTCCAGCTCGGGCTTCGTGCCGCCGGTGGCCCCCGCCGCGGCGCCCGCCGTCCCGGCCCCGGCGGCGGGCGGCTTCAGCCACGTGAAGGGCGAGGACGTCTTCGGCTACTACATCCCCAATACCGAGGTGAAGGTCGGGAACTGGCGGCTGGAGAACATCAGCTTCGGCCAGGAGGAGGACTTTGTGGCCTGGGAAGGCGGCGCCCGGAGCGCCCCCTTCGGGCCCATCATGTTCGACTTCGTCGACGTCACCACCGCCAATGGCGAGAACGAAATGGGCCAGACGACCTACGCCAAGACCATCCGGGTCCTGCCCACCAGCTACAAGATCGGCGGCGGCGACCTGAAGTTCACCGGCAAGGACGCCACCCTCGGCGTGGTCCAGCTGGATGGCGCGATCGACATGGCGGCCCTGAAGCGGGCCCGCGCCGCCGGCCCCGGCGCCCAGGAGACGGTCCTGCGCACCGGGCTGATGATCGGCCAGACCGCCTTCAAGAACCTGTCCTTCAACTGGTTCGGCGGCGACTGACCTAGAACACTGGCGCCGAGGGGCGGGCCGCCCTATATCGGCCCGTCCACATGTCGATTGACGATACCCGCCTGCGAAAACTGAAGTTCCGTGCATGGCACAGGGGCTTCAGGGAAGCGGACCTCATTCTGGGGCCGTTCGCGGACACCCATGCCCAGGACCTAGCGCCGGATGAAGTGGACCTCTTCGAGGTGCTGCTGGAGCAGCCCGACCACGATCTCTACGAATGGATCATGGAACGGGCCGACGTTCCGGCGGAATTCGATGGGGCCTTGCTGAACAAGATCAAGGCCTTCCGGTTCAAGGTTCACGAAGTCCGGGGCGACGGTCATGGCGGCTGACGGCTCGCGCGGACCGAGCGCGGCCGACACGCGGCGCATCAGCCAGGATCCCGGCCGCCTCGACCTGATCGGCGCGCCGGAGGGCTTCGACGCCCTGGTCATGGCCGATATCGTCCGGGCGCGCGGCGGCCTGTCGGTGTTCGTGGCCCGCGACGGCTCGCGGCTTTCGGCCTTCATCGACGCCTTCGGCTTCTTCGCCCAGGGCATCGAGATCCTGCAGTTCCCCTCCTGGGACTGCCTGCCCTATGACCGCACCGGCCCCTCTCCCGGGGTCGCCGCCCAGCGTATGACCACGCTCGCCCGCCTCGCCCAGGGGCTGGACGGCAAGAAGCCCTCCCTGCTGGTCACCACGGCGGCGGCGGTCATGCAGCGGGTGCCGCCCAAGGACGCCGTGGAGGGCGCGGCCTATTCGGCCCGCACCGGCAATGTGGTCGAGATCGGCGACCTGGAGCGCTATTTCGCCGTCAACGGCTATGCCCGGGCCTCCACCGTCTCCGAACGCGGCGAGTTCGCCATCCGCGGTGGGGTGATCGACGTCTTCCCGCCCAACGCCGAGGAGCCGGTGCGCCTGGACCTGTTCGGCGACACCCTGGAATCCATTCGCGGCTTCGATCCCGAGACCCAGCGCTCCACCCGCCAGCTCAAGGAGGTCAGCCTCCATCCGGTGAGCGAGGCCCTGCTGGACAAGGACGCTATCTCCCGCTTCCGCCGCGGCTATGTGGAGGCCTTCGGCGCCCCCGGCGGCGATCCGCTCTATGAGACGGTCAGCGGCGGCGGCCGGCGGGCGGGAATGGAGCACTGGCTGCCCCTGTTCTACCCGGACATGGCCACCCTGTTCGACTACCTGCCGGGCTCGGCCCTGATCGGCATCGATCACCTGGCCACCCAGGCCCGCGACGAGCGCCTGGCGATGATCGCCGACGCCTATGACGCCCGCGCCCAGGCCGACCGCAAGGTCCACTACCATCCGCTGGAGCCCGACCGGCTCTATCTCACCGCCGAGGAATGGCGCGCCCGCCTGGCCGAACGGGCCACGCGCCGGTTCTCCGCCTTCCGGGAGGCCGAGGGCGAGGTCGTGGTCGACATGGGCGCCCGACAGGGTCGCACCTTCGTCGCCGAGCGCCAGCAGGACTCGGTCAATTTGTTCGAGGCCACGGCCGCCCACGCCCGCGCCCTGGCCGCGGCGGGAAAACGCGTGCTGTTCGCTTCCTGGTCGGAGGGCTCCTCCGAGCGCCTCGGCGTCATGCTGGCCGACCACGGCCTCACCCACGTCACCCAGGCCCCCTATTGGGACGCGGCCAAGGCGGCCAATCCCAAGCTTCCGCAACGGGTCGTCCTGCCCCTGGAGTCCGGCTTCGAGACCGAGACCCTGGCGGTCATCTCCGAAACCGACATCCTAGGCGACCGCCTGGCCCGACCGCGCCGCAAGCGCCGGGCGGCCAACTTCCTGGCCGAGGCCTCGTCGCTGAGCCCCGGCGACCTGGTGGTCCACATCGACCACGGGATCGGTCGCTATGAGGGCCTGAAGACCCTGGAGGTGCAGGGCGCGCCCCACGACTGCCTGGAGCTGCAATACGGCGCCGAGGCCAAGCTCTATCTGCCCGTCGAGAACATCGACCTGCTGACCCGCTACGGGTCCGAGGGCGACGGGGTGCAACTCGACCGCCTGGGCGGCGCCGCCTGGCAGGCGCGCAAGGCCAAGGCCAAGGAACGCTTGCGGGACATGGCCATCGGCCTGATCCAGATCGCGGCGGCCCGGGCCACCCGCCACACCGACCCGGTGGATCCGCCGCACGGGGTGTTCGACGAGTTCTGCGCCCGCTTCCCCTACGAGGAGACCGACGACCAGCTCTCGGCCATCGGCGACATCCTGGAGGATCTCTCCGCCGGCAAGCCGATGGACCGCCTGATCTGCGGCGACGTCGGCTTCGGCAAGACCGAGGTGGCACTGCGCGCGGCCTTCGTGGTGGCCATGAGCGGCCAGCAGGTGGCCATCGTCGCGCCGACCACCCTGCTGGCCCGCCAGCACTACAAGACCTTCACCGAGCGCTTCCAGGGCTGGCCCATCAAGGTCACCCGCCTGTCGCGCCTGGTGCCGCCGAAGGAGGCCGCCGAGACCCGCGAGGCGCTCAAGAACGGCGAGGTGGAGATCATCGTCGGCACCCACGCGGTGCTCTCCAAGCAGGTGGGCTTCAAGAACCTCGGCCTGGTGATCGTCGACGAGGAGCAGCACTTCGGGGTCAAGCACAAGGAGAAGCTCAAGGAGCTTCGCGCCGACGTCCACATGCTGACCCTCACCGCCACGCCGATCCCGCGCACCCTGCAGATGTCGCTGTCGGGCATCCGGGAGATGTCGATCATCGCCACCCCGCCGGTGGACCGGCTAGCGGTGCGCACCTACGTCACCCCCTTCGACCCCATCGTCATCCGCGAGGCCCTGCTGCGGGAGAAGTATCGTGGGGGCCAGGCCTATTACGTCGTGCCTCGCATCTCCGACCTGACGGAACTGGAGCGGTTCCTGCGCGAGCAGGTCCCGGAGGTCCGCTATGTGGTGGGCCACGGCCAGATGGCGCCGACCCAGCTGGAGGACGTGATGAGCGCCTTCTACGAGGGCCAGTACGACGTCCTGCTGTCGACCACGATCGTCGAGAGCGGCCTGGACATCCCCACCGCCAACACCCTGATCATCCACCGCGCCGACATGTTCGGCCTAGCCCAGCTCTACCAGCTGCGCGGCCGGGTCGGCCGGGCCAAGGCGCGGGCCTACGCCTACATGACCACGCCGGCCGAGAAGCAGATCACCATCTCCGCCGAACGCCGCCTGAAGGTGCTGCAGTCGTTGGATAGCCTGGGCGCCGGCTTCCAGCTGGCCAGCCACGACCTGGACCAGCGCGGCGGCGGCAACCTGCTGGGCGAGGAGCAGTCGGGCCATATCCGCGAGATCGGGGTCGAGCTCTACCAGCAGATGCTGGAGGACGCGGTCAACGACCTGAAGGAACTGGCCGGCAAGGGGGAGGGCGCGACCGACCGGGGCTGGTCGCCGCAGATCAACACCGGCGCCGCCGTGCTGATCCCCGAGGACTATGTCCCCGACTTGCACGTGCGCCTGTCGCTCTATCGCCGCCTGTCTGACGCCGAGAAATCCGGCGACCGCGAGGCCCTGGCCGCCGAGATGATCGACCGCTTCGGCCCCCTGCCGCCGGAAGCCGGACAGCTGCTGAAGGTGGTTGCCATCAAGGGCCTGTGCCGCGAGGCCAATGTCGCCAAGATCGACGTGGGCCCCAAGGGCGCCGTGGTCACCTTCCGCGGCGACGACTTCCCCAATCCCATGGGGCTGATGGGCTTCATCACCAAGAACCCGGTCGCCTGGAAGATCCGTCCCGACCACAAGGTGGTGGTGAAGGGCGAGTGGGAGACCCCCGAACAGCGCCTCAACGCCGCCGAGCGCGTCCTGAGCGAACTGGCCAAGCTGGCCGGGGCGGCGGCCGCGGCCTAGCCGCCGCAACACCGCTCATCCCGGCGAAGGCCGGGACCCAGATACATCCACAAATTCAGGGTCTTATTCGAGGCAGTGGCCTACGACCTGGATCCCGGCCTTCGCCGGGACGAGCGGATAGGGAAGGCCCCCTAGCTCGCCTTGTCCACCGCCCTTGCGGCGGCCTCTTCCAGCGCCTTGCCGACTCCCGTGGCCAGGTTGACCTCGGCGACGCCGATGTCGAATTCCACCACGAAGGGCGCCTTGCCCTCGCCGGCCTCGAAGGCCGTGCAGCCGATCACCGCGGCGATGCGTTCGCCCGCCGCCCGGGCCGAAGCCTGGGGGGTGGCGGGCAGGGCGAGGGCGAAGACCTCCGGCCCCAGGCGGGCGGCGGTGTCCTCCACCCGCACCAGGCGGCCAATCATCGAGCCGATCTGGGGAATGGCGCGGTCCAGCCACCCGCCGCGGCGGGCGTTCTCGACGTCGGGGCGCTCGGAGACCTTGAGCACGCAGACCGAGAGCGGCCGGTTGCGCAGGCGCGAGGCCTGGGCCAGGCGGCCCAGATGGGTGGCGAACAGGTCCCGCGTGAACAGCCCCGTCGCCGGGTCCATCAGGCCCGAGGCGCGGGCCTTTTCCAGGGCCTTGCGGATGGCGGTCTGGCGGCGATAGGAGCGCGCCAGCTCGATGACCCGCTTGGCGGTCTCGGTCTCGGCGGTCTCCGGCGAGGCGACGTCGGAAATGCCTCGGTGATAGGCCTCCGACATGGTCACGTAGCTCTCCTGCTTCATGTAGAGCAGGGCCGGCGTGTGATAGAGCCTCGTGTTGCGGCGCATGCCGGCGGCGATGGACAGCGCCTCCTGGCTGTTGTCCCCGGCCCACAGCACCACGGCGTCGAAGGGCCGTTCGTGCAGGTAGTCGAAGGCGGTATAGGCCGTGAACGCCCCCACCACCTCGGCGCCGGAGCCGGTGAGCGCGTTGGACAGCGCCAGGAACTGCGGGGCGGGTTCGCCGATGGCCAACACCCGGAAGGGGCTGGGGTCGGGCTCGGGAGTCTCCAGCCGGCGGCCGCGCTCGCTGAAGGTCTCGGTGCGAAGCTCGAACTCCTCCTCGGCGATGGCCATGCGCACTAGGGTTTCCAGGCGCAGCACCACCTGGGCCGGATGCACCGGCGCGGTCAGGGTGAGGTCGAAGTTGTGACCGTCCAGCTCGGGGCCCGGGGCGCCGATGGCGATCACCGGCAGGCGGCGCGGTGCGCAGGCGGCCTTCAGCCGCTTGGCCAGCGTCAGGGCCTCGTGGCCGCCGCTGGCCAGGTCGACGATGGCGGCCTCGACCTGCAGGTCCCCCAGGGCGGCGATGGCGGCATAGGGGCCGCGCGCCGTGACGGTGCGCCAGCCGAGCCGGTCCAGGCCCTCGGCGAGCGGTCCCGCCAGGGCGTCATCGCGCGCGACGATCAGAACCCGCGCATGGACGCCCAATGCCATTCCTCAAACCCTTGAAATAACGCGCTCGCCCACCCGCCCCTTATAGGCGGGAATCGCGACGAGACAGAATATACAGAGGCGCGCGGCCGCGACAGGGACGCGAAGGTCGCGGTTGGGGAGCAATCACTATGGAAAAGGTTCTGGCGGGCCAGACAGCCATCGTCACGGGGGCGTCGGGCGGGCTCGGCGCCCATTTCGCCCGGCTACTGGCCAAGGCCGGCGCGGCCGTGGCGGTGACCGCCCGGCGACTCGACATGGTGGAGGCCCTGGCGGGCGAGATCGCCGGCGCCGGGGGCCAGGCCATGGCCCTGCGGCTGGACGTCGCCGACGCGGCCTCGATTCCCGCGGTCTTCGCCGAGATCGAGGCGGCCCTGGGGCCGGTCTCCATCCTGATCAACAACGCCGGGGTCGGCGGGGAGGGGTTGGCGCTGGATCTCTCCATCGAGGAGTGGGACCGCACCTTCGACGTCAATGTCCGCGGGGTCTTCTTCGCCGCCCAGGCCGCCGCCCGCCTGATGTTCGCCAACGGGACCGCCGACTCAGGCCAGGCCCGCATCGTCAACATCGCCTCCATCGCCAGCCACACGACCCTACCGGGACTGTCGGCCTACAATGCGTCCAAGGCCTCGGTGGCCATGCTGACCCGCAGCCTGGCGCGGGAGTGGTCGCGGCGCGGCATCGCGGTGAATGCGCTCGCCCCCGGCTATATCGAGACCGACATCAACGCCTCGTGGTGGGCCACCGAGGGCGGCCAGAAGCAGCTCAAGGGCTTCCCCCGTCGCCGGCTGATGGAGCCCGAGGATTTGGACGCGGCGTTCATGATGCTGGCCGGCCCCGCCGCCCGGGCCATCGCCGGAACCCTGATCACCATCGACGACGGCCAGTCCCTGCCGGGCGGAGGGTAGGCGCCGCTTGGCTGACCGCACGTCATTGGCGCTAAGCTGCCGCAAAATCGGATGGGAGTTGAGACTATGCGCCAGGGACCGCTGACGGGACTGAAGGTCATCGAGTTCGCCGGGATCGGGCCGGGGCCCTTCTGCGGCATGCTGCTATCGGACCTGGGCGCCGACGTGGTGCGCATCGACCGCAAGGGGACCGGCGGCGCCTCGCCGGCCAATGTCAGCGCTCGCGGCCGTCGCTCCGTCGGCCTGGACCTGAAGAGCCCCCAGGCCATCGAGACCTGCCTGAAGCTGATGGAGGGCGCCGACGCGGTGTTCGAGGGCTTCCGCCCCGGCGTCATGGAGCGCCTGGGCCTGGGTCCCGACGTGGCGCTCAAGCGCAATCCCAAGCTGGTCTATGGCCGCATGACCGGCTGGGGCCAGACCGGGCCCTACGCCCACGCCGCTGGCCACGACATGAACTACATCGCCATCAGCGGCGCCCTCCACGCCATCGGGACCAAGGACAAGCCCGTGCCGCCGCTGAACCTGGTGGGGGATTTCGGGGGCGGGGCCCTCTATCTCGCCTTCGGCCTGATGGCCGGGATCATCAGCGCCCGGGAGACTGGCAAGGGCCAGGTGATCGACTGCGCCATGAGCGATGGCGCGGCCTCCCTGATGGCCATGTTCTACGGCATGAAGGCCAGCGGGATCTGGACCAATGAGCGTCGGGCGAACATGCTCGACGGCGGCGCCCACTTCTACGACACCTATCAGTGCGCCGACGGCAAGTGGATCTCCATCGGTTCGATCGAGCCGCAGTTCTACGCGTTACTGCTTGAAAAAACGGGGATTACCGACCCGGCCTTCGCGGGTCAGATGAACCGCGGCGAGTGGGACAACCTGCGCGCCAAGCTGGCCGAGGTGATCGGCAAGAAGACGCAAAGCCAGTGGTGCGCGATCATGGACGCCACCGACGTCTGTTTCGCCCCGGTGCTGGATCTCGACGAGGCGCCCAAGCATGCCCACAACGTCGCCCGCGGGACCTTCGTGGAGGTGGCCGGCGTCGTCCAGCCGGCCCCCGCGCCGCGCTTCTCGGCCACCCCCGGCGCCATCCAGGGCCCGCCGCCCGCCACCGGCGCCCATGATCGCGAGGCGCTGACCGACTGGGGCTTCTCGGCCGCGGAGATCGACGCGCTCAAGGCGGCCGGCGTGATGAACGGGTAGGGGCAACTCCCGTCATCCCGGCTGCGGCCGGGATGACGGGAATTGTTATCGAACGCCCTACGACGTCGGCGCGGTCATCACCTTCAGGTCCTTGAGCACCGCCTTCTGGGCGTCGTGGTCGGCCGCCGGCAGCGGGATCAGGCCGCGGGACTGCAGGTAGCCGCCCTTGCCGGTGGCGGCGTCGGAGACGAAGCCGTCGAGGAACTCGCGCAGGCCCGGCGTGACCCCGACATTGGACTTCTTCACATAGATGAAGAGCGAGCGGGACAGCGGGTAGGCGCCGCTGGAGATGGCCTCGAAGGTGGGGGCGACGCCCTCGATCTTCGCGCCCTTCACCTTGTCCATGTTGTTTTCGAGGAACGAGTAGCCGAACACGCCCAGGGAGTGGGGGGTCTTCTCCAGGGTCTGGACGATGGCGTTGTCGTTCTCGCCGGAGTCGACCCACACCCCGTCGGAGCGGATGGTGTGGGACTTGGCCTTGAACTCGTCCTCATTGGACTTCTTCAGGGCGGCCAAGGCCGGCACCGACTCGGCGCCCTTCTCCATGGCCAGTTCGGTGAAGGCGTCGCGGGTGCCGGAGGTGGGCGGCGGGCCATAGACCAGGATCGCCTCCTTGGGCAGGCCGGGCGCGACGGCGTCCCAGGTCTTGGCCGCATTGGGGGCGAAGCCGGTCCCCGACGGCGCCTCGGCGGCCAGGGCGCGGTAGAGCTGCTCGCGGTGCAGGTCGTAGGCGGGCCCCTTCTTGTCGTTGGCCACCACGATGCCGTCATAGCCGATCTTGATCTCGACGATGTCGGTGACCCCGGCGGCGGCGCACTTGTCGTATTCCGACTTCTTCATCGGCCGCGAGGCGTTGGCGATGTCGGGGAACTGTGAGCCCGTGCCGCCGCAGAACAGCTTGAAGCCGCCGCCGGTGCCCAGCGATTCGACCCGGGCGGCCTTGCCGCCGCCGCTGCGGGCCACGTTCTCGGCCACGCGGGTGGCGAAGGGGAAGACGGTCGACGAGCCGGCGGCCCAGACCTGGGCGCGGGTTCCCCCGCCGCCGCCCGAGGCCTGGGATTTACCGTCGGACTTCTGCCCGCAGGCGGTGAGGAAGAGGGCCGCACCGGCGGCGAGATAGACAGCGGTCTTCATCGGAATGTCCTGTGCCTGCGAATTGGCGCCCGAGCGGGCGACTCTAGCCTGGATCAGAGCCCAGCTAGCACTCGTTGTTGAAGCTTGCGAGACAGAAAGTCGGGCGCAGATGAACAGGTTCCCCGCGCGGCGTTCAGCCGGGGTTCAGCGCCGGGGGGCAATCTGTCCCCAGGTTGGTCGTCGCGCTTTCCCGTCCCTCAAGCGGCGCCCGACCCGATGGTACGACACGCCCATCGACGGCGCGCCACCCCTCCCGGTGGCGCGCCGCTTTGCGTTTGGCGCCGCGTCAGATCGCGGCTTGCCTAAAGCGCCGGTCTTGAGCACCTTCCGCGCGATGTCGATCCGGGGCCAGATTCAGCGTTTGCGAACCATCGACTGGGACCCGCTGCATTGGCTGCGGCGCACCCTGACGGTGAATGGCAAGGCGCTCACCCGGCTCTGGGGCCGCGACGTGATGCTCTATGTCGGCGGAGTCTCCTTCTTCGTCCTGCTGGCGGTCTTCCCGGGCCTGGCCATCATGGTGGGGGTCTATTCCTTCTTCGCCGACGCCAGCCAGGCGGCCAGCCAGGCCGAGATGCTGGCCCGGCTGATGCCCCCCGGCGCGCGCGCGCTGTTCGAGGGCGAGCTGATCCGGCTGGCCCATGCGCCCCTGGAGGCGGTCTCCGCCCAGAGCATCGTGGCCCTGATCATCGGCTCCTACGCCGCCCATCGGGGGTTCAAGGCCCTGCTGGCGGGGCTGTCCTTCATCCATGACGACGAGACGCCCCGCGGCTTCCTGGGCTTCAATATCATGGCCCTGCTGGTGCTGATCGCGGCCTTCGTGCTGCTGGGCTTCCTATCGACGGTGTTCTTCTATCTCCGCTTCATGGCCGCGGCCTTCGACCTCAAGCCCCTGGCCGGCGCGCCTTGGCTGTTCAGCGAATGGACCTGGGCCAGCTTCGGCATCACGCTGGCCATGAGCCTGATCTACCGGTTCGCCATGTCCAGCCGGCCGGTGGCCTGGAAGGCCTCCATCACCGGCGGCGTGGCCGCGGCCCTGCTGTGCCTGTTCATGTCCTGGGCCAGCGCCTTCTATGTCGAGCAGATCGCCCATCTGGGGGCGACCTACGGCTCGGTGGCCGCCGTGGTGGTGTTCTTGATCTGGCTGTCCTGGACGGTGAACGCCATCTTCTTCGGCGGGGCGCTCGCCACCGAGATCGAACTGGCCATGGGCGAGCACCGCACGGCCCTGCTGCCCGACCTGCGGGGGCAAGATCCTAAGCTGGTTTCCGGATCAGGAAGCTGAGGGTCCCGGCCGCCTCGGCCTTGTCCACCAGTTCGAACCCGCCGCCGGCCGCGAAATGCGGCACGTCGATCCGCGCCAGGGGGTCGTCGGCATAGAGCCGCACCAGGGCGCCGGCCGGAGCGTCCTCCAGGGCCCGGCGCAGGCGCAGGGTGGGGACCGGGCACCGATGTCCGCGGGCGTCGACGATGATCTCGCTGGCCATGGCCGAGCCATAGCCCAACCCGGGTCTTCATGGCCACCGGCCCCGCGCCGATCCTGACGACATCCGGCGCAGGCGGCCGACATCTGCGTTCCCACCCGCGCGGTTTGGTTCACTATGGGCGGAGCCGCGGGCGGAGGACGACAATGGCCGACGACGAAGACATCCAGGACGATTGGCTCATGCCCCTGGCCCACGCCGAGGCGGCCCTGCCCCCCGAGGATGCGGCGATGCGCTATGTGCGCCGCTTCGCCCACGGAAGCATGGACATCGGCCTCTACGCTCCCAAGGGCGCCGACACCCAGTCGCCCCACGACCGCGACGAGCTCTATGTCGTGACATCGGGAACCGGCCACTTCGTCAAGGACGGGGACGAGCGGGTGTTCGGGCCCGGCGACGCCATCTTCGTGGAGGCCGGCGCCGCGCATCGGTTCGAGTTCTTCAGCGACGACTTCGCCGCCTGGGTCATCTTCTGGGGTCCCAAGGGCGGCGAATAGGACGCGTCCTCCAGGTTGAGCGCCTCTCCCCGCGTAAACCAGAGCGCAAGGACTCCGACGTTAGCCTCGCGCTTTCCGTGGGGGCGGCCGGCGCAGCGATGAAATCTCTCTCACGCAGATTCCTGATCAGCGTCGGACTGATGTCGCTCGCGGTCACCATTCTGGGATCGCTGGGGGCCTTCGTCGTCTTCCAGCAGGAGCTGTCCAACCGCCAGATCGGCTACCTGTCGGACTATGTGCGCGAGCGCAGCTCCAACATCGACAAGCGCTTCACCAACCTCACCAACCTGCATCGCGCCGCCGGGGTGGAGCTGGAACGCCGGATGGCCCACCTGTCGCCGGCCGATGTCGAGCGGCTGAACGAGACCTATTTCCCCGCCCGCGGCGACGGCACCCGGCGCAGCCGCGACGAGATGTTCACCGGCCATCTGACGGCCTCGGGCCGCTGGATCTATGGCATGGGGGCCTTCATCGCCGAGGGCGACAAGGTCACGCCGGCCGAGCGCCGCGCCCTGACCGCCGCCTTCTCCGTGGTCTCCGACTTCGGCCAGGCGGCCCGCAGCGAGTACGACAACTTCTACTTCTTCTCGCCCGATCCCCTGCGGCTGGTGATGTTCGGTCCGGATCGGCCCGACCGCCTGATGTTCTATCGCCACGAGGCGCCCGCCAGCCTGGATGTCAGCAAGGAGGAGATGGCCCAGATCACCCTGCCGCGGAACGATCCGGCCCGGGTGACCCGCTGCACCAGCCTGCAGCGCCTGATCCAGGACAAGCACGGCGAGCGCCTGGCCACCGGCTGCCTGACCCCGGCCTATGTGAATGGCCGCTATGTGGGCTCCTTCGGGTCCTCGATCGAGCTCACCGGCTTCTTCCTCAACGCCATCCGCAACACCCTGCCGGGCGCCTCGAACCTGGTGGTGACCGGGAAGGGCGAGCTGATCGCCTATCCGGGGTTCGGCACGCCGGGCCGGGCTTCGGAGGCCACCGTCGCCGGCTACGAGCGCAAGCTCAGCCTCAAGCAGCTGGTCAAGGCGATCCGCAAGGACGGCCGGGCCAATGGCGTGATCAACAGCCCCGACGGCCGCCAGGTGGTGGCCTATGGCCGGCTGGCCGGCCCCGACTGGTACCTGCTGCTCACCTATCCCAAGTCCTCCATCGCCTGGTCGGCGGCCAAGTCGGCCTCCTGGGTGCTGCTGCTGGGGGCCATCGCCTCCCTGTTGCAGACCCTGCTGGTGGTGGCGCTCGCCCGGCGCGCCATCGTCTGGCCCCTGAGCCGCCTGGCCGCCTCCTGCGAGCCGGAGACCTTCGGCGTCCGCGTCCGGCCCGACGTCAGCGACGTCGAGATGCGCCGCGACGAGATCGGGGTGCTGGCCAAGGCCCTGCGCGGCGAGCGCGAGAAGGTCGAGGCGGTGCTGGCCAGTCTCGAGGACCGGGTCCGCGACCGCACCGCCGACCTGGAGAAGGCCAATGCCGAGAAGTCCCGCTTCCTGGCCAATATGAGCCACGAGCTGCGCACGCCGCTGAACGGCGTCATCGCCATCTCTGAGACCCTGGCCGCCCAGCAGAAGACCCAGCAGAGCCGCGAGCTGGCCGAACTCATCGTCTCCTCCGGCCGCCTGCTGGAGCAGGTGCTCACCGACATCCTCGACTTCTCCAAGATCGAGGCCGGCGAGATCAAACTGGCCCACGACAGCTTCGACATGCAGGCCATCGTGCGCCGCATCGCCGAGCTGCACCGGGCCTCGGCGGAGTCCAAGGGCCTGGAGCTGTCCTGGAGCGTGGCCGAGGACGTCCGGGGCGGCTTCGTCGGCGACCAGGTCCGCCTGACCCAGGTGCTGTCCAACCTGCTCTCCAACGCCGTGAAATTCACCCTGGCCGGCACGATCCGCCTGGCGGTGAGCGCGGAGGAGGGCCAGGTTCGCTTCTCGGTCACCGACACCGGCATCGGCTTCGACGACGAGGTGAAGGCCCGCCTGTTCCGCCGCTTTGAGCAGGCCGACGCCTCCATCCGCCGCCGGTTCGGCGGCACGGGCCTGGGCCTGGCCATCAGCCGCTCCCTGGTGGAGCTGATGGGGGGCGTCATCCGCGTGGACTCCACCCCGGGCGTCGGCTCGGTGTTCAGCTTCGTCCTGCCCCTGGAAGCCGCCCAGGCGGTGGACGCCGCCGCCCCGGTGGAGGCGCAGGCGGGCTACGATCTCTCCGGCTGCCGCATCCTGCTGGCCGAGGACCACCCCACCAACCAGAAGGTGGTGCAGCTCATCCTGCAGTCGGTGAACGTCGAACCGGAGATCGTCGAGAACGGACAGCTGGCCATCGAGCGGCTGAGGGCCGGCCGCTACGACGTGGTGCTGATGGACATGCAGATGCCTGAGCTGGACGGCCTGTCGGCCACCACCCTGCTGCGGGAATTCGAGGCCGCCCAGGGTCTGGCGCGCACCCCGGTGATCATGCTCACCGCCAACGCCATGGACGAACATGTCCGCGCCGGCCGCGAGGCGGGCGCCGACCAGCACCTCTCCAAGCCCATCCGCGCCGCGGCCCTGATCGACACCATCGTCGCCTGCATCCAGGCCGCCGAGCAGGTCCAGGCGGGCCGAGAGGTCGCCTAGACCCTGACCGTTTCAGATGGACTCATCTGAAACGGTCAGGGTCTAAATTCAAAGCATTAGAGCACGTCGGGCGGCGGAACCGGTGTCCACTTCCGCCTGACGTGCTCTAGGCCCGTCCGCCGATCCTTACGCGGCCCTTATGTCCCCGGGCCCGATCCCGCATTGAACCGCAATGCGCGCCCGCGCTACCTCCTGGGCCGTCCCCTTGAGGGGCGGTGAGCGTGCGTGAGGTCGGCATGGCGTTGGAACAGGCGACGGGCGAAGTCTCGTCCGGTGGGACGGGGGCGGCGCGGCGGCGCTTCTGGGCGCTGACGCTGGGGTCCATCGGGGTGGTTTTCGGCGACATCGGGACCAGCCCGCTCTACGCCATGAAGGAGGCCCTGGCCCACGCCAAGGGCGGCGCCAGTGAGCTGGCGGTGTTCGGCGTGGTCTCCCTGGTCTTCTGGGCCCTGCTGCTGATCGTGACCCTGAAATACACCGCCCTCGTCATGCGCGCCGACAACCGGGGGGAGGGCGGGACGCTGGCCCTCATGGCCCTGGCCCAGAACGCCCTGGGCCGCCGCTCGCGCCTGGTGCTGATCCTGGGGATCTGCGGGGCGGCCCTGTTCTATGGCGACGGCCTGATCACGCCCGCCATCTCGGTGCTGTCGGCCACCGAGGGTCTGGCCCTCGCCCCGGGGGTGGGCCAGCTGTTCGCCCCCTACGCCCTGCCGGCCGCCGCGGTGATCCTCACCGGCCTCTTCCTGGTGCAGTCGCGCGGGACGGCCGCCGTGGGCCGCTTCTTCGGCCCCATCACCCTGGTCTGGTTCCTGGTCCTGGCCTGGCTGGGCCTGATCTACATCGTCCAGGCGCCCCAGATCCTGCTGGCGCTGAGCCCCACCTACGCCGTGCGCCTGCTGGTGGAGAACGGGCTCCTGGGCTTCGCCATCCTGGGCAGCGTCTTCCTGGTGGTGACCGGCGCCGAGGCGCTCTACGCCGACATGGGCCATTTCGGAAAGGGGCCGATCCGCGCCGGCTGGCTGCTGGTGGCCTTCCCCTGCCTGATGATCAACTATCTGGGTCAGGGCGCCCTGGTGCTGATCGACCCGTCCACCGCCGAGAGCCCCTTCTTCCGGATGATCCCCCAGGCCGCCTACTGGCCGGTGATGGCGCTGGTGACGGCCGCCACGGTGATCGCGAGCCAGGCTGTGATCACCGGCGCCTTCTCCATGACCCAGCAGGCCACCCAGCTGGGCCTGCTGCCGCGCATCAACATCCGCCGCACCAGCGAGACCGTCGCGGGCCAGATCTATGTGCCGGCCGTCAACGGCTTCCTGATGGTGGGGGTCCTGTGGCTGCTGGTGATGTTCCGCAACTCCTCGAATCTGGCCTCGGCCTATGGCATCGCCGTCACCGCCACCATGGTGGTCACCGTCCTGCTGCTGTTCGTCATCGCGCGCCGGCGCTGGAAGTGGTCCCTGGCCGCCAGCCTGGCCCTGGTCATCCCCTTCCTCTGCATCGACCTGGTCTTCCTGGGCTCCAACGTTCTGCGCATCGTCCAGGGGGGCTGGTTTCCCCTCGTCATCGGCGCCGGCATCGTCCTGGTGATCTGGACCTGGATGAAGGGCGTGCGGATCCTGGCCGACAAGACCCAGCGCGACTCCATCCCCCTGGCCGACCTGGTGGAGACCCTGCGCGCCCGTCCGCCCTTCCGGACGCCGGGCACGGCCATCTTCCTCACCTCCCAGGGCGAGGTCGCGCCGGTGGCCCTGATGCACAACCTCAAGCACAACAAGGTGCTGCACGAGAAGAACATCATCCTGACGGTGGAGACCGCCGACCGGCCCCGCGTGTCCGAGGACGAGCGGGTGGCGATCGAGCCGCTCACCCCCGACTTCAGCCGGGTGACGGTGCGCTACGGCTTCATGGAGCAGCCCAACCTGCCCAAGGCCCTGGGGACGGCCCGCCGCCAGGGGCTGAAGTTCGACATCATGGCGACCTCCTTCTTCCTCGGCCGCCGCTCGGTCCTGCCGGGCCGGGGTCCGGGCATGCCGCTCTGGCAGGACAAGATCTTCATCTATCTGATGAAGAACGCGGCCAATCCCACGGATTTCTTCCAGATTCCGCCAGGACGCGTGGTGGAGATGGGCGCCCAGGTGACGGTCTAGAGCGGGATGAGAAAAAGTGGGAACCGGTTTTCCGCCCGTATCCCCCTTCAACTCTAAGAGCCGTCTCCGGCGAGGAATCGGTACCCCACGCCCGGCTCGGTGACGATGTGCCGGGGCCGGGCGGGATCGGGCTCC
>JAZKBZ010000156.1:25671-26186 GCA_040388315.1 Pseudomonadota bacterium | reverse complement strand
TCCGTTCATCGAGCTCTGGCCGGTGTGGGCCGGCGGCGACTTCCTGGGCATGATCATCGGCGCGCCGGCCGCCCTGCTCCTGGCGCGTTTCCGGCGCTATGATGTGGGCGCCGCCGCCTCAGGCTTCGAGGTCTTCGGTCTGATCGGCCTGGCGGTGGCGGCGGCGGCGCTGATCTTCTCCACCTCCCTCCCCGCCCTGTTCCTCATCTTCCCCCTCGGCCTGCTCGTGGTCATCCGGCTCAGCAGCCCCTACACGGCGCTGATGGTGATGCTGGTGTCGTTCATCGGCGCCAGCGCCACTGTGGCGGGTCATGGGCCCATCGTCGCCCAGTTTCCAGGCGACATGCCGCGCCAGATCCTGGTGCTGCAGCTCTATCTGGCGACCATCGTCAGCTCGGCCATCATCCTGTCCAGCGTCCTGGCCCAGCGCGCCGCGGCCCAGATCGGTCTGCGCCGGGCCTTGGCCGTGGCCCGCGCGGCGCGTCGCGACGCCGTTGCCGCCGACGGCGCCAAGG
>JAZKBZ010000156.1:0-25661 GCA_040388315.1 Pseudomonadota bacterium | reverse complement strand
GCCAAGGGGCGTTTCCTGGCGGTGATGAGCCACGAGATGCGAACACCCCTGAACGGCATCAAGGGCCACGCCCAGCTGCTCACCGCGCGCGCGGACCTGGCCCCCGGGGCGCGGGAGCAGCTGGGGGTGATCCAGGCTTCCTGACAGGTCCTGCTCTCCCTGATCACCAACATACTAGACTACTCCCGGATCGGCTCTGGCGCCGTGGAGCTGGCTCGCGCCCCGCTCTCCCTCGCCGATCTCGCGCGGACGGCCGGCGACATCGTCCGGCCGAGCCTGGGGCCCCTGACCCTGAGCGTCGATGTCTCGGCGGTCGAAGGTCTGGTCCACGAGGGCGACGAAAGCCACATCCTGCAGATCCTGCTCAACCTGCTGGGCAACGCGGTGAAATTCACCGACGAGGGCCAGGTCGAGGTCCGAGTGGGCGTCGAGCCTGCGGACGGCGTCGACTGGGTGCGGGTGAGCGTACGCGACACCGGCGTCGGCCTTGCCCCCGAGGCGATGGCCAAGCTGTTCCAGCCCTTCACCCAGGCCGACACCACCGCCACGCGTCGGTTCGAGGGGGCGGGTCTGGGCCTGGCCATCTCCAAGTCTCTGGTCGGGCAGATGAACGGTCGGATCGGCGTCGAGAGCGTCCTGGGGGCAGGCTCGGAGTTCTGGTTCAAGATCCCGCTGCCCCGCCTTGAGGCGTCGCCCGAGGCGACCCCGACGAAGATCGCCGGCTCGGGCGCGGGACGCATCCTGGTGGTGGACGACCATCCGGTGAACCGTCAGGTGGCCTCGATGATGCTGATGGCCGCGGGGTTCGACGTCGAGACCGCCGACGACGGCGCCCAGGCGGTGGAGGCGGTGCGCAGCCGCCCCTTCGACGTCGTCTTCATGGACATCCACATGCCAGTGATGGACGGCAACGCCGCCTGCCGTGCGATCCGCGCCCTGGAGGGAGACAGCGCCGACACCCCCGTGGTGGCGATGACGGCCGCCACCCTGCCCGAGGACGTCGCCCGCTGTCGCGCCGCCGGCATGAACGCCCACCTCGCCAAGCCCATCGAGCAGGAGCGCCTGGTGGCCGCCGCCCTTCATCCCTGGCGGGCGGCCGACGCTCCCCAGTGGCCGGACGCCGCCACCGCCTGAACGCCTAGAGCACGTCAGGCGGAAGTGGATACCGGTTCCGCCGCCCGACGTGCTCCAATACCTTGAATCTAGACCCTTCTTGCCGTTTCAGGTGGGTTCATCTGAAACGGTCAGGGTCTAGGCGATCTGCGCGGCGATCTGGTCGGCCAGAGCCTTCAGTTCGGTGGGATCGGCCATGCCGCCTTCGCCATGCCGCCCCAGCGCCTGGCCCTCCCAGCGCGGGATGATGTGGAAGTGCAGATGGTAGATGGTCTGGCCGGCCGTCGATCCATTGAACTGGGTCACTACGATGCCGTCCGGCTTCAGCGCCGCGCGGACGGCCCGGGTGACACGCTGGACCCCCAGGATCAGGGGCGCCAGGACCTCGGGCTCCTCCTCCAGCAGGTTGCGGGCAGTCGAATGTTTGGGGATCACCAGGGTGTGGCCGCGGGCCTGGGGGAAAACGTCCATGAAGGCGTAGACGTGGCTGTCCTCGAACACCCGGGCGCTGGGCATCTCGCCCCGCAGGATCTTGGCGAAGATGTTGCCGTCGTCGTAGGTCCCGTCCAAGCTCATGGCGCGCTCCTCTGATGTCAGGAGCGTCCTAGCACACAGGGAGGTCCCCATGGGAACCGCCGACGCCGACAATGTGCGGGGCCTCAGTCCACGCCAACAGAAGTGGTTCACCACCGCCCGGGCCAGCCTGGAGAAGGACACCGGCAAGACCCTGGACGAGTGGGTCGCCATCGCGAAGACCTGCCCCGAAACCAAGACCATGACCCGGATCGCCTGGATGAAGGAACACCACGGCCTGGGCATGAACCGCGCCAACATCGTGATGTCGGCCGCCTTCCCCACCGGCTCGGCCTGGGACGAACCGGTCAAGTTGCGCCAGGCGCTGTGGAAGGATCCGGCGGCGACTGCGATCTTCGAGACCGTGGAGCGGGTGGCCATCGCCCTGCCCAACGTCGTCGCCGGCCAGCGCAAGGCCTTCACCGGCTTCTCCCGCAATTTCCAGTTTGCCTCGGCCAAGCCCATCAAGGGCGGTCAGGTGGTCCTGGGGCTGGCGGTAACGCCCGACGCCGACCCGCGACTGGAGGCGCCGAAGGCGGAAGGTTGGTCGGAGCGGTTGAAGTCCAAGACCACCCTGGCCTCGGCCGCCGACCTGGACGATCGGCTAAGAGCCCTGATCAAGCAGGCCTGGGAAGCGTCCTGACATCGCGGCTGAATTGACGCCGACGGCGAAAATTTCTGATGCTTTTGCAGATATTTAGGGCGTCATCTTAACGTCAAGCCTCCTTCGCCTGACTGTCATCGGCGGCGCCTAGACAGCCCCCTCACCGAGGTTGGGGAATGTCCATGTCGCACCACAAACTACTCCTGCTGGCCAGCGCGGCCGCCGTTCTTGCCGGCGCGAACCCGGCCTTCGCCGAGACCGCCGATGACGCGGCCCAGGTCGAGGAGCTGATCGTCACCGCCCAGAAGCGCGAGCAGAAGACCCTGGACGTGCCGATCGCCATCACCGCCTACGGCGCCGACCAACTGGAGCGGGATGGCATCCAGGAGTTCGAGGAACTGTCGCTCTACGTCCCCGGCTTCGAGGTGCAGAACCAGTCCCCCAACAATCCCGGCTTCGTGATGCGCGGCATCACCTCGGACTCCGGCGAGGCCACCAACGAGCCGCGGGTCTCGGTCTTCCAGGACGGCGTTTCGATCTCCAAGTCGCGGGGCTCCTATATCGAACTGTTCGACCTGGCCCGGGTGGAGATCGCCAAGGGTCCGCAGTCGACCCTCTATGGCCGCGGCGCCCTGATCGGGGCGGTGAACCTGGTCCAGGCCAAGGCCGACCCCAGCAAGTGGGACGCCCGCTCCAGGGTCGAGGCCGGGAACAACGGCTATGTCATGCTCGAGAGCATGCTGAACGTGCCCGTCACCGACACCCTGGCGATCCGCTTCGCCGGCCGCCTGAAGAAGCGCGACGGGTTCGTGAAGAACCTGCTGGGCGGGCCCGACTTCAATTCCACCGACACCGCCGCCGGCCGCGTCGCCCTGAACTGGCGGCCCAACGATCGGCTCAACGCCGACCTGATCTTCAACTACGAGCAGGACCGGCCGACCGGGACCTCCTTCAAGTCCCTGACCTTCGCCCCCACCAACCCGACCACCGGGGCCCTGATCGGTGATGTCGGCCGCAATTCCGGCGCGGCGCTGTCCGCCTCCGACGGCTTCGAGGGCGGCAAGGACCTGGGCCTGAACCGTTCGGTTCGCGGCCTGACCGCCCTGGTGGACTATGAGATCAGCGACACCCTGAGCCTGTCCTCCATCAGCGCCTATCGCCGCTTCGACAGCCTGGAGGTCTTCGATCCGGACGGCTTCTCCCTGCCGCTGATGGTCTTCGCCGAGGACGCCCACGGGCGCGAGGCCAGCCAGGAGCTGCGGCTCAACTACGACAGCGCCGACCGCCTGACCGCCTTCGCCGGGGTCAGCTATTTCTGGGAAGACGGCTATCAGCGGGTGCCGCTGCAGTTCAACGAGAAGGTCTACGCCCTGCTGGGCGCCATGCCCCGGCCCGGCGGCCTGTCCCTGCCGGTGATCAACGCCCTGGCGCCGGCCGCGCTCAAGTCGGTCCACCGCGAGACCTACCGCAATGTCGGCGAGACCCGCTCCTATGACGTCTTCGCCGACGCCACCTACAAGCTCACCGACCAGCTCGAGCTGACCGCGGGCCTGCGTTACACCTATGACGACAAGACCAGCGGCTATGGCGCGGTGCTGGAGAACGGCGGCTCGGTCCTGGCCGGCTCGACCCCTGCCCTGGCCCGCGGCCTCTTCCTGCAGCCCACCGCGGGCGGGCGGGTGGAGACCAGGAGCTTCACCGACTCGGGCGTCACCTATCGCGCCGTGGCCCGCTACAGCCTGGACGACCACACCAGCCTCTGGGCCTCCTTCGCCCGCGGCCGGCGTCCCAAGGTGCTGGCCGTCGCCGCCCCCACCGCCCCTGGGGGTCCGGTGCGGTTCTCCGAGCTGCCGGCCGAGAAGGTCGATTCCGTCGAAGGTGGCGTGAAGGCCGAGCTGTTCGACCGCCGCCTGTCCCTGGAGGGCTCAGTCTACCACTACGCCTACGACAACTTCCAAACCTCGGTGCGCAACGCCGCGGGCCAGATCGTCTCGGCCAACGCCGGCGAGGCCAGCGCCACGGGCTTCGAGGGCCAGGTCACCGCCAAGCCGAACGCCAATCTCGAGCTCTTCGGGACCTATGGCTACAACCACGCCCGGTTCGGCAACGGCCTGTTCAAGGACAACAGCTTCCGCCTGGCGCCCGACCATACGGTTTCGGTGGGCGCGAAGCTGAGCCACGAGGCCCTGGGCGGGACCTTCGCCTTCACCCCCAGCTACACCTGGCAGTCGGAAGTCTTCTTCGACAACAACAACGACCTGCCGGCCCTGCAGGCCGCCGACAAGATCCAGGATGAGAAACAGGGGGCCTACGGCCTACTGAACTTCAAGGTCGGCTACACGCCCGCCGAGGGTCCATGGTCGGTGGAGGCTTTCGTCACCAACGCCCTGGACCAGGACTATATCAAGGACGCGGGCAACACCGGCGACGCCTTTGGCATCGCCACCTTCATCGCCGGGGAGCCGCGCTACTACGGCGTCGCCTTCACCCTGAAATACTAGGACGGCTCCTGGCGGAAGGGGGAGAACTCTTCCGCCAGCCACTCCATCTCGCCCTCCACCGCGGCCCGTTCGCGGGCGACGAAGTCCTCCACCGGCCCCCGCAGCATGGGGTCGGCGATGTAGTGGGCGGAGTGGACGGGACTGGGCAAATAGCCGCGGGCGATCTTGTGCTGGCCCTGGGCGCCGGCCTCGACCCGGGCCAGGCCCCGGCCGATGGCCCATTCGACGGCCTGGTAATAGCAGAGTTCGAAATGCAGGAAGGGGATGTCCTCGACGCAGCCCCAGTTGCGGCCGTAGAGGCAGTCGCCGCCGATCAGGTTCAGCGCGCCCGCCACCCAGCGCCCGTTCCGTCGCGCCATCAGCAGCAGCACCCGGTCGGCCATCCGCTCCCCCAGTAGGGAGAAGAACAGCCGGTTCAGATAGGGCCGGCCCCACTTGCGCGAGCCGGTGTCCATGTAGAAGGCGTAGAAGGCGTCCCAGTGCTCCTCGGTGATATCGGCGCCGGTCAGGGCCACGATATCCACCACGGCCTGGGCGTCGCGGCGCTCGCGGCGGATAGTCTTGCGGCGGCCGGAGGACAGGGCGCCCAGGAAGGCCTCGAAGTCGGCGTAGCCGGCGTTCTCCCAGTGATATTGCTGGCCCTCGCGCAGGGCGAGCCCCTGGGCCCCCAGCCAGGCCCACTCCTCCGGGGTCGGGAAGTTGATGTGCAGGGACGAGGCGTCATAGCGCTCGCAGAGCGCGACGGCCCCGCCCAGCAGGGTCTTGCGGGCGGCGTCCACGTCCACGCCGGGACGCACCAGCAGACGCGGGCCCGTCGCCGGGGTGAAGGGGGCGGCCGAGAGCAGCTTGGGATAGTAGCGGCCGCCGGCCCGCTCATAGGCCTCGGCCCAGCTGTGGTCGAAGATGTACTCGCCCTGGCTGTGGGACTTCAGATAGAGCGGCATGACCGCGGCGACGCCGTGGGCGTCCTCCACCGACAGGTGCTGCGGCCCCCAGCCCGTCCGCTCGACGGCGCAGCCCGCCTCCTCGGCGATGTCCAGGAAGTCGAAGGAGACGAAGGGGTTGGCGGCGTAGTCCGGGTTGCTGGCGCAGGCGTCCCAGCCCGCGCGGCCGATCTCGGCGATCCGGCGGCTGACCTTGACCGCCGCCTTCAGGCTCACGCGGCCCAGCCCTCGAAGATCAGGTTGTCGCAGTGTTCCTTGATCGCCTCCCACTGCTCGGGCTTGCGCACTGTCCAGGCGACGACGGGCATGCCCTCGGCGCGGTGCTTGGCCACGATGTCGCTGGCGACGGTGTCCAGGCTCATGGCCAGGAAGTGCGGCCGGGCGATGGAGATCTGCTCAAGCCTGGCGAAGGCCTTGCGCTGCTCGGCCGAGAGGTGCGGGGTGTCGTCCTCCCAGGCGTAGCTGTCCAGGCCGCGCAGCACGCCGGGGAACCGGTCGGCGAACCAGGCGTGGGAATAGGGATTGAAGCCGATCACGCAGGTGGGGCCGGCATGGTCGATGAGGATCTCGTGGACCCGCTGCTCCAGGGGCCCGACCTCGCCGAAGGGAGTCTTGAGCTCCACATGGACCATGGCCCGATGGCCGATCAGGGCCAGGGTCTCCATCAGGGTGGGGATGCGCTCGTCGGTGTCCTTGAGCCGCAGCTCGGCCAGTTCGGCCACGGTGCGGTCCTTGATGCGGCCCTCGGCGCCGGTCATCCGCTTGAGCGAATAGTCGTGGAACACCACCGCCTCGCCGTCGGCCGAGAGGTGGACATCCAGTTCGACGCCGTAGCCGGCCTGGCAGGCGGCCTGGAAGGCGCCGAGCGAGTTCTCCGGCGCGCCGTCCGGCGTCCAGAGGCCGCGGTGGGCGACGGGAGGATGGAACAGGAAGTCCCAGGCCTCGCCGAATTGGGTCTTGAGGGCGTCCTTCACCGGACTTCCACCACGGCGTCGACTTCCACGGCGAAGTTCATCGGCAGACGGTAGACCCCCACCGCCGAGCGGGCATGCTTGCCGGCGTCGCCGAAGGCCAGGACCATCACGTCCGAGGCGCCGTTCACCACCTGGGGGATCTCGAAGAAGCCGGGGCCGGCCTGAACAAAGCCGCCCAGCTTCACCACCCGGACCACCCGGTCCAGGTCGCCGTCGCAGGCCGCGCGCATCTGGGCGATCAGGTTGACCCCGCACAGCCGGGCCGCGCCCTTGGCGGCCTCCATGTCGACATCCTCGCCGACGACGCCGCGCACCCCGCCGCCGGCGTCGAGGGACACCTGGCCCGAGATGTGGACAAGGGCGCCGACCCGGACGAACGGGACATAGTTGGCGACCGGGGCGACAGGCTGCGGAAGGGTGATCCCCTGCGCGGCCAAGCGATCTTCGACCTGTGACATGGGCCAAGGTCTAGCGCGGTTTCAGGCCGCTGGGAAACCACCGAAGCCCCGAAAAACGAAAAGCCCCGAACCGTTGCGGGTCCGGGGCTTCGCAGGGTCCGCGCCAAGTACGCAGGCGCGGCTGGAGGGACTGTTGGAAGGCTTAGCGGACGGCCTGCAGCTTCTCGACGGCGGCGGTGACGCGCTCGTTGAGGGGCTTCATGGAGTCCTTCATGGAGGCCGAGACGATCTCGCCCATCTTGGCGATCTCGGCCATGTAGGTTTCCAGGGCGGACTTGGCGAAGCTGGTTTGCAGCTCGACCACTTCCTGGATCGACTTGGCGCCCGACAGCGACTTGGCGGCGGCGACGTTGGCTTCGACGGCCTTCTTGGAATAGGCGGTCGCCTGGGCGCCGAGGGCTTCAGCGCCCTTGGTGGCGGCGGTCACCGAGGCGATGACGGCTTCCAGGTTCTTCTTGGAGTGGGCGTTGGCGTCAGCAAGGCCAGCCAGGGACTTTTCGATGGCGTCCTTGAAGGCGGCGTTGCCGGCGGTGGTGAACTGCTCGACGGTGTTCTTGACGGTTTCGGCGGCGGCCATGGGAGGAAACTCCTGGAACGTGGTTGACGGGCTTTGCCGCGTCGCACCACTCGGGCGTTGCGGCTCTTTGATCTCGAAGCCTATTTCTCATGTTGCAGTGCAGCAGTCAAGCGACTTTGTTGCACTGCACAATCGCCATTGAGGCGAGTGTTCCGCATGCCCGCATATCGGGCGGCGCGACAAAACGGCTCGCTCAAGAGGTGTTTACCCTCGCGCAAGCTCCGAGGTGTCATGATAGGATTTCAGTATGGCGACCTGGGGGGTCGTCTCAACCCTTTGATTCGACGGACGAACCGTATGTTCGAGCGCGCCCGCCGCCTGTTTCTCGCCCTTGGCGCCGCCGCCCTGACGGCCGCTGCTCCGCTGGCGACCCCCGCCCAGGCGCAGATTCCCTACCTGACCCTGCCCACCAGCGCGCCGAAGTACGCGGCCATCGTGGTGGACGCCAAGACGGGGGAAGTGCTCTACGCCAAGCGCGCCGACAGCCCTCGCTATCCGGCCTCGATCACCAAGATCATGACGCTCTACCTCACCTTCGAGGCCCTGAGCTCCGGTCGGCTGCGTCCCGACGACACCATCATGATCTCGCCCCGCGCTGCGGCCCAGCCGCCCACCAAGCTTGGCCTGTCGCCTGGCGAGTCCCTCACCGTCAACGAGGCCATGCAGGCGCTGGCCATCAAGTCGGCCAACGACATCGCCGTCGCCCTGGCCGAAAAACTGGGCGGCAGCGAGGCCCGGTTCGCGGCCATGATGACCCTGCGCGCCCAGGAGCTGGGCATGGCCAACACCCGCTTCGTGAACGCCTCGGGCCTGCCCGACAGTCGGCAGGTCTCCACCGCCCGCGACATCGGCATCCTGTCGCGCGCCGTGATGCGCGACTATCCGCAATACTATCGGCTGTTCAGCCAGCAGCGCTTCACTTTCCGTGGCACGCCGATGAACAATCACAACGGCCTGCTGGGCGCCATGCCCGGCGTGGACGGGCTGAAGACCGGCTACACCAACGCCTCGGGCTACAACATCGCGGTCTCGGCCGTGCGCGACAACCGCCGGCTGATCGCCGTGGTGCTGGGCGCGCCCTCCACGGCCAAGCGCAACAACAACGCCGAGGACCTGCTACTCACCGGCTTCGACGTGATGAGCCGCCGCGCCCGCGGCGAGAACATCACCATCGCCCAGAACCTGTTCGAGCCCGAGCCCGTCGGCCCCATCGAGCGGCCCTCGGTCGAACAGGGCGACGGCGAGCAGGACGGTCTGAGGATCGTCCTGGCCTCGGCGCCCCCGCCCGCCGCCTTCTCCAGCAATGACTTCGTGGCGCCGACCCGCAACGCCCTGCGCGGCTCGCAAACGGCCGACAGGAAGAAGGCGGATAAGGAAGACAAGAAGCCGGCCGGCAAGTGGATCGTCCAGGTCGGCGCCTTCAAGTCCAAGTCGCTCGCCAAGGAGCAGCTGGCCCTGGTGGAGAAGCGGTTCGGCAAGCACTTCGGCAAGGCCGACGGCGACACAGACTCCATCGGCGGCACCTACCGCGCCCGCTTCAAGGGCTTCACCGAGGCTTCGGCCAAGGACGCCTGCGGTGCCCTCAAGGCCAAGAAGGTGCCCTGCATGGTCGTCAAGCCGGGCTGAGGCCCTCACTTTCGAGTGAGCTTGTCCCGCGCGGCGTTGAGCTGGGCGGCCAGACCATCTGTCCCCCCCTTGTCTGGATGGGCCAGGCGCATCAGCCGGTTGTAGGCCGCCTGGACATCTTCGGCCGAGGCCTCGGGCCCCACCCCCAGGATCGAGCGGGCCTCGGCGTCGCCCATGGCTCCGCCACGGCTACGGGCCGCCGGCGCGCCGGTCCGTCGGGTGGAAACCGCCAGGCCAAGGCCCAGCACAGCCAGGACGATGGCCGATCCCCAACTGCCCCGCAGGCCCACATAGGCGGCGCCTGCGAAGGCTGCGACCGCGAAGCCGCCCGAGATGAAGCGCCACTCCCGGCGCTTGAGGATCGGCTTGCCGCCGTTCGCCCACAGCAGTAGCGCCAGAACCAGGCAGCCGAGGGCGATATAGGTCACTACTGGGCGGCCATCAGCTCGTCGCCCATCTCACCCAGGCCGAGCGAGCCCACCAGGGCGCGCAACTCCTGGCGGGCGGCCACGTGCTGCAGGCTCATGGCCACCGGACGGATGGTGGGCGACAGGTCGGCGATGGTCAGGCCAAAGGGGAAAAGTTCGCGATAGATCACCCGGTCGCGCAGGCCGGGGCCGACGCGGAAGCCGACCCGGCGCGACAAGGCCTGGACCCGCTCGTCGACGCGCTTGCGGTTGCGGGCCTCGGTGGGGGCCAGGCGATTGCGCAGGACGATCCAGTCGATGGACTGGCCCGAGGCCGCCGCGCGGATCTTGCGGCTGTTCCAGACCGTCTCGGAATAGAGGCTGGGGCGCTTCAGATCGAGGGTCACCGGATCGACGATGCCCAGCATGTCGAAGTCCACGAAGCTGTCGTTCATCGGGGTGACGATCAGGTCGGCCCGGCCGTGGGCGGCGCGGCTGACGGCCGTGTCGCCGCCGGGCGTGTCGATCAGCACGAAGTCGGCGCCCTCGGCGGCGGCGAAGGCCTCCTCGAAGCGGCCCAGGGCCTCCTCGTCCGAGGCCTTGGCGAGATCGGCGCTCAGGGGGTGCTCGATGGGCATGGGCGCGCTGACGCCATTGGCGGCCAGCCAGGCGGCGCGGTTGGCGAAGAAGTGGCCCATGGACTGCTGGCGCAGGTCGAGGTCCAGCACCGAGACGCGGGCCTTGGAGTGCAGCAGGGCGGTGGCGATATGAATGGCGAGCGTCGACTTGCCCGCGCCACCCTTCTCGTTGCCGACCACAATGACCTTGGGTTGGGACATGGTTCTCTAAAACTCCACACCATCTCAGCCAGCGTCGTTGCGCTGATTCGATTGGCTAACAGGTGAGCCCCCACCCCCTGCCCCGTCAACGCGCCTGGCGTCGCGGCCTGTGGACGGATGGACGCCGGGCGCCGGCCACGCCATAAGCGGCCCGCCTACGCAGACGGAGCCTCCCCCATGCCCCTCGCCATCGTCCGCACCGTGGCCGACCTGCGCGCCCAGGTGGCCGCCTGGAGGGCCGCCGGAGAGACCGTCGGCCTGGTTCCCACCATGGGGGCGCTGCACGAGGGTCACCTGTCCCTGATCACCCTGGCCAAGAGCCGGGCCCAGCGCGCGGTGGCGAGCGTCTTCGTCAATCCGACCCAGTTCGCGCCGCACGAGGACTTCGACGCCTATCCCCGCGACGAGGCTCGGGACGCCGCCCTGCTGGAGGGGGCCGGCTGCGACCTGCTGTTCGCCCCCACCGTGGCCGAGATGTACGCTCCGGGCTTCTCCACCACCGTCACCGTGGCCGGGGTCTCAGAGCCCCTGGACGGGGCGGCGCGGCCGGGTCATTTCGCCGGCGTCGCCACCGTGGTGAGCAAGCTGCTGCTGCAATGCGGTCCCGACATCGCGGTGTTCGGCGAGAAGGACTACCAACAGCTCCAGGTCATCAAGCGCCTGGTGGCCGACCTGAACATCCCGGTGGAGGTGATCGGCGCCCCCACCGCCCGCGCGCCGGACGGCCTGGCCCTGTCCTCCCGCAACGTCTACCTGACGGCCGCCGAGCGCGAGATCGCCCCCAGCCTGGCCGCCGCCCTCGTCGACGCCATCGAGCGCCTGCGCAAGGGGACGCCCGTCGAGCGGGTGGAGGCCACGGGCCGCGCGGCCCTGGAGCGGGCGGGCTTTGGCCGGATCGATTATTTCGAGGTCCGCGACGCCGCCAGCCTGGCGCACCTGGGGCCCGGACCTCTGGAGGGCCCCGCCCGGATCCTCGCCGCCGCCGTCCTGGGCAAGACCCGCCTGATCGACAACATGGCCGTCTAGCCTACCAGGCGCCGGCCTCGCGAAGCTGCCGGGCCAGCTCCATTGGGATTTCATCGTCACCGTCGGCGGCGAGGTCGGGGGGGACGTCCTTTGGGTCGAAATACCGCCAGCCCTGGAAGGCGCGGCGCGGGGTCGGCGCCACCCGGATGATCTCCCGGTCCAGGGTGATCTCGCAGCGGGCGTTGGGATGCTCGCCCACCGTGCGGATGGCCAGGATCCTCTGCCGGCACAGGACCATCCCCTTGAAGATCCGGTAGAGCGAACCGCCGTCCAGCAGCTCGTCGGCCCGCTTGGGCGACATGCGGGTGTGCAGCAGCCAGGGGCCGGCGTCGTCCACGTGATAGGCCAGAAGATCCTCGATGGTGTCGCAGCCGACGCACAGGCGGATCATGTGAAGGGGCATGAAATCAATCACTTGTAGGGAGACGCCGAGCGGCGCGCGGGGTCAGTCTATAGCCTGCGTTGACAGCCTCGCCATAGCCGATATCTTCATGTTGTCACTGACAACATCGCGATCGGGACCGATGACCTATCACCATGGCAATCTGCGCAGCGCCCTGCTGGACCGGGCCGCCACGGTGATCGCCGAGGAGGGCATCGAGGCGCTCAGCCTGCGGGCCCTGGCCCGCGATCTGGGGGTTTCCCATGCCGCGCCGGGCCGCCACTTCAAGGACCGCGCCGACCTGCTGGCCGCCCTGGCCGCCGAGGGCCATCGGCGGATGACTGCGGCCCTGAACACCGCGGCCACCGCCGCGGGGGACGATCCGGTGGCCCGCTACAACGCCCTGGGCCGGGAGGTCATCGCCTTCTCCCTACGCCATCCGGCCTACTTCCAGGTCACCCAGCACCCGGAAGTCGAACGCCACTCCGACCCGAGCCTGATGGCGGCCCGCCAAGCCTTCGGCGACACGGTCCGCGCCGCCGCCGCCGCCGCCCAGGCCGTCGGCTGGCGACCTGACGAGGACCTGGAGGCCCTGCAACTGTTCAGCACGGCCGCGGCCCTGGGCGCGGCCTCGGTGCTGATGCGGCAATCGAAATTCGCCGGACGGCCGACCGCCGAGCTGCTGGCCATCGCCGGGCGGGTGATCGACCTGGTCATCCCGCCCTCCCTCGAAGCCCTGCGTCAGGAAAGCTGATCCATGAGCCTCTTGAGACCCATCCTGGCCTGGGGGCCGGTGTTCTTCGGGATCGCGTTCCTCGCACCCCTGTTCGCCCAGATCCTGCAGGCCCTGGGCGTCACCGCCCCGCTCGGCCTGCCGCCGATCGCCGTGGGCCTCGCCGTCGGCGGGACCTGGGGCCTGATCGCCAAGCTTGGAGGACGCTGGATATGAGCCTCGCCGCCCCCCTGGACACCGCGCCGGACACCCGGGCCCTGGCCCGTGACGAGATGACCATCGCGCGTCGCCACATGACCGGATTCCCGGTGGTGATGGCCGCCTGGGGCCTGGGCAACCTGGCGGTCTGGCTGTCGCTCTGGCCGCTGGTGCTGCTGGGACACCTGCCGCTGTGGGCGGGGTTCCTCGTCGCCACCTTCAACGTCATGGCCTGTTACCACCCCTCCCACGAGGCCCAGCATTCCAACTACGCCCAGCCCGGCCAGCCGCTGCGTTGGCTGAATGAGCTGATCGGCTATGTCTCCACCATCCCCATGGGCCTGCCGTTCAAGATCGCCCGCATCACCCACCTGGACCACCACACCTATACCAACAACCCGCTGCGCGACCCGGATTACGGCAATAAGGCCCCCAACTGGTGGCGCGCGGTCCTGGGCAACATCGCCAAGCGCCAGCCGGGCCGGCCCAACGCCTATGGCGCCGTGCTGCGGACCAAGATCGCGGAGGGGGACCAGGCTGCCAAACGCGCCGTGCTGGAGGGGATGGCCCAGAACGCCATCTACCTGTCGATCCTGACGACCCTGGCCTGGTCGGGCCACGCCATCGAGGCGGCCCTGCTCTGGTGGCTGCCCAAGCAGATCGGCTCGACCTATATCAGCCTGTTCCTGAGCTGGTTCCCGCACCACCCGATGGAGGAGCAGGGCCGCTACCGCAACACCCGTCACTTCCACTACGGGTTCGGCAATGTGGTGGCCCTGGGGATCGAGACCCACATCATCCACCACCTGCACCCCGGCATACCGCTCAACCGCCAGCGGGCGGTGTTCAACGAGATGCGGCCGATCCTGGAGGCCCGGGGCTGCCGGCTCGACGAGACCTAGCTGGCCTTCAGACGGACCAGGGTCACGCCCTCGCTGACCTGGTCGCCCACCGAGACGCTCAGGGACTCGATGTGGCCGTCGAAGGGGGCGGTCAGCGCGTGCTCCATCTTCATGGCCTCCAGGGTCAGCAGGGGCTGGCCGCGCAGGACGGTGTCCCCCACCGCCACGGCCACGGCCACGACCTTGCCCGGCATGGGCGAGCGCACCTGAGCGTCGCCGGCCAGATCGTCGAGGTCGCGCACCGGCGGGCGGGTGGCGAGCACATAGGTCTCGCCGCCCTCGAAGACCACGACCTCGCCGTCGGCGGTCATCAGGATGTCGGCCTCGATATCGCCCTCCGCCAGCGGCGCGTCGATCGCCCGGCCGTCCAGGAAGAGACGGACGGTGGCCTGGGGCTCGGCGTTCATGCGGAAGCCGGTGAGGCTCTTCCACGGCGAGGCCTCATCGCCCTCCCCCAAGACGGCGGCGGCGGCCACGGAGAGGATCTCGTCGGAGGGCTCGGGGGTGGCGGCCAGGGCGTCGAGACGGGTCTCGATGAAGCCGGTGTCCACGTCGCCGGCGATGAAGTCGGGGTGGTCCAGGCAGCGGGCCAGGAAGCCGGCATTGGTCTTCACCGGCCAGATCTCCACCTCGGCGCAGGCCTGGGCCAGCAGGTCGCCGGCCCCCTCGCGGGTGGGGGCGTGGGCGATCAGCTTCGCGATCATGGGGTCGTAGAAAGGGCTGACCTCGCCGCCCTCCTCCACCCCGGTGTCGACCCGGATGCCCTCGGGCATGACGAAGTGGTCCAAGCCGCCGATGGAGGGCAGGAAGCCGGCGGCCGGGTTCTCGGCGTAGAGGCGGGCCTCCACGGCGTGGCCGGTGAGCTTGATCTGGTCCTGGGTCAGCGGCAGGGGTTCGCCGGAGGCGACGCGGAACTGCCATTCCACCAGGTCGACGCCGGTGACGGCCTCGGTCACCGGGTGCTCCACCTGCAGGCGGGTGTTCATCTCCATGACCCAGATGCGGTCGGCGCGCAGGCCGGCGCTGGCGTCGGCGATGAACTCCACCGTGCCGGCGCCGACATAGTTCACAGCCCGGGCGGCCTTGACCGCGGCGTCGGTGACCGCGGCGCGGGCCTCGGGGCTCATGCCCGGGGCCGGGGCCTCCTCGATCACCTTCTGGTGGCGGCGCTGGAGGGAGCAGTCGCGTTCGAAGAGATGGACCACGTTTCCGTGGCTGTCGCCGAAGATCTGCACCTCGATATGGCGCGGCCGGGTGACGTATTTTTCGATCAGCACCCGGTCGTCGCCGAAGGCGGCGGCGGCCTCGCGCTGGCAGGAGGCCAGGGCGGCGGCGAAGTCCTCGGCGCGTTCGACCTTGCGCATGCCCTTGCCGCCGCCGCCGGCCACGGCCTTGATGAGGACCGGGTAGCCGGTGGCTTCAGCCGCTTGCTGCAGGCGTTCTCCCGACTGGTCCTGGCCGAGATAGCCGGGCGTTACCGGGACATTGGCTTTTTCCATCAAGGACTTGGCGGCGTCTTTTAATCCCATGGCCCTGATGGCGGACGGCGGCGGGCCGATCCAGACGAGGCCCTCGGCGATGACCGCTTCGGCGAAGGCGGCGTTCTCGGAGAGGAAGCCGTAGCCGGGATGAATGGCCTGCGCGCCGGTCTCCAGGGCCGCGGCGATGACCCGCTCGGCCACCAGATAGCTGTCGCGGGCGGGCGCCGGGCCGATGAGCACGGCCTGGTCGGCCTCGCGCACATGGGGCGCCTCGGCGTCGGCTTCCGAATAGACCGCCACGGTGGCGATCCCCATGCGGCGGGCGGTCTTGAAGACCCGGCGGGCGATTTCGCCGCGATTGGCGACGAGGACGGATTTGATCATGCCGCGATCCTAGAGGGACACGGAGAGTCCTGCCACCCGGCCACGGCTTTTGGAAATCAGACCACCCAGGACGGCTTGCGCTTGTCGAGGAAGGCGCGGACGCCCTCCTGGCCCTCGGGGCTCACCCGGGTGCGGGCGATGCGCTTGGCGGTCTCTTCCATGACGCTCTCGATGGGGCGGTAGGCCACGTCCTCCACCAGCTTCTTGGAGTCGGCCACGGCGCCGGGGGCGCAGGTCATCATCTCGCCGGCGATGCGGTCGCGGGCGGCCTCCAGGGCGGCGGCGTCGGCCACCACCTCGGTGATCAGCCCGACCTTCTCGGCATAGGCGGCGTCGAACACCGAGCCGGTGGCGAACAGGGCCCGGGCCGCGCGGGGACCGACGGCGCCCACCACATAGGGGCTGATGGTCGCCGCGATGAGGCCCAGCCGGACCTCGGAGAAGCTGAACTTGGCGGTGGCGGTGGCGACGGCCAGGTCGCAGACCGCGGCCAGGCCCGCCCCGCCCCCGAAGGCGCCGCCCTCCACCAGGGCCACGGTCAGGGCCGGGATGTCCCACAGGCTCTTGAGCATGACCGCCATCTGGTAGGCGTCGTCGCGGTTGTCGCTCTCGGAGCGGTCGGCGGCCTCGCGCATCCAGTCGAGGTCCGCCCCGGCGCTGAACATGCCGCCGGCCCCGCGCAGGAAGACCACGCGCACGCCCTCCGCCCCCTGCAGGGTCTCGAAGGCCTCGCGCAGGGCGCCGATCAGCCGGGCGTCGAAGGCGTTCCGACGCGCCGGACGGTTGATGGTGACCGTGGCCACCCCCTCCACCGTCGCTTCGATATGCACGAGGTTCTCGTCGATATCGCTGTCGGCCACTTCAACCAGGGGATCGGCGATGGGATTGGTCATGGAAGCCTCGTTTGGGGATGTCGCATCGGGACATAATCCCAACGCCCGGTCTTTGACATAGGTCCTGTCCGCGCCGGGGCCCGGCCGGCGCTGAATTCCCGGTCACGGGACCCAAATCGACCCAGTTCGGGGCACTATCGGGTTGATCACGCCGCGCGCCTGGACGAGAGAACATTCAGGAACAGGACCACGCGGCGCCCTCCCCCCACCGCCGCGGGAAGGAAGACCGATGCGCCGGACCCACGAGGCGACGACCCTGACCCAACTTCTGACCACCGCCCAGGCGTCGCGGCAAACACCCCGCCGCCGCACGGCCGCCGCCCGCCGGGCCAAGGTGAGGCTGGCCCTGACCCTCGGCGTCATGTCGAGTTGCGTCGGCCTGGGCCTGCTGGTGGGCCAACTGGGCCGGGCGCTCGTCGGCGGTTAGCGCGTGATCTGTTCCGATTGAATCGGCCGGGCGCCTGGATCTCCGAGTTCTCCGCGCGTTTCTGCGCCGAGCCGACGGCCGCTTCGTCGGCTTCGGCGCGAGCTCGCATCACGACCGTTGCGGCGTCTGAAGCGCGGCAAGAAGCGCGCCCAGAAGCCAGTCGACGCCAGCGTCGGGAATGCCGCGCCGGACGGCCACGATCCGAATCGACGGAAGACCGACCGGCAGGTCGCAGACCTCAAGGCCAAACGCGCCCGCCTGGGCTGTCGCAAGGCGGCGCGGGGCGATGCAGGTCGCCAGCGAGGTGGCGACCATGGCGAACGCCGTCGGAAACCGCGGCGCGGCCGCAATGATCCTGCGGCTGAGGCCGCGGTCGGCAAAGTCCCGCTCCGTGGGGGTCCGATAGTCTCCGGCCACAGAGACCGCCACGTGGTCCAGGGTCGCGAACACCTCTCGATCGATCCGCCCGGCCACGATCGATGGATGGCCGCGCCGCAACACCAGGCAATAGTCGTCGGTGAACAGGGGGACGGCGTCGAGCCCATCGGGGGTCGTGAGGAATTGCCCGAGCGCGAGATCGACCTCGTTGTGCCGTACCTGCCGAAGAGCGGCCTCGCCCAGTGCCAGCCCTATGGCGAACCGGCTATTGGGGGCTTGGCGTTGGAACTCCGAAAGCAGGCCCGGCGCGAGCAGGGTGGCCAGGAAGTCGGAGGTCGCCAGGCGGAAGCTGCGGGTCGCGACAGCCGGGTCGAACCCGACCTTCCCGCCCAGCGCCGCGCCGACGGCGTCGATCAAGGCGTCGATCTGCGGGGCAAGCTCCACGGCCCTGATGGTCGGCTGCAACCCATGCGGCCGACGCAGGAACAGCGGATCGTCGAACAGCAGACGCAGCCGGGCGAGGGCATGGCTGATGGTGGACTGGCTGACGTTCAGGCGTTCCGCCGCGATCGTTGTCCGTCGGTGGCGAACCAGCGATTGGAAGACCAGCAACAGCGCGCCGTCGATCTGCCTGATCTTAGAAATGTCGATATCACTCATGACGCCATTTCAGTAGCAAGGCGGATACCCTCCGCCTAGACCTGCCGCGTCAACCAGGGGGGACGGCAGTGAAGGCGGCTTTCATCAACGACTATGGCGCGGTCGAGAACCTGGGTGTCGGCGACGCGGAAAAGCCGAGCCTGCGGCCGAACGAGGTGATGGTGGAAGCCGAGTTCGGCGGTCTGCGCTGGGGCGATGTCATGTCCCGCAACGGCCTGCCCAGCCGGGCCCGCCCCACGCCATTCGTCGCCGGCCAGGAGGCCAGTGGCGTGATCGTCGAGGTCGGCCCCGAGGTCCGGGACTGGCGGATCGGCCAGCGGGTGATGGTCTCGGGCGGCGGCGCCTGGGCGAAGTATGTGGCGGCCCACCCCGCCCTGCTCACCGCCGTGCCCGACCATGTCGGTCTGGAGCAGGTGCTGGCATATCCGGTGAACCTGCGGACCGCCTATTACATGGTCTATACCTGGGCGAGGGTGCGCGAGGGCGAGCGGGTGCTGCTGCATGCCGCCGCTGGCGGGGTCGGCCTGCTGGCGCTGCAGATCCTCAAGCGAAAGTTCCGCTCGGTCGAGGTCGTCGCCATCGCCAGCACCGAGGACAAGCTTCAGCTGCTGCGCGGCGAAGGCGCCGACCACGTCATCAATCGCAAGACCCAGGACTACGTGGCCGAGGTGCTGAAGATCTGGGGGCCCAAGGCCTCCGGCTTCCAGACCGGCGGCCGTCAGGAAGGTGGGGTCGATGTGGCGTTCAACGGGGTCTCCGGTGACACCCTGTCCACCGACTGGCAGGTGATACGCAAACGCGGGCGCTGGGTCATCTACGGCTACTCGGCCGGTCGCGGTCGGCTAGACACCGCGCAGTTCGGCTATGACGGCATCACCGTCATGCCCTTCTCGTCCATCGCCTGGCAGGGGACGCAGGACGCCGCCGCCGCCACGACCTTCATCGCCGACTGGCTCGCGAGCGAGGAGCTCATCGTTCCGGAAATCCATCCGATCGAGGATCTCGTCGCCGTGCAGCGTGCGTTCGAGGCCGGCGAGACCACCGGAAAGATCGTCTTCAGGCTCTAAATCTTTGTTTTATCGCGCAATTTCCCGGCGGACCGGCGGCCACTTCGTCGGCTTGCGCTCTAGGCGAGACACCCATGCAACTGATCGATCTCACCCGGATGCTCGACTCGGCCGATCTCGACCGCCTGCCGGAACGCGTGAAGGCCTCAGCCTCGGTGCTCGTGCCGGAGGTGGAGTACGTGACCCCGGCCGGCAAGGGCGCCGAGGTGATGTGCGGCCTCTTCGGCTGCGAGCGCCACCATCTGCCGGACGGCGAAGGCTGGGGTGAGGAACGGATCCGCATCAATTCGCATCTGGGCACCCACGTCGATGCGCCGCTGCACTATGGCTCGATGTGCGAGGGCCGTCCGGCCCGCACCATTGGCGACATCGCCCTGACCGAACTCTATTGCGACGGCCTGGTGCTGGATGTCCGGCCCTGGGCGAGGCCCGATGAAGCGATCGAGGTCTCCGCCCTGCAGGCCGCGCTGGAGGCCAATGGTGGCGAGGTCACGCCCGGCTGCGCCCTGCTGATCCGCACCGGACAGGAAGCCTACGATCTGTCGCAGCTGGCCTGGTACTCGTATCCGGGCATGAGCCGGGAGGGCACCCTCTTCCTGGCGGGGCTGGGCGCCAAGGTGCTGGGCACCGACGCGGTCGGTTGGGATCGGCCGTTCGGCGTCATGCGCCGGGTGTTCCGCGAGACCGGCGACGCAGCGCAGATCTGGGACGGCCACTTCGCCGGGCGCGAACGGGAGGTGTTCATCGTCCAGCAGCTGGACAATCTTCAGGCGCTGCCAGCCAGCGGCTTCAAGGTCGGCCTCTTTCCGATGAAGCTCAACCGATGCAGCGCGGCGCCGGCTCGCGTGGTGGCGTTCGTGGCCTGATCGAGCTCCCATTGCGGTGATGCTGTCGGAACCAGGCCTGCCTTCTCATCGCCGGGATCAGCCGCGATCCGGGGATCCTGTGATTTCACACAGCGCCACCGTAATTCCGGGAGCTGATCGGCGGTCAGTCGGGACAGGCGCTGCGGGCCTGGGCCCTCGCCGCGGGGGTCGCGCAGAGATCGGGGCCGGCTGGGGCGGCCCTGACCTTGAGCAGGGCGCTGCGGACCCTCGAATAGCCGACGCAGAGATCGGGGATACAGACCCCGGCCCGCTTCATGCGCGCCTTGGCGGCGGCCAGACTGTGCTGGTTCACCAGATAGTAGGAGAACAGGCCCGACGGGTCGTCGGAGACGTCGTCGGCCCAGTAGGCGATGTCGCCGGCATATTGCGAGCCCCAGTTGGCGCGGTCCTCGGCGGCCTTTTCCAGGGTGAACCAGCTCTCCTCCACATAGAAGATGGCCAGGCTCCAGCGATCGCGGTCGGCGGCCAGGCGGGCGACGCAGCCGGCCGGGTCGTCATGGCCGAAGTTCGAATAGAGGCAGCGGACCTCGGGGTGGTCGATCTCCACCGCGAACAGGTTGTCGGCGCCCTCGTTCAGCGCCGTCTCCGCCGCCAGCCGCGTCTGGTTGCGGAAGGAGGCGTAGCCGGCATAGATCCCGACGAAGACCAGGACCACGGTCAGGGCGGCGACGATGGGCTCCCAGAACTCGGTGGTCCGCACCCGGCGCTTGCGGCCGATACGATATAGGACGCCCGCCAGGATCACGGCGAAGACGGTCATCGGAAACAGCAGGATGACCCGGTCGAGGGTCCCGACGTTCCAGAGCGCGTTCACGCCGTCCCCCCGTTTCAGCTACATCCGGAACACGCCGAACCTCGTCTCCGGGATCGGCGCGTTGAGCGCCGCCGAGATCGAGAGGCCCAGGACGTCGCGGGTCTGGGCCGGATCGATTATCCCGTCGTCCCACAGCCGGGCAGTGGCGAAATATGGGTCGCCCTCGGTCTCGTAGCGGTCGCGGATCGGGGCCTTGAAGGCCTCTTCCTCGGCCGCCGGCCAATCGCCGCCCCGGGCCTCGACGCCGTCGCGGCGGATGGTGGCCAGGACGCTGGCGGCCTGCTCGCCGCCCATGACGCTGATGCGGCTGTTGGGCCAGGTCCACAGGAAGCGCGGGGAATAGGCCCGGCCGCACATGCCGTAGTTGCCGGCCCCGAAGGAGCCGCCGATCAGGACGGTGAACTTGGGCACCTCGGCCGACGCCACGGCGGTCACCAGCTTGGCGCCGTCCTTGGCGATGCCGCCGGCCTCGTATTTGCCGCCCACCATGAAGCCCGAGATGTTCTGCAGGAAGACCAGCGGGATGCCCCGCTTGCAGGCCAGCTCGATGAAGTGGGCGCCCTTCAGCGCGCTCTCGGAGAACAGCACGCCGTTATTGGCCAGGATGGCGACCGGCTGGCCCCAGATGCGGGCGAAACCGGTGACCAGGGTCGTGCCATAGAGGGCCTTGAACTCGTCGAACTCGGAGCCGTCGACGATGCGGGCGATCACCTCGCGCACGTCATAGGGCGCGCGCACGTCGGCCGGGACGATGCCGTAGAGCTCCTCCGGATCGAACAGGGGCTCCCGCGGCTCGGCCAGCACCACTTGCTGCGGCTTGGTGGTGTTGAGGTTGGCGACGATGGACCGCACGATCTGCAGGGCGTGCTCGTCGTCGGCGGCCACGTGGTCCACCACGCCTGAGCGGCGGCCGTGGGTGTCGGCGCCGCCGAGCTCCGTGGCGCTGATCACCTCGCCGGTGGCGGCCTTCACCAGGGGCGGGCCACCCAGGAAGATGGTCCCCTGGCTCTCCTCGCCGGTCCCGCGCACGATCACCGTCTCGTCGCTCATGGCCGGGACATAGGCCCCGCCGGCGGTGCAGGAGCCCATGACGCAGGCGATCTGACTGATGCCGTCGGCGCTCATTCGGGCCTGGTTGAAGAAGATGCGGCCGAAGTGCTCGCGGTCGGGGAAGACCTCGGCCTGGTGGGGCAGGTTCGCGCCGCCGGAATCCACCAGATAGATGCAGGGCAGCCGGTTCTGCATGGCCACTTCCTGGGCGCGCAGATGCTTCTTCACGGTGAGCGGGAAATAGGCCCCGCCCTTCACCGTGGCGTCGTTGGCCACGATCATCACCTCGCGGCCGGAGACCCGGCCAATCCCGGTGATGACCCCGGCGCCGGGCGCCTCGCCGTCATAGAGGCCATGGGCGGTGAGGGCGCCCACCTCCAGGAAGGGCGATCCGGGGTCCAGCAGGCGCATGACCCGCTCGCGGGGCAGCAGCTTGCCGCGGCCGGCGTGCCGCTTGCGGGACTCCTCGGGGCCGCCGAGGGCCGCCTGGGCCACCCGCTCGCGCAGCTGCGCCGCCAGCGCGCGGTTGAGCAGTTGGTTGGCCTGGAAGGCCTCGCCGTTGGTGTCGATGGCGGACTTCAGTGTGGGCATGGGCAAGGCATAGCCGGGCCGGGCGACGCAGGCTAGGGCCGGGTTCGGGGCGCGAGTTGCGCCCCCTATTGGAAGAGGATGGGCTCGCCGTCCGGGTCATAGGCGGCGAAACGGCCGACGCCGCCGACGCGCACGGCGTCGACCATGGATTGCAGGGCCACCTCGATCTGGGCCGTGGTGGGCGCAACCCCGCCCGATCCCGACAGGCTGGCGGCGAAAGCCACCTGCCAGGGCGGTCCCGCGCGGCGCGATTCGGCCAGCAGGGCCTCGAAGTCGGCCAGCTCGCCCGGCGCCTTGTCGACGCACATCAGGGGGGCCAGCGCCCCGCCCTCCCCGGCCAGGAAGCGCTCGCGCTGGGCCTGCGTGGCCCCGTCGGGCAGTTCGGCGGCGGCGAAGACGAACAGCAGGCGCTGCGGATCGGGTTGGGCGGCGGCGGCGTCCAGGAGCTGCCGGAAATGAGAGCTTTGAGTCATGCCGCGATCCTGGCGGAGATCGCCGCGGCGAACCATGCGCCATGTCAAACCGGCGCGCCGCGACGCCTCCTGACGGCGCGGGCCACGCAAAACCGGTTCACACTTGTGAGGAACACACTCTAGGCTCCCGTTCCGTGGCGAACCTACCCGGCATATCGACCGACTCCGCGCTCGCGCGACTGTTCGAGGACGAGCGCGCCCAGGGCGAGGCCACCTGGTTCTCCCTGCCCGGCGGCGCGACCTTGTTCGACGCCGGCGAGCCCGCCGACCACCTCTATTTCGTCCGCGCCGGACGCCTGGGCGCCTTCCGCCGCGAGGAAGGCCACGAGCCGCACTTCCTGGGCGTGATCCGCCCCGGCGAGCCGGCGGGCGAGATGAGCCTGATCTCCGGCGCGCCGCACTCGGGCCACGTCGTCGCCCTGCGCGATTCGGAAATCTTCGCCCTGCCCCGCGAGGCCTTCTTCGACGCCTGCGAGGAGGATTCGGCCGTGATGGTCGAGCTGGCCCGGCTGATGATCCTGCGCAGCCGCCAGGCCGCGGCCAAGACCTCGGCCGGAGTCCCCTCGGTGTTCGGCTTCGTCACCATCGGCGAGCCGGTGGCCCTGCGGCCCCAGGTCGACCGGATCGCCCGGGAGATCGGCAAGCTGGGCTATTCGGTCACGGTGGTGGGAGGCGAGGCCCAGCACGCGCCGACCGAATGGTTCTCGGAGGTCGAGCGCGACTACGATTTCGTCCTCTACTGCGCCGAGGCCGACGACCACGGCTGGCGCCAGGTGGTGGGCCGCCAGGTGGACCGCCTGTTCCGGGTGGGCCGCGGCGACCTGCCCCCGCCGGTCGAGCTCCTGCACGGCGCGGAGCCCCTGCAAACCCAGAAGCTGGTGGATCTGATCCTCATCCAGAAGCGCAACGCCGTTGCGCCCGTCGGGTCGGAGGCCTGGATGGACCTGGCCCGGCCGGCCCGGTTGTTCCACATGCGCCGCGAGCACGGCGGCGACGTCGCCCGCGTCGCCCGGGTGCTCACGGGCCAGGCCGTCGGCCTGGTGCTGTCGGGGGGCGGCGCGCGGGCCTACGCCCACATCGGGGCGGTGAAGGCCCTGCGGGAGCGCAAGGTGCCCATCGACTTCGTGGGCGGGGTCTCCATGGGCGCCATCGTCGCGGCGGGGGTCGGGCTGGGCTGGGACGATGAGGAGATGGAACGCCGCATCCGGGCGGCCTTCGTCAACACCAGTCCCCTCGACGACATCGCCATCCCCCTGCTGGCCATGACCCGGGGCGAGAAGGTCAGCGACCGGCTGGCCGAGCACTTCGGCGAGGTCCACATCGCCGACATGTGGCTGCCCTTCTTCTGCCTGTCCTCCAACCTCACCACCGGGACCTACCACCTGCACCGACGCGGGTTGCTGCGGCGGGCCCTGAGGGCGACCATCTCCCTGCCCGGCATCCTGCCGCCGGCCACCGAGGACAACGACGTCCTGGTGGACGGGGCGGTGATGAAGAACTTCCCCGCCGACGTCATGCGGATCAACGAGCTGGGGCCGATCATCGGCATCGACGTCTCCCGCGGCCGCTCGATCACCGCCGCCGACGTGGCGCGCCCCTCCTCGGTCTGGCGTTGGATCCTGTCGGGGGAGTGGCGCAAGGGCCCGCCCATCGTCTCCCTGCTGATGCGGGCGGCCACGGTCTCCACCGGCCGCGACCTGGCCGCCGCCCGCGACGCCACCGACGTCCTGGTGACGCCCGAGGTGGCCGGCGTGGAAATCCGCGACTGGGCGGCCTTCGAGCCCGCCGTCGCCGGCGGTTACAAGGCGATGATCGAGGCCCTGGACAAGCTGTCGGTCCCGGTCACCGACCTGCGGCGGCGCCCCAGCCTGCACGAGATCTCGACGGGACGGCGCTAGGCGGGGCCACGATGGGGTCAGCGCGCGCCAAAACGGCGCCGCTACACGATATCGGCATGCGACAATCGTGACGTTTGCGGATCGATCAAATCGGTCCCATATTCGAGGTCTTGTTCAACAACTGAAAGGAGGTGACCCAGTGTCTCATTGTCTTCATCCGCAGGTGGAAACCGTGATCTGGGCCTCCGCTTACGAGGTCTGCGCGTAAGCGCTTCAGGTTGCGGGACCGCTGGGCGGTCCGACAATGGAACGGCCGGTCCCGACAACGGGCCGGCCGTTCGCATGTCCGGCGGGCGCCTTCCGCGAAGACTCGACCTCCGCGCGCAGGACAGCACGAACAGCCTTTGCGCGTATTAACCGCATGTCTGAACGAAAGGTTGATGTTGGCCTGTCATATTGGCGGCATGGAACAGATCAGCGCCACTCAGCCGGCGGTCGATTATGCCGCCAGATCCCAGGACGCCCCCCGCGGTCGGCTCATCGCCCGCGCTGAGCCTCCGAAAGCCCAACAGGACGGCCCCGAGCCGGCCCTGGCCACCGACAACGGCCACTTGCGCGAGGCCCAGGCCCGCAAGTCGCCGGAGCACCGTCATCGAGAGGCTGACCAGCAGGTCACCCAGCAACGCGCCCAGGACATGGCGCGGGGGACGATGTTCGACCTCCGGGCCTGACGGCGCGCCCTAATCCCGCCAGCGCCGCGCCTTGGCGGCGATCTCGCCCTGGCGGTCGAGGGGCTCGCCCTCGATCATGGCGTCCACCGCGGCCAGCACGGCCGGAGATGTCGCCGTGGCCGCCGTGCGG
>JAZKBZ010000155.1:0-12890 GCA_040388315.1 Pseudomonadota bacterium | reverse complement strand
GGCGCTGGCGGGCGGCGAGCGCCTCGTCGGCCGGCGGGGTCTCGGAGATATCCTCGCCGCCGGCCGCGCTGGTGTGGACGTCGCGCCAGGCCGCGTCTCGATGGCCGGCGCGCCGGGCCTGCTTGATCTTGTCCAGCATCAGGTTGGAGCCGAGCCGGTAGAGATAGGCGGCGGGATTGCCGATGTCCTCCGGCGGCCGGCCGGAGATCTTCAAATAGATGTCCTGGACCAGGTCCTCGGCGGCTTCCTCCGAGCGCAACCGGACCCGGAAATAGCGCACCAGCTCGGCGCGCCGCTCCAGGTAGACGGCCAACAGGGGATCGCGATCGTCCAAGGCGGGCAGACATCCTTCGACCCGAGGGGCCGGCGCGCACGCCAGGGAATCCAGCGTGCGGCCGCGATGTTCCCCATGCCGCCGCGCCGCGCAATCCAAAACCTTTGAGGCGGCCTGGAAGGCGCGTCGTCAGTACCGGTTGAAGGGCCTTGGGGGGCTCACACGGACCGGAGACGAGCCGCGATGGAAGTGATGATGGTCGATGACGGAGCCCTTCAGGGCCGCCTGCAGTTCGACGCCGAGCGGGTGAGGCGATTCACCTCGGTCGAGCCCCGGGTGATCTCCATCCACCACCTGCTTGCCCCCGAGCGCATGCGGGTCGAGGCCTTCCTGGAGGCGGCCTATGACCGCGCCTTCCAGGGCAGGATCCGCAACCACTACCCGACCCTGATGAGCGTGCAGGACCGCCAGGGGACAATCCTCGCCGCGGTCGGGTTCCGGTTCGCGGGCCTCGGGCCCCTGTTCCTTGAGCAGTACCTGGACGAGCCGGTGGAAGCCGCCATGGCGCGCCGCCTGGCCGCGCCCACCGCCCGCGCCGCGGTCGCCGAGATCGGCAACCTGGCCTCGGAAAGCGCCGGCGCCTCACTCTTCCTCTTCCTCGCCCTGGCCCGCCATCTCGACCAGCGGGGCTGCACCCACGCCGTGGCCACGGCCACCCGGCAGCTGCGCCGCAGCTTCGCCCGGGTCGGTTTCGCCACCCAGCCCCTGACCCGCGCCGAACCCGCCCGGTTGGGCGGCGGCGCCGCCGACTGGGGGGCCTATTACAGCCGCGATCCGGAGGTCCTGGCCGGCGCTATCGCCCCGGCCCTGCCGGCGCTGGCCCAGATGCTGACCGCCGATCCCATCGCCGAGGCTGACGTCTTCCCCCGCCTGCATCCGGCCTGGCGGGGAGAGGTGTGATGAGCCGGGTCCTGGAGGCCATCGCGGCCCATGCCGAAGCCAAGCCTGACGCCCTGGCGCTGAGCGGCGTCGATCAGGCCTTCACCTATGTCGAGCTGACCCTGGCTGTCGAGGACGCCGCCGCGCAGTTGGCCGGACTGGCGCACCTCAAGGCGCCTGACGCTCCGGTGGCCATCGTGCTGGAGAACGGCCCGGCCTGGGTGATCCTCGACCTGGCCCTCGTCAGGCTGGGCTGGCCCAGCCTGCCGATCCCGGGCTTCTTCACCCCGGCCCAGCGTGACCATGCCGTCGCCGACTCGGGCGCAGGCCTGCTGATCTCGGCCGAGAACGCGGGCGCCCAGCTGCGGATCGCCGGAACCGACCTCACCGCGACCCCATTGGCGGGCGGTGTCCCGCGCCTGCCCGTCGGAACCGCCAAGATCACCTACACCTCCGGCTCCACCGGCCAGCCCAAGGGGGTCTGCCTGTCGCAGGCTCAGATGGAGGCGGTGGCGGTCTCCCTGGTGGAGATGATCGGCGCCGACTATGCGGGGCTGCACCTGCCCCTGCTGCCGCTCTCCATCCTGCTGGAGAACGTCGCGGGCCTCTACGCCACCCTGATCGGCGGCGGTCGCTACCACGTCCTGCCGCCCGCCGTGCTCGGCCTCGACAATCCCTTCCGCCCGGACCTGGCGCGCCTCACAGCGACGATCGCCGGCGAGGGAGCCACCAGCCTGATCCTGGTGCCGGAACTTTTGCGCGCCCTGCTGATGGTGATGAGCTTCACCGGCGCGCGGTTCCCCAACCTCAACCTCGTCGCCGTCGGCGGCGCCAAGGTCGCCCCGCAACTGCTGGCCCAGGCCCAGGCCCTCGGCCTGCCGGTCTATGAAGGCTACGGACTCAGCGAGTGCGCCTCGGTGGTGACCCTCAACACGCCCTCCGCCCACCAGACAGGCGCGGCGGGCCGGCCCCTACCGCACCTGACCGTCGAGATCGACGCCGACGGCGAGATCGTCGTCGGCCCGCGCCCCTTCCTCGGCTATGCCGGCGCCCCGCCCGCCCTGGGACCGGTGCGCACCGGCGACCTTGGCAGGTTCGACGACGCGGGCTTCCTGCACATCGATGGACGCCGCGCCAACACCATCATCAACGCCTATGGCCGCAACATCGCGCCCGAATGGGTGGAGAGCGAGCTGCTGGCCCAGGCGGAGATTCGCCAGGCCATCGTGTTCGGCGAGGGCCAGGCGCAGCTGGGCGCCCTGCTGGTGCCGCTCGCCCCGGACATGACGCCCGCCGACCTGGAGGCCGCCGTCCAGCGCGCCAACCGCAACCTGCCCACCTACGCCCAGATCGGCCGCTGGCAGGTCCGCGCCCCCTTCGATCCCGCCGCCGGCGAGCTGACCGGCAACGGCCGCCCCCGCCGCGCGGTGCTGCTCGCCCACCCCTTTGTCGAAGCCCAACAGTAGGAACAGCCAGCCGTGACCTTCTTCGAAAGACTGATCACCGAAACCCTGGAGGGCCAGGCGACCCTGGCCGCCGTGCCGCAGATCCAGGACGGCCTGGCCGGCAGGATCTCGCGCGAGACCTACATCGCCTATCTCACCGAGGCCTATCACCACGTCTGCCACACGGTGCCCCTGATGCAGGCGGCCAAGGCGGGGCTGGACGACGCCCACGCCCACTTCCGCGACGCGCTGGACGAGTACATCGCCGAGGAGACCGGCCACGAGGCCTGGATCCTCAACGACATCCGCCATTGCGGCGGGGACGCCGAGGCGGTGCGCCGAGGCCCGCCGCGCCCGGCCACCCAGGCCATGGTGGACTACGCCTACGACTACATCGCCAGGGTCAATCCGATGGGCTTCTTCGGCATGGTCCTGGTCCTGGAGGGGACCAGCGTCCAGCTCGCCACCCAGGGCGCCTCGGCCGTCGCCAAGAGCCTGAACCTGGGGCCGGAGTGCTTCAGCTACCTCACCTCGCACGGGGCGCTGGACCAGGAGCACCTGGTCTTCTTCCAGAAGCTGATGGACCGGGTGGACGACCCCGCCGACCAGGCCGCGATCATCGAGGTGGCCAAGGGGATCTTCGATCGCTTCGCCGCGGTGTTCCGCGCCATTCCGCACGACCGGGAGCTGGTCCATGCGATTTGAGGACAAGGAGATTCTGCTCACCGGCGGCGCCGGCGGGCTCGGAGCGCTGATTAGCGCACAACTCACCGCCGAGGGCGCGCGGGTCACGGTGCTGGACCGCGTGGCCCCCACCCAGGCGGTGGGCTTCCTGAAGGCCGACCTCTCCACCCCGGAGGGTCTGGAGGCCGCGGCGGCGGCCGTGTCCGGCAAGGCCTGGGACATCGTCGTCAACTTGGCGGGCATCCAGCACTTCGGGCCCCTGGAGCGGCAGTCCCCCAGCCACCTGCTGGCCAGCTACATGGTCAACCTGGTGGCCCCGGTGCGCCTGACCCAGGCGGCGCTGCCGGCCATGAAGGCGCGGGGCCAGGGGCAGATCGTCAATGTCGGCTCGGTATTCGGCTCCATCAACTTCGCCCACTTCGTCACCTATTCCAGCGCCAAGGCCGGCTTGCGCGGCTTCAGCCAGGCCCTGCGGCGGGAGCTGGCGGGGTCGGGGGTGGCGGTGACCTATGTGGCGCCGCGGGCGGTGCGCACCGCGCTCAACTCCGCCGAGGTGATGGCCTTCGCCAAGCTCACCCACATGAACATGGACGAGCCCAAGCTGATCGCCGCCCGCATCGTCGACGCCATCCGGGGACGCCGGCGGGACGTCTATTTCGGCTTCCCCGAGAGCCTGTTCGTCCGCCTCAACGCCCTCTTCCCCGGCCTCGTCGACCGCGCCCTCTCGGCCAACGACCGCAAGGCCGCCCGGCTGTTCGCCAGCTGATCCCCCAAGACCCATGAGATGAAACCCATGAAACTCGCCGCCTGTCTGCTCGCCCTATCCCTGACCTCCAGCGCGGCCCTGGCCGCCGAGCCCTTCGACGGCCGCGTCGACGGTCTGGCGCGCGGCTGGGCCCATGCGAACTACGAAGTCCGCGACAAGGCCGCCCAGGCCGCCGAGGCCGAGCGCCTGGCCAGCCAGGCCGAGGCCCTGGCCCGGCAATACCCCAACCGCGCCGAACCCCTGGTCTGGGAGGCGATCGCCCAGGCCACCGAGGCCGGCGCCAAGGGCGGTCTCGGCGGCCTGGCCCTGGCCAAGAGCGCGCGGGACCTGCTGCAGAAGGCCGAGAAGATCAATCCGGCCGCCCTCGGCGACGGCTCGGTCTACACGACCCTGGGCTCCCTCTACGCCCAGGTCCCCGGCTTCCCCATCGGGTTCGGCGATCCCAACCGGGCGCGGGCCTATCTGGCCAAGGCCCTGGCGGCGAATCCGAACGGCGTCGATCCCAACTTCTTCCAGGGCGACTTCCTGCTGCGCCAGGGGGACGCCGCCGGTGCGGTGAGGGCGCTGGACCGCGCGCTCGCCGCCCCGCCCCGCCCGGGTCGCGAGCTCGCCGACCGCGGTCGCCGCGCCGAGGCCACGGCCCTCCTGGCCAAGGCGCGCCAGAAGCTCAAGTCCTGACGCCCCTGCGGTCCGCACTCGTGACCGCTTCCCAACCTGAAGGATCATCGCAATGAGCATTTCCAGCATCGGGTCCGTGACCCCGCCCAAACCTCCTGAAGCGGCCGAGCCGAACGGGCCGGAGATCCGCAACGACCACGACGCCGACGACGCGCAAAGGCCCGCCCCGAAGGCGACCCCGCCCAAGGGCCAGGGGACCATCCTCGACACCAACGCCTGACGCCTGGAGGGGCGAGACGACGCCCGCGCCGTCTTGCCCCGGCGCGGGGATGATCATCGTCGCCGAACGGGTTGACCGCCATCAAGGCGTACGCCGCGCGCGCGGCCTAAGGCTTGCCATCGACCTTGATGGAGCCTGTCCATGGACTTCGGCCTTTCCGAGCGTGAGACCATGTGGCGCGACCGCGTGCGGAACTTCATGGCGGCCCACGTCTATCCCGCCATCCCGGTCTATCAGAAGCAGACCGACCTGGAGGGCGCGGCCCGCTGGAGCGTCATCCCCATCGTCGAAGAGCTGAAGGCGCGGGCCTTCTCCGAGGGGCTGTGGAACCTGTTCCTCAATCCGTCCGAGGAAGATGAGGAGGCCTACAAGGGGCCGGGCCTCAGCAACCTCGAATACGCGCTGTGCGCCGAGGAGATGGGCCGGGTCGGCTTCGCCTCGGAGGTGTTCAACTGCTCGGCGCCGGACACCGGCAACATGGAGGTGCTGCGCCAGTACGGCTCGGCCCGTCAGAAGGCCCAGTGGTTGCGGCCCCTGATGGACGGCGAGATCCGCTCGGCCTTCCTGATGACCGAGCCTGACGTGGCCTCCTCCGACGCCACCAACATCCAGACCTCGATCCGCCGCGATGGCGACAGCTACGTCATCAACGGCCGCAAGTGGTGGTCCTCGGGCATCGGGGATCCGCGCTGCAAGGTCGCCATCCTGATGGGCAAGACCGATCCCGAGGGCACCCGCCATTCCCAGCAGTCCCAGATCCTGATCCCCACCGACGCCCCTGGCTTCGAGGTGGTCCGGATGCTGCCGGTCTTCGGCTATGACGACGCCCCCCACGGCCACGCCGAGGTGATGCTGCGCGACGTGCGCGTGCCCGTTGAGAACCTGATCCTGGGGGAGGGGCGCGGCTTCGAGATCGCTCAGGGTCGTCTCGGCCCCGGCCGCATCCACCATTGCATGCGCGCGCTCGGCGCCACCGAGGTGGCCCTGGAGAAGATGGTCGATCGCCTGCTTTCCCGCGTGGCCTTCGGCAAGCGGCTGGCCGACCAGTCGGTCTGGGAGGAACGGATCGGCGAGGCGCGGCTGGAGATCGAGATGACCCGGCTGCTGTGCCTGAAGGCCGCCGACATGATGGACAAGGTGGGCAACAAGGCCGCCCAGCTCGAGATCGCCATGATCAAGGTGGCCGCGCCGCGCACCGCCCTGAAGGTGCTGGACGACGCCATGCAGGCCCATGGCGGGGCGGGCCTGTCGGAGGACTTCGGTCTGGCTCGGGCCTATGCCGGCATGCGGGCCCTGCGGATCGCCGATGGCCCCGACGAGGTGCACAAGCGGGCCATCGCCAAGCTGGAGATGGGCCGCCACGGCGCCCGTCTGCGGGCCTGGCGCGACGGCGCGCCCCTGGACGCCGGGCAGGTCCCGACCCCGGCCTAGATCGACAATCCTGGAACCCGACACCCCATGAAGACCGGCATCGACGAGCGGCTGCCCTTCCACCCGCTGAACATCGCGGTTCTGACCATCTCCGATACCCGGACCCAGGTCACCGACACCTCCGGCGGCCTGCTGGCGGACCGGCTGACGCGCGCGGGTCACATCCTGGCCGGCCGCGCCATCGTGGCCGACGAGGTCGGGGCCATCGCGGCCCAGGTCCGCGCCTGGGCGGCGGCGGCCGAGGTGGACGTCATCCTGACCACCGGGGGCACCGGCTTCTCGCCGCGGGACGTGACGCCGGAGGCGGTTCAGCCTTTGCTGGACCGGACCATGGACGGCTTCTCGGTGGTGTTCCACCAGGCCAGCCGAGGCACGGTGGGGGTCTCGACCCTGCAGTCGCGCGCCCTGGCCGGCCAGATCGGCGAGACCTTCATCTTCTGCGTCCCCGGCTCCACCGGCGCCTGCAAGGACGCCTGGGACCTGGTCCTGGCCGAGGAGTTCGACAGTCGCTTCCGTCCCTGTTCCCTGGTGGGCCAGATTCCGCGTTATCGGGGCGTCTGCAATTGATCCGCTTTGACGACGCCACGGCATTGGTCGCGGGCCTGGCCCACGCTCTCCCGAGCGAACGGGTGGGGCTCGACCAGGCCGACGGCCGGGTCCTGGCCGCGCCCCTCCTGGCGCGCCACGCGTCGCCGGCCGCGGCGGTGTCGGCCATGGATGGCTATGCGGTGCGCGAAGCCGATGTCTCCCTGGGCGCCGTCCGGCTTCCGGTGATGGGGACCGCCTTCGCGGGCCGAGGCTTCGACGGCCCGCTCGCGCCCGGCGCCTGCGTGCGGATCTTCACCGGCGCGCCCGTGCCGGCCGGGGCCGACCGCGTCGTCATGCAGGAGGCGGTGGGCGACGAGGGCGAACTGGCCTTCTTTCCGCAAGCCCCGTGCGGGGGGCGGCACCTGCGCGCCGTCGGTTGTGATTTCCAGGCGGGCGACCAACTGGTGGCCGCGGGCCTGCGCCTGACCCCGCAGCGCCTGGTCGCCGCGGCCGCCGCCGACCTGACCGAACTTGAGGTGGTGACCCGGCCCAGGGTGATCATCCTCAGCACCGGCGACGAATTGCATGACCCCGGGCATGGACCGGGCGGCGGGGCGTCGATCCCCGAGAGCGTCTCCTTCGGCCTGGCCGCCCTGGTTCGCGCCTGGGGCGGCGAGGTGATCGGGCGTCGGCGGATCGGCGATGATCTGTCCGTCCTGCAGGCGGCGGCGGGCGAAGCCCTGCGGGCCGCCGACCTGGTGGTGGTCACCGGCGGGGCCTCGGTCGGGCAGCGGGACTACGCCAAGGCGATGTTCGCGCCCTTCGGCCTGGACTGCGTCTTCGCCAAGGTCGCCATCAAGCCCGGAAAGCCTGTCTGGCTCGGGCGCGCCGGCGGCAAGCTGGTGGTGGGCCTGCCCGGCAATCCCACCGCGGCCCTGGTGACGGCGCGCCTGCTGCTGGCGCCCCTGATCGCGGGCCTGGGCGGGCAGGATCCAAACCGAGCCCTGGCCTGGCGCGAGGCGCCTCTGGCCCTGGCCCTGGCGGCCTGCGGTGATCGCGAGACCTTCGTGCGGGCGCGGAAGACCCAAGCTGGTGTCGCGCCCCTGCCGGACCAGGATTCTTCGTCGCAGAAGGCGTTGGCCCTTGCCGACGCGCTCATCCGCCGTCGCCCCGGCGACCCCGCCGCCGCGATTGGGGACAGGGTCGAGGTTCTCGACTTCTGAGGAGCCTCAGACCGGGGTTACAGGAAGTGAAGGAAGAGGACGTCGTTCTCCAGGCGCATGTGCTCGCGCAGGTCGCGGTCGAGCTTGCGGCAGGCCTGGGAGAGCGCGCGCCAAGTCTGGCAGGCGCCCTGGGGCGGGGTGAAGTCCTTGGTGAGGGTCTCCAGGCGCGCCAGCTGCTCATAAACGTCGTCGTGCTCGGACATCATCCGCGAGATCGGGAACCGGAGCACGCCGCAGGAGCCGGCCAGCATGGTGGGGAAGAGGATGTTCTCCTCCTTGCGCTGGTGGCCCTCCAGGTCATCGGACATGATCGCCAGGTGGTCGGCGAGGCCCCGGGGACAGGCGGGGTCGGCGGCGTGGACCCGCTCGACGGTGCGCGCCAGATCGATCGCCTTGGGGAACTCTCGGCGATGGGTCTCGTGATAACGCTCCAGGATGTGCTCGATCAGCCCGGCGACAGCGCGGTGGGCGGCCTTGTCGCCCCGACCGGCCAGGGTCAGGTCGCGCTCAAGCTTCTCCACCGTCGTCAGGGGGCCCTGGACGCGGAAGATGTCATTGGCCTCGGGCGATCGCTTGACCAGCTCGCGGGCCCAGAGGTTGAGTCCGGGGGTGGGGATCGGGATCATATCGGCCTCCTCAATGAGGTCAGCCTAGGGCGCCCTCGTCGCGCGCGCATTGAACGGGGCCGGGCGCTGGCTTGATCTTCGCCAAGTGGAGGCCTGGCCGATTTGGCGGCCTGCGACACCCATTGCGCGTCCTGGACGTCGCAGGGAATCGGACAGCCTCGCTCTCCCACGCAGAGAGACCGCCATGGCCTTCGACAATCCCTTCGCCGGAGAAATCTGGTCCAGCAAGTACCGCTTCGCCCCGCCCGGCGGGGGAGGGGACGCCAGCCTCACCGAGACCTGGGCCCGCGTCGCCCGCGCGGTGAGTGAGCCCGAGGCGCCCGAGCGCCGCGAAGCCTTCCGCGCCGAGGTGATGGAGGCGCTGACCGACTACAGGTTCCTGCCGGCCGGCCGTATCCTGGCCGGGGCCGGCACCCAGCGGTCGGTGACCCTGTTCAACTGCTTCGTCATGGGGGCGATCCCCGACGACCTGGGCGCCATCTTCGAGCATGTCCGCGAGGCCGCCGTCACCCTGCAGCAGGGCGGAGGGGTGGGCATGGACTTCTCCTCCGTGCGGCCCAGCGGGGCCCTGGTCCGAGGCGTCGGCGCCGACGCCTCGGGTCCGCTCAGCTTCATGGACGTGTGGGACTCCATGTGCCGCACCATCCTCTCGGCGGGCCAGCGCCGCGGGGCGATGATGGGCTGCCTGCGCATCGACCACCCCGACATCGAGGCCTTCATCGACGCCAAGCGCGAGCCTGGCCGCCTGCGCAACTTCAACCTCTCGGTCCTGGTGACCGATCCCTTCATGCAGGCCCTGGCGGCGGACGCCGAATGGCCGCTGGTGTTCGATGGCAAGGTCCACCGCAATGTTCGGGCCGCCGACCTCTGGGCGCGGCTGATGACCGCCACCTACGACGCGGCCGAACCCGGCGTGATCTTCATCGACCGGGTCAACGCCAACAACAACCTGGCCTATTGCGAGGAGATCCTGGCCAGCAATCCCTGCGGCGAGCAGATGCTGCCGGCCTATGGCGCCTGCCTGCTGGGATCCCTCAACCTGGCGCGGCTGGTGGAGGCGCCGTTCTCGGACGCAGTGGTCCTGGACGAGGCGCGTCTGGGCGGACTGACACGGACGGCGGTGCGCATGCTGGACAATGTCATCGACATCTCGCGCTTCCCGCTCGAGGCTCAGGCCGCCGAGGCCCGAGCCAAGCGGCGGATCGGCATCGGCGTCACCGGTCTGGCCGACGCCCTGCTGTTCTGCGGCGCCCGCTATGGTGGGGACGAGGCCGTGGCCCTGACCCAACGCTGGCTTGGGGTGATCAAGCGCGAGGCCTATCGCGCCTCGGCGCAGTTGGCCGCCGAGAAGGGCTGCTTCCCGCTCTACGACCCGCAGATCCTCGACCGACCCAATCTGCTGAGTCTGGACGAGGAGACCCGCGTCCTGATCGCCGAGCATGGGCTGCGCAACGGCTGCCTGACCTCCATCGCACCGACGGGCACCACCTCGCTGCTCGCGGGCAATGTCTCCTCCGGCGTCGAGCCGGTCTTCGCCTATGCCTATACCCGCAAGGTGCGTCAGCCCGACGGGTCGTCGCGCGACGAGCAGGTGGAGGACTATGCCCTGGCCGTCTGGCGGGGGCTGAAGGGCGACGCCCCGCCGCCGCCGGAGCTGTTCGTCAGTGCCCAGGACCTGACGCCCGCCGACCATCTGCGCATGCAGGCCGCGGCCCAGGCCTGCATCGACAGCTCCATCTCCAAGACCGTCAACTGCCCGGAAGACATCGCCTTTTCCGACTTCTCGCAGATCTACCTGGAAGGCTACCGCCTGGGCTGCAAGGGCCTGACCACCTATCGGCCCAACGCCGTCACCGGCTCGGTGCTGTCGGTCGCGCCCGCGCCGGAAGCGGCGCCTGCGCTCGAGCCGAAGCTCTCCCCCCGGCCCGACGTCCTGGAAGGCGCCACCTACAAGATCAAATGGCCCCAGAGCGCCCACGCGGTCTATGTGACCATCAACGACGCCGACACCGGCGAGGGGCCGCGGCCCTTCGAGATCTTCGTCAATTCCAAGAACATGGAGCACTACGCCTGGACGCTGGGCCTGACGCGGATGATCTCGGCGGTGTTCCGCCGGGGCGGCGACGTCTCCTTCGTGGCCGAGGAGTTGAAAGCGGTGTTCGATCCGAGCGGCGGCGGCTGGATCGACGGGCGCTACGTGCCCTCGCTGCCGGCGGCCATCGGCGGGGTGATCGAGCGCCACCTGAGGATTGAGGCCGCCGCCTCGCCAGCCCATGCCGCGGCGGTCCCCCACGCGCACACCTCCGGCAAGGCCTGCTGCCCGCAGTGCGGCGGGTTCGAACTCGTCCGCAAGGAAGGCTGCGACACCTGTTTCGGCTGCGGCTACTCCAAATGCGCATGAGCAGCGCCGGCGCTTGATGTCCGACAAGGGCGGCGGGGCAGGAGGGGACTAGAAGGAGGGCCCGTCCTCTAGACGTCCGGAGTCCGTCATGGCCACCGCCGCCGATCGGCGCGCCTACCGGGGGCCCAAGCTCTTCAGCTATGGCTTCCGCCCCTTCTTCCTCGCCGCCTCGATCTGGGCGGCGCTCGTCGTCCCCCTCTGGCTGTTGTCCTTCACCGGCTATCTGCCCTGGGCCGCGCTCTCACGCGAGTGGCATATCCACGAGATGCTGTTCGGGGTGCTGGCCGGCATCGTCGCCGGTTTCCTGCTGACCGCCGTCCCCAACTGGACCGGCCGCATGCCGGTGATGGGGGCGCCGCTGGCGGCCCTGGCGGCCCTGTGGCTGGCCGGACGCCTGGCCATGCTGGCGGCGACCGAACTGGGGGTCTGGGCCAGCGTGATCGACAGCGCCTTCCTGGTGGTGTTCGCCGGCCTGGTCTGGCGCGAGGTTCTGGCCGGGCGCAACTGGCGCAACCTGGCCGTCTGCGGCCTGGTCACTGTGCTCGCCTGCGCCAACATCGCCTTTCACCTGGGCGCGCTGGCGCCGGAGGCGGCAGGACAGCGGGCCGCGCTCGGCGCCATCGCCCTGCTGATCGCCCTGATCGGCGGCCGGGTCACCCCCAGCTTCACCCGCAACTGGCTGACCCAGCGCGCCCCCGGCCCGATGCCGGCCCCCGCCGACCGGGCCGACATGGCCGCCCTGATCCTCACCGCCCTGGCGGTGGCCGCCTGGGTGGCGGCGCCCGAAACCCCCCTGGCCGGCGCGCTGCTGACCGCTTCGGGTCTCGCGGCCCTGGCCCGCCTGGCGCGCTGGCAGGGTCTGAGGACCCTGACCGAGCCCCTGGTGTGGGCGCTCCACCTTGGCTACGCCTGGCTGGGGGTCGGCCTGATCCTGATCGGCCTCACCATCCTGGCGCCCGACATCTTTCCGCGCACCGCGGGCGTCCACGCCCTGACCGCCGGCGCGGTGGGGGTCATGACGCTGGCCATGATGACCCGGGCGACCCGGGGCCACAGCGGGCGGCCCCGGGTCGCCGACGGCTGGACCCTGGCCATCTATCTGCTGGTCAACGCCGCGGCCCTGGTGCGGATTTGCGCCGGCTTCGGCGGGCCGGGGAGCACGGTCTTGCTGGCGACCTCCGGCGTCCTGTGGAGCGCCGCCTATGGCGGCTTCGCCCTGGCCTATGGGCCGATGCTGCTGGGCTGGCCCGCCCGTCAGCCTGGCGGGGCCAGGCCGGCTTAACCGAAGTCAAGGCGCGGGCCCCCAGCCGTCATACCCAGGGCCACCGCGGCCCCCTAGGCTGACCCTCGATCCGCCCATTGTGCGCGACGCCATTCCTCCCTCCGGCGTCGGCTTGGGTGACGTCGACACCGGCGAACCGCCGGGTCTTGGGGCGCCGGGAGACCGGCGCCTCTTCTGTCCGGTGAGGAACCTGTCCCATGGACCGACTGATCGACGGGTTCGACCGCCACCTCCGCTAACTGCCAACTGGAGGCGCGGATCGCCTAGGCCCTTACGGGGAAGCTTATCGGTCATGACCTGGGGTGCGGCCAAGCTGGCGACACGCGGAACCTAGGCCCGTTCGGCGGCTAGCCGGCGCGGCTGGCGGGCCAGAGCTCCCGCTCGGCCTTGCCG
>JAZKBZ010000154.1:14005-40322 GCA_040388315.1 Pseudomonadota bacterium | reverse complement strand
TGCCGTCGCGGTCGATGTCGGTGATGATCAGGGCGCCGACCCCGGCGTCCTCGAAGCGCTTGGAGACGGTGACGGCGTCGAGGTCGGAGCTCTCGGTCCAGCCCTGGGTCGCCACCTTGCCCTTGCGGACATCGACGCTGACGGCGATCTGCTCGGGCCACTCGCGGGCCGCGGCCTTGACGATCTCGGGATCGGTGACGGCGATGGTGCCCAGGATCACCCGGGAGACCCCGGCCTCGATCCAGCGCTCGATATCCTTCATCGACCGAATGCCGCCGCCCAGCTGGACGGGGATGGAGACGTTCTCGAGGATGGCCTCGACGGCCTTCTCATTGATCGCTCGGCCCTGGACGGCGCCGTTGAGGTCCACCACGTGGACCCAGTGGAATCCGCTCTCCACGAACTGCCGGGCCTGGTCGGCGGGGGAGGCGTTGAAGACGGTGGCGGTGGTCAGGTCGCCGTGCAGGACGCGCACGCACTGGCCGTCCTTCAGGTCGATCGCGGGATAGAGGATCAAGGTCGCCACTCCAGGAAGCGCGCCAACAGGGCAAGGCCGGCGCTCTGCGACTTTTCAGGGTGAAACTGTACGCCCGCGATGTTGCCGTTGGCGACCGCGGCCGGGAATCGGCCTCCGTGATCCACCCAGGCGGCGACGTCGTTCTCGTCGTCCGGATAGAAGGCGAAGGAATGGGTGAAGTACATGGGGGCCTCGCCGATCTTGGCGATCAGGTCGGGGCCGCTGGCGCCGACCAGGGTGTTCCACCCCATGTGCGGGATCTTGATGGCCGGGTCGTGGCTCTCGATCCTGCGCACGTCGCCGCCGATCCAGTCCAGGCCGCGGGTCTCGCCGAACTCCAGCCCCCGGGTGGCCAGGAGCTGCATGCCCACGCAGATGCCCAGGAAGGGCCGCCCCTTGGCGCGGACCGTCTCGGTCATGGCCTCGATCAGGCCCGGACGTTCGGAGAGCGCGGTCATGCAGGCCGAGAACGCCCCGACCCCCGGCAGGACGATGCGGTCGGCCTTGGCCACGGTCTCGGGATCGCAGGTGACCACGATCTGGCTCTCGCCGTCGGCGGCCTTCACCAAGGCCTTTTCGGCCGAGCGAAGGTTGCCCGACCCGTAGTCGATCAGGGCGACAGTCTGCATGGAATGATCCTACAGGACGCCCTTGGTCGATGGCGCGTGACCATGGGTCTTGGGGTCGAGTTCGACGGCGGCGCGCAGGGCGCGGGCCAGGGCCTTGAAGCCGCTCTCGGCGATGTGGTGGCTGTTGTCGCCGTACAGGGTTTCCAGGTGCACGCAGGCGCCCAGGTTCATGGCCAGGGCGTGGTGGAACTCCTTGAACAGCTCGGTGTCCATCTCGCCGATCTTCGGGGTCTTGAAGGCCACCTTCCAGATCAGATAGGGCCGGTTGGACAGGTCGATGGCGCAGCGCGTCAGGGTCTCGTCCATGGGGATATAGGCGTGGCCGAACCGGCGGATGCCCTTGAATCCATCCAGCGCCTTGGCGATCGCCTGGCCGATGACGATGCCGGTGTCCTCCACCGTGTGGTGGAAGTCTATGTGCAGGTCGCCCTGGGTCCGCACCTTCAGGTCGATACCGCCGTGCCGGGCGAAGCTGTCGAGCATGTGGTCGAAGAAGCCGACCCCGGTCTCGACGTCGGACACGCCCGAGCCGTCCAGATCGACGCTGACGCTGATCTGGGTCTCTCTCGTATTGCGGACGACTTCGGCCGTGCGGGCCATGGGCTTAGAGTCCTTTCGACGCCGCTAGGTCTTGCAGATTGACCAGGGGACGCGGGCCGTAGTGCGAGATCACTTCCGACGCCGCAAGCGAGCCGAGCTGGCCGCAGACATTCAGCGGCCGGCCCTTGGCGAGACCGAACATGAAACCGGCTGCGTATTGGTCGCCCGCGCCGGTCGTGTCCACGACTTTTTCCACCGGATAGGCCGAAACGTCGAAGGTCTGGCCGGCCGCGGCGATGGTGGAGCCGGCCGCGCCGCGGGTGACGGCGGCGATCTTCACCTTGCCGCGCATCTGGGCCATGGCGTCGTTGAAATCGTCGGTCTGGAACATCGCCATCAGCTCGGTGTCGTTGGCGAAGACCAGGTCCACCTGGCTCTCGATGAAGCCCAGCAGGGCCTCGCGGTGGCGCTCCACCACGAAACCGTCCGAAAGGGTGATGGCGATCATGCGCCCCGAACCCCGGGCCAGGCCCGCGGCCTTGGCGAAGGCGCGCCGCGCGGCCTCGGCGTCGAACAGGTAGCCCTCGAGATAGACGATCTTGGCGCCCTCGATGATCGCGGGGTCGACGTCGTCGGCGGCGAACTCGGTCGAGGCGCCCAGATAGGTGCACATGGTGCGCTCGCCGTCGGGGGTGACGTTGATCAGCGAGCGGGCCGTGGCCGGGCCGCCGGTGAGGGGCGGGGTGTCGAAGTGGGCGCCGATGGCGCGCATGTCGTGGGCGAAGACGTCGCCCAGCTGGTCCTTGGCCACCTTGCCCAGATAGGCCGCCCGGCCGCCGAAGCTGGCGACCCCGGCGATGGTGTTGCCCGCCGAGCCGCCGGAGGCCTCGATGCCCGCGGCCATCTTGCCGTACAACTCCACGCCGCGCGCTTCGTCGATCAGCATCATGGCGCCCTTGTCGAGGGCGTTGGCGGAGAGGAAGTCGTCGGTCGCCGGGGCGATCACATCGACGATGGCGTTGCCGATGGCGGCGACGTCGTAGAGTTCGGTCATGGGGCTTTCCGGGGAAACGTTGGCCGGCTGACTACAGGGAAAGGCAAGCTTGAGCAACGCAGGCAGGGCTTTAGACAGGATCTGACATGCGGCTTTTTCACTTCAGCGACGATCCGGGCATCGAATGCTTCGAGCCGAGGCCGGTCCTCGTCCCCTCGGCGCGGCCGCCCGGGCGGGACTGGCTGAACGGCCCGCTGGTCTGGGCGATCGATGAGACGACCCAGCCGCTCTACTTCTTCCCCCGCGACTGCCCGCGCATCCTGCTGTGGGAAACCCCCGACACCACCCCGGACGACCGCGAGCGGTGGTTCGGGGCCAGCGACGCCCGGATGATCGCCCATGTGGAGTGGGCCTGGTTCGAGCGGCTGACCCGCGAAACCCTTTACCGCTACGAGCTGCCTTCCGAGACTTTCGAGGATCTGGCCGACGCCGGCATGTGGGTCTCGCGCCAGGCGGTCACACCCCTGGCCGTCGAGACCCTGAGCGACCTGCCGGCCATGATGGCCGCCCACGGGGTTGAGCTGCGCCTGCTGGAGAGCCTGGTTCCCTTGAAGAACGTCTGGTCCACCAGCCTGCACGCCAGCGGAAACCGCCTGCGCAACGCTCAAGGTTGGGCGGCAACCGGCGAGCGGCCCGCACGTTAGGTCCGCAGGGCGGAACAACCGCCATCAGTTCAAGAGGACCGGCACATGGGCATTCTCAATCAAGCCAAGGGCGCCGAACGCGCGGCCAGCGACAAGCAGAGCGTGAAGGCGGCCGAGGTCCCCCACGCCCGCAAGGTGACGCCGCTGAAGGAGGGCGAGAAGCCCGACCAACTGGCGGACAAGGAACATGAGGCCGAAGACCGCCAGGAAGCCCTGCTGGACGAGGGCCTGGAGGAAAGCTTCCCCGGCAGTGACCCGGTGAGCGTCAAGCGCATCACCTGACCTGATCCCATTCGGCCGGTCCCTCAAAAGATCGGTTGGCGCGGGGCGGCGGAGAAGCTTCACTGGGTCGCATGATCCGCAAGCTCTCCGCCGCCCTTTGCGCGTTCGCCCTGATGGGCGCCGCCCCCGCCAGCGACTGGCGGCCCCTCGATCCGCAAGACACCCTGGTGATCGACACCACCCAGGGCCGCATCATCGTGGCCCTGGCGCCGGTTCTGGCGCCGCAGTCGGTGGCCCGGGTGAAGCTGCTGGCCCGCGAAGGCGTCTATGACGGCCTGCAATTCCATCGGGTGATCGACGGCTTCGTCGACCAGACCGGCAATCCCGACAACCGCGACGGCGGGGTCTCCAGCCACCCCGACCTGCCGCCGGAATTCACCTTCAAGCTGAAGATCACCGACTATCTGGCGGTCAGCGCGCCGTCGGACGCCACCACCGGCTTCCTCGGCGCGGTCCCGATCGAGACGGTGTCGGGCCAGGAGGCCGTGCGCAGCACCGACGGGACGATCCGCGCCTGGGGCGCCTACTGCCCCGGCGTGGCGGGCATGGGCCGGCAGGCGGCCGACGACACCGGCAACAGCGAGATCTTCTTCATGCGAGCCGCCAGCCGCCGCCTCGACCGCGACTATACGGTCTGGGGCAAGGTGGTCGTGGGCCTCGACGTGGTGCGGCTGATCAAGGTGGGCGAGCCGCCGGCCGAACCCGACAAGATGCTGAAGGTGCGGGTGGCCGCCGACCTGCCCGCCGCCGAGCGGCCCCGGGTCTCGATCCTCAGCGACCGCAGCCCGGCCTTCCGCACCCTGGTTCGGCAGGTGCGCAGCGCCAAGGGCGCCGACTTCTCCATCTGCGACGTCGAGCTGCCGGTGCGCGTCGACTAGAAGGGCCCTAGCCGACGAACAGTGTCTTCGAGGGGCAGAGGTCGGCGATGGGACACTCCTCGCACTTCGGCCGCCGCGCCAGGCAGGTGTAGCGGCCGTGCAGGATCAGCCAGTGGTGGGCCCGGGTGAGGTAGGGCTCGGGGACTATGGCCATCAGGTCGGCCTCCACCTGGTCCGGGGTCTTGCCATCCGACAGCTTCAGGCGGTGGGCCACGCGGAAGACGTGGGTGTCCACGGCGATGGCCGGCTCGATCCGCAGCTCGTTGAGCACGACGCTGGCGGTCTTGCGCCCCACCCCGGGCAAAGCCTGCAGGGCCGCGCGGTCAAGGGGCACCTCGCCGCCGTGCTGGTCCATCAGGATGCGGGCGGTGGCGATGACGTTCCTGGCCTTGGTGCGGAACAGGCCGATGGAGGCGACATAGGGGATCAGCCCCTCTTCCCCGAGCGCCAGCATCTTCTCCGGGCTGTCGGCCACGGCGAACAGTTTCTGGGTGGCCTTGTTCACCGAGACGTCGGTGGCCTGGGCCGACAGGGCCACGGCGGTCACCAGCTCATAGGGGCTGGCATAGTCCAGCTCGGTGCGCGGATCGTCGCTCAGGCTGATGAAGCGGTGAAAGATTTCCGCGATCCTCGCCTGCTCGGCGGGGCTGAGGCGCTTTCGGGTCGGGGCTTTGGGGGTCTTGGCCATGGCCGACCATCGCCCGCTCCGGGGCGCTTCGCCAAGCGTCCCCGCACGTGGGGCCTGTTTGGAGGTCCGCAAATCGCCTAGCCTGGCGGGGCTATGAACGATGTGGTTTTCATGGACGCCGAAATCAGGCCCAACCGGAGCCTGTCGCAGCGCGGCTTCATGGTGCTGATCACGGTGGTGACGGTGCTCAACTGCGCCTCGGCGGCGGTGTTCCTGTCCATGGGCGCCATCTTCGTGCCGATGTTCCTGGGCCTGGACCTGGCCGCCATCGTGGTGGCCTTCCTGGCCAGCTACGCCGCGGCCAAGCAGATCGAGCGGGTGCGGGTCACCGACCGCCAGGTCCAGGTGTTCCAAGAGACGCCGAAGATGCGCAAGCTGCTGTGGGAAAGCCCCACGGCCTTCACCCGCGTCACCCTGCTGACCGAGGACGATCACGTCGTCGACCTGCGCCTGGCGCTCTCGGGCAAGGAGGCCCCGGTGGCCCGGGCGCTCAGCCCCTCCGAACGCGCCGAGTTCGCCAAGGCCCTGGAGGGCGCGATCTACAACGCGCGGCGGGCGCGGTTCTAGCGCCGCTCCGCTAAAGAATGAACCGCGAGAGATCCGCGTCCTTGGCCAGGTCGCCGACGTGGGCCTTCACGTAGGGCGCGTCGATGCTGATGGCCTCGCCCGAGCGATCCGAGGCGGTGAAGCTGATCTCCTCCAGCACCTTTTCCAGGATGGTCTGCAGCCGCCGCGCGCCGATGTTCTCCACCGAGCCGTTCACCGCCACGGCGGCGTCGGCCAGCGCATCTATCGCCTCGGCGGTGAAGGTGAGCGTCACCCCCTCGGTGGCCAGCAGGGCCTGGTGCTGGACGATCAGGTTGGCCTCGGGCTCGGTGAGGATGCGGCGCATGTCGTCGCGGGTCAGGGCCTTGAGCTCCACCCGGATGGGCAGCCGGCCCTGCAGCTCGGGCAGCAGGTCCGAGGGCTTGGCCACGTGGAAGGCGCCCGAGGCGATGAAGAGGACGTGGTCGGTCTTCACCGGCCCGTACTTGGTGGACACGGTGGTGCCCTCGATCAGGGGCAGCAGATCGCGCTGCACCCCCTCGCGGGAGACGTCGGCGCCCCCGGAGCGCTCGCGGCTGGAGGCCACCTTGTCGATCTCGTCGAGGAAGACGATGCCATTGTTCTCGGCCAGCTCTATGGCCTCCTGGGTCAGGGCCTCCTGGTCCAGCAGCTTGTCGCTCTCTTCCGCGATAAGCGGGGCGTGGGCCGCGGCGACCGTGGTCTTGTGGGTCTTGGTGCGGCCGCCAAAGGCCTTGCCCATCATCTCGGAGAGATTGAGCATGCCCATGTTGGGCTGGCCGGGGATCTCGAACATGCCGCCGCCGCCGGTGTCGGCCAGGGTCAGCTCCACCTCCTTGTCGTCCAGCTCGCCGGTTCGCAGCTTCTTGCGGAAGCTCTCGCGGGCGGCGGTGGAGCCGGGGCCGGTCAGGGCGTCGAGGATGCGTTCCTCGGCGGCGGCCTCGGCCTTGGCGCGGACGGCGGCGCGGCGCTTTTCGCGCACCATGGAAAGCGAGATCTCCACCAGGTCGCGGACGATCTGGTCGACGTCGCGGCCGACATAGCCGACCTCGGTGAACTTGGTGGCTTCCACCTTCAGGAACGGGGCCTGGGCCAGGCGCGCCAGCCGCCGCGCGATCTCGGTCTTGCCCACCCCGGTGGGGCCGATCAGCAGGATGTTCTTGGGCGTCACCTCGTCGCGCAGGGCCTCGGGCACCCGGCGGCGGCGCCAGCGGTTGCGCAGGGCCACGGCCACGGCCTTCTTGGCCTCGGGGTGACCGACGATGAAGCGGTCGAGCTCGGAGACGATTTCGCGCGGTGAGAATTCGGTCATGCCGGCCTTAGATAGGTACGGATCAGCCTGTTCAAGCCCGCCGGGGCTAGCTCTTGGGCGGCGAGGCCAGGATCTCGTCGAACACCAGGGCCCAGCCCTCGGGCCGCAGCTGCCAGATCCGCACATAGTGACCCTGGCGGTCCTTGCCGTCCCGCACCCAGGCCGCCTCGCCATAGGTCCAGGCGAAGTCTCCGGCCGCCGAGGCCTCGCCCCCCAGGGTCGGGCCGAAGGTCATCTGGGCGGGGCGGGTGGCCAGTTCGGCGGCCTGGGCCTGCGGCCCGTTTCCCGGCGCGGCCGGCGAGCCCACCACCCGGCCCTCGGCGGCCAGCACCGCGCGATAGGCGCCGGCCGCGTCGGTCTTGGCCGCGGCGTTGAGGGACGCCTCGGCCTTGCGGACGTCGGTGAAGGCGGCCTCGGGATATTTCCCCTTTGTGGCGGAGACCGGCAGATAGGCCGGCTGCGAACCCTGGGGCGGGGCGCCGGCGGTGCTGGAGGGCGCGCCGCCGTCGAAGACCCACTTCCAGCCACCGTCGGCCTGTTTCTTCCAGACGGTGAAATAGTATGCGCCTGGCTTGCCGTCATAGGTCGACGGGCCGGTGGTGAAGCCGAGGTCGCCGGACCGGGCGATCCCCGCCCACAGGGGCCACCAGACCAGGGGCGGGCCGCCCTGGTCGGCGGGGCGCTTGGGGAAGGTCTCGTGGACCTTGCGCACATCCGGCGCGAACAGGATCGCCTCGGGGGCCGCGTGCTTGAGGAATGAATCGCGGATGCCGAGCGCCAGGCCGTCGACGGCGAAGGCCCGCTCGGCGGCCACCACCGGGGCGGGGTCGGCGGCCAGGGCCGGGGTGGCGGCCAGGGCCAGCAGGGCGAAGAGGGCGGCTCTGGTCATGGGTCTGTCCTTGGATCGTCGCCTTGCAACTAAGCTCCGCCGCCGCGCCCTCTCAAGTGAAGGATTGGACATCCCCACCCGTCATCCCGGTTTCCGGCTCTGCGGCCCTGACGGGCTTGGCCGCCATGACGGCCCTAAAGGACTTCGACCGTCAGATTGCCGTTGGTGTAGACGCAGATCTTGGCGGCGATCGCCATGGCGTCGCGGGCGAGCGCCTCGGCGCCCTTGTCGGTCTCCATGAGGGCCAGGGCCGCGGCCAGCGCATAGTTGCCCCCCGACCCGATGGCCGCCACCCCGGTTTCCGGCTCCAGCACGTCGCCGGCCCCGGTGACGGTGAAAATATTATCCTTGTCGGCCACCAGCAGCATGGCCTCCAGCCGCCGCAGATAGCGGTCGGTGCGCCAGTCCTTGGCCAGGTCGACGCAGGCCCGGGCCAACTGGTCTGGATACTGCTCCAGCTTGGCCTCCAGCCGCTCGATCAGGGTCAGCGCGTCGGCGGTGGCGCCGGCGAAGCCCGCGATCACCTTGCCGCCGGCCAGGGCGCGGACCTTGCGGGCGTTGCCCTTGACGATGGTCTGGCCCATCGACACCTGTCCGTCGCCGGCGATGACGGTCTGTCCGTCCTTGCGCACGGCCAGGATGGTGGTCCCATGCCAGTCGGGGAAGCTTGTCTTGTCAGCTGGTGTCATGCTGGCCGATGTGAGCAGGCGAAGGGTCAAGGTCAAGGACGATGAGTTTTTCCGACGACGAGGTCGAGCGCTACGCCCGCCATCTGGTGCTGCGCGAGGTGGGGGGGCCGGGCCAGCAGCGGCTGAAGGCCGCCCGGGTGCTGATCGTGGGCGCCGGCGGCCTGGGTGCGCCGGCCGCCCTCTACCTGGCCGCGGCCGGGGTCGGGACCCTGGTCCTGGCCGATCCCGACAGGGTCGACGTCTCCAACCTGCAGCGGCAGGTGATCTACACCGAAGGCGATGTCGGCCGCTGCAAGGTCGAGGCCGCCGCCGATCGCCTGAAGGCCCTCAATCCCCACGTCCATGTCGAGCGGGTCCCGGTGGCGCTCGAGGCGGCCAACGCCCGGGGCCTGGTGCGTGGCTGCGACCTGGTGCTGGACGGCACCGACGATTTCGCCACCCGCTTCGCCGTCAACGCCGCCTGCGTGGCCGAGCACGTGACCCTGGTCTCCGGCGCCATCGGCCGCTGGACCGGCCAGGTCGGCGTGTTCCGCCGCGCCCCCTGCTATCGCTGCCTGGTGCCGGAGATTCCGCCCGAGGCCGAGACCTGCTCGGCCGTCGGGGTGGTGGGGGCCCTGGCCGGAGTCATCGGCTCGATGATGGCGCTTGAGGCCATCAAGGTCCTCACCGGGGCCGGCGATCCCCTGGCCGGCCGGCTGCTGATCTATGACGCCCTCTCGGCCGAGACCCGCACGGTCAAGATCGGCCCCGACCCCGACTGCGAGGTCTGCGGCGCGCGCGCCTGACCTGGTTGCGCCTGTTATCCGCCGCGCCTAGCTGTGGAGCCAGCCCTAGGAGCGTCCCATGAAATATAACCAGCTTGGCCGGACCGGCCTGTTTGTCTCGGAGATCTGCCTGGGGACCATGACCTTCGGCGGCGACAACGACGCCGGGATCTGGAAGATGATCGGGGCCCTGGACCAGGGCGAGGTGGACGGGATCGTCGGCAAGGCCCTGACGGCCGGGGTCAACTTCATCGACACCGCCGACGTCTACGCCTTCGGCCAGTCGGAGAAGCTGCTGGGCCAGTCGCTCAAGAACCTGGGCGTGGCGCGCAAGGACGTAGTCCTGGCCACCAAGGTGTTCGGCGAGATGGGTCCGGGCCCCAACGACAAGGGCGCGTCGCGCGGCCACATCATGGATTCGGTGCAGGGCAGCCTGGAGCGTCTGCAGACCGATCACATCGACCTCTACCAGATCCACGGCAACGACACGGTCACCCCCATCGAGGAGACCCTGCGCGCCCTCGACGACCTGACCCGCCAGGGCCTGGTGCGTTATGTCGGCGTCTCCAACTGGACGGCTTGGAAGATCGCCAAGGCCCTGGGGATCAGCGCGGCGAAGGACTACGCCCGCTTCGAGACCCTGCAGGCCTACTACTCCATCGCCGGCCGCGACCTGGAGCGCGAGCTGGTCCCCATACTGACCGAGGAGAAGCTCGGCCTGATGGTCTGGTCGCCCCTGGCCGGCGGCCTGCTGTCGGGCAAGTTCGGCCCCGGCGCCCCGCCGGTGAACGGCGCGCGGCGCACCAATTTCGACTTCCCGCCGGTCAATACCGACCGCGCCTGGCCGGTGGTGGCCGCCATGCGCGAGATCGGCGAGGCCCACGGCGTCTCCGTCGCCCGGGTGGCTCTTGCCTGGCTGCTGGCCAAGCCGCACGTGATGAGCGTCATCATCGGCGCCAAGACCCTCGAGCAGCTGGACGACAACCTGGCAGCCACGGACCTGGCCCTGAGGGCGGCCGAGATCGCCCGCCTCGATGAGCTCAGCGCCCTGCCGGCCGAATATCCCGGCTGGATGCTGGACCGCCAGGGCGGCGCGCGGCGGCCCAAGCCGTTCGCGAAAGCGTAATTTTTCTCCGCTCGTCCCGGCGAAGGCCGGGATCCAGGTGAAGCCCACCAAACGCTCCGGATGAATCTGGGTCCCGGCCTTCGCCGGGATGAGCGGTGTGGTGGGGCCTGCCCTACAGCATCGAGGTCAGCACCCGATCCGGCGGCTTGTGGCCGTCCATCCAGGTCTTGATATTGATGATCACCTTCTCGCCCATCTCGGTGCGCGCCTCCACCGTGGCCGAGCCCAGGTGGGGCAGGAGGACGGCGTTGGGCAGTTTGAGCAGCTTGGGATTGATGGCCGGTTCGAACTCGAAGACGTCCAGGCCCGCCCCGCCGATCTCGCCCTTGGCCAGCTGATCGGCGAGCGCGCCCTCGTCGATGATCTCGCCGCGGGCGGTGTTCACCAGGATGGCGTGGGGCTGCATCAGCTTCAGCCGGCGCGCCGAGAGCAGGTGATAGGTGGCCGGGGTGTGCGGGCAGTTGACCGAGATGATGTCCATCCGGGCCAGCATCTGGTCGAGGCTCTCCCAGTAGGTGGCCTCCAGGTCCTCGGCGATGCGCGGGCTGACCGGCTTGCGGTTGTGGTAGTGGATCTGCATGCCGAAGGCCTTGGCCCGGCGCGCCACGGCCTGGCCGATGCGGCCCATGCCGATAATTCCTAACCGTTTCCCGGAAATCCGCCGCCCCATCATCCAGGTGGGCGCCCAGCCGGTGAAGCCCCCGGCCTGGGCGACATTGGCGCCCTCCACGATGCGGCGGGAGACCGCCATCATTAGAGCCAGCGTAAGGTCGGCCGTGTCCTCGGTGAGCACGCCCGGCGTGTTGGTGACGCTGATCCCCCGGGCGTTGGCGGCGGCCACGTCGATATGGTCCACGCCGGCCCCGAAATTGGCGATCAGCTTCAGCTGCTCCCCGGCCTGGGACAGGATGTCGGCGTCCAGCTTGTCGGTGATGGTGGGGACGATGACGTCGGCGCTCTTCACCGCCGCGATCAGGGCTGTGCGGTCCAGGGGCTCGTCAGTGAGGTTGAGCTGGGTGTCGAACAGCTCGCGCAACCGTGTCTCCACGGGATCCGGAAGCCTGCGCGTGACGATGACTTTGGGCTTTCGGGCGGGCATGGGCGGTTTCGCGGAACTCGAAAAAGGAGGTGCGGCGCGCGGGACTATGGCGCGTCGCGAGATGAACCTCTAGCAAAGGGCATATGAGCGGCCAAGGCGAGGCGGAAACGGCGATGGGCGCACGGGCGTGGGCGCCGCTTTTGACAGCGGTCCTGTTCTGGGCCCTGGGCGCGGCCCAGACCCTGGCGGCGGCGGAGCGTCAGACCCCCTCGGGCTTTCCGGTCCCGCGCTATGTTTCCTTGAAATTCAACGAGGTGAACGCCCGGTCCGGCCCCGGCGACGACCATCGCCTGCTCTGGGTCTATCACGCCCGCGACCTGCCGGTGCAGGTGGTGGCCGAAAACAGCGAGTGGCGCAGGATCTGCGATCCCGAGCACGGCATGGCCTGGGTGCACCGGCGCACCACCGACGGCCGGCGCACGGTGATGCGGATCAAGCCGACCCCGCTGGCCCTGCATGGCGGGCCCAAGGCCGGCGCTCCCGTGCACGCCATTTTGAACGCCCGGGCCCTGGCCGCGTTGGTCCGGTGCGACAGCCGGGGTTGGTGCAAGCTCCGGGTCGACGGCGTCTCGGGCTGGGCCCCGGCCGCCGAGCTCTGGGGAACCGACGACCGTCTGCAATGCCGTTGAGCGACGCGGCCGGCTCTGATAGGCCCTGACCCCTCTTTTGAAGCCGGAAGGCGAACTGCATGACCATGGGCGTGAAGGCCAAGGACAACTACAGCTTCGAAGATCTCATGGCGTGTGCGCGCGGTGAGATGTTCGGGCCGGGCAACGCCCAGCTTCCGGCGCCGCCGATGCTGCTGTTCGACCGCATGACCAAGATCACCGACGAAGGCGGCGATCACGGCAAGGGCTTCATCGAAGCCGAATTCGACATCAATCCGGGCCTCTGGTTCTTTGATTGCCACTTCATCGGCGACCCGGTCATGCCCGGCAGCCTGGGCCTGGACGCCCTGTGGCAGCTGGTGGGCTTCTATCTCGGCTGGATCGGCGGCAAGGGCCGCGGCCGCGCCCTGGGCTGTGGCGAGGTGAAGTTCGGCGGCGAGGTGACCCCGAACATCAAGAAGGTCACCTACAAGATTCAGATGAAGCGCGTCATCAACCGCCGTCTCGTCATGGGGATCGGCGATGGTGTGCTGGAAGCGGACGGCGTTCCTATCTACTGGGCGCAGGATCTCCGCGTCGGTCTCTACCAACGGTAAACGGTAAACGCCGTCTGGATTTGGGAGCAAACATGCGTCGCGTCGTCGTCACGGGTATCGGTATCGTCTCCTCCATTGGCGCCAACGCCAATGAGGTTCTCGCCTCGCTGCACGAGGCCAAGTCGGGCGTCTCCTTCGCGCCGGACTATGCGGAGCTCGGCTTCCGCAGCCAGGTCCAGGCCAAGCCCGACGTGGACTGGGAATCCATGGTGGACCGCCGCGCGGCCCGCTTCCTGGCCCAGGGCACCGGCTTCGCCCATATCGCCATGGAACAGGTGATCGCCGACTCCGGCCTCGAGGAGGCTGATGTCTCCAATGTGCGCACCGGCCTCATCGTCGGCTCCGGCGGCCCCTCGACCCGATCCATCATAGAGGCGGCCGAAACCGCCAAGACCCGCGGCCCCAAGCGGGTCGGCCCCTTCGCGGTGCCCAAGGCCATGAGCTCGGGCCCCTCGGCGACCCTGTCGACCTGGTTCAAGATCAAGGGCCTGAACTTCTCCATCTCCTCGGCCTGCGCCACCTCCACCCACTGCATCGGGGTCGGCTACGAGCAGATTCTGATGGGCAAGCAGGACGTGGTCTTCGCCGGCGGAACCGAGGAGCTCGACTGGACGCTGAGCGTGCTCTTCGACGCCATGGGCGCCATGAGCTCCAACTTCAACGAGACCCCGGCCGTGGCCAGCCGCGCCTATGACGCGGCCCGCGACGGCTTCGTGATCGCCGGCGGCGCCGGCATCGTGGTGCTGGAGGAGTACGAGCACGCCAAGGCCCGCGGGGCCAAGATCTATGGGGAGATCATCGGCTACGCCGCCAATTCCGACGGCTTCGACATGGTCGCCCCCTCCGGCGAGGGCGCCGCGCGCTGCATGAACCTGGCCATGGCCGACCTCGGCGGCCGCAAGATCGACTACCTCAACCCCCACGGCACCTCGACCCCGGTGGGCGACCTCAAGGAGATGGAGGCCGTGCGCGCGGTCTTCGGGGACAAGGCGCCCTATATCTCGTCGACCAAGTCGTTGACCGGCCACAGCCTGGGGGCGGCCGGCGCCCAGGAGGCGATCTATTCCCTGCTGATGCTGGGCAACGGCTTCCTGGCCGAGAGCGCCCACATTGAAAATCTCGACCCCGCCTTCGCCGACCTGCCGATCCTGCGCAAGCGCCTGGACCAGCAGGTGGAGACGGTGATGTCCAACAGCTTCGGCTTCGGCGGCACCAACGGTTGCCTGGTGATGGGCCGGGTCTAGGCGCTTGAGCGTCCCGGTCTTCCGTCCCGCCCGCCGGCAGGACGTGGCGCGGATCGTCCAGCTGCTGGCCGACGATCCCCTGGGGGCCGGCCGTGAGCGCATCGAAGACCCCCTGCCCGAGACCTACTACGCCGCCTTCGACCGCATCGAGGCCAGCGACGGTAATATTTTAACCGTCGCGGAGCTGGACGGCGCCGTCGTGGGCTGCCTGCAGATGACCTTCATCCCGGGCCTCTCCAACCAGGGCGCCGACCTGGCCCTCATCGAGGGGGTGCGGGTCGACACGTCCCTGCGCAGCCGGGGCCTGGGCGCCCAGCTGATCGCGCACGCCTTGGACGCCGCCCGTGCGCGGGGCTGCCAGGCCGTGGAGCTCTTCACCCACAAGAGCCGCGCCGACGCCCACCGGTTCTACGACCGGCTGGGGTTCGAGCAGAGCCACGTGGGCTACCGCATAAAACTTTAGGAGAACCCGCCATGGCCGAGGACTATGACCTGCCCAAGGGCGACCTGATGAAGGGCAAGAAGGGCGTCGTCATCGGCGTCGCCAACCATCAGTCCATCGCCTGGGGCATCGCCGCCCAGCTGGCCGCCCAGGGCGCCGAGATGGCCTTCCTGCACCTGCCGGGCATGGAGCGCCGGGTCCAGCCGCTCGCCGACTCCATCGGGGTCAAGACCGTCCTGCCGGCGGACGTCACCGATGACGCCCAGATGGACGGGGCCTTCGCCGGGGTCGAGGCGGCGCTCGGGACCCTGGACTTCTTCGTCCACTCCATCGCCTTCGCCCCCCGCGACGAGATCAAGGGCTCCTTCGTGGAGAACACCACCCGGGCGGGCTTCCTCCAGGCCATGGACATCTCGGTCTACAGCTTCGTCGACTGCGCCCGGCGGGCGTCGCGGCTGATGCCGAGGGGCGGCTCGATCATCTGCATGACCTATCTGGGCTCCGAGCGGGTGATCCCCAACTACAACACCATGGGGGTGGCCAAGGCGGGTCTGGAGGCGGCCACCCGCTACGCCGCCCGCGACCTCGGCCCCGCCAAGATCCGGGTCAACGCCATCTCGGCCGGCGCCATGCGCACCCTGTCGCTGGCCGGCATCGCCGGGGGCCGCGAGAAGCTCTCCCAAGGCCGGGCCATGTCGGCCCTGAAGGAGGACACCTCCATGGAGGGCGTGGCCGGGACGGCGCTGTGGCTGTTGTCGGACCTCGGTCGCTCCACCACCGGCGAGGTGGTCCACGTCGACGCCGGCTTCCACATGATCGGCCTGCCCGACGATTTCGGGGCGGAGTAGGTCCGTTCAGCCTCCGTAGGCCCGCAGGAAGCGTCGCGCCGCCTCGGCGGCGATGTGGTCGATCTGGGGTTCGGTGAGGCCCCGGTCCACCCCCAGCAGCTCGGACAGCTGGTAGGTGCCGGCCACCATGCCGCCGAAGAACTCCGCGGCCTGGGCCGGATCGTCCACCGCCAGCCGGCCAGCGGCGGTCTCGCGGGACAGGAAGGCGGCCAGGCGGGCGCGGGAGGCCTTGGGGCCGGCTTCGAAGACGGCGCGCGCCACGTCGGGCGCCTCGGTGGCGCCCTGGATGTAGAGGCGCATCAGGGCGCTGGCCCGCGGGTTGACCAGGGCCCGCAGCATGATCCGGGCGAAGCTGGCCAGGGCCTCCTCCGGATGCTCGTCGGCGCCGGGCATCTCCAGGGGGGCGGTGATGTCGGCCACCCGGCGGTCCACCAGGGCCGCGATCAGCTCGGCCTTGGAGCCGTAGTGATTATAGATGGTCTGCTTGGAAACGCGGGCCCGCCGGGCGATTTCCTCCATGGAGGCGGCCAGGCCGCGTTCGGACAGCACGCCGATGGCGGCGTCGAGGATGGCCTCGCCCTTGGCCAGGTCGATCTGTCCGGCGACCCGCGGCATCAGTGGCCCCCGCCGCCGGGGGGCGTCTGCGGGATGGCCGGCGCCGGCCTGGCCAGCAGGGCGAGCGCGATGGCGACGACGCAGCCGGCGGTCAGGAACAGGAAGACGTCGGCGAAGGCCATGACCAGGGCCTGCCGGCGCAGCATCCCCCCCATCAACTTGCGCATCCCGCCCTCGGGATCCAGGGCGCCGGACGCCTGCATCATCCCCGTCAGCTGGGTCATCATCTCCTGGGCCTCGAGGCTGCTGCTGTTGAGCGAGGCCGATAGCTCGACCAGGTGGACGGCGCTCATGTGGGCCAGGATGGTGGTCACCATCGCCAGGCCGACGGCCCCGCCGATGTTGCGGATCAGGTTCAGCAGGCCCGAGCCGTCCTTCATCAGATTGAGCGGCAGGGTGGAGATGCTCATCTGGGAGGCGGCGATCATGGCGATCATGGCGCCCAGGCCCCGGCAGACCTGCAGCACCAGGAACTCGTTGAAGCCCCAGTCGGCCCCGACATGGATGCCCTGGCCCAGGCCCACCCCCACCATGCTGAAGCCCAGCACCAGGCCGATCCGCAGGTCCATGGTGCGGATCACCCGCCCGGCGATGGGGGCGGCGAGGAACATGGAAAGGCCGGAGACTAGCATGGTGGTGCCCACCTGGCCGGGGGAATAGCCGCGGATCTGGGCCAGGTAGAGGGGCAGGACGAAGGTTCCGGAATAGAGGCTCATCCCGGAGACGAAGTTCATCACCGTACCCAGCGTGAAGTTGCGGTCGGTGAACGGGGCCAGGGAGACGATGGGCTGGCGATAGGTGAGCTGGCGCCAGGTGAAGGCCGCGCCGGCCAGCGCCGACAGGACGGTGAGCCAGAGGATCTTGTCGTCCTTCAGCCAGCCTTCGCCGGCGCCCTCCTCCAGCACGTACTGCATGCTGAGCAGGAAGATCGCCATGAGCACCAGGCCCGGCCAGTCGATCCCCTTGGCCAGGGAGGGGTCCCCCTTGTCGAAATTGGCGTAGCGGCCCACCAGGAACAGGGAGAGAAGGCCCGGGATGACGTTGATGTAGAACAACCAGCGCCAGCCTAGGGCCTCGGTCAGGTGGCCGCCGATGGTGGGGCCGACCGTGGGGGCCAGGGTGACGATAAGGCCCACCACCACATTGGCGGTCACCCGGCGCTCGACCGGAAACACGGTCATAGCCGCCGCGAAGACCTGGGGGATCATGGCGCCGCCCGCCAGGCCCTGCAGGGCCCGGGTGACGATCATCATCTCGAAGGTGGTCGAGAGGCCCGTGAGGATCGAGGCTGCGATGAAGGTCACGGTCGCGGCCATGAAGAAGGGACGGGTCCCCCACATCTTCGAGAAGTAGGCGGTGAGCGGAATCATCACCACCTCGGCCAGGAGGTAGATGGTCTGCACCCGGCTGATCTCGTCGGCGCTGGCGCCCACGCCTGCTTGAATCTGCGACAGCGACGAGGCGACGATCTGGACGTCGAGCACGGCCATGAACTGGCCGATCACCATGCCGCCGAATCCCAGGAAGACCTTCAGCCAGTCGATCTCGCCGGACTTGGTCAGGTGGCCGCCGGGGGGCGCCGGCGCTGGGGGACGGTCGATGGCGGCGACGTCGGCCACGGCGGGCGCCTAGCGCGAGACGCCGCGACGGGCGAGCTCGGTCGAGGGCGCGGTGGGCGCGGCGTCGGCGAAGCCGAGGCCGGTGTCCTTGCGCACGTCGACCTTGACCTCCACCGACAGGCCCGGCCGCAGGGCGCCGGCCAGGGGCTCCTTGGAGTCGACGGCGATCTTCACCGGCAGACGCTGGGCGATCTTGGTGAAGTTGCCCACGGCGTTCTCCACCGGGATCAGGGCGAATTCCGAGCCGGTGGCCGGGGCGAAGGAGTCGATATGGCCCCGGATGGTCTGCTTTCCGAAGGCGTCGGCGCGGATCTCCACCGGCTGGCCGATGCGCAGGCGCGAGACCTGGGTCTCCTTGAAATTGGCCACCACATAGGCCTGGCCGAGCGGCACGACGCTCATCAGCGCCATGCCCGGGCGCACGTACTGGCCCGGACGCACGGCCTTGGCGCCCACCACGCCAGCGACCGGGGCGCGGATCTCGGTGCGGGAGACGTCGATGCGGGCGGTCTCCACCGCCGCGTGGGCGGCCTGGGCCTGGGCCAGGGTCTGGGCGCGGGCCGAGCCCAGGGCCTCGGCGGTGCGGCGCTCGGCTTCCAGGGTGGCCTGGGCCTGGGCGACCCCGGCGGCGGCGGTGCCGGCCGCGGCCTTGGCCGACTGGGCCCGCTGGGGAGAGACCCAGCCCTGCTTGGCGAGCGCGCCGTAGCGCTCGAGCTCGGCCGCGGCCATCTGGGCCTGGGCGTGGGCGGACTCCACCCCGGCCGCCTTCTGGGCGATCATGGCGCCCTCCAAGGCCGACTTGTCGTCGACTCCGCGGACGGCGGCGTCGAGGGCCGCGGCGTTGGCGATGGCCTGGGCCAGCTTGGCCTGGGCGGCGGCGGCGTCCAGCCGCACCACCACCTGGCCGGCGGCGACCCTCTGGTTGTCCTCCACCAGGACCTGCGCGACATAGCCGTCCACCTGCGGAGCCACGGTCACCTTGTCGGCGGCGATGAAGGCGTTGTCGGTGGACTCATAGCGCTGCTTGTTGGTCCACCAGACCCCGCCTCCGACGATCAGGACCACCGCCACCACGCCGCCCACGACGAGGGGTCCACGTCGGATATTGGGCAGGATGGCCATCGGCGGGGTTCCCCAGGCGCGCGAGCATCGAAAACTAGACCCAAGGGTCCAAAAAACAGCAGACAGGGGGCCGGGGGCCTTGGCAACGGATAAATGGACGCGGCCGCCCAAAAAACCGGCAGAGGGGTTCTGGGACTGGACGCCTCGGCCCTATCGTCGGCATATCGGCCCATGAGCGAGACCTTCGACGCCGACGTCATCATCGCCGGGGCCGGCATGGCCGGGGCCACCCTGGCGCTCGCCCTGAAACAGGGTGGCCTGACCCCGATCCTGATCGACCCCATCGTCTTCGACGCCCAGCTGGCGCCGACCTTCGACGGCCGCTCCTCGGCCATCGCCTACGCCAGTTTCCGGCAGTGGCGGGCGCTGGGCCTGGCCCAGGACATCGAGCCCCACGCCCAGCGGATCGAGCAGATCCTGGTGACCGACGGCCGCAGCCCCGGCGCCTCGGCGGGAAATCCTTCGCCGTTCTATCTGCGTTTCGACTCAGCCGAGATCGCCGACCGCTCCGACGGTGAGCCCCTGGGCTATCTGCTGGAGAATCGCCGTTCCCGCGCCGCCCTGGCCGCGGCGGTGGAGAAGGCCAAGATCACCGTCCTGGCCCCGGCCCGCGTGGCCGAGGTCAGCTTTGGCGCCGACCGCGCCAGGGTCACCCTGGAGGACGGCCGCGTCCTGACCGCGCCCCTGGTGGTGGGCGCCGAGGGCCGCGCCTCGGTGGTGCGCGCCGCCGCCGGGATCGGTTCCCTCGGCTGGGCCTACGCCCAGACCGGCGTGGTGGCCACCGTGAAGCTGGCCCGCCCGCATGAGGGCGTGGCCCACGAATATTTTCTGCCCGGCGGCCCCTTCGCCATCCTGCCGCTCACCGAGGACCGGGCGAGCCTGGTCTGGACCGAACCCACCGCCAAGGCCGCGGCGCTGAAATCCGCCCGGCCGGAGGTGTTCCACGCCCATCTGCAACGCCGGTTCGGCGCCCTGCTGGGGGAGGCCCAGGTGATGGGCCCGGTCTTCACCTATCCGCTGTCCCTGCAGCTGGCCGAGCGGATGTGCGCCCCGCGCGCCGCCCTGCTGGGGGACGCCGCCCACGGCATCCATCCCATCGCCGGCCAGGGGCTGAACCTGGGGCTCAAGGGCGCCGCGGCCCTGGCGCAGGTGCTGGTGGACGCCGCCCGCCTGGGGGAGGATATCGGCTCGGAGCTGGTGCTGGAGCGCTACGCCCGCTGGCGGCGGTTCGACAACATCTCGGTGGTGGCCGCCTGCGATCTCTTCGTGCGGCTGTTCTCCAACGACAATCCCCTGCTGCGCCTGGCGCGGGGCGCGGGCATGGCCGCGGTCAACCGCATCGGCCCCGCCCGCCGGTTCTTCATGAACGACGCGGGCGGAGCCCTGGGGGACCTGCCCCGGCTGTTGCGGGGCGAGGCCCTCTAGTCCGGCGCTCGGGCGGCGAAGTTCAGGATGCCGTCCGCCGGCTTCGGGGACCGACCGGGCCGGTAGTTGGCGGAGACCTCGATGTCGGTGAAGCCCGCGACGGCGAGCGCCATCTCGAACTCCTTCCAGCCCCAGACCCGGTAGGCGAACAGCTCCAGCTGGCTGTCGATCAGCCTGCCGTCCCGCCACCGCTCATAGGTGTCGTGATTGACCCGCCGCTGGCCGACTGGATCGGTCACGACCCGTTCCGATCGCATCCGCAGCAGGTCGCCATTGGCGGCGGTCCAGCTGGGCACCCCGCCCGGGGCCTCGAAGAAGCTCAGGGGCGGCAGGTCCGCCAGCAGCCGGCCCCCGGGAGCCAGGGCCGCACGAAACCGCTCCAGCACCGCCAGGGCGTCGTCGAAGTCGTCCACCAGCATGAAGGAGCTGGTGGGGACGATGATCGCCGCGAAGGCTTGGTCGAAGGCGAAGTCCTGGAACCTGGCCTGGCTCAGCTTGGGGGTCAGGCCGCGGTCCTGCGCGTTCCGGCGGCAGACCGCCAGCATGTCGGGGGAGTGATCGAAGCCGGCGATGTCCAGCCCGGCCTCCAGCAGCGGCACGTAGAGGCGGCCGGTTCCCACGCCGGCCTCCAGGATGGGGCCGTCCAGGTCCTTCAGGCGGCCTGAATAGTAGGGGATGTCGAACAGCGACCCGACAGGCTTGTCCAGGTCGTAGATTTCCGCACAGAGGCTTCCGTAGCGGTTGAGGGTGTCGGTCATGATGTCTCGTCGTCGCGAGGTGTCGGTCATGCGCCAGGGTCCGCTCGGGGCGGCCGGCGCTACGAAAACCTGCGGGCGTGGTCGGGCGCGCTAGGCGCGCAGGACGGTCCGCTTGGACGAACGAGCCTTCATGAAACCGCCTCCTGATCTGCCTATCGAGCCCCGGACGGTGCGCGGGACGGCGGGGTCTGTCAATTGCGCCGCCCCGCCAGTATCCAGGCCCGAAAAGGGGAGGGCGATCATGACCGGCCAGCGCATCCACGTGGTCGGGGCCTCAGGCTCTGGGACCACCACCCTAGGCGCGGCCCTGGCTCAGGCGATGGGCGTGCCGCACCAGGACAGTGATTTCTTCTTCTGGCTCCCCACCGAGCCGCCCTTCACCACCCAGCGGCCGCAGGACGAGCGGCTGCCGATGCTGAAGGCCGCCCTGCCGGCCGACGGGAGCTGGGTGATCTCCGGCTCCCTGCTCTCCTGGGGGCTGGAGGTGGCCGACCGCTTCGACCTGGTGGTCTTCCTCTATCTCGACCCCGAGATCCGCATGGCCCGCAGCCTGGCCCGCGAGCGCCTGCGCTATGGCGACCGCATCGAACCCGGCGGCGACATGCACGAGGCTCATCAGAAATTCATGACCTGGTCGCGGGGCTATGACGACGGGTCGAACGGCGGCCGCAGCCTGGCCACCCACAGGTTCTGGCTGAACAGCCTGACCTGCCCGGTGCTGGAGATCACCGACGCGCCCACCGTCGAGGAGAGCGTGCGCCGGGTCCTGGCCGTCTAGGCCTCGAGCTCGCGGGCTTCTTCCGGCAGCATGATCGGCACGCCGTCGCGGATCGGATAGGCCAGCCTGGCGGACTTGGAGACCAGTTCGCCCCGCTCGCGGTCATAGGTGAGCGGCCCGTGGGTCACCGGGCAGACCAGGATCTCCAGCAGGCGCGGATCGATCTCGACGGTGAGGGCGGGGAGGGGCTGGGTCATGGCGCCATCCCTACTGCATGGAATGGCTGGCGTCATCGCCGTCTTCCAGGGCGTCTATCTCCAGCAGGGTGGTCAGCGCGTCCACCCGCTCGATGAGGGTCGGCGCCTCCAGAAGGGCCTGTTTCTCCAGGGGCTCGAAGGGCAGGCCCATGGCCAGGCTGGTGACCAGGCTTTCCAGGGGCGCGGTCTCGGCGGTGTCCCAATCGATGTCCAGTTCGCGGCGATTCAGGTATTTTTTCAGCGCCTTGGCGAACCGCTTGCGGTCGAATTCGTCGGGATCGACCTCCTCGTCGGCCAGGTCCCCGAAGAAGGGGGCAAACGCGGTGCGCACCTGGCGATAGGGCGTCTTGACCGGCAGCTCTTCCCCGGCCTCGAACCGGCACACCCCGGTGAGCGTGATCAGATAGGTGCCGTCGGAGGTCTCGTTGAAGCTGGTGATGCGCCCGGCGCAGCCGACATGGGCCAGGTTGGGCCGGGAGCGCTCGCCGCCGGGCCGGGTCTGGACCATGCCGATCATGCGGTCGCCGGCCATGACGTCGTCGACCAGGTTCAGGTAGCGCGGCTCGAAGATCCGCAGGGGCAGCTCGCCGCCCGGCAGCAGCATGGCGCCGTCCAGGGGAAAGACCGGGATCACCTGCGGCAGGTCGCTGGCGCTCTGGTAGCCGCCCGGAGTGGCGCGCTCGCCCTTCATGAAAACAGGATCGACGACAGCCGCCGCCTCCCGGACCGGGCCACGTCGGAGCCGGGCCCCGCGGCCTCGAAGATGGTGATCAGCTGCTTGCGGGCCGCGTCGTCGTTCCAGGCGCGGTCGGCCTCGATGATCTTCAGCAGGTGATCGGACGCCGCCTCCCAGGCGCCGCGGCCGGCGAGCGCCGTGGCGATCTCGTAGCGGGCCTCGTGGTCATTGGGGTCGGCAGCCAGGCGCCTTTCCAGGTCCGAGGTCTCCTCCGGCGCGGCGTCGGCCAGGGCCAGGGCGGCGCGCACGCTGTCCAGGTCGGGGTCCTTGGCGCCCTCCGGGGCTAGGTCGGCGATCTCGCGAGCCTTCTCGGCGTCGCCGCCCTGCAGGTAGACCCGGGCCAGGCCCCCCAGGGCCTTGGCGTTGGTGGGATCGCCCTGCAGCACCTGGGCGAAGGCCTGGGCCGCGCCGCCCAGGTCGCCCAGCTCCAGGGACTCCTTGGCCATGGCCAGCAGCTGATCGGTCTCGTTGGCCGGGCCCTGGCCGGCGATGCGGTCGACGAACTGTTTCACCTGGCTGTCGGGCAGGGCGCCCATGAAGCCGTCGACGGGCCGCCCGTCGGAGAAGGCGAAGACCGCCGGGATCGACTGCACCCGCAGCTGGCCGGCGTACTGGGGGTGCTGGTCGATGTCGATCTTCACCAGCTTGACCTTACCCTTGGCCGCCAGCACCGCCTTTTCGATGGAGGGACCCAGCTGCTTGCAGGGGCCGCACCAGGGCGCCCAGAAGTCGACGATCACCGGGGTGGTCTTCGACGCCTCGATCACGTCGGCCATGAAGCCCGCGTCGCTGCCGTCCTTGATGAGGTCGCCGCCGGCGCCCGGCGCGGTTTCACCGATGAGGGTCATGGTCTGCAGTCTTTCCCGTCCGGGGGTTGAACGTCTCGTCGCCTAAAATGGTCCCAAGCGGCCCGCGCTTCAACGGACGAAACCATCCTCGACCACGCGCAGGTCCGTGAAATCCACCACCAGGGGCGCAATCCCCAGGGCCTGGAAGAACCGCCGCAGTCCCGCCTGGCTCACCGTGGTGGTGGCGGTATTGGTGAGAGGATGAAAATTTACCCGTTCTGCGTCGGCGAGCGCCCGGTCCAGGACGAAGGTCACCCGGCGCTCGACATCGTTGATCAGGGCGAAGGCGGTGACCGAGCCCGGCGTCACCCCGAGCGTTTCGACCATCAGCTCGGCGCTGCCGAAGGAGAGTCTGGCCGAGCCGATCACCGGGTGCAGGCGCTTCAAGTCAATCACCGTGGTGTCCTGGGCCGATATCAGCCACAGCCGACCCTTGGCGTCCTTCAGGAACAGGTTCTTGGTGTGAGCGCCTTCGATGCCGTGCTTGATCGCCTCGCCCTCGCCGACCCGGAACACCGCCTCGTGCTCGGTGGTGGCGTGGTCGATCCCGTGGGCGTCGAAAAAGGCGATCAGGTCGGGGCGAGTCAGCATTCCTGACAGTTAGCGCTTTCAGGCGAAGTGGGCACCGGTTCGCCGCCAGGAAAGCGCGACCACACAATTGGCGCTTTCAGACGAAGTGGACACCGGTTCGCCGCCTGGAAAGTGCGACCGCGAAGAAAAGGCGGGCCAATAGCGCGCCGCCGAACTGGACGCGGGCGCGACAGGCTGGCTAGACCAGAGACTGGTCACCTGCGTTGAGAGCCCGCCATGGAACTTGAGTGCTACCCCACCGCCGAGCGCCCGCCGGAAATCGTGCCGGGCCGGCCGCAGCGGGCCTGGATGGACCACTTCGCCGAGCGCCACCCCTATCGCTGCCTGCCGCTGGCCATGGCCAATACCACCGGCTGGGAGATTCTCTGCCCCATGGCCTTCACCGCCGAGTGGAACGGCGGCCTGCGGCAGGAGGACATCAAGCTCAAGACCGACCACCCGCACCCGGACTTCCACAACTTCGCCAAGAGCCACTTCAGCCACGGCGTGGTGACCTTCCACCCCGGCTACCTGTTCCGCACCCCGCCCGGCTGGTCGATGATCGCCCAGGGGCCGCCCAACCACGTCAAGGACGGCATCCAGCCCCTGGCGGGCCTGGTGGAGACCGACTGGCTGCCCTTCCCCTTCACGATGAACTGGATCTTCACCCGGCCTGGCGTGGTGCGGTTCGAGAAGGGCGAGCCCTTCTGCTTCATCACCCTCACCCAGGACAAGGTGATCGCGGAGGTCCAGCCGGTGATCAAGTCGATGTCCCGCAACCCGGAACTGCGCGACCAGTACGACGTCTGGGAGAAGCATCGGGCGGAGTTCAACAAGAAGATCTTCCAGCTCGATCCGGAGGCCACCAAGGCGGCCTGGCAGCGCTACTACTTCAAGGGCGAGTTCCCGCCGGAGATCGAAAACGAGGCTCCCAAGGACCATGTGAACAAGCGCCGGCTCAAGGCCCCGCGCTTCATGGGTTGAGAAAGACGCCAATAGAGGCCAGCCCCGCTTGCCAAGCCCCGGACCCTCTGCCATAAGCCCGCTCTCGAATTTCGGGGCCTTTCCTCACGGGGATCGGTTTCACGGAGTGCGGGCGTAGCTCAGTGGTAGAGCACAACCTTGCCAAGGTTGGGGTCGAGAGTTCGAATCTCTTCGCCCGCTCCAGAAATTCGAACGATCCCGCAGGCCCGGCGTCCCTCCCCACCGGGGGAGGTGGCGGCGAAACGGAACCGGGCCCTGATATGGAACTTTAAGACCGCATGTTCGAACCCAAAGGCATGAAGCACGCCGACCGCCAGGCGACCTCCGCCGCGGCCAAGAAGGCGCTGCTGGAACGCTTCAAGCCCAAGCCGTCCGTCATCGACCCCAATATCGAGGCGCGCAAGAAGGCCGAGGCCGCCGAGCTGGAAGCCGTCCGCGCCGCCCGCAACGCCGAGCGCGAGACCAAGCGCGCCGCCGCCGCCGAGGCCGAGCGCCTGCGGCTGGAGGACGAGGCCATCACCCAGGAAGCCCGCGACCTGGATCTGCGCGCCAAGCAGAAGGAGGCCCGCGACCTCCGCTACGCCGCCCGCAAGCAGAAGCGGAAGTAGGCGAGCGCCTCAAAGCTCCGAGACGACCCGACGCCCGCCTCCCACCAGGACGCGGGCGTTTTCTATCCGGCTTGCGCCGCCGCGCGTTGAGCCTCTGCATGTTCGAACAGCTTATTTCCTACCAAGCCGGGCAACAGCCCGATGGCGTGGCCCTGGTCCATGGCCAGGACAGCTTCACCTTCGGCCGCATGGCCGCCGACATCGGGCGTTGCGCGGCCTGGCTGGCCACCCTGGACCTGCCCCTGGACGCCCGGGCCCTGGTCTGCACCCCCCATCCCTACCTGCACTGGGTGCTGACCTTCGGCCTGGAGCAGACGGGCCTGGTGAGCGCCTCCAGCGCCGCGGTGGGCGACATTCCCCGCGATGTGGCCCTTCTGGAGCCGCAGGTGCTGTTCGCCAGCGTCCTGCCCGACGGGCCCTTGAAGGTCCCCACCCACCGGATCGATCAGGCCTGGATCGACGCCCTGTGGGCCTACCCGCCAAGCTCGGCTCGGCGCCGGCCGCGGGGCAAGGACGATCCCTGCCGCATCATCGTCACCTCCGGCACCACCGGCTCGCCCAAGAAGATCCTGCTGACGCGGGAGGTGATCGACGTCCAGACCGGCGCCCTGCTGCGGGTGATGGAGACGCCGCGCAACGCCATG
>JAZKBZ010000154.1:0-13995 GCA_040388315.1 Pseudomonadota bacterium | reverse complement strand
CCAGACCGGCGCCCTGCTGTTCAATCAGCTCTATGTCCGGCCGCGGTTGCGGGCGGCCGCCACGGTGGGTGCCGGGTCCATCGGCGGCCTGAAGACCAGCCTGCTCTGCTGGGCCCAGGGGGGAACCATGTGCCACCCCGGGCCCGGGACGGGCTGGGCCGGGGCCCTGGGCGCCCTGGACATCAACCTGATCCGCCTGGCGCCGCATCACCTCCAGACCCTGCTGCGGGCCCTGCCCGACGACTTCGTCCCCATGCCCGACCTGATCGTCGGCGTGATCGGCGGATCGATCTCCAAGGCCCTGGCCGAGGAGACCCGCGCCCGGCTGAGCGGAAACATCGTCGTCAACTACGGGTCCACCGAGGCCGGGGCCACGGCGTTGGGCCGGTTGACCGACATGGAGGGCGCGGAGGACGCCGCGGGCTTCGTCTGCCCCTGGGCGGAGGTGCAGATCATGGGGCCGGACGGCGAGGTCCTGCCCCCCGGCCAGATGGGGGAAATCCGCATCGGCGGGTCGGGCCTGGTCGACGGCTATATGGACGACCCGCAGGCCACCGCCCAGATGTTCCGCGACGGCTGGTTCTGGCCGGGCGACCTGGGGGTGATCGACGACCGCGGCCTGTTGCGGGTGGTGGGGCGGACCGACGACCTGATGAATGTCGGCGGCGCGAAATTCCTCGCCTCGCGGCTGGCGGCCCTGGTCCTGGCGGTGGAGGGGGTCTGCGACGCTGCGGTCTTCCTGGCGCCGGACGCCGACGGCCTGGACGCGCCCCACGTCGCCTATGTGGCCGCCGACGGCCTCGACCTGACGGACCTCAACCGGGTCATCGAGGGGGCGCTCGGGCGACCGGCGCGCCTGCTGCGGGTGATGGAGACGCCGCGCAACGCCATGGGCAAGATCCAGCGCGATGGTCTGCGTCGGATGCTCGCCGAGGAGCCCGGTCAGGCCTGAATCTTGTTGTAGGGATACTGGTCGCGGATCTCGTAGGCGAAGAACTGGCCCTTGGAATCGGCGTCGATGAAGCTGCGGTGCACCTCGCCGGGCACGCCGACATAGACGTACTCGTCCCCGTCGTGGAACCGGACGAACAGCTTGGAGCGGTCTTCGTCGTAACGGATATCGCTGATAGCGGCGGATTCGAACGGCATCGGGACCTCCAAAGTCTCCGTCGACGGACTAAAACACCGCGAGCCGAGGGGATGGTTCCCGCCTGGCTCGACGCGTGTCACCCTGACGCGAACCGGCCACGACCTGCGCCGGAGGTATTTCGGGGGAAATCATGCAACCGCACTACGAAGTCGCCATCGTCACCATCGCGGCCCTGCTCGTCTATGTCTGGATGGGCCTGCGGGTGGGAAAAGCCCGTCAAGTTTCCGGCATCGCCGCGCCGGCCATGCACGGCGACGCCCACCTGGAGCGCAATATCCGGGTCCACTACAACACCCTGGAGTGGCTGCCGGTCTTCCTGGCCGGACTGTGGTTGTTCGCCATCTACTGGGACGACCGCATCGCCGCCGCCGTGGGCGTGGTCTGGATCGTCGGACGCATCGTCTACGCCCTGGGCTACGTGGCCGATCCGGGCAAGCGGGAGGCGGGCTTCATGATCCAGGCCCTGGCCGCCGCCGTCCTGCTGTTCGGCGCGCTTGGCCGGGTCATCTGGGCCATGGTCCAGACCGGGACGGTCTAGCCGGCTCGCCTTCTCAAAACTTGCAGCGTGACGGGCGCCTGAACCGGAATCCACTTCAGGCTGTCACGCTCTAGGCGAACAGCACCCAGGCCTGCCATAGGGAGAGGCCGGTCACCAGGGATCCGACGAGCCAGGTCAGGGCCCTGTGGGGCAGGACCTTGGTGGCCCAGCCGGCGACGGGGGCGGCCACCACCCCGCCGGCGATCAGGCCCACCACCGACCACAGGTGGTCGGTCAGGCCCGTCGTCTCCCAGTGGCCGGTGACGAGCGCGGTGATGAAGGCTGCCGAAACCGCCACCGACATGAAGAACTCCGCGGCGTTGGTGGTGCCGATCGCCTGTCGGGGGTCGGCGCCGCCGCCCATCAGGGTGGAGGTGACCACCGGCCCCCAGCCGCCGCCGCCCACGGCGTCGAAGAAGCCGCCGGTCAGGCCGAGCGGGAAGGGCAGACGCCAGGAGAACAGCTTGGGCCGCGCCTGCTTCCAGGCGCGATAGAGGATCACAAGGCCCATCAGCCCCAGCCAGGCCACCACATAGGGCTTGATCACCTTCCCATCAATGGAGGTGAGCAGGTAGGTGCCGGCCACCCCGCCCAGCACCCCGCCGGCCGACAGCAGCAGCAGCAGCCGCCAGCCGATGTTGCGGTGGTAGATGTGGCTGATGGCCGACGCCGCCCCGGTGAACACCTTGGCGGCGTGGACGCTGGCCGAGGCGTTGGCGGGGCTGACCCCCAGGGTCAGCAGGACGGTGGAGCAGATCACCCCATAGGCCATGCCCAGGGCGCCATCGACCAGCTGGGCCGCGAAGCCCACAGCGACGAACAGCCAGAATTCGGAACCCATGAGGTCGCCCCTTGTGCGAGGCCTGTGTGGCGCAAATTCCCCACCGGAGCATTGGGGATTAACTCGGGTCCCCCGCAAGTTTTCTGAAGGTGTCCGGCGTCCCGCCCTTGAGACCTCTTGCTCGGCGAGGGGCCCAGCCTGCGCCAGTGACGGCGCGACCTATCGCGGCGCGGGCGGACGGGCTAGCTCAGGGCCGACAGCCACCAGATCTTCGAACCCGCCCCATGACCGCCTTTCCCGTCGATCCCGCCCGCTACGCCGCCTTCCTGGGGGTCATGTCGGTGATGGCCGTGACCCCGGGGCCTGCAAACGTCTTCGCCATCGCCATCGGGGCCGAACGAGGCCGCTGGGCGGCGCTCACGGCCGTGGCGGGGATGAACTGCGCCACCCTGGTCTGGTTCGCCGTGGCCGCCCTGGGCCTGGGCGCCGCGGTCCTGGCCTTTCCGCAGGTCTTCCACCTCATCGCCTATGCCGGGGCGGCCTATGTCGCCTGGCTGGGGCTCAAGAGCCTGCTGGCCGCCCGCATCGCCACGATGGGGGAGCTGAAGCCCGCCACCATCGGTCCGGGCCGCCACGCCTTCCGCGACGGCTTCGCGGTGCAGATCTCCAACCCCAAGGCGATCCTGTTCTTCACCGCGGTCCTGCCGCCCTTCCTCGATCCCGAGCGGCCCCTGCCGCTGCAGCTGGCCAGCTTCGCTTGCGGCACCATCGCCTTCGACGTGATCGCCATGAGCGCCTACGGCCTGGGGGGCGCGGCCCTCGCCCGGCGCATGACGCAGCCGCGCTTCCGCCGGGCCTTCCAGATCGTGGTGGTGCTGCTGCTGATCAGCGCCGCCCTCCTGATGGCCGTGCGCCGGTAGGCTTCCCGGCTATCCCGAGGCGAGCCGCGCGCGGCGAGCCCTACCCTGCCGTGTACGGACATCCTCAAAACGGGGATAGCGTAGCAATTTCAGAACCTTAATGGGTGGGGCAAAGCGACTTTTATGGGGGTGCGACAAAAGGTTCCATATCAGTAAGGTTAAGCTCCCGGCCAGTCGTTCGGCCCGGCCCTACCGCGGTAGGGCCAAGCGTAGAATTGAGATTATGAGCATTGCGCGTCCGCCGCCAATAGAACGCGCCGCGTCGCCTATCGTGTTGATCGATAGACAATTGTAAAAAATTGCCGATTAATTGCGGTAATGCCAAGAAAATTAGCTTTATCTTTGCCTCGGTAATGCCGAAAAAGAGCGACTCTTACTGTATTTAAGACGCCATCCGCGCTCCGGATAACTGTGGCGGTTAACTTCTATTTACCGCCGCGCGGGCCATTCCTCCCTTCATTCAGCCCGACACCGGGCGAGGGGATGACGATGTCGAAACACTACAAGAAGCTGCTCCCGGCGGGAGCCATGGCGCTCGTGCTGGTGGCGCCAGTGGTCGGCCACGCCGATCCGGCCAAGGACTTGGCCGTGGCCGGCCGGGCCCTGACCTTCCTGGAGGGCGGGCCCACGGGCAAGGCGGTCCTGGGGGTGGTCTTCGACCCCTCCAAGCCCGGCTCGGTGGCTGAGAAGAACGCCATCATGGCCGCGCTCGGCGCGGGCTATGCGGCCGGCGCGGTCACCCTGACCGGCAAGCCGATCGAGGCCTCCGCGGTCGGCGGCGCCAGCGGCGTCGCGGCCCTCTATGTCACCGAGGGCGTCAACTACGCCGCGGTCGGCGGGGCGGCCAAGGCCAAGAAGCTGATCACCATCGGCTCGGACCCGGCCTGCGTGAAGTCCGGCGCCTGCGTCATGGGCGTGGCCACCGACCCCAAGGTGGACATCACCGTCAACCGGGCCGCCGCCGCCGCCGTGGGCGCCACCTTCAAGGCCGCCTTCCGCATGATGATCCACGAGATCTGAGCCCGAGAGCCAGAGAAAGACACACCATGAAAAAGCATATTCTCCTGGCCGGCGCCGCCGCGGGCCTCGCGCTGGCCGCCTCCGCCGCCCAGGCCCAGTCCATCGACTACGGCTCCCTGCAGGAGCTGTTCGGCGAAGCCGTCACCACCTCGGCCACCGGCTCGCCGCAGCGCTCCACCGAAGCGCCCGCCGACATGCAGATCATCTCGGCCGACGAGATCCGCCGTTCCGGCGAGACCAGCCTGCCGGGCATCCTGCAGCGGGCCGCCGGCATCGACGTGCTGAACCACGCCTCCGGCCAGTCCGACGTCAGCGTCCGCGGCTACAATCAGGTCTCCTCCCCGCGCCTGCTGGTGCTGGTGAACGGCCGCCAGGTCTATCTCGACCACTACGGCCTCACCGCCTGGGCGACGATCCCCGTCCAGCTCGACGAAATCCGCCAGATCGAGGTGGTGAAGGGCCCGGGCAGCGCGCTGTTCGGCTTCAACGCCGTCTCCGGCGTGGTCAATATCATCACCTTCAATCCGAAGTTCGATGACATCGACGTCGCTACCCTGCGCGGCGGGACCCATGGCGCCGTCTCAGGCTCCCTGGCCACCACCTTCAAGCTGAGCGACGCGGTGTCGATGCGCCTCTCCGGGGGCGCCATCGCCCAGGACGAGTGGGCCAATACCGGTGTCCTGCCGACGCCCGACCAGAAGACCGATCCGAAGAGCGTCACGGCCAATCTCGACCTGGTGGCCCAGTTGGCCCCCAAGACCGAACTGCGCATGGAAGGCGCCTGGGCCAATGTCCAGCAGGCCACCCAGGCCGGCGGCTACAGCTACACGGTCACCAAGTTGATCACCACCTCGGCCAAGGCGACGGTGACCTCCGACACCAACTTCGGCACGATTCAGGCCCAGGTCTACCAGAACCAACTCAAGGCCAAATACGCTCTGGTCGGCGGCATCAACTGGAACAACACCATCACGGTGGCCAGCCTGCAGGACCTGTTCAAGGTCGGGGCCGACCACACCTTCCGGATCGGTGGCGAGTTCCGCCACAACACCCTCAACGTCGCCCCCGTGGGCGGCGCGGACGTCAGCTACAACGTGCTGGCGGCCTCGGGCATGTGGAACTGGGCCGTCAACGAACACCTCACCACCACCGCCGCGGTGCGGGTCGACAAGCTGTCCCTCGAGCGTAGCGGGACCTTCGTCGCCCGCGCCCCCATGGCCAACAACGCCCTGTGGGACCGCGACATCACCGAGACCAGCGCCAACCTGACCGCCGCCTGGCGGCCGACCGAGGCCGACACCTTCCGGATCTCCTACGGTCGCGGCATCCAGGCGCCCAGCCTGATCGAGATGGGCGGCATCCAGCTTCCCATCGCCCTGGCGCCGGGCTTCACCATCGACCTGATCGGCAACCCGAACCTGAAGCCGTCGATCGTCACCAACTACGAGTTCGCCTACGATCGCGACGTCGCCGCCATCAAGGGCAAGCTGGGCTTCCGCCTGTTCGCCCAGGACTGGAAGGACCTGAAGAGCGCCATCTCCACGGCCGGCCTCGACATCATGCCGACCGCCACCACCAACGGCGCGGCCACCTACATCAACGCCGCCGACTCCAAGCTCAAGGGCGCCGAGGTCTCGGCCTCCGGCAAGCTCTCGGGCGGCTTCGGCTGGCGGGCGGACTACACCTGGACCGAGGTGAAGGACTCGCCCTTCGCCGGGATCAACCCGACGGCCCGCTATGTGGCCTTCGCCCAGACCACGCCCTCGGGCCGCGGCAATGTCGGCATGGACTGGAGCCGGGGTCCCTGGGAGGTCGACGCCAATCTCCACTATGTCGGCGACTATCAGTTCTATGACATCGTCAACGGCGCCCTTCAGCCGGTCGAGGCCTATGCCAGCCTGTCGAGCCGGGTCGGCTACCGCGCCACCAACGGCGTCACCCTGGCCCTCGCCGGCCAGAACCTGCTGAACGAACGCCAGAAGCAGACTCGCGGCCTCGAAGCCGAACGCCGGGTGATGTTCTCCATCAGCAAGACCTGGTGACCTAAGGCCGACCCCGCGGCGCCGCCGTGGGGTCAACCTTCCTTCGGAGATATGAGATGAAGACCTTCCGCCTCGCCGACCTCTCACTCGTCGTGAAGATGGCGTTCGCTCCTGCCTTCGCCGTGCTCATGCTGGCCTTGGTGGCCGGCGGGGCCCTGTGGAGCCAGCAACAGCAGACCAAGGCCATCGATCGCATCGTCAGCGAGGACATGGCCGTCAGCCTGGACCTGGCGCGCATCTCCAAGCGCATCACCTCGGTGCACGGCGACCTCTACCTGCTGATGACCCACACGGCCGCCACGCCGGGGACCGACGCCACCGCCCAGCTGCAGAAGCTGATGAGCGACGTCGACGCCATCAAGGCCGAGCTGGTCCAGGTGAAGGGCAAGATGCCCGCCGACGAGCGCAAGGCCTTCGACTCCCTGATCAAGGATCTCACCGACTACCGAGGCGGCATCGAGGTGGTGGGCTCCATGCTGGGCATCGACTTCGCCACCGCCGCGGCCTTCGTCGAGCCTTTCGAAGTCCAGTACAACCGCATGACCCAGACCCTGGACGTCGCCACCGCCAAGGTCCAGGCCGCCGCCAAGGCGCACGCCAAGGCCAGCGCGGCCCAGGCCACCCTCAGCGGCCAAGTGGCCATGGGCGGGGCCCTCGTCACCCTGCTGGCCGTCGCCGGCATCTCCATCGGCACCATCCTGGGGGTCAAGCGCGCCATCCAGGGCATCGCCGGCGCCACCGAGAAGCTGGCCGCCGGGGACAACAACCAGGACCTGGACAAGATCGCCCGCGGCGACGAACTGGGCGCCATCGTCGGCTCCCTGGGGGTTTTCCGCGACAACCAGCTCCGCCTGGCCACCATGCGCGAGGAGCAGGAGGCGGCCGCGGCCCGAGAAGAGGCCACCCGCGCCCAGGCCGAGACGGAACGGGCCAAGGCCCAGGCCGAGCAGGCCGCCGTGGTCAGCGCCCTGGCCAACGGCCTGTCGCGCCTGTCCCAGGGCGACCTGACCCACGCCATCGACCAAGCCTTCCCCGAGGACTACGAAGCCCTGCGCTCCGATTTCAACGCCGCCGTCGACAAGCTGCGGGAGGCGATGCAGGTCATCGTCGCCACCAGCTCGCAGATTGGCTCCAGCGCCGAGGAGATCGCCGGGGCCTCCGACGACCTGTCGCGCCGCACCGAGCAGCAGGCCGCCAGCCTGGAAGAGACCGCCGCGGCCCTGGACGAGATCACCGCCACGGTGAAGAAGTCCGCGGAAGGCGCCGGTCACGCCCGGCAGGTGGTGCAGACCGCCAAGACCGGCGCGGCCGACGGCGGCGAAATCGTCCGCCAGGCCGTCCTGGCCATGGGCGAGATCGAACGCTCCTCCACCCAGATCAGCCAGATCATCGGGGTCATCGACGAGATCGCCTTCCAGACCAACCTGCTGGCGCTCAACGCCGGGGTCGAGGCCGCCCGCGCCGGCGAAGCCGGCAAGGGCTTCGCCGTCGTCGCCTCCGAGGTCCGCGCGCTCGCCCAACGCTCGGCGGAAGCGGCCAAGGAGATCAAGGCCCTGATCAGCGCGTCCTCGACCCAGGTCGGGTCCGGCGTGCAACTGGTGGGCAAGACCGGCCAGGCGCTGGAGATGCTGGTGGCCCAGGTCGATGAGATCGACGGTTTGGTGGGTGAGATCGCGGCCTCGGCCAAGGAACAGGCCACCGGCCTCAACGAGGTCAACGCCGCGGTCAACAAGATGGACCAGGTGACCCAGCAGAACGCGGCCATGGTGGAGCAGTCCACCGCCGCCGCCCACGCCCTGAACGACGAGGCCAGCGAGCTTCGCCGCCTGATGGGCGACTTCCGCACCGGCGCCGAGAATGCGCCGCCGCGCCAGGCCGCCCGCGCCGCGCCGAACCGTCCGCGGGTCGCCGGCTCGGGCTCGCGTCCCGCGCCGTCCCCGCCCCGCCAGATGGCCGAGAAGATCCGCGCCAACTTCGGCGGCGGCGCTTCGGCCCAACGGAAGACCCAGGATTGGGAGGAATTCTGATCCGGGCCTGATCCCTCATAGAGCGTGACAGCCTGAAGTGGCTACCGGTTCAGGCGCCCCTCACGCTCTAAACTAAAGACCGAGCCTGTTTATCCGTTTCAGAGGAGTCCATCTGAAACGGACAGGCTCTAGCCCGGCGGCGTCCCTCGCCCCGGGTCCGGCTTTCCTCCCCCCGAGGATTCGACTGGCGCGCGCTTGATTCAAGGCAGGCGCGCGCCGACTTTTTCCGGCCCCAGGTTCGGCGCCAGGGACTTGGCCGCAACCAAAATAAAGCCCATGTGTTCGGCTGGACTGTCCGTCCGAACAACCTGGTGCCTCGTCATGAAACGCCGTTCCGCCGCCCTCGCCGCCAGTCTTGTCGTCCTGGCCACGCTCGGCGCCTGCGCCACCGCCACCCCCTACCAGCCCAATATTCCCGGCCAGCAGGTCAAGGGCGGCTTCTCCGAGGTGCGCCTGGAGGCCGACCGCTTCCGCGTCACCTTCTCCGGCAACAGCCTCACCTCCCGCGAGACGGTGGAGGGCTACCTGCTCTACCGCGCCGCCGAACTCACCGTGGCCCAGGGCTATGACTGGTTCTCGGTGGTGGAGCGCCAGACCGACCGCGACGCTCGCACCTATGTCGAGCCCGACCCCTTCTACCGGCCCTGGTACGGCCCGCGTTACGGCTTCTGGCGGCCCTCCTGGCGCTATTACGGCGCGGGCTACGGCTGGCGCTCCTGGGACCCCTTCTACGGAGACCCCTTCTGGGCCGACCGGATGGACGTCCGCACGGTGGAGCGCTTCGAGGCCACCGCCGAGATCGTCATGCGCAAGGGCGCCAAGCCCGAGGGCGACACCCACGCCTTCGACGCCCGCGCGGTGATGGAGAACCTGGGCCCCCGCGTCCTGCGCCCGGCGCCGTAACCACCGCCCCATCGTTATCCCCGGGCTTGTCCCGGGGATCCATGATCACCGCCTCGCCGCGGGATCCGCGGCGGGCGTGACGGGCGCTTGCTGAAGCTCGGAGATCATGGGTGGCCGGGACAAGCCCGGCCATGACGAACGAGGGAGAAGGCCTCAGCCCTTGACGCGCTTGTCCCGCTTGGCGGCCACCCGCAGGCGCAGGGCGTTGAGCTTGATGAAGCCCGAGGCGTCGTTGTGGTCGTAGGCGACCTTGCCCTCCTCGAAAGTGACCAGGTCCTGGTCGTAGAGGGAGTAGGGGCTGGAGCGGCCGATGATGGTGACATTGCCCTTGTAGAGCTTGATCCGCACCTGGCCGTTGACCATGGCCTGGCTGTGATCGATGGCCGCCTGCAGCATCTCGCGCTCGGGGGTGAACCAGAAGCCGTTGTAGATGAGCTCCGCATAGCGCGGCATCAGCTCGTCCTTCAGGTGCATGGAGCCGCGGTCCAGGGTGATGGACTCGATGCCCCGGTGGGCGGCCAGCAGGATGGTCCCGCCCGGCGTCTCATAGACGCCGCGCGACTTCATGCCGACATAGCGGTTCTCCACCAGGTCCAGCCGGCCGATCCCGTTGGCGTGGCCCAGTTCGTTGAGCTTGGTGAGCAGGGTCGCCGGGCTCATGGCCACCCCGTCGATGGCGACGGGATCGCCCTTCTCGAAGTCCATCGTGAAGACGGTGGCCTTGTCCGGCGCGTCCTCCGGGGCGATCGTGCGCATATAGACGAACTCGGGCGCCTCGACCGCCGGGTCCTCCAGCACCTTACCCTCGGAGGAGGAGTGCAGCAGGTTGGCGTCGACGCTGAAGGGCGCCTCGCCGCGCTTGTCCTTGGCGATCTGGATCTGATGCTTCTCGGCGAAGTCCAGCAGGGCCTCGCGGGACTTGAAGTCCCACTCCCGCCACGGCGCGATGACGTGGATGTCCGGCTCCAGGGCGTAGTAGGCCACCTCGTAGCGGACCTGGTCATTGCCCTTGCCGGTGGAGCCGTGGCTGACGGCGTCGGCCCCCATCTTGCGGGCGATCTCGATCTGCTTCTGGGCGATCAGCGGCCGGGCGATGGAGGTGCCCAGCAGGTACTGGCCCTCATAGACGGTGTTGGCGCGGAACATCGGGAAGACGAAGTCGCGGACGAATTCCTCGCGCACGTCCTCGATGAAGATGTTCTCCGGCTTCACCCCGGCGGCCAGCGCCTTGGCGCGGGCGGGTTCCAGCTCCTCGCCCTGGCCGAGGTCGGCGGTGAAGGTGATGACCTCCGCCCCGTATTCGGTTTGCAGCCACTTCAGGATGATCGAGGTGTCGAGGCCGCCGGAATAGGCCAGGACGACTTTCTTGATCGCGGGCGCGGGCATGGGCTTGCGGACTTTCGGCAGGAAGGGGACGTCGCGGGCGTATAGGGGCCAAAGGCCCGGCGTATCAAGACTTGAGCGCGCCTTCGCTCTCCAGCAGGTCCAGCGCCGCCCTCAGCCATCGCAGGTGGCCGATGGTGATCAGGGCCGCCGCGGTGGCCCGCACGCCGAACAGGATCACAGCCTGGTCCATGTTGGCCGCCGCGTTGCGGTTGAAAGCCACCAGGGCCAGGCCCAGGAAGAACGCCGCCGTCGGGATGGCCAGCAGGGCGAGGTTGCGCTTCAGGCGGAAGGTCGGCTTGCCGCTCAGCGCGAACTGCAGCGGCACCCGGGTCTCGGGATCGATCCGCCGCCAGGCGGCGAGGGTGATCGAGGCCATGATCGACAGGGCGATGATCCAGAGGGCGTCGCCCAGGAGGGACAGCAGCATCAGACGGTCACCTGGGTTCCGAGCTCGACCACGCGGCCGGGGGGAATCTTGTAGAAGTCGGTGGGGTTGGCGGCGTTGCGCATCAGGAAGATGAACAGCTTGTCCTGCCAGAGCGGCATGCCGCTCTGGGCCGAGGCCACCACCGAGCGGCGGCCGAGGAAGAAGCTGGTGGCCATGATGTCGAACTTCAGGCCGAGCTTGCGGCACAGGCCCAGCGCCTTGGGCAGGTTCGGGCTCTCCATGAAGCCGTAGTTGATGGTGACCTTCTTGAAGTCGTCGTTGATCGGCTCGATCTGCACCCGGTTCTCCTCCTTGACCCGCGGGGTCTCGGCGGTGTGGACCGTCAGGATGATGTTCTTCTCGTGCAGCACCTTGTTGTGCTTGAGATTGTGCATCAGGGCCACCGGCGCCATGTCCGGGTCCGAGGTCAGGAAGATGGCCGTGCCGGGCGCCCGGTGCGGGGCGCGGACCTTGAGGATTTCCGACAGTTCCAGCAGGGGCACGGAATCCCGCCGCGTCTTGTCGGTGAGAATCTGGGCGCCGCGGGTCCAGGTCCACATGATCACCACCAGGGCCAGGCCCAGCACCAGGGGCAGCCACGCACCCTGCGGGATCTTCAGCAGGTTCGAGGAGATGAAGGTGACGTCCAGGGCGCCGAAGCCGATCGCCGCGGCCCAGGCCTGCCAGGTGGGCCTATGCCACATGTGCTTGATGATCACGAAGAACAGCAGGGTGTCGACGAACATCGCCCCGGTCACCGCGATGCCGTAGGCCGCGGCCAGGTTCGACGAGTTGCGGAAGGTGAACAGCAGCACCAGCACGCCCACCATCAGGATGGTGTTGACCTGGGGCACGAAGATCTGGCCGGCCTGGGTCTCGCTGGTCCGTCGGATGTCGATACGCGGGAAGAGCCCAAGCTGCACCGCCTGCTGGGTCATGGAGAAGGCGCCGGTGATCACCGCCTGGGAGGCGATGACCGTGGCCGCCGTGGCCAGCAGCAGCACCGGCCAATAGATGACCTCCGGGATCATCTCGAAGAAGGGGTTGGACCGCGCCGCCGGATGGGCCAGCACCAGGGCGCCCTGGCCCAGATAGTTCAGCAGCAGGGCTGGCAGGACCAGGATGATCCATGCGGCCTGGATGGGCTTCTTCCCGAAGTGGCCCATGTCGGCATAGAGGGCCTCGGCCCCGGTCACCGCCAGGAAGACGCTGCCCAGGATGATGAAGCCCAGCAGGCCATTGTCCCACAGGAAGATGACCCCGTAGTGGGGCAGCAGGGCGCGGACGATCGAGAGGTCGTCGGCGATGTGGTAGACGCCCAGCCCGGCTAGGACCAGGAACCACAGGGCGGTGATGGGCCCGAAGAACTTGGCGATGCCGGCCGTGCCCTTGGCCTGGACCATGAACAGGGCCACCAGGATGCCGGCCGAGATCGGCACCACGAAGGGGCCCATCTGGTGGCCGACGCCCGGCGCGTCCTTCAGGCCCTCGATGGCCGAGAGCACCGAGACCGCCGGGGTGATGATGCCGTCGCCGTAGAACAGCGCCGCCCCCACCACGCCCAGGAAGAAGACCGCCGTCGACCGGCGGCCGAGGGAGCGCTGGGCCAGGGCCATGAGGGCGAGCGTGCCACCCTCGCCCTTGTTGTCGGCCCGCATCAGGAAGACCACGTACTTGATGGTGACGATCAGGATCAGGGCCCAGGTCACCAGGGACACGACGCCGAGCACCGCGATCTCGTTGGAGACGGTGTTGCGGGTATGGTGCAGCGCCTCGCGCATCGCATAGAGGGGACTGGTGCCGATATCGCCGAACACCACGCCGATGGCCCCCAGCGCCAGGGCGCGGAAGCTGTCCTTGTGGGGGGCGTGCAGCGAATCCTCCGTCGCCTCGGCGACGCTGGCCGGATCAGCCATCCAAAGTCTCCGGGACCGAAAAGGCGGTTCCCTTGGTCGGCAGGATGCCGTGTGCGGCGGGCGCGATACACCCTTTCCCACCGCCGTTCAATCGCGGGCTGAGCACGGGATGCGGCGGCTCGTCGCGCCTGCAACGCTCCTGACCCGGTCCGGGTTCGCCAAACCTTGCGTATTGCCCGTTCTAGCGCCACATCTGGCCCATGTTCATCCAGACCGAACCCACGCCGAACCCCGAGGTCCTGAAGTTCCTCCCCGGCCAGACCGTCCTGGCGGAGGGCTCGCGCGATTTCCGCGGACCGCATGAGGCGCAGGCCTCGCCGCTGGCCCAGGGCCTGTTCGACATCGAGGGCGTGGAGCGGGTCTTCTTCGGCTCCGACTTCGTCACCGTCGGCAAGCATCCCGACCAGGACTGGGCCCACCTGAAGGCGCCGGTCCTGGCCGCCATCATGGATCACTTCGCCTCGGGCAAGCCGCTGTTCGCCGCCGAGGCCAGCGCCGAAAGTGGCGGCCACGACGACGAGGCCATCTACGACGCCGACACCGCCCAGGTGGTGGCCGAGATCAAGGACCTGCTGGACACCCGCATCCGTCCGGCCGTTGCCCAGGACGGCGGCGACATCCTGTTCAACCGCTTCGAACCCGATACCGGGGTCGTCTGGCTGCACATGCGCGGCGCCTGCTCGGGCTGCCCCTCCTCCTCGGCGACGCTGAAGGCCGGGGTCGAGAACATGCTCAAGCACTATGTGCCGGAAGTGACCCGGGTCGAGCAGACGCTCTAGGCGCATTTTCGAGCGAAGTGGCTTCCGGTTCGCGTGAAGAAAATGCGCCAGAACAAAAATCTAGAACCCCGGCCTGATGCAATCAGGTCGGAGTTCTAGGGACCCC
>JAZKBZ010000153.1:16620-19592 GCA_040388315.1 Pseudomonadota bacterium | reverse complement strand
ATTAGAGCACGTCGGGCGGCGGAACCGGTATCCACTTCCGCCTGACGTGCTCTAGACGGCTTGGACCTCGACGACCTTGTAGGTCAGGGGGCGGCCGTCCTCATCGGCGACGGTGACATATTCGCCCACCGCGAACCGGTGATCGCCCAGGCGGTGGACCGGTTCGTCGTCGGCGCTGTCGCCGGCCTCATAGTCGAAATACCAGCGGGTCCCCTTGCGGGCCAGGCGGCCGTCGGTGGCGTCCTCGTCCGGGGCGAAGCGGCGGACCACGCACTCGGCCTTGGCCTTGGAATAGGCCGCCTCGTCGATGTGGCCGTCGGCGGTGAGGGGCGCGGTCAGCGTATAGCCGCGGTGATCGTCGCCCCCGGCGAATTCAGTGCCCGGATTGCGGGCGAGCCGCATCACGATGCGCGACAAACTCATGGCGCGAGACCTCTTTGACTCAGTGGGAAAGGAACAGCGACGGCTGATCAGCCGCCAGTAGCGACCGCGTCGTACCGCCGAAGATGAACTCCTGCAACCGCGGGTGCCCGAAGGCGCCGGCCACCAGCACGTCGGCGTCGGCCTTCTTGGTGGCGTAGAGCAGCAGGGGGGCGGCGTCGCCGGTGTCCGGCAGGATGTCCACGTCCGAGGCGATGCCCCGGGCGGCGTAATAGGCCTGCAGGCGGGCGGGGTCGAAACTGCGGGAGCTGGCCTTGGGGGCGGCCAGGATGACCACTCGGGAGGCCTTTTCCAGCAACGGCATGGCCAGGCGGGCGGCGCGGGAGGCTTCCTTGCCGCCGTCCCAGGCCACGGCCACCACGCCGCCGGTCTTGAAGCCCTCGCGGGCGATCAGCACCGGGCGCTGCTCGTCGGCCACCATCTGCTGGAAGGCCTCGGCCAGCGGGCCCCGCCCGCGCGGCGGGTCGTTGGTGAAGACCACCACGTCCGACAGGCGGCTCTCGGCCGACAGCCCGGCCCAGACCGGGGTCTGCAGGGCTATGAAACTGGCCTTGGGATAGGCGCAGGCCGCGACGGCGGCGCGGGCCTTGGTCTCGCCCGCGGCGGCGGCCTCCTTCAGGGATTCCAGCGCGGTGGACTGCACGCCGCCCAGGAAGCCCTCGCCCATCCAGGGCATGACGTCGGCCACGTCGGCGGGGGTGTAGACACAGGCAAGCTCGGCGCCGAAGGGCTCGGCCAGCAGGGCGGCGGCCTTCACGGCGGCCTTGTCGCCCTCACCGCCGGACAGCGGCGTCATGATTCTAGCCCAACTCATGTGTTTCCCCTTGGCATGATCACAGTGGTGACGACGATGGACCTGCTCATTGATCTTTCTCAAGTCCTGGTTCAGGTCACGACCTTGAGTGTGAGAGGAACGCGTCGGTGAGGAAAGGGCTGCGTAAGACCGCCAAGGAGCCCCGGGCCTGGCAGCGCATGCTGTCGGGGCGCCGGCTGGACCTGCTCGACCCCTCCCCCATGGACATAGAGATCGAGGACATCGCCCACGGCCTGGCCCGGGTGGCGCGCTGGAACGGCCAGACGGTGGGGGAGCACGCCTTCTCGGTGGCCCAGCACTCGGTGGTGGTGGAGGAGATCTGCGCCCACATCCAGCCGGACCTGGAGCCGCGCTGGCGGCTGGCCGCGCTACTGCACGACGCGTCGGAGTACGTGATCGGCGACATGATCAGCCCGTTCAAGGCGGCGCTGGGATACGACTATAAGTTGTTTGAAGAACGACTGGAAATTGCGATCCATACGCGGTTCGGGCTGCCGGCCAAGGTTCCGCCGGCGATCAAGAAGCTGATCAAGCAGGCCGACCGGGCCTGCGCCTATTTCGAGGCGACGCAGCTGGCGGGGTTCGAGGAGGCGGAGTCGATCGAGTTCTTCGATCCGCCGCCGGCGGGATACCAACTGCACATCGAACCGTTGTCGGCGGGACAGGCGCAGATACGTTACATCCAGCGTTACCATGTGCTGTCGGAGGCGGCGGGATTCTCCGTCACGCCCCAGGCTTTCGATACGGAGTGAGCGTGACCTTCATCATCTGCGGACTGGCCGAGGTTCCCGCCGTCATCGCGGCCCGGCGGCCGTCGCACATGATCACCCTGCTGGACCCCTCCAGCATGATCGAGACCCCGGCGGCGATCACGCCGGCCAACCACCTGCGGCTGGGGGTCAATGACATCGCCGAGCCCATGGACGGCATGATCCCGCCCGACGAGCAGCTGGTGCGCGACCTGCTGGCCTTCGGCGGGCAGTGGACGGGCGACGCCCCCATGCTGATCCACTGCTGGGCGGGGATCAGCCGCTCCACCGCCAGCGCCTTCGTCCTGGCCTGCGCGCGCAATCCCGAGGCCGACGAGCTGGAGATGGCCCTGGTGATGCGCCGGGCCGCCCGCCACGCCTATCCCAACCGCCGCATCGTGGCCCTGGCCGACGACATCCTGGGCCGCCGCGGCCGGATGGCCGACGCCGTGGCGGCCATGGGCGGCAATGACTTCGCGGGCCATGGAAAGCCCTTCGACTTCCCGGCCCGGCACTAGGATGGCCCGCGCCGTCGTCATCGGGCTGTCGGCCGTGGTGGTGGCCATCCGCGACGGCCAGGCGGTGGTGCTCACCGTGCGGCCACAGGGCCAGCAGGCGGGCCTGCCCTTCGGTCCCTTCGACCCCGACGGCCACCGCACCTTCGAACTGGCCCTGCGCGCCTTCGTGACCGCCCAGACGCGGTTCGAGTTGGGCTATGTCGAGCAGCTCTACACCTTCGGCGACAAGGGCCGCGACGCGCCCCTGGCCGACATGGGCGCCGGGGCCGGCGCGGCGCGGGTGATCTCGGTGGGCTATCTCGCCCTCACCCCCCAGGCGGTGGAGACGCACGCGCCGGACACCGCCTGGGCCGACTGGAGCCGGTTCTTCCCCTGGGAGGACTGGCGCGAGGGCCGCCCGGCGGCGCTGACCGCCCGATGTTCGACACGACCTGCACCCGCTGTGGCTCC